>CACOFE010000008.1 GCA_902626365.1 uncultured Bacteroidota bacterium | reverse complement strand
TGGTGCAATTTTAATATCCACATCATTTGTTGAGATTTGTTTTAGCTCATTGATAAGATTAACAGACTCATCAATAGTCATATTCATTTTCCAGTTACCAGCGACTATTTTTTTTCTCTTCATTTTAATTAATTTTAATTCTTGGATCTAATTTGATATAAATAATATCTACCATTATATTTATTAATATAAACATAAATGCAATAACTAATACTGACCCCATTATAACAGGTAAGTCGAGAAGATTTAAAGCATTAACAATTTCTTTTCCTATGCCATTCCAACCAAAAATAAATTCTACAAAAACAGCGCCCGCCAAAAGTGAGGCAAACCATCCAGAAATTGCAGTAACCACAGAATTCAAAGCATTTTTTAAAGCGTGATCTTTAATTATTACAAACCTGGACAAACCCTTTGCTTTTGCAGTTCTTATGTAATCTTGATTTAAAACATTAAGTAGCTCATTTCTAACAAGCTGACTAATTACCGCTAACGGTCTGATTCCCAAAACAATTGAAGGAAGTATTAAATTCTTTAATTTTAAATTAAATGATTCTCCATAATCATCTAGCTCAAATAGACTTCCCGTCATTTCAAGACCAGTATAATCTTTTAGCAAAAATCCAAAAATCCAGGCAAAAATAATAGCACTAAAAAAAGATGGGACACTCATTCCGATTGTGCTGATAAACTGTATTAAAACATCAATAGTGTTTCCCTTATTAAGAGCTGATATTATACCAAAAATTAAACCTATTAGAATGGCTATTAGAATAGCAGAAAATGCTAATATAAAAGTATTTGGTAGAGTTTCTCCAATGATTGTTGAAACCTTTTTACCCTGGTTTACAAAAGATGTTCTTAGATAAGGATATTTGAAATTTATAGTTGATTTTTTAAAATTGATCAATTCTATGCCTGAATAATTTTGATCAAAATAAGAATAATCATCCTTATTTTTTGAATGAATTGAAATTGGAGATAAATCATTTAAATAGAGAAAATATTGATTGGATAATGATTTATCAAATCCATATTTTTTTTTTACCATATTTAATTGCTCTGAATTCTCATTTTGCCCTAACATCATTTGAGCAGGATCACCAGGAAGTACGTTAAAAAGAAAAAATATAACTGTCACAACACCAAACATTGTAATAGCAGAGTAAAATATTTTATCTAAAATATAACCTAACAATTAATCAAAATTTAAATCAGAAAAATCCTTGTAATGTTTTTTATCTACAACTTTTCCAGCTTTCAAAACAATTGCTCCTGGATTAGATCTTACTACAGTTTTTAATGCTGTTTCATCGCATGTGTAAAACTCAAAAGATAGACTATTTGTCTTTATAAAAACATTTCTATCCTCGATAGAGGAGGCAGTTAAACCAATTATTTTAAATCCATTATTTATCGCTTTTTCAGCAGATAATTTCATGTTTTCTATGGCTTTGGGTGAAAATTTTTCAAGATTATAAGAAATGTAGATAAGTAGTTTATCTTCACTAAGTATTTCATCTGTTAGATTATTTCCGTTTACTTCAATTGAAAAATCATAAATAGATGGCTCATAACCCTTCTGTATTAATTTTGTTTCAACTCCTAAAAAATCACCTTTAGCATTTGGATATTCGCCATTTGTAATATATTTCTTTGTTTCATCACCCTCAGAAAATAACCATTCATATTCATAAATATCCTTTGGAGCGTCTTCGGGCACTTTCATATTTTCAATTATATTATCGCCAATTTTGTAAGCTCTAAAATCCAATATTGGAAGATGATTTAAAACAAAATAAGTAATATAAAAGCATATCAAAAGTGATGCTCCAATAATTAATTTTTGGACCTTTAGGTTTAGTTTAGGTTTTACCAAATCTTTTTTAACAAATAAAAAGGCAATCATTATAAGTAAAATAACATCTTTGGTGAATGACTCCCAGGGTGTTAATTTAATTGCATCCCCGAAACATCCACAATCTGTTACCTTATTAAAATATGCAGAGTACCAAGTTAAAAAAGTAAAAAATATTATCATCAGTAATAAGCTCCAAAGAGTAAATTCCCTTTTGAAGCCAATGATTAAAAATATACCAAGCATGACCTCAAAAATGACAATAAATATTGCCATCGGGAGAACAATCGGAATTAAAAAATCTAAATCAAAAACAGTTGGTCCAAAATATTCCTCTAATTTAAACGAGAAACCAATTGGGTCATTTAATTTTATTAAACCAGAAAAAATAAACAATGCACCAACAAAATACCTAAAAAGATGAACAATTATTTTAATCATATTTTTAAATGAATTAATGCAAAAATTGCATAATTAATAATATCTGTATAATTGGCATCAATGCCCTCACTAACTAATGTATTTCCCTGGTTGTCTTCAATTTGTTTGACCCTTAAGAGCTTCTGAAGTATTAAGTCAGTCAGTGAACTTACCCTCATTTCACGCCATGCTTCTCCGTAATCATGATTCTTATTCATCATTAGATCTCTGGTTTTTTTTATCATTATATCGAAAAGATCCAAACATTCATTAGCATTTAAATCAGGAATTTCAGAAATACCCTTTTCGATTTGAATTAATGCCATTACTGAGTAATTTATAATACCGATAAACTCTTCAGACTCACCCTCATCAACTTTTTGAACAGAGTTTTTTTGCAACCCCCTTATTCGTTGAGCTTTAATAAAAATTTGATCAGTTAATGATGATAATCTAAGGATTCTCCAGGCACTTCCATAATCATGCAATTTTTTTTCAAAAAGGGATTTACAAACAGATGCAACATAATCATATTGCTTTAAGGTTTTTTGCATAATTAGGAGTAATTTTACGTAAATTTCGATTAAATATCTTTAACCATCAAAGAAACATCTTTAAATTTTTAAACATATTTATATGACTGTAAACTTAAGGGGGAAACTAATGAATTTTTCAGTTCCTAAAATCATGGGGGTTTTAAATATTACTCCAGATTCTTTTTATGACGGTGGTAGATATAACTCCCAGGATAAAATTATGAAACAGATTGAAAAGATGATCATTTCAGGTGCAGATATCATTGATGTTGGAGGATATAGTTCGCGACCAGGAGCAAAAGAAATCAGTATTGAGGATGAATTAAATCGTGTAATCCCAGCAATTGAAATACTTAAACAAAAATTTCCGGAAACGATAGTGTCAATTGATACATTTAGAAGTATAGTTGCAAGAGAGGCAATCATTTCAGGAGCTGATATAGTAAATGATATTTCAGGTGGCAATTTAGACCCCGATATGTTTGAAACTGTTTCAAAACATAAAGTTCCTTACATTTTAATGCATATGAGGGGAAATCCTAAAAATATGATGAGTAAAACCGATTATGAAAATGTGACAAAGGATGTATGTAAATATTTTTCTGAAAGAATAGATAAAGCTAAATCTTTTGGAATAAATGATATAATTATTGACCCTGGATTTGGGTTTTCAAAAACAACTCAGCAAAATTATGAGTTATTTAATAATCTTGAATTTTTTAAAGAATTTCAAAGACCCATAATTATAGGAATTTCAAGGAAATCCATGATATATAAAATATTAAATACAACCCCTGAAAAAGCATTAAATGGATCGTCAGTATTGCATACAATTTCGTTAATGAAAGGTGCAAATATTTTAAGAACCCATGATGTAAAAGAAGCCTTAGAATGCGTTAAAATAGTAAGCCAATTAAATGGCTAAAATTTTTTAATCTTATATTTGCAGTAACTAATTATGGATTTTTTCAGAGAAATACTCAATTTTTCAATAGTAGATGTTCTTGACATAATTCTTGTAGCAACTCTCTTATACTATGCATATAAATTACTTAAGGGAACGGTAGCTATCAATATATTTATTGGCATAATTTTAATTTATATTCTTTGGAGAGGGACAGTCCTTCTTGAAATGGAATTACTTTCAAATATAATTGGAGGTTTTATGAGTGTAGGTATTATAGCTTTGATTGTTGTATTCCAGCCTGAAATCAGAAAATTCTTACTAATGGTTGGTTCAGCAAATCTATCTAAGAAAGGTTCATTTTTAGAAAAAATTAAATTCTTCAAAAATCAGAAGCTTGAAAGAGATACAACTGACGTAAAGTCAGTTATTTCTGCGTGTTATAATATGAGTGAAACCAAAACAGGAGCTCTTATTGTCATAGAGAGGAGTAATAATTTAAATTTTTTAGGAAATTCAGGTGATGAGATGAATATAACCGTTACTCAGCCAATCTTAGAAAGTATTTTTTTTAAAAACAGCCCTTTACATGATGGTGCGATAATTATTTCAAATAATATAATAAAAGCTACCAGGGTTATTTTGCCAATAAATAGTGATATAAAAATTTCTGGTAAGTACGGCCTAAGACACAGAGCTGCTGTTAGTATAACAGAAAAAACAGATGCTGTTGCAATAGTTGTCTCTGAAGAAAATGGAAAGATTTCCTATTTAAAGAGTGGAGAATTTATCCCATTTAGCTCTGAAAATGAAATTGTAAAAATATTAGAAAAAGATATATCCTAGGTAAGTAAATATTCATTTTCTTTCTTTAGTTGAGCCTGATATAATTTTTGATAATGTCCATTTATATTTTTCAATAAATCATCATGAGTGCCTGTCTCAACAATTTTACCTCCATCCATCACTATTATATTATCTGCCTTTATGATTGTACTTAATCTGTGAGCTATAATGATTGAAGTCCTATTTTCTGTAATTTTTTCTATTGCCTTTTGTATCAGCAATTCTGAATCTGTATCAATAGAGGAAGTAGCTTCGTCTAAAACCAAAATTTGTGGGTTTTTTATAAAAGCTCTTAAAAAAGAAATTAATTGTCTTTGGCCAGTAGATAAACCAACCCCCCTTTCTTTAACATTATAGTTATATCCATTCGGCAATGAACTGATAAAATCATCTATTTCAATTTCTTTAGCAGCATCTTTCACCCTTAGAAAAGATATATTATTATTTTGTAAAGTGATGTTATTTAATATTGTGTCTGAAAAAAGGTGTACATCCTGAGAAACAAAGGCGATATTCCTTCTTAAGGAAGAAATTGAATAATCTTTAATGTTTATATTATCAATATAAATTGAGCCTGAATCTAATTCATAAAACCTATTAAGCAGCTTGATAATTGTTGATTTACCTGAACCCGTTGCACCAACTATAGCATTTTTTGACCCAGGATTTATTTCTAAATTTAAATCCTCAATAATTTTTTCTCCTTCGTTATAAGAAAAATTAACATTTTCATATTTTATTTTTCCGTCAATTATATCAGCATTTTTCGATCCTCTGTCTTGAATTAGTGAATCAGTATCCAAAATATTAAAAACTCTCTCAGCTGCTACCATTCCCATTAGTAAAGTATTAAATTTATTTGCTATTTGATTTAATGGCCTAAATAACATTGGAATCATCATTATAAATGCCGTAAGTTCTCCAATTGAAGCAGTATTATCCAAGATTGTATTCATACCACCATACCATACTACCAAACCAAGAGTTAAAGATGAAAATATTTCTGCTACAGGGAAAAATATAGAGTTATACCATACGGTCTTTAACCACGCTTTTTTATGACGTTCATTAATTTGTTTGAATTTTTCTAATTCAATTTTTTCTCTGGCAAAAAGCTGAAGCACATTCATTCCTGTAACCCTTTCCTGAACAAACGAATTTAAATTTGCAACTTCATTTCTAACCTCATCAAATGCTAGCTTCATGTATTTTTGAAAAATTTTAGTTGCCAATAAAATAAATGGTAATGAGAGGAAGACAATTAAACTTAGTTCCCAATTCATGTAAATCATTACAATTGCAACTATTAACATTTTAAGTATGTCACTCATAATCATGAAAAGACCTTGCCCAAAAATGTCTGCAATTCTTTCCATATCAGTAACTGTTCTTGTTATTAATATACCAACAGATGATTTATCATAATATTTCATTTTAAAATCCTGTATATGATCAAAAAGCTTTACTCTAATATCCTTTACCACGGATTGACCAAGCAGACCTGCGTTAAAAATAAATGAGTAATTACTCACAACCTCAAGAACCAATAAAGCAACCATAAGAATTATATATTCAAGAAAAAAATCATAGTTTGAAGCAGTAAGGTTTTCATCAACTATTTTTTCTAATACAACAGGCCTCAAGGCACCAAATACCGAAAGTCCAAAAACTGAAATTATTGAGATTACAAAAATATATCTGTACGACTTGATATATTTTAAAAGCCTTTTAAAAAGCTTAAAATTGTATACTTTGGTTTTACTACTCATTGCACAAATATATTTTCAGGATATTCAACTTTAGTTAAGAACAATCCATGAGCAGGTACAGACGGGCCAGCATAAATTCTATCTGATTTATCAATAATATCTATAAGTTCTTTGTTGGAAATCTTTGACTGTCCTATTTCTAAAATTGTTCCAATAATTGAACGAACCATATTTCTTAAAAATCTGTTTGCACTGATACTAAATATTAATTCTGATTTAATAATTTCATATTTAAAATCATTTATTAAACAGTCATAATTTGTTACATCAGCTTTTGATCTACAAAATGATTTAAAATTTTTATTTGATTTAATAATTTCAATTGCTTTATCAATTTTATTAAAATCTAATTTCTTTGAAAAATAAAATTTTGTGTCCACGTTATATACGTCCTTAACCTTTGTAATATAATATCCATATTCTCTTAATGTTGCATCAAATCTAGCATGTGCATTTTTAGAGACTTTTCTGATATCTTTGATTACAATATTCTTACCAAGAAATGAGTTTAACTTAAAAATTAAATTATTTTTGTCAAAATTTTGATTAAAATCAAAATGGGCAAACATCTGCATTGCGTGTACCCCCGTATCTGTTCTTCCTGCCCCAACAATTTTTAATTCTTTGTTTTTTAATATTAATTGTAAAGAATTTTCAATTGTTTCTTGTACAGTAATTGCATTAGGTTGACTTTGCCAGCCGTGAAAATCTGAGCCATTATAAGAAAGTTCAATAAAGTATCTCAATCTATTTGTAAATTTGTCTAACAAATATATGCTTAATAATTATTTAAAATTAATTTGAAAAAGATTCTTCTAATATCAGATACTCACGGATATATTGATGACAAAATATTATCCTATTGTGAATCAGTTGATGAGGTTTGGCATGCTGGAGATATTGGAAGTATTGAGGTAGTCGATAAAATTAAGCGGTTAAAACCTTTGAAAGGCGTATACGGGAATATTGACAATCATCTAATAAGGAATGAGTTTCCCCTTGATTACAGATTTAGTTGTGAAAATATTAGAGTGTGGATAACACACATTGGTGGCTATCCAAATCGATACAATAAAAGGATTTCTGAAGGATTAAAATCTGAAAAAGTAGACTTATTCATTTGCGGACATTCTCACATTTTAAAAGTAATTAATGATAAAAAAAATAATCTACTTCATATAAATCCCGGAGCAATCGGAAAACATGGGTTTCATAACAAAAGAACTATGGTGCGATTTGAAATAGATGGGAAAAAAATTGAAAATTTGGAAATTATCGAGTTTAACAGATAATTATCTAATTCTGTCCAAGGATTCAATTAGTTCATTATCATTTCTAATAGACTTTAATGCCAAATAAATCAAATAACTACACACAAACGGATTTAGAATTGCTGCATACATTAAAATCTCTAAGGTTTTAGATGACATAATTGCTACCAATCCTTCCAAGGTAAAATAAAAATAAAATAATGTGTAAAAAGACATAAACAAACTTAGATAAAGAGATATTTTACAAATTAAAATTTGTTTGATTCTGGATTTATAAGAGAATATCGAAATAACACAGATAATCAGGATTACTAATGGAATATAAGATGTAATTATTAAAATTAACTCTAAAATCGGGGAGTTTATAACGAAGTCATTGCTAAAATTATCTTGGAGTATTTTAAATCCTGACTGATACCAATTTAATCCAAAAAACCAATAGCAAAAATAAAAAACAGAAGCCAATAACAAATAAAGGGTTTGTATTCTTTGTATCATATTTTAATTTTTTACAAAACAAATTTAGCAGAAATAAAAAAAAATTAGGTTGATTTTAAAATAATGTTGTATAATTGTACCGGAATTCACTATTTCAGTGTATAAATTTCCAACTTCAAAGATTATATTCCTATATATACACAATTGCTCGTTAGAGCTTATTTTCAAAAAAAATTAATAAAAAACAATGTTTGAAATATCAAAATTAAAAGAAAAAAAATTAGCTGAGTTACAGGAGATTGCAGAAGAACTAAAAATCTCAAAGTATAAAACTCTAAAAAAATTAGATTTAGTTTATAAAATTCTAGATCATCAAGCCTCTAACCCCGAAGAAAAAGAGGGTGAAAAAAAAGTTGCAACAAAACCTAAATTTAATCCTAGATCTAGATCAAATAATAATGATCAAAATGTCGATAATTCTTCTGATGATGTTAAAGAAAGACAGGATAAAAAACCTAATAATCATCAAAGAGATAACAGAAATCGTAAGCCTAAGGGTGAACCAAACGGTAATAGAGATACTAGAAACAGATACAAAGAACCTGATTTTGAATTTGATGCAATTATCGAAAGTGAAGGTGTTCTTGATATAATGCAAGATGGTTATGGTTTTCTAAGATCTTCGGATTATCACTACCTTTCATCTCCTGATGATATTTATGTTTCTCAATCACAGATTAGATTATTTGGTTTAAAGAAGGGAGATACTGTACTTGGAAATGTTAGACCTCCAAAAGAAGGTGAAAAATATTTTCCCTTAATTCAGGTAAATAAAATTAACGGACTTGATCCAAAGATTGTTAGAGATCGTGTATCTTTTGAACATCTTACACCATTATTCCCTGACGAAAAATTTAATCTTTCAGATAAAAATAATACAATTTCCACAAGAGTAATTGATTTATTTTCTCCAATTGGAAAAGGACAAAGAGGTATGATTGTTTCTCAACCTAAAACTGGTAAAACCATGCTTTTAAAAGATGTCGCTAACGCAATTGCTGCAAATCATCCTGAGGTTTATCAATTGATTCTTTTAATCGATGAAAGACCTGAAGAAGTTACCGATATGCAAAGAAATGTTAAAGGCGAAGTAATTGCTTCAACTTTTGATAAAGAAGCAAATGAACATGTAAGAATAGCAAACATAGTTCTTGAAAAAGCTAAAAGATTAGTTGAATGCGGTTATGACGTTGTGATTTTACTTGATTCTATTACCAGACTTGCAAGAGCCTATAATACTGTACAACCTGCCTCAGGTAAAATCTTAAGTGGTGGAGTAGATGCAAATGCATTACATAAACCCAAAAGATTTTTTGGAGCTGCAAGAAATATAGAAAATGGTGGTTCTTTATCCATTATTGCAACTGCATTAACTGAAACTGGATCTAAAATGGATGAGGTTATTTTTGAAGAATTTAAAGGAACTGGTAATATGGAGCTTCAACTTGATAGAAATATTGCAAATAGAAGAATATTCCCAGCAATTGATCTTACATCATCTAGTACTAGAAGAGATGACTTATTATTAGATGAAAAAACTGTTCAGAGAATGTGGGTCATGAGAAAGTATCTTGCAGACATGAATCCTGTAGAAGCTATGGAATTTATCAATGAAAGATTTAAACAAACCCTCAGCAATGAAGAGTTTCTTATTTCTATGAATGGATAAAATATCTATTAAATAATAATAAAATTGTGCGTTTATTTATTATACTTTTCTTCTTAATTTTTTTTAATACAAATGCACAAAAAACAGAGAAGATAGTTTTTAAGAGTGCTAATCCATTTGCTTTAAGTGATATAATTTCAGACCTTGAAAACCAGCAGGAGCAAGAAGTTTTCGGAAAGTTAACCTTACCTAATGATTCCCTTGGTAAGAAAAAAAAATACCCTTTAATTATTGGAGTAGCTGGAAGCTTAGGATGGAGAGAGCATCACTATGAATATATGCAAATGTATCAGCAAAGTGGTTTTGCTACATTTGAATTAAATAGTTTCAAAAGCAGAAATATATTATCCACTGTTGGTTCACAGGTTGAAGTAACCACTGCAGCAATTATTTTAGATGCATATAGTGCGTTTGCAGAATTAGCAAATCATCCAAATATTGACAAGAATAAAGTATCAATAACGGGATGGAGCTTAGGAGGTGCTGTAGCTTTGTTTTCAGGATGGAAACCAGTGATGAATGCTATTACTGATGATTTAAAATTTGCATCACATTTGGCTTTTTACCCTCCTTGTTTTTTTGATCCTGAAAATACAGAATTCACTGATGCACCAATTCATATTTTAATCGGAGAATTAGACGATTGGACACCTTCTGAACCATGTGTTAATTTTGTAAAAAAAATATCTAAAAATTCAAATGTCAATTTAACTGTATATCCTAATTCTCATCATTCATTTGACAGCCAAGAGCCAGTTCAATTTAACGAAAAAGGATATAGTTTTAAAAACTGTTTGTTTAAACTTAATTCTGAAGGAGATGTTTTAATGAACTACTTAAACTTTCCTATGTCTTCACCCATAATGCAAAAGATCGGATTTCTGTTTTGTGTTGATAGAGGAGTAAATTTAGGAGGTAATCCTGAAAGCCGTGAAAAAGCTTTTATATTTTCAAGGTCATTTATGTTAGAAACTCTAAAAAAACAGTAAATACTATAGCTTTGTTGAAAAGTTTATTTCTTTAGACCGCTAGCGTGCTTGGCAAAATTAGCTTTTAAATTTGCAGCCTTATTATCATGGATAATATTGTTTTTAGCTAGCTTATCAATCATTGAAACTAACAATGGTAGCTCCTTTTCAGCATCTTTCTTTTTGGTTATTTCAAAGAATTTTTTCATAGCAGTTCTAGCAGTTTTATGCTGATATCTGTTTCTTTGTTTTTTTACTTCGCTACTTCTAATTCTTTTAATAGCTGATTTATGATTTGCCATAATTTTTAAATTTTGTAGCCCGTAGGGGAATCGAACCCCTCTTACCAGGATGAAAACCTGGCGTCCTAGCCGATAGACGAACGGGCCAATTATTGTTTAACAATAGTTGCGCGTGCAAAAATACAACTATTTTTAAATGATACAACTTCTTGAAGAAAAAATGTAAGTGATTTGCTAATATGCTTTTGCAAAGAGAACTCTTTGCTCTGAAGGTTTTCCTGAAAAGATACATTTTCCTGCACTTTTTACTCCTTCCGGAATACATCTTATTGTAGCTTTTGTCAACTCCTTTATTTTGTTCTCAGTTTCATCAGTCCCATCCCAATGTGCTGATATAAATCCACCCTTATTTTCTAAAATATTTTTAAAATCATCAAAATCATCAACCTCAGTAATATTTTCATCCCTAAAACTCAAAGCTTTTTCAAATAGATTATCCTGAATTTGATCAAGTAATTGCAAAACATATTCAACAGAATCATTAATTTGAATAAATTGCTTTTCAAATGTATCTCTTCTAAATATCTCTAAAGAATTTTTTTCCAGATCTTTTGGTCCAATTGTGATTCTAACAGGAACACCTTGAATCTCATGTTGAGCAAATTTTTCACCTGGTCTTTTAGTTTCTCTATCGTCAAATTTTGAACTGACACCAACTTCATTTAATTTATATCTTAGATCTTTTACAACTTCAGATATTGATTTTAGTTGTTCTTCATTTTTGTAGATTGGAACAAAAATCACCTGATGAGGAGCTAATTTTGGAGGTAAAACCAATCCCCTATCATCACTGTGTGTCATAACCAATGCACCCATAAGTCTGGAGGAAACACCCCATGAAGTAGCCCAAACATAATTTAATTTACCATCTCGATCAGCAAATTTAACATCAAAAGCTTTTGCAAAATTTTGAGCAAGAAAATGAGAAGTACCAGCCTGCAGAGCTTTACCGTCTTGCATCAAAGCCTCTATACAATATGTTTTGTCTGCACCTGCAAATGTTTCATTTTTAGATTTAACCCCTTTTATAACAGGCATTGACATAAAGTTTTCAGCAAAATCAGCATATAAATTGTTTATCATGATTGTTTCTTCTATTGCCTCATTTTTTGTTTCATGTGCAGTGTGTCCTTCTTGCCAAAGAAACTCCGCGGTTCTTAGAAACAATCTGGTTCTCATCTCCCAACGAACAACATTAGCCCATTGATTTATTAAAATTGGTAAATCCCTGTAAGACTGAATCCAATTTTTGTAAGTACTCCATATAATAGCCTCACTTGTAGGTCTAATAATTAACTCTTCTTCTAATTTTGCATTTGGATCTACACGAAGTTTACCTTTATTTTCAGGATCATTTTGTAATCTGTAGTGCGTTACTATTGCACATTCTTTAGCAAAACCTTCAGCATTCTTTTCCTCTGCTTCAAATAAGCTTTTAGGAACAAAAAGGGGGAAATATGCGTTTTCATGGCCACTTTCTTTGAACATTTTATCCAATTGAGATTGCATTTTTTCCCATATAGCATAACCATATGGTTTAATTATCATACATCCTCTAACCGCAGAATTTTCTGCCAGACCGGCCTTAACAATAAGCTCGTTATACCACTTAGAATAATCTTCTTCTCTAGTAACTAATTTTTTATCCATTTTTTGTAACTTGGCATAACAATTGATTTTAAATAAAATATAGATTACAAATCTAGTTAATTTTAGAATGTTCAACAATTAAAATTAGAGATATGGACCACAAAAAATTTTATTTCTTAAACAAATTATTTCATTTTCTATTTGTAGCATTACTTATTACTTCATGTGGGTCATATCAATATAGCGGTTATATAAACGACGGTATATATCAGAGTAATGATATTTCAAAAGATTATGCAGTTGTTGAAAATCAAGAAATTAATGATAATGCAAATAATGATTATTATAAATCTGCCTTTAGCGAAAAAGCCTTGATGTATTCGGAAACTGAGACTAGTGATCAGTTATTTACAGACGTAGAAAATTACAGAACTTCGCAAAACGATACAATTGAAAAAAATTATGGACCATGGGGAGATTACAAAGATTCGATTGTAATTAATATTCACTCATATCATCATGATGGTTTTTGGTCTAGATGGAGATATCCAAATTGGATGTGGAATTATGGTTTCGGTTATGGGGGTTTAAATACGTGGGGTTACGGTTACAATAATTATTGGTCCAGACCATTCCCTTTTTATGTAGGAATGTATGATCCTTTCAACCCTTTCTGGGGATATTATGACTCCTTTTACTTTGGATATGGATATGGGTATGGATATGCATATGGTTATTACCCATGGTGGAGGCCTTATAACTCATGGTATAATTATAACCCATACGGAAGAGACTTTAATTCGAATGTATCATTTATTAGCGGCAGAAGAAGTTCAAGAAATATGATATCGAACAGGTCTAATAATTTTTCAAATACAAACATCAGTGATAGATTTAATAGATCTAACTCTAATAGCTTAAGTGATAGATTGTCTAGAATTGATAGAATTAATAGTTCAGCAAGGGTAAACCCAAACATGTACAATAAACCCTTCAATAATGCTGGATCTTCAAATAGTTTGTCAAAACCTTCTAATAGTTCAGGTAATGGTTATTATAATAATTCCAAACCCAGTAATAATAACTACTCGAGACCTAGCAATAACTATTCAAGACCTAGCAACAATAATTATAAGCCATCAGGTTCATCATCAGGTGGTAACTTTTCTAGGCCAAGTTACAGCCCATCCTCCAGCTCATCTTACTCAAGAGGTGGTGGAATCTCATCAGGATCTAGTCCATCTAGAGGTGGTAAATCTGGTAGATAATTTTTAAAAATTTATTATGAAATGTAAATTAAAAATCTTTTTAATTGCAGTGTTTACTACATATAGTGTTATTTATTCTCAGAATATTAATGATGCTTTAAATTACTCAAGCAACTCTTACCAAGGAACGGCCAGATTTAACTCGATGAGTGGTGCTTTTGGTGCCTTGGGTGGAGATTTAAGTGCAATAGCAATAAACCCTGCTAGTTCAGCTATTTTAAATGATGGACACTTTTCATTAAGCTTTGGTTCAGATAATAAATCCGGAGAAGTATCTATGTTAAATGCATTTAATGATTTTGATAAAAACAACTTTACTTTGAATCAAATTGGTGGTGTGATAAATTTTGAAAATATTGATGGTGACAATAATTGGAAAAAAATTTCTATTGGTGTGTCCTATAATCAGTCTAAAAATAATTTTAATGAGTTTTCAATTTTTAATGCCAATAATAACAATTCAATTGATAGCTATTTTTTAAGTAATGCAGAAGGCTTAAGATTAGATCAGATTTCGGCTTTTGAAGGTGAGTCAATAACTAATGCATATGTCGATATTGGTAATACATACGGATACGCTCATCAGCAAGCATTCTTAGGATATGAATCTTTTATAATTGATCCCTTAGAATTTACTGATAATAATAGTTCTTACATATCAAATGTTCCGACAGGCACATTCAATCAGAGTTATAGGTCTATCTCAAGAGGATACAATGGTAAACTTTCATTTAATGCTGGATTTAAATACAAAGACAATATTTATTTTGGATTAAATTTAAATAGTCACTTTGTTGATTATGACAACTATACAATTTTGAATGAGACTAATTCAAATGGTGAATCTGGTCAATTTAGAATTAATGAGATATACTTTGAAAATAGACTTTCAACTTTTGGAGAAGGATTTTCAGCTCAGTTAGGTATGATTACTAAAGTTTCTGATGTTATTAGGTTTGGTTTTACTTATGACTCCCCTACTTGGTATACAATTTCTGAAGAAACAAGTCAATACCTAGAAACCTCTATTATTGATGAAGATGATAATGTTTCGTTACTAATAACTAATCCAAATGCGATAAATATTTACGAAGATTATACTCTAAAAACCCCTTCTAAAATAACAGCAAGTACAGCTTTTGTGTTTAAAAATTTCGGTTTATTCAGCTTTGATTTTTCTAGAAGAGATTACAGCTCAATGAAATTTAAACCTCAAAATGACATACACTTTTCAAACCTTAATCAGGAAATATCGCTTAGACTCAAAGATGTTAACACATATAGGTTTGGTGCTGAAATTCTTGCCGATAGATTAAGCTTTAGAGGTGGGTATATGATTGAAGATTCTCCATATAACTCCGATACCGTTTCCGAGTTTGATAATATTGATGATTCAGTTAACGGATTCTCTCTTGGAATTGGATACAAGCTAAACGATACTATGATTGATTTATCATTTGTAAAAATCAATTCATCTAAATACAAAAGACTTTATGATACTGGTCTAACAAATCAAATTAATGTTGACGCTCAAAATACAGCTGTTACTATTTCTGTTTCGACGATTTTCTAGTTAAGTAGTTATTTATCTTTTAAGGCTAAAGTGTCCTGTAAATGTTTTGACATTACTTTCATCACTTCCATAAATCACATCTAATGTAATGCTGAACCAATAATCAGTAGCTGGTAGAGGTTTTCCGTTAAATGTTCCGTCCCAACCTTCACTTATAGGGCTTAGTTGTTTTAGTAATTTACCGTATCTATCAAAAATATATATAGATGCTTGCGGTCTTGTTTCTAATCCTTCCACTCGCCAAGTATCATTATATCCATCTCCGTTAGGTGTAAAGAATCTCGGATAATCAATTACTAATACAGTAGCAGTACTTATTCCGCAGCCATTTAAATCCCTGACAGTTACTTCATGGAACCCAGCCGATACGTCGTTAAATGTATTTTCTGTTTGCCAAGGACCATTATCTAACCTATATTCATAATCGCCATACCCTTCAACACCTACTTGTATAATAGCTTCTTCTGCAAAGAATTCAGTAGTTACGATAGGGTCTACTACAATAGCAGGTGAGCTAGGGATTACTTCTGTTGTAACTTCTTTTCTACAGCCAGTCAATATATTAGTAGCCACAGCTGTATATGTTCCTCCCATTAATGGAGTGTGCGCTGCTGTGGTGGCTTCCAGAGTTCCTGTTGGATTAATCCATTCAAAGGTATATTCACTAGCTGATAAATTGATTTCCATTACTGTAGGTGGTATTAATTCTGTTCCATTTACATCAACACAAGCGGTATAACTATCCTCTAGAGTAAATTCAGGAAGTAAATTGACTAATAAGGTTGCCTGTGTAATATCATAACATTGATCATCTACAGTGGTGTCATTATCCACTCTAGCAAAAATAACTTGTGGGTTTTCAGTATTTTCAAAGCTGGTCGGTAACGGATTTATCGAAGCTTCAGCATCTTCTTCATTCGCATAATAAGTCACAGTAAAGTTTACAGGGTCTTGTCCGTCTAATATCTGTGCATTTAAATCTGTCAGATTGAACTGAGCTAAACCATCATTAGCCGTATTTGGATCATCACATATTATAAGTTCTGCGGGTACTCCATCACCATTTGCAATAGCCGCTTCTTGTACTTCTATATTAAAGCCAGCTCCTGTAATATTACATCCTGTAATATTATTGGTGATATTTACAAAGAGTAATTGTGGATTTGTAAGATTTGTATAAGGGCTAACCAGTGCATTTTCTGCGTTATCTGCATCTTCTTGTGTCTCATGATAAGTTACCGTGAAGTTTGCAGGATCCTGAGAACCTAATAGTTCAATGGTGACAGTATCTAGATCAAAATCATAAAAATCATCTGTGTTTAATTCACAGGCAATTACATCAGGAACATCCCCAATATCTGGTAAAGGGTTTACTATAATATCAAAGGTAACAATGGTAAAGCATCCTGTAGTATCATTGGTTACTCTTACATAGATTGTTTGTTGTCCTGGTTCTATATTAGTATAAGTAGTAGGATCTGCAATAGGATCTATTTGATCTGTAGCATTTTCTAAAGACTCATAATAAGCAACACTTACTCCAGGCTCTCCATTGATGATATATGCTTCATTGATGGTAATATCAAAGATTTCTATCTGGTCACCTGTATTATCATAATCACATAATTCAATATCCGCAGGGTCTGTACTTGGTGTTGGATTAGGTAGCACCCTTATTGTTAAAGTTGTATAAGCAATACAGCCTTCTGTATTTACAACTGCCACGTGTAGTGTTTGTGGATTAGCAGCATTGCCTGCAACAGAAGTATTCGTATAAGCCTCAGGATTTTCAATAGCATTTGTTCCAGCTAAAGCATCTTCTTCTATTTCATAATAAATAACCTCCCAATCTACATTACCCACTGTTATCTCATCATTTTTAACCGTTAAATCAAACTCTGTAGTTTCATCAGCAATCTCATCATCACATTTTTCTAATGCTGTAGGCTGTACGATAACAGGAGGAAGAGCAACAATAAGGTTAAATTCACCTATACTTACACATTCATTATTAAGATCTTCAAGTCTTACAAAAATAGTCTGTGGATTGGTTAAGTTTTCATAACTAGTAGTATTTATAATAGGATTTTCTCCCGTCTCTGCATCTATTAGTGTCTCGTGATAAGTTAAACCAAAGTCTGTAGTGCTTTGTTCTCCAAAGATATCTTCATCTCTTTGAGTCAAATCAAATACTGTAATCCCATCATAATCATCATCACACACAATAATATCTTCTATGATCAATGGTAATTCTGGTGAAGGAATCGTGACGAGTTCTTGCTCCACTATGTTAATACAACCTGTAACAACATTTTCAGCTCTAACAAATATGATTTGACTGTCAGGAACAATATTATAATAAGGACTAATAATAGTATCTATAGCATTTTCTGCATTGGTCATTGTCTCATAGTAAGAAAGTACAATGTCTAACTCTCCGTTAATAATATCTACTTCATTAGCTTCTACTGTGAAGAACGTAAATCCGTCATTATCTTCATCACATTCCTCTATAGGCTCAGGAACTACAGGACTTGGAATAGGATTTACCCTTAAGTCTAATGTAATAGTAGAATAACATCCTGTAATTTCATTTTCTCCTCTTAAATAGATTGTTTGAGCATTACTTGTATTGGTATAAGGGCTAACAATTGGATTAGCAGCATTATCTGCATCTTCTTGTGTCTCATAGAAGGTTATTCCAATACCTGTTTGTCCTTGTAATACTTGTCCAATACTGTCTTCTAGAGTAAATTCTTCTACTTCGTCACCAGGATTGTTATAATCGCATAGATTAAGAGGATCTGGCTGTGTAAGTACAGGTAACTCATTTACAGTTAATTCTATACTGCTTGTGTTGTAACATGCTGTTGTGTTGTTTTCAACGTGAACCCAAACAACCTGATTAAATGCAGTTATATTAGTATAGGCAAAAGGAGTTACAATAGGATTTTCTGCATTTTCTGCATTTTCTGCACTCTCATAATAAGTTATGGTAAACTCTGAAGGATCTAAACCATTAAGTACTTCATCATTACTAAGACTTAAATCAAACAAAGCAAAACCATCAGTGTCATCATCACACACCTCTAATGAAGAAGGCTCAGTATTTATCTGTGGAACATCATTAACAACTAATAAAACGTCAAGGAAAGTTGCACAATCGGTGACAACTGTAGAGCTTTCAATTCTAATATAAATAATTTGACTGTAAGGGTTTATATTATTATAATCACCTATAATAGCATTTATATTATTTTCTGCATCTGCCTGGGTCTCATGATAGGTAATAGATAAACCAGTTTGTCCATCAGAAATAATATTATCAAGTTGAGATAAATTAAACACACCGAATCCATCTGCATCAGCATCACAATACTCTAGAGGTGAAGGTGAAGTCGCTGAAGGGGCTGTTATAACAATTAAATCTAATGTTGTAGTTGCAAAACAATTTGTATTTATATCTACTACTCTGACATGAACTGTTTGTGGATTACTAATATTGGTATAATTTACTGGTAGTGGGTCTTCCCCATTAAGTGCATTAGTCTCAGAAAAATAATAGCTCACAGAGTAATTTGGATTGCCATTAGTAATCTCAGAATTTTTAATTGTTAAATCCATCTCGGTTAATCCGTCTGCAATGTTATCGTCGCAAACTTCTAGTGGGCTAGGATCAACTATTTCAGGAGGACTATTAACCATTACAGTTTCAGTTGTAGTTGTAGGACATGGTCCGTCTGTAGTATAGTTAATTTGATACTCACTTCCATAATCACCTCCTGAAACAAGTCCTGTTTGAGGATCGATCACTGCCCCGTCTGCTGGTTCATTTGCAAAAGTAAAAGTACCATCCTCCAGTCCGTTGATTATTGCTATGGCTCCGTCACATGTAGCGGTTAATTCGAAAGAAGAATCATCAGCAATTGGTGAAACCTCAATTTCACTGGTTAATTGACATTCACCGTTTGTTGTATAAGATACGAGATAAGTTGAACCATATGTACCGTTGATAATTTCACCCGAAACAGGATCAATTACCGCGTTATCAGAAGGTAAATCAACAAAATTAAAACTTCCACCTGGGTCTCCAAGAATTGTAGCAATAGCACCGTCACATGTTGGCGTTAACTCAAAACTTGCATCCTCTTCTTCAAGTGAGGTTACCTGCATCTCCATTGTATCAGAGCATTCTCCAGAGGTGGTATATATTACATTGTATGTGGTTTGATAATTACCACCAGTAATTATTCCAGTATTAGAATCGATTATAGCATCATCGATAGGGTCAACCAACTCGAAAGTACCTCCTAAATCTCCAAGAATTGTAGCAATAGCACCGTCACATGTTGGCGTTAACTCAAAAGATGAGTCATCGATAGCTAATGTTGTTACAGAAAGATCTGTAAATGAAAAACATGGGCCCGGTGAGGTATATCTTACATTGTAAGTTGTGTCATATCCACCACCAGTAATATCACCACTTGCGGGTTCAATTTCTGCACCATCATTAGGAATATCAACAAAACTAAAAATACCACCCATATCTCCTAATATATTAGCAGTGGCACCATCACAAGTAGCAGTCAATTCAAAAGAAGAATCGTCTTCATCAAGTATAGTAACCTCCATTGTAGATGTTGAAGGACAAGCATTATTTGTGGTGTATTCAATATTGTAAGTTGATCCATAGGATCCACCTGTAATAGATCCAGTATCAGGATCTATCACTGCTCCATCTGTAGGCGTCTCTGCAAAAGCAAATAAACCTCCTGGTACTCCTGTAACCAAAGCTGTTGCTCCATCACAAGTAGCCGTCAATTCAAAAGATGAATCATTAGGATTTCCAAAATTAATTCTAATGTCATCTAAGACTATGCAATCCTGATCATAAACTTGAATTGTATATGTTCCGGTTTCAGCTGATGTAATGTTTAAAGAGGAATCATTTACTCCAAGAGGTTGACCGTCTAAATACCATTCGTATGAAGCAGTTTCTGATTGATATAAACTATTTACGGTTATAGGTAAATCATCACTACAAAGCTCAATATTATCTCCTTCAATCGTTACAACTGTATCATTCTCTTCAATTTCTACCACCGATTCAACGTTAAAGGGTGGCTCATCAACAGTAATTGTAATTTCATCTTCAACAACGATAGGATTTCCTGTACATGTTGTGTATATAACTCTGGCGGTATATGTTGTTGTTTCGTTAGCAAGAACCTCAAAATTAGGGTCATCTGATATAATATTTCCATCACCATCTAACCACTCAAATTCAATAATGCTTTCACCTGTGGGGGTAAATCTCCAGGCTTCATTGGTTACTGCCCATGGTGTGTCTGACGAATTTCGATTTGGAGGCACATAGCCCTCTGTGCCAAGGTTATTTTGTATACCGATTGCTGCAGCACCTTGATTAAAGGTGCTGCAAATATTTTTTTCAGCAACATATATGTCAATAACATTTGTTGTTTCGTATAAAACAGCCATGTGAGTTGCCAGTAAATTATTACAGTTCCACATTGGTACATCATAAAAACTTACAGCCAGTACTCTGTTAGGATATTCTCCGATTATCTCCCAAGCTATTTCTTCGAAACTCCACTGGGTACTTGGATAAATATCATGAACAGGGGTAAAAATATTACCTTCTGCTATGGCTTCAGGCCCATTTGTAGGAATATCATAAGTAGAGTTATTTTGAAGAACATAGTCGTTCCATGTGTCATTTGGATCAACATCAAATCTTATTATTCCGTTTGAGCCTACCTGAAATTCTTGTTCTAAATTTCCAAAAAAACAAAAATCAAATGGTAGGTTTTGTGGGGAATCCCAAGAATCATCAATATTTGTATTTACTGAATTTAGGAGCCCATTAAAGGGAAAGGGCGGAACAAAAGCTATTTCGTTTACCGAATAAGTATCAGTTTCTCCAATATCTAAAAATTCTGCACTTAACTCTACAACTTGAGGGCAATCGAGATTTATATCAACTCCCGCACTTACATAGGGATTACCTGGTGTTGTAGCCCCTGCAATTACTTGGATCTCAGCAGTATTTGAGGTACAATCATTATAATCAGTGATTGTTAAAGAAACTGTATAGAGACCAGCAGTGGAAAATGAATGTTGAATATTTTCCCCATATAAAATTGTCCCATCATCTAAATTCCATTCATAAATGGCATCATCACTTATTTCATTTGAAAAAGTTCCAATTGCAGTAAATTCAATTTGCTCATCTAAGTCTACCTCAATTGATCCATCAACATTTACTGATGGATTAGAATCAATCGCAGCTGTTACTTCTTGACATGGTTCCTCACAGTTAATAATAGCCTCCCATCCGTTTGCACTCACCGAATTATCACTAACAAAAACAACCGTTAAGCAACCCGTTGGATTGTTAGCCACAATTGGCTGGCCATCATTTGGAGGAGGATCATCTCCATCATTTTGTGTAAAAATCCCAAATTCCTCAGCATCAGTACTATCTCCGTTATAAATAGCTAAATAATCTAAACCAACATAGCCAATTACTGAAAACTCTTCAAATTCCAATGATAATTGTTGAGTTGGACCATTTTCCGGACATAGGGTAACTGTAAAATTTTGATTTCCTTGATAATTTTGGTTAGGTCCACCAGAATCATAAAAATTACCATCACAAACAAATATGGTTTGACCATCTATATCATTGATATTAAAATCTTGTGAAAAGATGAAATAAGGAAATAATAAAATAAATATTAATATTAATCTCATTCTAATTCTTGCGGATTAATAATAACTAAAAAATCTGTTTGATCAACTCTGTAATAATGAGAATTTTTTGAAAAAAACGGAAAATCATAAAGAAGTGGGTTAAATTTCTCAAGGTTAATTTTATTTTGATTTAACTTTGGCCCCTTTGATGAAAGTTTAGGAATATTCTCATCAGGATAATATTTTTTTTTGCGAATGTTTACCCTGTTTCTTAAGATGTTTTTGTAAAATTTCTCTAGTACTTTTTCTGAAGTTATTCTTTGTAATTTTTCAGATCCGTAAGCATTTATTATCATATCAATCTCTACCTGTGTAAAAGGCAAATCAATATTTTTTTCAAATTTAAATATCCAAGAATTATTATTAGATCTTTGTGAATGAGCATCAAAATAAAACAAAATAAATATTAAAAATAAAATCCTATGTATCCTCATAAATCTATCTGTGTATGGCTAATTTAATTTATTTTTTTTAATTAGAATCGTTGATATTATTTCTGAATATTTTTTTCTTAAAAAATCTTCTTTATATTAGGCACGATAATTGTTTAATTACAAACGAATTTAAATTTTAATTATGAGGATAAATGATAAAATTCTGTTGACAGATGATGAGATTGGTGATGATCACATCTCAACATCCGACTTTACTCCAATTAGAGATGATGCATTTGATAAAACTGATGAAGAAAAAATTTCTATAATTCAAGAGCATGTTAAAGAAATCATGCTGACTTTGGGTTTAGATTTAACCGATGATAGTTTAAGAGGTACTCCGAAAAGAATAGCAAAATCGTATGTAAAAGAATTATTTTATGGTTTAAATCCAAAAAATAAACCAAAGGCTGCCACATTTGATAATAAGTATAATTACAGTGAAATGCTTGTTGAAAAAGATATCACACTTTATTCAACTTGTGAGCACCATTTTTTACCAATTGTGGGTAAAGCACATATTGCATACATTTCTAGTGGTAATGTAATCGGACTTTCTAAAATGAATAGAATAGTTGAATATTATGCTAAAAGACCACAGGTTCAAGAAAGACTTACTAAACAAATTGTTAAGGAACTTCAGGAAGCCCTTGGAACAGATGATGTAGCTTGTGTAATAGATGCTAAACATTTGTGTGTCAATTCAAGAGGAATTAAAGACGTCTCTTCAAGTACTGTTACAAGCGAGTTTGGAGGTAAATTTAAGTACGACAGTTCAACTAAAGAAGAATTCCTTAAATATATTCAATTAGATACTTCTTTCAATGGAATATAAAGTGTAATTTTATTACATGCAATCTGTTAATCAAGAATTAAAGATATATAACAGTATTTCTGGCGAAAAAGAAACTTTCAACACTGTCACTAAAGACCATGTGGGCATGTATGTATGTGGACCTACAGTCTACAGTAATGTTCACTTAGGAAATTTAAGAACCTTTACATCATTTGATATTATTTACAGGTATCTAAATCATATTGGGTATAAAGTAAGGTATGTTCGAAATATAACAGATGTTGGTCATTTAGAAAATGATGAAGATGTGGGTGAAGATAGAATCAGCAAGAAAGCTAGAATTGAGAATCTGGAACCGATGGAAGTGGTTCAAAAGTATACTTATGATTTTCACGATACCGTAAGGAAATTTAACTTATTACCTCCTAATATAGAACCCACTGCTACTGGTCATATCTCCGATCAAATTAAACTTATTGATAAAATAATTGATAAAGGTATAGCGTATGTAGTTAATGGTTCTGTTTATTTTGATGTTTTTAAATATAGCAAGTCCAATAATTATGGGATTTTAAGTAAGCGAAATTTAGAAGATTTAATTCATAATACAAGATCATTAGATGGTCAATCTGATAAAAAAAACCCTCAAGATTTTGCTTTGTGGAAAAAAGCTGAACCAAAACACATCATGAAATGGAACTCACCATGGGGTGAAGGATTTCCTGGGTGGCACATTGAATGTACTGCCATGAGTAATAAATATCTAGGTGATATTTTTGATATTCACGGTGGAGGAATTGATTTAAAGTTTCCACACCATGAATGTGAAATTGCACAATCTAATGTATGTTTCGGTACAAATGCTGCTAATTACTGGGTTCACGCAAATATGTTGACCTTAAACGGTCAAAAAATGTCAAAATCCACAGATAATAATATTTTACCTGATGAAATTTTTTCTAAGGGATCTCCTTTGCTTTCTAAGACTTTTTCTGAATCTAGTGTTAAATTTTTTATGCTTCAAGCTCACTATAGGAGTGTTTTAGATTTGAGCAATGATGCTCTACTAGCTGCGGAAAAAGGATACAATAAATTAATTGATGCAATTAATATTTTAGAAAGCTTTAAAGATTTTAGCAATAAGTCAGATTTTGATATTAAAGAATGGGTAAATAATTGTTACGAAGCAATGAACGATGACTTTAATACACCAATTTTGATAGCAAATATATTTGATGCTGTAAAGTTTATAAATAAAGTGAATCAAGAAAAGTCTAATATTTCTAAAGAGGATTGGCAAGATTTACTAAAATCAATGAATTCATTTGTGTTTGACGTAATGGGACTTCAAAAATCAAACTTACCCAATAATGAAAACAGCAAAATTAATGATGTAATTGATGTTCTTCTTGAGCTAAGAAATGATGCAAGAAAAAATAAAAATTATGAGCTAAGTGATAAGATAAGAGATATGCTTAAAAATAAAGGCATTTCTATTAACGACTCTGATAAAGATTCATCATTTACAATTGATTAGCGGATGAAATTTTTGATCTATCCATTTATTTTAATGATTAAGTTTTATCAAAGAGCTATATCACCGTATTTTCCTGCAACATGCAGACATCAGCCTACATGTTCTCATTACTCAATTGAAGCATTGAGAAAGCACGGATTATTTTTTGGATCATATCTTGCAGTTCGAAGAATTTTAAGATGCCATCCATGGGGAACATCTGGATATGATCCTGTACCTGAAAAAATTAAAAGAAAATAATTATGGAAATATTACAATTTGTTTGGGATCCTACATCTGAGGGTTTTACAATTTTTGGAAAATTTACTGTTTACTATTATAGTTTGATGTGGATGTTAGCATTTATCTTAGGCTTTTACATAATGCAAATTATATACAAAAAAGAAGGCTTGTCTATGGAAAAGCTAGACTCCCTTTTTGTTTATACAATTTTAGGCACAATGATTGGTGCACGTTTAGGTCATGTAATATTTTATCAAATTGAACTTTTTGATCAAGATTTTTTTAGCGTTTTTTTACCATTTAGATTTAATCCAACTTTTGAGTTTACAGGCTTTAGAGGTTTAGCTAGTCATGGAGCCGCAATAGGAATAATAACTGCAATGTTTTTATACAACAGCAGAATTTTAAAAAAATCTGTATTATGGATTCTTGACAGAATTCTGATCCCTGTTGCTATCGGAGGAGCTTTTATTAGAATAGGAAATTTCTTTAATTCTGAGATTGTAGGAAAAGAAACTGATAGTGTTTTCGGAGTTGTATTTTCAAAACTGGGTGAGGATTTTGCTCGACACCCTGCACAACTTTATGAAGCGTTTAGTTATATAATTATATTTTTCATAGTTGCTCACATATATTGGAAAACAGATAAATTAAAGAAAACTGGATATTTGTTTGGATTATTCTTCGTTCTTCTTTGGTCAAGTCGTTTTATTGTCGAGTTTTTCAAACAAGCTCAAGTTGACGGAAGAGAGGATTGGATCTTTGGCATGAACACTGGCCAAACATTAAGTATACCATTCATATTAATTGGTCTTTATCTAATGTTTAAAAAAACCTCTAAATCTTAATGATAAAAATCTTTAGAATAGTCGCCTTTCTTGAAGGTGTATCCTATATATTATTACTTTTTATTGCTGTACCTATTAAATATCTATTAGATGATCCGACCTATGTAAAATTAGTGGGAATGCCACATGGTATCCTATTTGCTGTTTATATTATCTTCGGCGTAATTGGAAAAAACAAATTTAAATGGAGCAATATAGAATTTTTTATTGTTTCTGCAGCTTCATTAATTCCATTTGGAACTTTTTACGTAGATAAAAAATATTTAAGAAAAAATTAATTAGTCTCTATATTTTTTCAAAGTGTCCTTCATAATCGGAGTTGCAACAAATACAGATGAATAAGTTCCAACCAATACACCAACAATTAATGCAAATAATAATCCTCTTAATGAGTCAGCACCAAATGTAAACATAGCTAATAATACAACAAGCGTTGTAAAAGAAGTATTCAAGGTTCTAGAAAGTGTACTATTTAAGGCTGAATTGACAGTTTTTTCAAACTCCCAAGTTGAATGTTCTTTTAAGAATTCCCTGATTCTATCAAATACTACCACGGTATCATTTAATGAATATCCAATAACCGTAAGAATTGCTGCAATAAATGCTTGATCAATTTCCATGCTGAATGGCATAAATTTGTAGGTAAGCGAGAATATTCCAAGTACGATTAAAACGTCGTGGAAAACAGCAGCTACAGCACCAAGTGAAAATTGCCATTTTTTAAATCTGACCAGTATATATAAGAAGACAACAATTAGTGAACCTAAAATTGCCCAGAAAGAAGATTGTTTAATATCATCTGCAATTGTTGGACTTACTTTACCTGACATCATTTTCCCTACATTGTTTTCAGCATCTAAAAATTGAGTATAAGTATATCCTTCAGGAAGGTATGCTTCAAGAGATTCAAATAGTTTTGATTGTACTTCTTCATCAGCAATTGCTGAATTTTCATCAACTTTATATTTAGTTGAAATCTTCAGCTGATTTGGACTACCAATAGTCTTTATTTCAGAACTACCAAAAATCAAATCAGTTGATTTTTTAACTTCTTCAGTATTTACATCATTAGCAAATCTAACTGTATATGTTCTTCCTCCTACAAAGTCAATACCTTCGTCTAAACCAGTTGTAAAAAGCGAGAATATACCAGATGCAATAAGAATTCCAGAAATCATATATGTTAATTTTCTACGCTTCAAAAAGTCAATATTTAGATTTCTAAATAACCCTTTTGTTAGAGGAGTAGAGAAACTTAGTCGAGAACCTTTATTTACATCCCAGTTAATTAATAGCCTTGAAATAAAAATTGCTGTAAATAAAGAAGTTATTATACCTATTAATAGTGTTGTTGCAAATCCTTTGATCGGTCCAGTTCCAAATGTATATAGGATTAACGCAGTTAGTCCTGTTGTAATATTTGCATCTAAAATTGAGGATAAAGCATTTTGATATCCGTCAGAAATTGCAGGTTTTTCCTTTTTACCCCTGTAAAGTTCTTCTCTAACTCTTTCATATATTAGAACATTCGCATCAACAGCAATACCTATTGTCAATACGATACCAGCAATTCCAGGAAGTGTTAAAACAGCCCCTAATCCAGATAAAATACCAAAGATTAGAACAATATTTAGTACCAATGCGATATTTGAATACAAACCAACTTTACCATAGTAAAACATCATCCAAACCAAAACAAGTACAAGAGCAATCATAAATGAGTTAGTGCCTGATTCGATAGCCTCCTGACCTAGAGAAGGTCCAACTTCATCAGCCTGTACAATATCAGCAGATGCAGGTAACTTACCTGCTCTTAGCACGTTAGCTAAATCAATAGCTTCATTAAGATTGAATGCGCCAGAAATTTCACTATTACCACCTGAAATTGGTCCACTAGTTACACCAGGCGCTGAATATACAATATCATCTAAAACAATAGCAATTTGAGAGCTTTGGTTGAACGCATTACCGGTCATTTCCTCCCAGATTTTAGCACCCTTAGTATTCATCTGCATACTAACAGTTGGAGTAATACCATCAACAGAATAAGATTGTCTTGCGTCTGTAATTACTGATCCACTTAATTGTGGAGTGTTTTCTCTGTTTCCTTTTAAGGCATACAATTCAACTAATTCTTCTCCCTCTTCTGACATTTGAGGAATACCCCATAAAAATTTAACATATCTCTGAGATGGCAGAAGTAAAGATCTTACATCAGCATCAGAAAGATATTCTGATATGATGTTTACATCCTTTGAATCGAACATAGCTACAACAGGTCCACCTGGATAGCCTTGGCCTTTAATCAGATCTAATATCGGATTCTTTTCAATAGCAATAGAATCATTATCTGTTCCTAGAAGTTCTTCTACTTCACTAAGTTCAGTTTGTTCAATATTTTTAGTTGAAGTCTTTGATTTGATGATTTCATTAGCTTGAATAATAAAAGAAAGAAATTCTTCACCCTTGAAGGCATCCCAAAATTCTAATTGAGCAGTACTTTGCAATAACCCCTTTACTCTTTCCACATCTTTTGCACCAGGTAATTCAACCAGGATTCTACCTGAATTACCAAGCCTTTGTATGTTTGGCTGGGTAACACCAAACTTATCAATTCTTTTTCTTAGGACCTCAAATGCAGAAGTTACAGATTCATCAATTTTTGTTTTTAAAATTGGCTGCACCTCTTCATCTGACATATTAAAATTAATTTCTTCACTTAATGTTCTGTTAGCAAATATATCTGGAGATGCTAATTTGGTATCACCTTTTATATTGTCGAAAGCTATAAAGAAATCCTCTAAATATGTATTCTGACTGTTTTTTTGAATTTCCTCAGCATCATTAAGCGCTTGATTAAATATTGGATCCTTACTATTATTAGATAAGTTTTGTAGTATATCCTTAACTGAAATTTGAAGAATAACATTAATACCACCTTTTAAGTCAAGACCTAGATTCATTGCTCTGTCCTTAACCTCATCATATGTATAATCTGCGATTCCAATATTAAAAACAGATATATTGGATAAGGAATCTAAATAGTTTATTTTTTCTTCGTTTCTCTTTTTATCAAAATCAATTTCTGAATCGCTGATTTTACTTATAGCATATTCGTTTGCATTACTTTCAATCTGATTCGACTTGAATGTAAACGATAATTGGAATACACTAACAAGTCCAAACAATAGGGCGAATAATTTAACTAATCCTTTATTTTGCATAATTCATTTAAATAAAAAGTGGTGCAAATATATAATATCAGAGATAAACAGGCAACAGATTAGACCAATAATTAATCGTGGTCCTATATAGGTTAAACTATAAGGTTAAAAGAGAGTTGGTTTTCTTAACACCTTCTGCACTTTCTGTTAGATGTGCTAAATCCTCTGTATCCAGATCTAATTCAATAATTTCTTCGATTCCATTTTTCCCCAAAACTACAGGAACACCAATACATAAATCAGAAAGACCGTATTCACCCTCCAATAAAGCAGAACAAGGAAATATTTTATTGTGATTACAAGCGATAGAATGAACAAGTGAGCTCACGGCTGCACCTGGTGCATACCAAGCAGATGTACCCAATAGTTTAGTTAGTGTTGCTCCTCCGACCTTGGTATCCTCGCGTACTTGATCTAATCTTTGATTAGACAAAAAATTAGTAACCTTAATACTATTTCTAGTAGCTTTTGAAATAAGTGGTACCATACCCTTATCACTGTGGCCTCCTATAACCATACCATCTACATCGCTAATTGGAGCATTTAATGCTTCTGCAAGTCTGTACTTGAATCTTGCGGAATCTAGCGCTCCACCCATACCAATTATTCTATTTTTTGGAACCCCTGTTGTTTTATGAACAAGATAAGTCATTGTATCCATTGGGTTACTTACGACTATTATTATTGTTTCTGGAGAGGATTCAAGTAATTTTGAGCTTACATCCTTTACTATACCTGCATTGATTCCAATTAACTCCTCTCTTGTCATTCCAGGCTTTCTTGGAATACCAGATGTAATAACACAAATATCACTGTTGTCGGTTTTTGAATAATCATTAGTGGTGCCAACAATTTTTGTGTCAAAATCATTTAATGAAGCTGTCTGCATTAAGTCCATAGCTTTACCCTCAGCAAATCCTTCCTTAATATCTAAAATGACTACTTCTGAGGCAAAATTTTTAATTGCGATATACTCTGCGCAACTTGCACCAACTGCTCCAGCACCAACAACAGTTACTTTCATAATTTTTTATTAAGCATCTATATTAGCATAGATGGCGTTATTTTCAATAAACTCTCTTCTGGGGGGAACGTCATCACCCATCAGCATCGAGAAAATTCTATCAGCTTCAATACCATTTTCTATATCTACTCTTCTAAGTGTTCTGAACTCAGGATTCATAGTTGTTTCCCATAGCTGAGCTGCGTTCATCTCACCAAGCCCCTTATATCTCTGAACTTTACAACCATCACCAAACTTCATCATTATACTATCTCGTTGATCATTATTCCATGCATATTCTTTTTTCGCACCTTTTTTAACAAGATATAGAGGTGGAGTAGCAATAAATACATGGCCATTTTCTACCAGCTCTCTCATATATCTGAAGAAAAAAGTTAATATAAGAGTTGAAATATGACTTCCATCAATATCAGCATCACACATAATTACAACTTTATGATATCTTAATTTTTCTATGTTTAGAGCTTTACTATCTTCCTCAGTTCCAATTGTTACTCCTAGCGCTGTGAAAATATTTCTAATTTCTTCATTTTCAAAAACCTTATGCTGCATTGCTTTTTCAACATTCAATATTTTTCCTCTTAGAGGTAATATTGCTTGAAAAGCTCTATCTCTTCCCTGTTTTGCTGTTCCACCAGCAGAGTCCCCCTCAACTAAGAAAACTTCACATTTAGCTGGATCTTGTTCAGAGCAATCTGAAAGTTTACCTGGAAGACCTCCAATGCTCATAACTGACTTTCTTTGAACCATCTCACGTGCCTTCTGAGCTGCATGTCTTGCTTGAGCTGCTAAAATTACCTTTTGAACAATAGTTTTTGCATCATCTGGATGTTCTTCCAAATAATCTCTTAACATCTCAGACACTGCTTGACTTACAGAAGCAGAAACCTCCTTATTTCCAAGTTTTGTTTTGGTTTGGCCTTCGAATTGTGGTTCAGCAACTTTTACGGAAATTATTGCTGTAAGACCCTCTCTAAAATCATCACCAGAAATGTCAAATTTTAATTTGTCTAACATTCCTGAACTTTCAGAGTATTTTTTTAGAGTATGAGTAAGTCCTCTTCTAAATCCACTAAGGTGTGTTCCACCTTCATGAGTATTGATATTATTTACATATGAGTGAAGATTTTCTGAATATGAGGTGTTGTAAACCATTGCTACTTCGACTGGAACACCATTTTTTTCTCCTTCAAAAGCTATAACATCTTTCATTATTGGCTCCCTAGTATCATCCAAGAATTTGATAAATTCTACAAGGCCATCTTTTGAATAAAATTCTTCATGAACATCATTACCGTCTTTATCTTTATTTCTTTTATCAGTGATTGTAATTGTAATTCCTTTATTCAAAAAGGATAATTCACGAAGTCTATTGGCTAATATATCGTAGCTATAAGTGTTAATATCCTGAAAAATAGTTTTATCTGGTAAAAAAGTAACAATTGTACCAGTTTTATCAGACTTACCTACCTCTTTAACTGGCTCTAATGACTTTCCTTGAGAATATTCTTGTTCCCATATTTTACCATCCCTATGAACCGTAGCAACTAATTTTTCAGAAAGTGCATTTACACAACTTACCCCTACACCATGAAGACCACCAGAAACCTTATAGGAGTCTTTATCAAATTTACCCCCGGCACCAATTTTTGTCATAACAACTTCCAAAGCTGAAACACCTTCTTTTTTATGTATTCCAACAGGGATTCCTCTTCCGTTATCCTCAGTAGTAACGGAATTGTCTTCATTAATGGTCACAGAAATTTTATCACAATGGCCTGCCATTGCTTCGTCAATTGAATTATCAACTACTTCATAAACTAGATGGTGAAGCCCTCTTGATCCTACATCTCCGATATACATTGATGGACGCATTCTTACATGCTCCATACCCTCCAGCGCCTGTATACTATCCGCTGAATATTTAGCTTGATTTTCGCTCATAATTGATTGTAAAATAGTTAGTTTGAATTTTAGTTTTAAAACTTGATTTTTAACACTAAAAATTATTTACATCCAAATATACAAAAAAAGCTGCTCCAACAGATTAAAAATCATTAAATATAAAGGATAAGTTATTAACAATTTTTGACCTAAAAATACGTCCTAATATGCATCTTGATGGACCTTTGAAATAGCCCTCCCTGAAGGCTCATTAATCAACTTGAAAGCTTCATCCCATTCAAGTGCTATTTTAGTGCTGCAAGCGACAGATGGTTCTTGTGGCACTGACATCGCAGCTGTGTTTGACGGAAAATGATTTGAAAACAATGATCTGTAGTAATATTCTTCCTTTGTTGTTGGAGTTTTGATCGGAAATTTAATCTTTGCATCCTTCATATCCTGATCTGAAACCACATCCTCTACTACTTCTTTTAATGTATCAATCCAACTGTATCCTACCCCATCACTAAATTGTTCTTTCTGACGCCACAATATTTCTTTAGGAAGGTATTCTTCAAAAGCTTTTCTTAATATCCATTTCTCCATTCTTTCTCCGTTTATCATCTTATCCTTCGGATTTAATGACATCGCAACGTCGATAAATTCCTTGTCTAAAAAAGGAACTCTTCCTTCTACTCCCCAAGCTGCTAGACTTTTATTAGCTCTTAAACAATCATACATATGTAATTTCTTTAATTTCCTTACTGTTTCCTCGTGAAAATCTTTAGGACTTGGTGCTTTATGAAAATATAGGTATCCCCCAAAAAGCTCATCAGCCCCCTCACCTGAAAGAACCATTTTTATTCCCATAGATTTTATAACTCTTGCCATCAAATACATTGGGGTTGAAGCTCTAACTGTTGTTATATCATATGTTTCGAGATTATAAATAACGTCTTTAATTGCATCAAGACCTTCTTGAATAGTGAAAATTATTTCATGATGAACTGTACCAATGTAATCGGCGACTTTTCTTGCAGCAGCTAAATCTGGTGAACCCTTCAAACCCACCGAAAAAGAATGTAATTGAGGCCACCAAGCTCGTTGGGTATCATCGGTTTCGATTCTTTTTTCAGAATATTTTTTTGCAATTGCTGAAGTTATTGAAGAGTCTAGACCTCCGGAGAGTAAAACTCCGTATGGTACATCAGACATTAATTGTCTTTTAACAGCATTCTCTAAAGATTCTCTTAGTTGAGTAATATCAGATTCAACATTTTTAACATTTTCATATTCTTCCCAATCTCTTTTGTACCATTTTTTGAATTTGTTTTCTGAACTACTTAAAAATTGGCCTGGTGGAAATAATTCTATTTTTTCACATTGTCCTTCAAGAGCTTTTAGTTCTGATGAGACATAAAATACACTTTTGTTATCCCATCCAATATACAAGGGTATAATACCCATGTGATCTCTAGCTACAAAATATTCGTCATTAACTGAGTCATAAATTGCAAAAGCAAAAATACCATTAAGCTTATCCAAAAAGTTAGGACCATATTTTTCATACAACGGTAAAATCACCTCACAATCACTTTTAGTTGAAAAACCATAATCAGGAAATTGATCTCTGAGCTCTTGATGATTATATATTTCACCATTCGCTGCTAAAATATATCTATCATCTTGGCTGAATAAAGGCTGTTGACCAGATGAAGGGTCTACGATAGCCAATCTTTCATGAGCAATAATTGCATTTTCATTTGAATATATTCCGCTCCAATCGGGTCCACGATGCCTAATTGTCTTAGCCATTTCTAACACTTTAGGCCTTAATAATTTATCATCTTTAGTGCTAAATGCACATACTATACCACACATAATTAAATTTTTAGCAAAAAAACATAATAATATTATATTATTAAACTTAATTATTATAATTAATTACATATGTTAACTTTAATAATAATAATAAAAGAAAAATATAGGCAAAAAAATACAGCTAAACCGAATATATTAATTAATGTAAGCTATGGAATGTTGAGATATTTGTGAGTTTGAAGTGACAACTTCCATTTTGGGTTCTTTTTTACAAACTCAACCATTAATGGCATCATTTTTTCTCTTTTACCCCACTCTGGCTGAAGATATAAAATTGCATTTTTATTTACTTTTTTTGCCTGCTCTTCAGCAAATGTAAAATCGTGATTATTATATATTATGATTTTCAACTCATCAGCATAATTGTAAGCATCTTCAATTGGAAGTTTAGCTTTCTTTGGAGAAAGGCAAACCCAATCCCAATCACCTGTTAAGGGATGTGCACCTGAGGTTTCAATATGTGTTTTTTTATTAAACTTTTTAAGCTCTTTTGTTAATGGATTCATGTTCCACATTAATGGCTCACCCCCTGTAACTATCACACAGTCTGAAAACTCTAAAGATTTTTTTACTAATTCTTTAACCGGGATAATTGGGTGTTCGTTTTCGTCCCAACTTTCTTTAACATCACACCAATGACAACCCACATCACAACCACCAGTTCGAATAAAATAAGATGCTGTTCCCTTATGAAATCCCTCACCCTGAATAGTATAGAATGACTCCATAATTGGCAGTGACTCACCTTTTTCTAAAAGTAACTTTGTCTTTTTATCCATTGCAGAACAAATATAAAAATCTTAATATCTATATTTACCGACATAATTAATTATTTACAATGAGTGATTCAGGAACAAGAATAAATAAATTTTTAAGCGAGGTTGGATACTGCTCAAGACGACAAGCAGATGCACTTATTGATCAAGGAAGGGTTTACGTTAATCGAAAGCCAGCCAAGATGGGTATGAAGGTTTCTGAAGATGATATGATTGAGGTTGATGGTGAGAAAATAAACCAATCAAAAAAGAGAAAAATATTTATCGCTCTAAATAAACCAAGAGGCGTTGTATGTACAACAAATGCAGGAGTTGAAGAAAATAATATCATTGATTTTTTAAATTTTCCTGAAAGAGTGTTTCCGATTGGTAGACTTGATAAATCCACCACTGGGTTAATACTACTTACAAATGATGGAGAAACTGCCAATAGGATTCTAAAGACAGCAAACAACAATGAAAAAGAGTACTTAGTTAAAGTAAACAGGCCAATTCCTGAATCAATTCTTAAAAAAATGAGTGAAGGAGTCCCGATGCTTGGCAAGATTACAAGAAAATGTGTAGTTGAAAAAGTAAAAACAAATCAATTCAAAATTATATTAACTCAAGGATTGAATAGACAGATTAGAAGAATGTGTGATCACTTTGGCTACAAAGTTGTATCCCTTCAAAGAATCAGAATAATGAATATCAAATTAGATTTACCTGTGGGTAAATATAGACTCTTGAATGAACAAGAAATTAAAGGATTAAAAAAATAAACTATGACTGAATTAATAGAGAAAGATCAACTTGTAAATGAGTTGAAGAATCTTTCAGAAAAGTGGAGTATTAGTGACAAATTTTTAATTTGTAAGTATGAATTTAAAAACTTTAATGATGCACTTTCTTTTATGAATAAAGTTGGAGTGAAATGTGAGGAAATGGATCACCATCCAAAATGGACTAATGTGTATAATAGATTAGAAATTGAACTTTTCACTCACGATAAAAACGGACTTACAATGAAAGATTTTCGTTTAGCATTATTTATGGACCAAGAATTTAAAAGCCATGAATAAGCTCACTCCATTTCATTTAGCCATACCGGTTGACAATATTCCTGTCTGCAGAAAGTTTTACAAGGAAATTCTTGGGTGTGAAGAAGGAAGAAGCAGTGATCATTGGGTTGATTTTAATCTTTTTGGACACCAACTTGTTATTCATTATAAAGAAAAGTCTAATGAAGAAATTCATACAAATCCGGTTGATGGTAAAAATGTACCAGTCCCACATTTTGGAGTTGTATTAGAATGGGATACATTTCATAAATTCTCTGAAGAGTTAACAAAAAAAGGAGTAGAATTTATAATTGAACCTTACATACGTTTTAAAGGTCAGCCAGGAGAACAGGCTACTATGTTTTTCATGGATCCTTCTGGCAATGCGTTAGAATTTAAATCTTTCAAAGACTTTAATCAAATCTTTGCTAAATAACTAACCTTTATAGGCTAAAAATGTATTTTTTAATAACATAGCTATTGTCATAGGACCAACACCACCAGGTACAGGTGTAATATAGCTAGATTTTTTAGAAACATTCTCGTAATCAACATCTCCAACAATCTTGTAGCCTTTTGCAGAATTATCAGCTACCCTAGTTATACCTACATCAACTATCACAGCACCCTCTTTTACCATATTAGCTTTCACAAAATTGGGAACCCCCAATGCTGAAATTATAATATCAGCCTGTCTGGTTAACTCTTCAATATTTTTTGTTCTACTATGTGCAAGTGTAACCGTAGAATTTCCAGGATTAGATTTTTGGCTCATCAAAATACTTATTGGCCTACCTACAATATCTGAACGACCAATTACTACCGTATGTTTTCCAGAGGTTTCAACATCATACCTTTTTAAAAGCTCCATAATCCCAAAAGGGGTTGCTGAAATAAAAGCTGGAAGACTAAGAGCCATTTTTCCAAAATTGGCTGGATGAAAACCATCCACATCTTTATCTGCATCAACAGACATTAATATTTTTTGTGAGTCTATATGTTTAGGTAATGGAAGCTGAACAATATAGCCATCTATATTTTCATCATTATTCAACTCATTAACCTTATCAAGTAGTTCGTTTTCAGAGATTGACTCAGGTAGCTTTATTAGAGTAGAATCAAAACCAACTCTTTTGCAGGCACGAACCTTGCTCCCAACATATGTCAAGCTAGCTCCATCATCTCCAACAATAACTGCGGCTAAATGTGGGGGTCTTGTACCTTTTGCAACTATCTCTTTTACAGATTCTGCAATTTCAGCTTTTATCTCGTTACTTGTTTTTTTGCCGTCTAAAATTATCATCTACCTTTCATGTTTTGCATCATCTGCATCATTTTACCTTGACCCATTCCTTGCATCATTTTCATCATTTTACTCATTTGATTGAACTGCTTGATTAGTTGATTTATTTCTTCAACTGATCTTCCAGAGCCTTTACTAATTCGTTTTTTTCTGGACTGATCTAGAATTGATGGAAGTGCTCTTTCTTTTGGAGTCATAGAATTAATAATTGCCTCAATTGGTTTAAAAGATTCATTGTCAACTTGCTCACCTGATTCTTTCATCATTTTACTGGCACCAGGAATCATACCAACTAAATCTTTCATGTCTCCCATTTTTTTAATCTGTTGAATTTGCTTCATAAAATCATCGAGACCGAATTTGTTTTTAGCAATTTTCTTTTGAATCTTTCTTGCTTCCTCTTGGTCAAATTGCTGCTGAGCTCTTTCAACAAGTGAAACAACATCACCCATTCCAAGAATTCTATCAGCCATTCTACTTGGATGAAAAACATCCAGAGCATCCATTTTCTCACCAGTTCCGATAAACTTTATTGGTTTATCAACTACACTTTTTATCGATAAGGCTGCACCACCTCGTGCATCCCCGTCTAATTTCGTAAGAACAACTCCGTCAAAATCCAACACATCATTAAATGCTTTGGCGCTATTTACAGCATCTTGACCAGTCATGGAATCAACAACAAATAAAATTTCACCAGGCTTAATAGCCTTTTTAATATTTGAAATTTCGTCCATCATTTCTTCATCAATTGCCAGTCTTCCTGCAGTATCAATGATGATTAAATTATGACCTTTAGATTTTGCATGCTTGACTCCTGCCTTTGCAATTGCTACAGGGTCTTCGTTATCTTCTTCAGAATATACCTCGATGTCTAAGTCTTTTCCTAGAACATGTAGTTGCTCAATTGCTGCAGGCCTATATACGTCACATGCAACCATTAAAGGTTTTAATGATTTCTTCTTTCTTATATCATTAGCAAGCTTTGCAGTGAAAGTGGTTTTACCAGACCCTTGCAATCCAGACATTAAAACTATGGCGGGCTTGTCTTTTAAATTTATTTCAGATGTCTCACCACCCATTAATTCAGCCAATTCATCTTTTACGATTTTGACCATTAATTGACCAGGTTTAAGATTTGTTAAAACATCTTGACCAATGGCTTTTTCTTTGACTCTTTGGGTAAAATCTCTGGCTGTTTTAAAGTTTACGTCCGCATCAAGAAGTGCACGCCTAACTTCTTTTAATGTCTCTGCAACATTAATTTCAGTTATACTTCCATGACCCTTTAATAGCTGTAAGGCTTTGTCTAATTTTTCACTTAGATTACTAAACATACTGTAAAATAAAAAATTTAAAACTCATATTAAAATTACATTCTATCAACCACACCAATACCCAAAAGTGATAAAGCATTTTTTATTGTTATTCCAACTAATTTTGAAAGCTCAACTCTAAATGTTTTTTTGTCTTCAAAAGCAGATTTTAAAATCGGTAAAGATTGATAAAATGAATTGAATGACTTAACTAGATCATAAACATAATTAGCTACTAGTGCTGGATTATGTGAGCTAGCAGCACTACTAATAGCTGAAGGGAATAAATCAATTTGTTTGATTAACTCTTTTTCCTTGTCTTCCAGTTTTCTGTCATATTTATCTTTTGATAACTCAAAATTAATTCCGTTTAGAATCGATTGAATTCTTGCATAAGAGTATTGAATAAAGGATGCTGTATTACCTTGAAAATCTACTGATTCTTTTGGGTCAAAAAGAATTCTTTTTTTAGGGTCAACCTTTAGAATATAATACTTTAATGCACCTAGACCGACTGTCTTATAAACATTATTTTTTTCATCTTCAGAAAGACCTTCTAGCTTTCCTAAATTTTTAGAAATCTCTTTTGCTGTGCTAGTCATCTCTTGCATCAAATCATCAGCATCAACGACAGTACCTTCTCTACTTTTCATTTTACCACTTGGTAAATCTACCATTCCATAGCTTAGATGAAATAAATTTTCAGACCATGAGAAACCTAGTTTTTTAAGTATTAAAAAAAGAACTTTAAAATGATAGTCTTGCTCATTACCTACGGTATAAACCATTGAGTTAATATCAGGACAATCTTTTACTCTCTGTACGGCAGTACCAATATCTTGAGTAATATAAACAGCAGTCCCATCAGCTCGAAGTACTATCTTTTCATCTAGTCCATCTTCGGTTAGATCACACCAAACTGAACCATCATCTTTTTTGTAAAAAACTCCTGATTTTAATCCGCTAGAAATAAATTCTTTACCTAACAAGTACGTATTACTTTCATAATAATAACTATCAAAGTCAACCCCTAAATTTTTGTAAGTTTCTTCAAAACCTTCATACACCCAGCCATTCATTTTTTTCCAAAGCTCTACCACTTCTTTATCACCAGACTCCCATTTAATAAGCATTTCTTTTGCTCTTAGCAGAATGGGTGAATTTTGCTTAGCCTCCTCTTCGGTAGCTCCACTTTTTGTGAGCTCTTCAACCTCTTTTTTATAAACTTGGTCAAATTTGATGTAATAATCTCCTACAAACTTATCTCCTTTCAAATTAGTACTGGCCGGAGTTTTACCATTACCATAATCCAACCAAGCAATCATACTCTTACAGATATGAATACCTCTATCATTTATAATTTGAGTTTTATATACTTTTTTTCCTGATGCTTTGTAAATTTCAGACATACTATATCCTAAAAGATTATTTCTGATATGACCTAAGTGTAAGGGCTTATTAGTATTAGGAGATGAATATTCAACCATTACGGCTTCATCAGAAATAATGTCAGAATAGCCATAGTTTGAATTATATTTTATAGAATTAAAAAAGCTCAAATAATGTTCATCAGCAATTGAAAGGTTCAAGAATCCAGAAACTACATTGTAAGAAATAACAGAATTTGTTTCAACTAAATAATCTCCAATCTTTTCAGCAATTTCTTTTGGGCTTAATTTTAATTCTTTTATAAGAGGAAAAATCACAAGAGTAATGTCTCCCTCAAATTCTTTTTTGGTTTGCTGAAGCTCAATATTATCAGTCTCTAACTGAAATATCTCTTTTAGAGCAGTTTGAATATTTTCTCTTATTATCTTTTGAATATACATTCTTAATTATCTGATGTAAATATACTGTTTAATAAAATTATTTTTTAGGTAAAAATATTTCTGCCATCATACATCTGGCGCTCCCCCCACCACAAACTTCTATTGTATTTATATCACAAGAAACAATTCTTGAATAGTTTATAATTGTATTTTTTTGATTTTCATTTAATGAATCTTCAGCCGACTTACTCATTACTAAAACACTCTCGCCATTTTCATTTAGAAGCTCAAGCATATTTCCTGCGAAACTTTCAACCTGGTTTTCAGAAATTTCAATTAGCTTTTTGCCTGACCCATTAATAAAATCAGAAACATTTTTTCTTTGCTTTTTATCGTCAATTGAATCTAAGCATATTATAATATAATCCGTGGCAACACTCATCATCACATTGGTATGATATATCGGTAGTCTCTTGTCACCTACTGATTGAAATGAATTAAATAATACAGGGGTAAATTCAAAATCTTCACAGAATTCAATAAATAAATCTTCATTAGATCTATTTGAAATTGAGCAATAGGCAACTCTGTTTTCACGATCTAATATCATGCTTCCAGTTCCTTCTAAAAATTTATTTTCTGACTCAGCACTTGAATAATCAACTATATTGGAAATAGTAAAGCCTTCGCTTTCCAGAAATTCTAAAACTTCTGGTCTTCTCTCTAACCTTCTGTTTTTTGCGTACATCGGAAACAAACCTACATCTCCATTTTCATGAAAAGAAACCCAATTATTTGGAAAAATTGAATCTGGAGTATAGTCGTTTTCATCATCTTGAAACACATGAACAGAAATACCATTTTGTCTTAAATGCTTAACCATATTATCAAATTCCTTTTGAGCACTCTCATTTGAATTTTTAATAATTGAATCTTTAATCTGGTAATGATTATCCTGAGCAGTCTCTTCATTATAACCAAAATTAATTGGCCTTATCATTAATATAGAATTTGTAGCTTGACCCATATTTATTCTCTTATCAAAGGTAAAGTTGAACATCTTAAAAGACCACCTTGCTTTGAAATTTCTTTATAGTTTATTTCCTCAACTAATATATCAAAACCTCTTAACCAAGAATTTAGCTTGGTAAATGATTTTTCACTTACTACAATATTAGTATCAATGGAAAAGAAATTACAATTCATTTCACTCATTTCATTTAATGATATCTCTAAAATATTTTGCTCTCCAAAATGATTTATTAGCCATTGATACTGATCTCTTTTTAAAAATGCATTGGGACAAGCAACCAATTTACCATTGCCGACAGGTTGCAAGCAACAATCTAAATGTAATGCATTTTTTGTTGGTTCTAAATCTGATTTGATCAGGTCAAATGAAATTATCTTTTTTTCTGGAAATCTTTCTTTTAAAAATTTAATAGCCTGATAATTTGTTCTTGCAGTTTTAAAATTGGAATAATCGTTTCCATCATAAGCACCAATAAATATATAATCATTATGAAGAATTACATCACCTCCTTCAATATGGCAATCTTTAGGTAATTCAATTATTTTATTTTTTGGAATTAGATCAATTACTTTATCAATTGCTAATATTTCCTTTGACCTTTCGGGTAATATATTTGAAACAATAAAAAAATCATCTATTACAAAACCAATATCCCTGGAAAAAATTTGATTGTAATCATTTATAACTTCAGGCCTATATACCTTAACATTATGTTTAACTAAAACATCTTCTAATTCATTTAACTCTTTAACCATATCGATTTCATTCGGATAGGTGTCGGCTAAAACATTTTCTCTACTTTTTGGATCATAGCACTCTTCCAACATTGGGGCTGGGCCATTACTTTTAGCTGTACCTAATACTACTAGCAAAAGCTTTGATGTTTCATTATTTACATTAAGCTCTAGCATTAAAAATATGTCAATTAATTACTTTTTGGATTTGAATTTTCTTGCAGCTGGGCCTGTGTATAATTGTCTTGGCCTTCCAATTGGTTCATTCATAAGTCTCATTTCTCTCCATTGAGCAATCCAACCAGGTAGTCTACCCAAAACAAACATAACAGTATACATGTCAGATGGAATTCCCATAGCACGATAAATAACTCCTGAATAAAAATCTACATTTGGAAATAACTTTCTGTCAATAAAGTATTTGTCTTTTAAGGCATTTTCTTCTAGTTCTCCAGCAATATGAAGTAAAGGGTCATCAATCCCCAATGATTTTAGGAATTTATGTGCTGCGTCTTTAATTATTCTAGCTCTTGGGTCGTAGTTTTTATAAACTCTATGACCAAATCCCATTAATCGAAACGGATCTTCTTTATCCTTTGCTTTTCTAATATACTTTTTGGTATTACCTCCATCTTCCTTTATAGCCTTCAACATTTCCAACACAGCTTGATTTGCACCTCCATGTAAAGGGCCCCAAAGTGCAGAAATTCCAGCAGAAATTGAAGGAAATAAACCTGCATGAGAAGATCCAACAATTCTTACAGTTGAAGTTGAACAATTTTGCTCATGATCAGCATGTAATATTAAAAGCTTGTTAAATACATTAACAAGATTTTTATTAGGACGATATTCATCATTAGGCTTTTTGAATAGCAAATGTAAAATCATATCTGTGTAATCAAGATTTCTGATTTTCATTGAATAATGAAGTGGTAATCCATTTTTCTTTCTAAAGGACCAACCAACCAGAATCGGAATTTTTCCCAAAACCTTAACAATAGTATCATACATACCCTCTTTACTTCTATCATAATCAAGGGATACGTCATCAGGATTAAATGCAGTCAAAGCACTTGTCAAACTTGATAAAACTCCCATTGGATGAGCTGAGCTTGGGAATGCATCAACAATTTTTTTGACATCGTCATTTACTATACTATTATCAACGATATCATCATGAAATTTGTCTAACTCTGTTTTAGTAGGTAATTCCCCAAAAATAAGTAGATAAGCAACCTCTAGGAATGATGCTTTATTTGCTAATTCATCTAAATCATAGCCTCTGTACCTAAGAATACCTTTCTCTCCGTCTAAATAAGTAATTTTACTCTCACATGATGCAGTATTTTTAAAGCCACGATCAATTGTAGTTGCCCCGGAGGCACCTCTCAAAGTTTTAATATCAATACAAACGTCATCTTCCACCCCCCTATATACAGGAAAATCATAGCTTTCACCATCAATACTTATTGTAGCTTTATCAGACACGATTAAATTGTTTGAAGTTGTTTTTAACTTTTGCAAAATTACAAAATATCTTGCAAAAATTAAAGATTTACACTAAGAGATTTGCTATTTAACGTAGGTTAATTCTAAAGGCTTTTGTTTTTGGAAATAGCGCATTATCAGCTAACTCCTCTTCAATCCTTAGCAACTGATTATATTTTGCTATCCTATCTGATCTAGAAATAGATCCGGTTTTGATCTGCCCGCAATTTAATGCAACTGATAAATCAGCAATTGTATTATCTTCTGTCTCGCCTGATCTGTGAGACATCACAGTGGTATATCCAGCCTCATGAGCCATGTTAACTGCATCAATGGTTTCGGTTAATGAGCCTATTTGATTTACCTTAATTAGAATTGAATTAGCTATATTTTTTTCAATACCTTTTTTAAGCCTTGCTGTGTTAGTAACAAATAAGTCATCACCAACAAGCTGAACTGAATCCCCGACTAGCTCTGTTAAATACTTCCATCCTTCCCAATCATTCTCATCCATTCCATCTTCAATCGATACTATAGGGTATTTTTTGGATAGCTCAGCTAAATACTCAGCTTGTTGTTTACTGTCTCTTAATTTGCCTTCAGGTCCTTCAAAAATTGTATAATCATAATAACCGTCTTTATAAAACTCAGCTGATGCACAATCCAGGGCAATCAAAATATCCTCTCCAAATTTATAACCAGAATTATTAACCGCTGTCTGAATCGTTTCAATAGCATCTTCGGTTCCATTTAATTTTGGAGCAAAACCACCTTCATCCCCTACGCTTGTACTTAACCCTCTGGATTTCAAAACTTTCTTTAATGAATGAAAAATTTCACTTCCCATTTTCATAGCATCAGAAAAACTATCTGCTGAAACAGGCATTATCATAAATTCCTGAAATGCGATAGGAGCATCACTGTGAGAGCCTCCGTTAATTATATTCATCATAGGCACTGGAAGCAGATTTGACTTTGGCTCTAAGTATCTAAAAAGTGAAATATTTTTTTCCTTAGCCGCGGCTTTAGCCATTGCAAGAGACACACCTAAAATAGCATTCGCTCCTAATTTTGACTTGTTTTCAGTTCCATCCATAGAAATCATTAAATGATCATTTGATTGCTGGTCAAAGACTGATTTACCGATCAATTCCTGAGAAATTATGTTATTAATATTTGATACTGCATTTAAAACTCCTTTTCCGTGGTAATCATTCCCACCATCTCTTAATTCAACCGCTTCGTGTTCTCCGGTTGACGCTCCAGATGGAACAGCCGCTCTTCCTAAAACTAAATTTTCTGTGATTATATCTACCTCAACAGTAGGATTTCCTCTGGAATCGAATATTTGTCGTGCTACAATACTTTTAATTTTAGCCATCTATTTTCTCTTAGAGATATTTTCAATAAACTGATCAAAGAGATAGGAGGCATCATGAGGACCAGGACTCGCTTCAGGATGATACTGAACTGAAAAACAATTTTTATTTTTCATTTCAATTCCAGCTACGGTGTCATCATTTAAATGAATATGTGTTATTCTAATGTCTTTATGAGCTTCAGTTTCTTCACGATTAATTGCAAAACCATGATTTTGAGATGTTATCTCTCCTTTTCCAGAAATAAGGTTTTTTACAGGATGATTAATCCCACGATGTCCATTATGCATCTTGTATGTTGAAATACCATTAGCCAATGCTATAATTTGGTGTCCTAAACAAATGCCAAACAATGGGTAATCATTTTTGATAACTTCTTTAGCAACATTTTGTGCGTCTTTTAAGGGTTCTGGATCACCTGGTCCGTTGGAAATAAAATACGCATCAGGACTCCAAGAATTCATTTCTTTAAAAGATGTATTGTATGGGAAAACTTTAATATAACAATCTCTTTTAGAAAGATTTCTAAGGATATTCTTTTTAATTCCCAAATCTAATGCGGCTACTTTGTATTTAGCTGATTCATCACCATAGAAATATGGTTCAGTGGTTGATACTTTGGAAGCCAATTCTAGGCCATCCATACTTGGGATTTTTGAAAGCTCTTTTTTTAAACCATCAATATTATCAACATCAGTAGATATTACAGCATTCATTGCGCCATTATCTCTAATGTATGAAACTAAAGCCCTTGTGTCAACATCAGATATTGCCAATAAATTATTTTTTTCAAAGAAGTTATATAATGAATCAACATCACCATATCTCGAAAAATTATAGGTAAAATTTCGACAAATCAATCCTGCAATTTTTACGGAGTCTGATTCAACCTCATCCTCTTTCACTCCATAATTACCAATATATGCATTTGTGGTTACCATTAATTGCCCATAATATGAAGGATCAGTAAAGATTTCCTGATAACCAGTCATTCCTGTATTAAAACATACTTCACCAAATGCCGATCCTTCTTTTCCGATAGATTTACCATGGAAAATTGTACCGTCTTCAAGTAAAATAATTGCTTTTTTTCTCTGGTTATATTGCATTTAAAACAAAGGTTAGACAAAAATAATTTATAATAATTAAAAACATAATTTTTTCTAAAAAAAAAAAAGGAGTTAAACTCCTTTTTTTTAATTTTTATTTATCAAATGCAAATTCTAGCATTCTGAGGACATCTTTTTCGTCTTTGTAAGAAAGATTACCTGAATCTATAAAAGCTAGTATTCGACTTACATCCTTAAGGTTATTTTCAAAAAGCTTATTTAAAGATCTTTTGTTCATTTTAAAACTCTCGATAGTTTTTTTATCATTATATCTTATAAAGTATGATTCTTTTTTAACATATTTATCATTAGATCTGTTTACCATAGGGTTTCCGGAACCAGTAACAAGTTTTACAGTAAAACCTTTAAGTATTGAGAAAGTCTTGCCTGAGTACACCAGCTCATAAACTCTGTTGTCTTCATTATAAAAATAGTTTTTATAATATTTACCGTTTATAATGATCTGTTTTATGTTATTGAAGTTAAATGAAAATATTGAATCATTATCATTTATCTTCGCTTCAAAAGCATTTCTACTTATATTAAGATTAATATTTCTAACCAAAAATCTTTCACCGGTCAATGTTTGTATTTCACCATCGTTATTCCACTCATCAAATAAATATGCAGAACCAAGAATAACTTTACTTGGTTGATTATAGAAAAACGAGGTTCCAAAATTTGTAGATTCACCTGTCAAGGCAGACCTAAAATCAGTCTGTGTATTTGTTTGAGACAAAACCAAGTTTGAAATTAGAAATATTAAAGTCAGTAGTATTCTCATAGCTAAATTTTAAAATTAATTAATCCTCTTTCTTGTCTTCTGATTCTTCCTCAGCAGGAGCTTCCTCAGCAGGAGCTTCCTCAGCAGGAGCTTCCTCAGCAGGAGCTTCCTCAGCAGCTGGAGTTTCATCTGTAACCACAGTCTCGTCAGTAACTGCCTCTATAACGTCATTGTTTGTTTCTTCAGCCTTTTTATTACCTCTTCTGCTTCTTCTTGTTGTTTTTTTCTTCTTGTTTACGTAAGTATCATTATAATCTACAAGCTCAATCATAGCCATTTCTGCATTATCTCCAAGTCTATTACCAAGTCTAATTATCCTTGTATATCCCCCTGGCCTATCTGCAACTTTTACAGCTACATCCCTAAACAATTCAGCAACAGCATTTTTTTGTTTCATTCTTGAAAAAACAATTCTTCTGTTGTGAGTTGTATCAGATTTAGATTTTGTGATTAAAGGCTCAACAAATTTCTTTAACGCCTTTGCCTTAGCTAATGTAGTATTGATTCTCTTATGTTCAATAAGTGAACAAGCCATATTAGCAAGCATAGAGCTTCTGTGTCCTTTTTTTCTTCCTAAATGATTAAACTTTTTTCGATGCCTCATTTTCTTACTTTACTTTAACTTTTTTACTCTTTTTCAAGCTTATACTTTGATAAATCCATTCCAAAACTCAATCCTTTTAACATAACTAACTCTTCTAATTCTGTTAATGATTTTTTACCAAAATTTCTAAACTTCATCAAATCATTTTTGTTAAATGACACAAGATCTCCTAAAGTATCCACTTCCGCTGCCTTTAAACAGTTAAGCGCTCTAACTGATAGATCCATGTCAATTAATTTTGTTTTCAAAAGCTGTCTCATATGAAGAGATTCTTCGTCATAAGTTTCAGTTTTCGCTATTTCATCTGCTTCAAGGGTAATTCTCTCATCTGAGAATAGCATAAAGTGATGAATTAAAATTCTTGCAGCATCAGTCAATGCGTCTTGTGGTGTTATAGAACCATCTGAAACTATATCAAAAACAAGTTTTTCATAGTCAGTCTTCTGTTCTACCCTAAAATCCTCAACATGATACTTTACATTTTTAATGGGTGTAAAAATAGAATCAACAAAGATAGTTCCTAACTGAGCATTCTGATTCTTATTTTCTTCAGAAGTAACATAACCTCTACCTTTATCAATTGTGATTTCCATCTGAATTTGAACTTTTTTATCAAGATTACAAATTACCTGATCTGAATTTAAAATTTGGAAACCTGAAATAAATTTTTGAAAATCACCTGCAGTGATTTTATCTTGACCAGAGATAGAAATTGAAACTAGTTCATTGTCTACATCCTCAATTTGTCTCTTAAACCTAATTTGTTTTAGATTTAACACAATCTCAGTTACATCTTCTACAATACCTGGTATAGTAGAAAATTCATGATCAACTCCTTCAATTTTTACTGATGTAATTGCAAATCCCTCTAATGAAGATAAAAGAACTCTTCTTAATGCATTACCAACCGTTAATCCGTAACCAGGCTCGAGTGGTCTAAACTCAAATCTTCCTTCATAGTCAGAAGATTCAATCATTATTACTTTATCTGGTTTTTGAAAATTTAATATTGCCATAATCTTATTTATAATTTTTTATTTAGAATATAATTCTACTATGTATTGTTCGTTAATATTTTCTGGTATTTGAATTCTTTCAGGAATTGAAACGTAAGTACCTTCCATAGTTTCATCATTCCATGTAATCCACTCATATACCTGTGATGAATTTTTTAAACAATTTGTTATTGATTCAACAGATTTGGATTTTTCTCTGACTGCAATTATATCGCCAGCCTTTAGATTATAAGACGGAATATTTACAATTTCGCCATTCACAGTTATATGCCTGTGTGACACAAGCTGTCTTGCTCCTCTTCTAGAATTGGAAAGCCCCATTCTGTAGACCACATTATCTAATCGTGATTCACATAACTGTAATAAAACTTCTCCGGTAATACCTTTAGAAGCAGTAGCCTTTTTGAATAAATTCCTAAATTGTCTTTCTAAAATACCATATGTGTATTTTGCCTTTTGTTTTTCCATTAATTGGATAGCATACTCAGATTTCTTAGATCTTCTTTTATTATTTCCGTGCTGTCCAGGAGGATAGTTCCTCTTTTCAAAAGACTTGTCATCGCCAAAAATTGGTTCTCCAAATTTTCTAGCTATTTTTGTTTTTGGACCAGTATATCTTGCCATTTTTTAAATTTTTATAGAGTAATTATGAATTAAGGTCAATCCTTCGATAATCAAAATCTCTATTATTATACTTATTATTAAACTCTTCTTCTCTTAGGGGGTCTACATCCGTTATGAGGAGTAGGAGTAACATCAACAATTTCTGTTACTTCAATACCACCGTTATGTATAGATCTTATCGCTGACTCTCTTCCATTTCCAGGACCTTTAACATAAACTTTTACTTTTCTTAAACCTGCATCTTTTGCAACAGTTACAGCATCTTCAGCTGCCATTTGTGCTGCGTAAGGTGTATTTTTTTTTGTTCCTCTAAACCCCATTTTACCAGCAGATGACCATGAAATAACGTCACCGTTTTTATTGGTTAGGGAAATAATTATATTGTTGAATGACGCTACTATATGAGCTTCGCCATTAGACTCAACAACAACTTTTCTTTTTTTAGTACTAGATTTTGCCATATACTATTTTATTTAGTTACTTTTTTCTTATTAGCAACAGTTTTTCTTTTTCCTTTTCTAGTTCTGGAATTATTCTTTGTTCTCTGCCCTCTAAGTGGTAATCCAGTTCTATGTCTAATTCCTCTGTAGCAGCCAATATCCATTAGTCTCTTAATATTTAGCTGATTTTCAGATCGTAATTCACCTTCAATTGTGAAGGATCCTACTGCTTCTCTAATTTTACTTATTTCTGCATCAGACCAATCAGATACTTTTTTACTGTGATCAACACCAGCAGAATCTAATATTTTAGAAGCCCTACTATTTCCGATTCCGAAAATATAGGTTAGAGATATAACACCTCTTTTATTTTTTGGTATGTCTATTCCTGCTATTCTTGCCATAATAATTAACCTTGTCTTTGTTTAAATCTAGGATTCTTCTTGTTTATCACATAAAGTCTCCCCTTTCTTCGTACAATTTTACAATCTGCACTTCTCTTTTTTACTGAAGCTCTTACTTTCATTTTTTAAAATCTATAAGTTATTCTTGCCTTAGTCAAATCATAAGGACTCATTTCTAATTTTACTTTATCACCAGGCAATAGTTTGATATAATGCAAACGCATTTTTCCAGAAATATGTGCCGTGACAACGTGACCATTCTCTAATTCAACTCTAAACATTGCATTAGATAATGATTCAATTATTGTTCCTTCTTGTTCTATCGGTGCCTGTTTTGCCATAATTAATGTTTTATATTGCTGGTTTTCTGTCCCTACCTGCCTTCATCAGCCCATCATAATGCTTATTCAATAAATAAGAATTTACCTGCTGCATGGTATCGATTGCAACACCAACCATAATCAGTAGAGATGTTCCACCGAAAAATAATGCCCAACCAGCTTGAACATCCATAAACTTAACTACCACTGCTGGAAATACAGCTACTAGTGCTAAAAATATGGAACCTGGTAAGGTTATGTGTGACATAATTGTATCTAATAAATTTGAAGTGTCAGTACCGGGTCTTATACCAGGTATAAAACCTCCACTTCTTTTAAGATCGTCAGCAATTTTATTTGTTGGAACAGTAATCGCAGTATAGAAATATGTAAATACTACAATTAAAAGTCCAAATACCACGTTATACCAAAGTCCAAAAATATCTGCAAATTCAATTTCCATCCAACTTCCAAGGTTAGACATAAATTGAAGATCAACATTCTTTAATGATCCACCTAGGAAAGATGGAACAAACATAATTGCCTGAGCAAAAATTATTGGCATTACGCCTGATGCGTTTAATCTAAGTGGAATATACTGGCGAGTACCTGCAACATTTCTGTCAAATCCACCTGATGCAGTACGTCTTGCGTATTGAACAGCAATTTTTCTTACGGCCATTACTAACATTACTGATGCAAGTATAATAGCAATCCAAATTACTAGCTCAATAGAAATCATAATCAAACCACCGTTAGATTCTGTTACTCTTGAAACCCACTCCTGAACAAATGACTGAGGCATTGTAGCAATAATACCGACCATAATCAAAAGGGAAATACCATTACCAATTCCTTTGTCAGTTATCTTTTCTCCAAGCCACATTGCAAAAATACAGCCCGTTACTAATATTATAATTGATGAAAAGTAAAACATTCCACCTTGCCCAAGCAAAAATGCTTCTGGCGGTATTCCCAGAGCTGGTAAGGCGGTTAGATATGCAGGTGATTGTACCAAACATATAGCTATTGTCAACCATCTAGTAATCTGAGTAATTTTTTTCTGGCCACTAGCACCTTCTTTTTGTAATTTTTGTAGGTATGGTATTGCAATACCCATCAACTGAACTACAATTGAGGCAGAAATATACGGCATTATTCCAAGTGCAAATACTGAAGCATTAGCAAATGCACCACCTGTAAAGGCATTTAAAAGACCTAAAATACCTTGCTCGGTATTTTCGGCTATTTGACCTAATTTGGTTGCATCAATACCTGGAAGAACTACCTGAGCACCAAACCTGTAAACTAATAACATGGTTAGGGTCAAAAGAATTCTATCTTTTAGCTCTGTAATTTTCCAAATATTTTTTAATACTTCTATTACCTTATTCATACTTTATTTATATGTTTATAGCTTCCCCTCCAGCAGCCTCTATAGCTGATTTAGCAGATGCAGTAAACTTGTGAGCTGAAACTTTAATTTTTCCTTTCAATTCACCTCTACCCAAAATTTTAACAAGCTCATTCTTTCTTACTAATCTTAATTTGATCATAGAGTCAAAATCGAGCTTAGTTTTAATTTTTTTATTATCGATAAGAGATTGAATTGTATCTAGGTTTACTCCCTGATATTCAACCCTGTTTATATTTTTAAAACCAAATTTTGGTATTCTTCTCTGTAACGGCATTTGACCTCCTTCAAAACCTAATTTCTTAGAATATCCAGATCTAGACTTGGCTCCCTTATGTCCTCTAGTAGCAGTACCACCTTTACCAGAACCCTGTCCTCTACCGACCCTCTTACTATTTTTATTAATTGAACCTTTAGCAGGCTTTAAATTACTTAAATCCATTTTCTTATTTTTCTACAGTTACTAAGTGACTTACTTTGTTTATCATACCTAAAATATTGGGTGTATCATCATGCTCAACAGTCATCCCTAACTTTCTCAAACCAAGAGCAGCTAATGTTAATTTCTGTTTTTTGGTTCTATTTATAGAACTTCTTACCTGTGTAACCTTAATCTTTGCCATCTTAACCTTTATATAATTTTTCTAGTGTGATACCTCTATTTTTTGCAATAGTGTGAGCATTCTTTAATCTTAGCAAAGCATCAAATGTTGCCTTAACTACGTTATGAGGATTTGATGAACCTTGTGATTTTGACAATACATCGTTTACACCAACAGCCTCAAGAACAGTTCTAACTGCCCCTCCAGCTATTACACCAGTACCTGGAGCAGCTGGAATTATATTAACACGTGCTCCACCAAATTTTCCTTTTTGTTGATGAGGTAAAGTACCTTTTACAATAGGAATTCTTACCAAATTCTTTTTTGCATCTTCAACAGCCTTAGCGATCGCGCTTGAAACATCTTTAGATTTTCCTAGACCGTGACCAACAACACCATTTTCATCACCAACAACAACAATTGCGGAAAATCCAAATGTCCTACCACCTTTTGTTACCTTAGTTACCCTTTGTACTCCTACTAAACTATCCTTAAGCTCAAGGCCACCTGGTTTTACTCTTTCTACGCTTTTATAGTTATGATACATAAATTAAAATTTTAATCCACCTTCTCTTGCACCCTCAGCTAAAGATTTTACTCTTCCGTGATATAAATATCCTGAACGGTCAAAAGAAATTTGTTTAATACCCTTCGATACAGCTTTTTCAGCCAGTTTTTTACCAACCAATGATGCTGTTTCGGTTTTATTTCCTTTTGTTTTTGAAATTTCCTTTTCAGTTGATGAAGATGAAACAATAGTACTACCACTTACATCATCAATTAACTGAGCATAAATTTCTTTATTACTTCTAAAAACAGATAATCTAGGTTGAGCTTCAGTACCTGAGACAATCTTCCTGATTCTGTTTTTAATTCTTGTTCTTCTTTGATTCTTTGTTAACTTCATATTTTAAAAATTAAGCCTGTTTTCCTGCTTTTCTTCTTATTTGCTCTCCAACAAATCTTATTCCTTTACCCTTGTAAGGTTCAGGCTTTCTAAAAGATCTGATTTTAGCTGCTACCTGTCCTACTAATTGCTTATCATAAGACGTTAGCTTAACGATAGGATTAGCACCCTTTTCAGAAACTGTTTCAACTTTTACCTCTTGGGCTAAACTCATTACAACACTGTGTGAAAAACCGAGTGCAAGTTCAAGCTTCTGTCCCTGAGCGGTTGCGCGGTATCCAACACCAACTAACTCTAATTCTTTTGTCCATCCTTCAGAAACACCGATAACCATGTTGTTTATCAATGATCTGTAAAGGCCGTGCTTTGCTTTATGTTCTTTAGCTTCAGAAGTTCTTTCTACACTTAGAACTCCATCATTCATTTTAACTAACACATCAGAAAATTCTTGTTCTATCTCTCCCAACTTACCTTTAACAACTATTTTGTTGTTAGAGATTTCAACTGAAACTCCTTCAGGTATTGTAATTGGATTATTTCCTATTCTAGACATTTCTTTATTTTTTCTAATTAACGTAACAAATTACTTCTCCTCCGACATTTTCATCCCTTGCTTGCTTTGCTGTCATCACACCCTTAGATGTAGAAACTATAGCAATTCCTAAACCATTTAAAACTCTTGGCAAATCAGATGAATTAGAATATTTTCTCAAACCAGGTCTACTGATTCTAGAAATATTAGTAATTACTGATTCATTATTTTCTTTAGTATACTTCAGAGCTATTTTAATGCTTCCCTGAACAGTATCATCTTCAAATTTATAACTCAAAATATATCCTTGATCAAATAATATTTTAGTCATTTCTTTTTTAAGGTTAGATGCTGGAATAGAAACAACTTTATGGTTTGCTCTAATTGCATTTCTAACTCTTGTTAAATAATCAGCTATAGGATCTGTATTCATATTCTTATTTTTTTTTTACCAACTAGCTTTTTTTACTCCGGGAATTAATCCCTTGTTTGCCATTTCTCTAAAAAGGACCCTAGAAATACCAAAATTTCTCATGTAACCTTTAGGTCTACCTGTAAGCTTACATCTATTATGCATTCTTATTGGGGATGCGTTTTTTGGAAGCTTTTGTAAACCTTCATAGTCACCCGCCTCCTTTAATGCTTTTCTCTTTTCAGCATATTTAGCTACAATTTTTGCTCTTTTAACCTCACGAGCTTTCATTGATTCTTTAGCCATAGTTTTTTATTAATTTGTTAAAATTTAATTTTCTTTATTATTTTCTTCTTCATTAACCTCAGCCTCAGGAGTTTCCTCAACAGCAGCATCA
>CACOFE010000007.1 GCA_902626365.1 uncultured Bacteroidota bacterium | reverse complement strand
AGTCAATAAAAGAAGGTTTTTGGTATAAATTCTATAAGGTGATTCCAGGGTTATTAATGTGCTACTTTATTCCAGCAATATTTAACTCACTGGGAATAATATCTTCTGAAGAATCACAAACTTATTATATAGCAAGTAGATATTTACTTCCAGCTGCCCTTTTACTAATGACATTAAGTATAGATTTAAAGGCTATATATAACCTAGGTTACAAAGCATTGGTTATGTTTTTCACCGGAACTATTGGAATAATAATAGGCGGGCCAATATCAATTTTAATTTTGTCTATGTTCTTTCCTGAGTTATTTAATGGTGCTGGTCCCGATGCTATTTGGAGAGGGTTGTCTACCCTAGCAGGGAGTTGGATTGGAGGAGGCGCAAATCAAGCAGCAATGCTTGAAATATTTGAGTATAATCCTCAGAAATATGGTGGAATGGTGCTGGTTGATATAGTTGTAGCTAACATCTGGATGGCTATGATTCTATTTGGAATTGGAAAGAAAAAATCTATTAATAAATGGTTGAAGGCTGATACTTCTGCAATTGAAGAATTAAAAGAAAAGGTAACTTCATTTTCAAATAGTACCAAAAGAATTCCAAACCTAACTGACTATATGGTTCTGTTAGCAATTGCATTTGGAACTGTTGGTTTGTCACATCTAGGTGCAGAATATATTTCAGAATTTCTGACATCAAATTTTGAAGCTGTAGCTGATAAAAGTTCTGGTCTATCTTCCTTTGCATCAGAGTTTTTTTGGATGATATCAATTGCAACTTTTATTGGAATTGGACTATCATTTACAAAAGCCAAAAACTTTGAAGGAGTTGGAGCAAGTAAAATAGGAAGTATATTCATATATATCCTCGTTGCAACAATTGGAATGAAGATGGATTTGGGATCTATTCTAGATGAACCAAAACTAATCCTAATCGGTTTAATATGGATGTCAATTCATGCTATTCTACTCATAGTAGTTGCAAAATTAATAAGAGCTCCATACTTTTTCCTTGCTGTTGGAAGTCAAGCTAATGTTGGGGGTGCAGCCTCAGCACCTGTTGTAGCTGCTGCTTTTCATCCATCTCTTGCAACAGTAGGGGTATTATTAGCAGTATTTGGATATGTGGTAGGAACCTATGGAGCGATGATATGTACATGGCTAATGGAATATACCTCTTCGATTTAATTTATTTTATTTAAACCATTCCGTTTTATCAAAAATATCATTTCTTTCAGTTGCTGTTTTTTCAACGTGATTAAATTTACCCATATAAAAAAAACCTAAACATTTTTGATTTTGCTTTAATTTAAAATATTCACCCATATTTTGAATGTAATTGGGCGTACTCCAATAGCAACCAATATTTTTTTCTACGCAAGTAAGCCACATGTTTTGAACTGCCATGGCTGTTGAAGCAACTTCTTCCCACTCAGGAATTGACTCAGCAAGATCTCTGTTCATAAAAATTGCAATAATACAGTTGGATTGAAAACACTTTTCGGTTATTTTTTTTTCTTTGATACTGACATTTTTTAGATTACCTAAGAGCTTGTAGTGATTAACCATTGATTTGGCTAATTCAACCTTTGATTCGTTTTGATAGACTTTAAAAAACCATGGTTGAGTAAGTCTATGCGAAGGAGCAAAATTTGCATTTTGCAAAATCTCCCTTATATCTTTTTCAGAAATATTACCCTCTTTATATTGGCTTGGATACACCGCTCTCCTTTTCTTAATTGATTCTGAAACTGTCATGATAGTTTTAATTGTAATTCTTTATAAAAATACTATTTAGAAAGATTATAAATAATTAAATTTATAAAAAAAACTAATGAGAAAAGATCAATTTGAGTCTCCAGATTACTACATGGTTGAAAAGCTTTTTTCTGAAGAGCAGATCATTGTTAGAGATGCCACAAGACAATGGGTCAAAGAATATGTGTCTCCCATAATCGAGGATTATAATCTGAAAGGTGTTTTTCCAAAAGAATTAATTAAAGGCATCGCAGAAATCGGAGGTTTTGGGGCAATTCTTCCAGCGAAATATGGAGGATCAGAACTTGATTTAATTTCATACGGACTAATGATGCAGGAACTTGAAAGGGGTGATTCATCTATTAGAGTCATGTGTTCAATTCAAACATCATTGGTGATGAATAATATATATGAACACGGGAACGATTTTCATAAAGAAGAATTTCTCCTAAAACTTTCAAAAGGTGAATTGATTGGCAGTTTTGGGCTTTCAGAACCTGGCCATGGTTCAGACCCCGCCTCAATGCAAACAAGACACACTATTGATGGTGATCATTATATCATTAACGGTTCAAAAATGTGGATTGGAAATGCCCCTTTCTGTGATATTGCGTTAGTTTGGTCTAAATCTGCAAACGATAACTATGCATGCTTTATTGTTAGAAGAAATGACCCTGGTTTTTCTACATCAAAAATTGATAAAAAATGGTCATTTCGTGCTTCTGAAACTGGAGAATTAATTTTTGACAACTGTAAGGTTCACAAAAAATATTTACTGTTTGAGTCAGACAGCATTAATGCAGCACTAAGAAGCCTAAATATTGCACGTTACGCTGTAGCTTGTGGTTCAATTGGAATTGCCATGGAATGTTATGACGTGGCATTAAAATATTCTAACGAAAGAACTCAGTTTGGTAAAAAAATATCATCAAACCAACTAATTCAAAAAAAATTAGTTGATATGGTAACTGAAATTACTAAAGCTCAACTTTTGAATTGGAAACTTGGAATGATGATGAACGATGGCGATGCAACATTTGAACAGATTTCTATGGCTAAACGAAATAATGTATCGGTGGCTTATAATGTGGCTAGAAATGCTAGACAGATTCTTGGAGGCATGGGTATTACCGCTGAATATCCCGTAATGAGGCACCTTATTAATCTTGAGACATTAATCACATATCAAGGAACTGATGAAATTCACACACTAATTACAGGTAGAAATATCACAGGTGTTTCTGCTTTCTAGTAATAAATACGCTAATTAATTGGAATAAAATTTGTGATATTTGCAATGTGAAAAGCAATTTATTATTATTTCTGCTTCTGCCATCTTTAATTTTTTCTCAAATTGACGGCACAATAAATGGTTATGTTTTTGATTCAAAAAGTCAACTACCACTTTTTGGCGCAAATGTCGTAATTGAAGGAACCGAAAAAGGTGCGATTTCCGATGAAAACGGTTTCTTTGAAATATCAGAAATAAAACCCCAATCATATAATTTAACAGTTAGCTACATTGGTTATCAATCCAAAAAAATATTTAATGTTATTATTAAAAGTATTGGAAATAAAACATTGGAAATATATTTAATAGAGTCTAATCAAGAATTAGATGAAGTTCTTATTTTTGAAAGTCCTTTTAAAAAGTCGAAAGAAACACCATTATCAATCAATACATTTTCAAGAGTTGAAATAGAAAGTTATCCAGGTGCCGATAATGATGTAACAAAAGTTGTTCAAAGTATGCCTGGACTTTCCCCATCTGTTGGTGGATTTAGAAATGATATTATAATAAGAGGTGGTGCTCCAAATGAAACAGTTTATTATTTAGATGAAATTGAAATTCCTAACATAAATCACTTTAGCACTCAGGGAAGTGCTGGTGGTCCACAGGGAATGATTAATATATCATTTATTGATGAAGTGACACTTAGCACATCAGCATTCGGAGTTGAATATGATAATCCTTTAAGTGGCGTATTACAATTCAACCAAAGAAATGGTAATCCAAAGGATATTAGTGGAAACTTTAGATTTGGAGCAAGTGATTCTGCCATTACAATCGAGGGACCTTTTTCAAAGTCTGATAATAATAAAACAACATTTATTTTTTCAGCAAGAAAAAGTTATTTGCAGTTTTTATTTAAATTAATTGGTCTTCCAATCAGACCTGACTATTGGGATTTTCAGGGAAAAATAAATCATAAAATTGATGAATATAATAGTTTAAATATCATAGGTCTAGGTGCAATTGATGATTTTTCTGTGGAGGCACCTGAAGACTTTGATTTTACCCAACAATCCTTTTTAGAGCAAGTACCAATAATTAAACAAAACTCTACAACTATAGGGGCCTCTTGGATAAGAAAATTTAGAGAAAGTAAAGGGCAATTTATTTTGGCATTAAGTACTAATAAACTAAAAAATATTTTCTCAAGATACTCTGATAATGAAAATTTACAAGGTCTATATTTTAGAAACGATTCACACGAGTGGGAAACAAAATTAAGAGCTAAAACAATAAACTATATTGATGATTGGAAAATAACTTGGGGAGCAAATATTCAATATTCTGATTACTACAATAACACAACAGATATTATTAACCAAATAGAGTATCTTACCCAAATTAATTTTTACAAATACGGCTTTTTTGGAAATATTTCAAAAAGTTTCATCGATTCAAAATTAGATATATCATTAGGAATTAGAGCTGATGAAGATAATTTTAGCAAAGGATCAAAACTTCTTGATAATATTTCACCCAGAATATCAACATCATATGCACTGACAGAAGATCGAAGATTAAAATGGAATTCAAGTGTTGGGAAATATTTTAAAATTCCAACATACACTGTTCTTGGCTTTAAAGACTTTTTAGGAGATTTTACCAACAGAAACGCTAAGTACACAAAAAGTAATCACTATGTAACTGGTTTCGAGTATGCATTAGGAAACGCATCTAGAATCTCAATTGAAGGATTTATTAAACAGTATGGAAATTTTCCTATTTCCATTGTTGACGGAGTTTCTCTAGCAAATAAAGGAGCTGATTTTGAAGTACTTGGTAATGAAAATATAATTACAAATGGAATTGGAAAAACAAAAGGAATAGAATTTTTATTTCAACAAAAATTAACAAGAAATTTTTATGGAATTTTCTCATATACTTTCTTTAAAAGTGAATTTACCGACATTAACGGAAACAATCTTCCTTCTGTGTGGGATAGTAAACATTTGTCATCATTCAGTGGTGGCTATAAGCTCAAACGAAACTGGGAGATAAATTCCAGATGGCGTTTTGCTGGCAAAACACCTTACGTACCATATGATTTAACTTCCAGTCTTTCAAATTATCCTAATATGATTCTTGATTATTCTCAACTTGGTAATGTAAAACTTGGTAATTTTTCTCAGTTAGATATTAGATTTGATAAAAAATGGAATAAAGAAAAAATATCTATCAATTTCTTCATAGAAATCCTTAACCTTTTATCTCAAAAAATACCTACTCCTCCAGAGTATGGTTTACAAAGGGATAATGTAGGTAATATAATTACCCCTTCTACTCTGGTTGAAGTAGATGTCAATAGAGAATCAATTATTCCTTCATTTGGCTTTTCAATAGATTTTTAGATTGATTGTTCGTCCAATATGCATTTTTAATTAAAAATGTTAATTTTTTGAATATATATCAATTTTAATATCAATATAGTATGATATTTATTATGTTTTAGTCAAAAATTCAATAATATTTTTAATAAAAATTTATTTTTGAAGGCCATTTTTTTACAATTATGCATTGCGTTAACAGATTATTAACATATATTTAACCTATTAAAAATTAAACATAAACAAATTATGAGAACAATTCTTAAGATTTTAATAATGTTAGTTGGTGTTTTTACTTATGCTCAGACTACAGTTTCTGGAAGCATAACTGATCAAAATAACCAACCATTATCAGGCGCTACTGTCATTGTAGTTGGAACAACAAGTGGTGTTGCAGCTGATTTTGATGGTAATTATTCTATTACTGTCGATATGGATGCTCCATTTAGTATCGAGGCAAGTAGTGTTGGTTTCAAACCTGCAACTGTTGAAGTTACAGGTAGTTCAACAATAAATATTGTTCTAGAAGACAATACAGCTCTTGATGAAGTTGTAGTTTCAGCTTCTAGAACTCCGCAAAGAGTTTTCGAATCTCCTGTAACGATCGAAAGATTTGGAACTAAGGATATTCGAACTACTGCATCAGCAGATTTTTATGACGGACTTGAAAACTTAAAAGGTGTTGATATTAATGTAAACAGTTTTACTTTTAAATCAATCAACACAAGAGGTTTTGCAACATTTGCAAATACTAGGTTTGTACAATTAGTTGACGGAATGGATAATTCAGCTCCTGCACTTAATTTCCCATTAGGTAACCTACTTGGAATGACAGAAGTTGATGTTCTTGACGTTGAATTAGTGCCAGGTACATCATCTGCACTTTATGGTGCAAACGCATTTAATGGTATTTTATTAATGCGAAGCAAAAACCCATTCGATCACCAAGGTGTTAGTGGTCAATACAAAAGAGGTTTAACTGTACAAGATGCTGCCGGAACAAATGAATTCCAAGATGTTCAAATTAGATGGGGACACAAGTTTAGTGATAAACTTGCTATGAAAGTTAATTTTGGTTATTTAACTGGAACTGACTGGATTGCAAATAGTGAAAAAGACAAATTAAACAGATCTGTATTCCCCGGTGATTACAATCATGATGGAATTAATATCTATGGTGACGAAGTTGCAACAAATATATATGGTGTAGCTCAAGCCATGGTAGGATTAGGTCTTTTGCCAGCTGGTGCTGAAGCATTAGTTCCTTCAACTGTTGTTAGTAGAACTGGATACAATGAGACTGATATGGCTGAACCAGATGCTACAAGTAAAAAGGCTGACTGGGGTGTATACTACAGACCGATTGAAGGAAGCAACCTTGAGATTTCTTACATTGGAAAATGGGGTACTGGTAAAACTTTATACCAAGGGATAAATAGATATGCCATTAAAAACTTTTTAATGAATCAGCATAAACTTGAAGTTACTAATGATAATTGGTTTGCTAGAGCTTATGTAGTTGAAGATAATGCTGGTGACTCCTATGATATGACATTCGCTGCAATTAATGTTAACAGAAGATGGAAGCCAGATCTTAACTGGTTTGCAGAATATGTTGGAGGCATTGTAAACGGTCAACTAGGGGGAATGACAATTGATCAAGCTCATGTACTGGCTAGACAAACTGCCGATACTGGAAGATGGTTGCCAGGTTCACCAGAATTTGAATCTAATTTGGCTGAAGTAATTCAGGATCCAGATTTGACAACTGGTGCAAGATTTACAGATAATTCTAAATTCTATCACTTAGACTATAATTATAATTTTGGTCATATGTGGGATTGGGCTGAGGTTCAGGTAGGTGGATCTGCAAGAAGGTACTCTTTAAATTCAGGTGGAACTATCTTTACAGATGTTGATGGACCAATTGAGTATCAAGAAACAGGTTTCTACACGCAAGTTGTTAAGAAAATGATGGATGATAGACTTGTTGTTACAGGTGCAATTAGATATGATAAATCAGAATATTTTGATGGACAGTTTTCACCAAGAGCAGTTTTAAGTTATACTGCTGGCGAATACAAGAATCTAAACTTCAGAGTTTCTTATCAAACTGGATTTAGAACTCCAACAACTCAGGATTTATTTATTGGATTAGATGCTGGACAAGCTAGATTAGTTGGTTCTGCAGAAGGTAACCCTGAAAGATATATCAGAGATTATGGAATTAGTGCTGCAGGTCAAGCCTTAGGAATTCCAGCAACAGTAACAGTTTCTGGTGCTGCTGCTTATAATAATTCTTACGAAGCTAGTTCTGTTCAAGCTTTTGCAGCTGCAGGTGATCCATCTCTTTTAAGAGTTGCTCAAGTTGATTATGTTAAACCAGAGCAAATGCAATCAATGGAATTTGGTTTCAGAGGAAAATTATCAAGAACATTCACAGTTGATGCTGCTGTATATAGAAATGATTTCCAAGACTTCATTAACACACAAGTTGTATTATCTCCTCTATATGGAGAAGTTGGTGACGGAGGTCTTTCAGTATTAGCAATGGCTAACGGTGATTTTGAGACATGGAGTTCATACACTAACTCTCCTGCAGAAGTTTCCTCATGGGGAATCTCTTTAGGTGCTCAAACCAAAATCTTTGGAAACTTTGATTTATCAGCTAGTTATACTAAAGCTAAATTAGAATTTGAGCAAGAATTATATCCAGACTTTAGAACAAACTGGAATACACCTGAGCACAAAATAAAGGCTCAGTTTGGAAATACAGAACTATTTAAAAACTTTGGATTTAATGTTGCTTGGAGATATTGGAGTGAGTATTTATGGCAAGCATCTTTTGGAGATGGTATGGTTCCAGAAACTCATGTAATAGACGCACAGTTTAACCTGACAGTACCTAAGTGGAAGTCGACTATTAAAGTTGGTGCCACTAACTTAGGTGGTGAGGAATACTTTACTGCATTCGGTTCTGGATTTATAGGTACTCAGTACTATATTTCATGGACTGCTAATAACTTTTAAAAATTAAAATAATTTATTATGAAAATTAAATATTTATTACTTTCTGTTTTCATGTTAGCTCTTTGGAGTTGTGAAACAGATGTTGTTAATCCAGACGAAGTATATCCTGAACCATATATGGATATTGATTCAGGTGATGCTGACTTTAGCACATATGTTGCTATGGGTGAAGGAATCACAGCTGGTATGACTGATAACTCATTATTCATGGCAGGTCAAATGAATTCTTACCCTAATATTATGGCCGGAGTTATGTCAATGGCTGGCGGGGGTGAATTTACACAGCCCTACACAAATGATAATGTAGGTGGTATGTTAGTTGCTGGAAATCCATTTTGGGGAGCTAGACTTTTCTTTAACGGAGCTGGACCAACTAGTGTTAGTGGTAATGTCACAAACGAAGCTACAAGTACTATGCCTGGACCTTACAATAATATGGCATTTCCATTTGTTAACGGAATCCATATGGTTGCTCCTGGCTATGGTAGTTTAGCTGGATTGGCTGCAGGTGCTGCTAACCCTTGGTTTGTTAGAGCTGCGTCAAGTGACGGTGCTACTGTTTTAGGAGATGCTGCAGGTCAAATGCCTACATTTGTTACTGTTATGCCTGGAAATGATTTTGCTGCATACGCAGGCTTTGGAGCAAGTGGTTTAATGGGAACAACGCTTGACTTAACTAGTCCGCAAGGGATGCTTGTTGGTGTTGGAGCTACTCTACAAACTTTAGGAGCTATGGTTCCAAGTGGAGTTGTTACTACTTTACCTGATCCAACAAATACCCCGCAGTGGAATACAGTTCCATGGAATTCAATTCCTCTAGATCAAGCTACTGCTGATCAATTAAATGATTTACTCGCGACACCTTATAATGGAGCGGTTGCAGTAGCTGCATTATTTGGGATTATTTCACCTGAAGAAGCAGCTCTAAGAACCGTAAATGCTGTTGCTGGTCTTAATGGTGTACTCATTGAAGATGAAAGTCTAACATTAATTGATCTTAGTGCATTAGGAGGACCTGTACTTCCAAATATAAGACAAGCAAATGCAAATGATAAAATTGGTCTTACTGCTGCAGCAATTTTAGGAACCCCAATAGATCCGTCTAATCCTGCACTTGGTATATGGGGTGTTTCTGCTCCACTTTCAGATCAATATACATTATTGGCTAACGAGATTTCAGATATTCAATCACAACTTGCAACTGCAAATGCTGCTATTTCTGCATCTGTTCCAAATGGATGGGCGTTATTTGACTTAGGTGGTCTGTATAATCAAGTTGTAACGACTGGAGTTTTTGAAGATGAATTTAACATGACTGGTGATTTAGTCTTTGGAGGATTCTTTGGGCTTGATGGATATCATCCAACATCAAGAGGAAGTGCTTTAATTGCCAAAAAAATGATGGAAGCTATTGATGCTACATGGGGATCAAATCTTTCTGATGTAGGATTAGATATTGGTGATTATCCAACCAATTATCCTGATGGCATATAGCCTTTAAAAAAACAATCTAAAACAAAAAAAGTCTAGAAAAATTCTAGACTTTTTTTTTGTTTAAAATAGTTGATTAATTGTTAAAAAATCTATTGAATATATTTCATAAAAAATCTATATTTGCCTCTGAATTAATCGACTTTTATTTAACACCATACATACAAAAATGATTTCAGGAAAAATAGCCCAAATTGTAGGACCAGTAATCGATGTGGAATTTGATTCAGAATCTGGCTTACCAAAAATTTATGACTCATTGGAAATTGATAAAGCTGATGGAACCAAACTTGTTCTTGAAGTACAAGCTCACATTGGTGAAAACATGGTTAGAACCATAGCAATGGATTCATCAGATGGTCTTAGTCGTGGAGCCGAAGTAAAAGCAACTGAAAATCCTATTCAGATGCCAATTGGTAAAGAAATTAATGGTAGACTTTTTAATGTGATTGGAGATTCCATTGATGGAATAGGAGATTTACCAAAATCTGGTGAGAACGGTATCCCAATTCACAGAGAGTCTCCTAAATTTGAGGATTTATCTACTTCAACTGAAGTTCTTTTTACAGGTATTAAAGTAATTGATTTGATCGAGCCATATGCAAAAGGTGGTAAAATTGGTTTATTCGGAGGTGCTGGTGTTGGTAAAACGGTATTAATTCAAGAGCTGATAAATAACATTGCAAAAGGACATGGAGGTCTTTCCGTATTTGCTGGAGTTGGTGAAAGAACGAGAGAGGGAAATGACCTGTTAAGAGAGATGCTTGAGTCTGGAATTATCAATTACGGAGATAAATTCATGGAAAGTATGGAAAAAGGCGGATGGGATCTTAGCAAGGTAGATAAAGAAGCTTTAAAGGATTCAAAAGCAACATTTGTGTTTGGACAAATGAATGAGCCTCCAGGAGCAAGAGCAAGAGTTGCTCTTTCTGGTTTGACCGTAGCTGAATATTTTAGAGACGGAGCTGGTGACGGTCAAGGAAAAGATGTTCTTTTCTTCGTTGATAATATATTCAGATTTACACAGGCTGGTTCTGAAGTATCTGCTCTACTTGGTAGAATGCCTTCGGCTGTTGGATATCAACCAACACTTGCAACTGAAATGGGTGCAATGCAAGAAAGAATTACCTCGACAAAAAATGGCTCAATTACATCTGTTCAGGCCGTATATGTACCTGCAGATGATTTAACAGATCCTGCCCCTGCAACTACTTTTGCTCACTTAGATGCAACAACTGTTCTTTCAAGAAAGATTGCTGAGCTAGGTATATATCCTGCTGTTGATCCGCTTGACTCAACATCAAGAATCTTAACCCCAGAAATTTTAGGAGACGATCATTATAATTGTGCTCAACGAGTTAAAGAGTTATTACAGCGCTATAAAGAATTACAAGATATTATTGCTATTCTTGGTATGGAAGAATTATCAGAAGAAGACAAGCAAGCAGTTGGTCGAGCCAGAAGAGTTCAAAGATTCTTATCACAACCATTCCATGTAGCAGAACAGTTTACAGGTATTCCTGGTGTATTAGTTGATATTAAAGACACAATCAAAGGTTTTAATATGATAATGGATGGAGAACTTGATCATTTACCAGAAGCTGCTTTTAACCTTAAAGGAACAATTGAAGAAGTAATTGAAGCTGGAGAAAAAATGCTTGCTGAAGTATAAACTTTCTATAAATGATTTTAGAAATAATTTCCCCTGAAAAAATAATCTTTACCGGCGAAGTAGAATCGGTTGCAGTTCCAGGTGTTGATGGTGAATTTGAAATGTTAAATAATCACGCAGCAATTGTATCAAACTTAAAAAAAGGTGCAATAAAAGTTTACGGAAATATTACTCTTGATGACACTCAAAAAGAAATTTTTGAAAAGGGTGATAGAGGTTATCATTTAGACATAAATTCTGGAACAGTTGAAATGAAAAATAACAAGGTAACCGCATTAGTGGAATAAAAACTCTATAGCTTCTTAATTACGTTTGTAACAATTCCCCAAATAATCAGCTGATCGTCATTTTTAACCTCAATTGGTTTATAACTGGAATTTTCAGGCTTTAACCAAATTTTGTTTCTTTTCACAATAAGTCTTTTTACTGTAAATTCACCCTCTATAAAGCAAACTGCAATTTTATTATTACTTGGCTCTATGCTTCTGTCAATTACAATTAAATCTCCGTCCTCCAGACCGGCGTTAATCATTGACTCGCCTGAAACTCTAGCAAAAAACGTAGCTTCTTTATTTTTAATCAGCTCTTGATCAAGACTTATTCTTTCCTGCTTAAAATCACCTGCAGGTGAAGGAAATCCTGCTGATATTCCGGCATTGATTAAAAGTGCATCAAGATTAGTATTCTTGCTGGGTGTGAAAAAATTTAAGTTATTTTTATTTTTCATTTAATCTTAATAATATCATCCATTTTGGTTGTATAACAAGGTGATAAAAATTCCTGCTTCATCTTCCACTTTCTTTTTAAGTCTTGATTAGCTAACTTAATTTTTTCTCCATACTTAGAATTAATATAGTCCATTGTCTTCATTAAAGGCTTATGTCTATAATCTTCATTTTCAAAAATACCAAGCTGATAACTATTATCAGGAACAAGACTAGCAACAATTACACCAGCTTTTTTATAATCTATATTATCTTGAAACATATTTTCAACTGCTTTTAGAGCATAGTTATTTAAAACAAATGAAGAATTTGTTGGATATGGTAATGTTACAACCCTAGAACAAGAATGTTGTTTTAAATCTTTTCTAAAATAATTACTTCTTATAAATACAATCATAATATTGCAAAGAGAATTCTGTCTTCTTAACTTTTCAGCACAGGAAAGTGAAAAAGTTGAAACCCTTTCTTTCAGTTTGCTTAAATCCGAAATGGGTTTTTCAAAAGACCTGGTAGTAGCTATAGACTTCTTAATCCTCAAAGAATCTAAATCTAAATTTGATATACCTTGTAATTCTTGTTGAATCTTTAATTCAACGATTGATAAATTTGATTTCACCCATTTTTCAGGCAAATTAACAAAATCTGATGCATTTTTACATCCGATATTTTGAAGGCGTTTGGATAATCTTCTGCCTATTCCCCATATATCATTCAAAGGAAAATAATTTAATGCTTTAGATCTTTTATAATCTGTATCTAAAACATATACGTGTTTCGTCTGAGACGGAAATTTTCTTGCAATTTTATTAGAAATCTTTGCCAATGACTTTGTATGGGCAATCCCCACAGAAGTTGGTATTCCAGTCCATTTCAAAATTGTATTTCTCATTTTTGAAGCATAACTAAAAAGATTATAATTTTCATATCCTTCAAATTTTAAAAACGCCTCATCAATACTGTATATTTCAACATCCGCAATAAACTTTGAAATTATTGTCATTACACGATGGCTCATATCAGCATATAAAGGGTAGTTGGATGATAAGACAACTACATTGTGCTGATTAATAATTGATTTATATTTAAAAATAGGGGCTCCCATTGGTATACCTAATTTCTTAGCCTCATCACTCCTAGAAATAGCACACCCATCATTATTAGATAAAACAACCACAGGCTTACCGTTTAAACTTGGGTTAAATACTCTCTCACAAGAGACATAAAAATTATTACAATCAATTAATGCAAACATGATATAAATATAGGTTTTTAAGGATTTAAAAAATACAATATTTCATAACTTATTTAACAAAAAAATAATTTGATAAGTATAGGCAAATAAGTACTTTTAAAAAATTAATTTTTGATTCAAAATCATGAAAAAAACCCTCCTATTAATATTAATTTTTCAAGCAATTACAACACACATAAACGCGCAAGAAAACAAATCAGAAATAGAACTTGATCAAGTTGAATTGATTTCTAGTCCAAGAATAGAAATTAAAAATACAGATAATTCAATTAGTATTTTAACAATTTCAAGAGAAGAAATTCAAAAAAGTACAGCGACAAATGTTAGTGAATTATTACAACAGGTAGCTGGACTAGACATAAGAAGAAGAGGTGCAGAAGGAATGCAAGCAGATCTTTACATAAGAGGAGGATCGTTTGATCAAACTTTATTATTGATTGACGGAATAAAAGTGGAAGACCCACAGACGGGTCACCATACAATGAATATGACACTACCGTTAGAGGTGATAGAAAAAATAGAAATCACTAAGGGATCGGCAGGAAGAATATACGGACAAAATGCATTTACTGGAGCCATAAATATTATCACAAAAAAAGATATTGAAAATAATATTTCTTTGAATCTTACAGGAGGATCCTTTAATCAAAAAAGAGGAAGCTTAGCAGTTGAAAGAAAACTTGAAAACTCAGATATATTGTTTAATTATAACAGAAAAGAATCCGAAGGCTACAGATATAATACAGACTTTAAAAATGATGAATTTTTCGTCAAAAGTAATTTTAAAATAAAGGACCAGAATATCTCAGCTATTGGGGCATTTAATGAAAGAAAATTTGGAGCAAATGGCTTTTATGCAAGCCCAGCTGCTATTGATCAATATGAAGAAACCCAAGCAAGTCTAATTGGATTTAGCACAACATACAAAAAGAATGATTTAATATTAAAACCAAAACTTTATTGGAAAAGAAATCAAGACATGTATCTATACTTGAGACAAGACCCCTCGGTTTACAGAAACTTACACATTTCTAATAAAGTGGGTGCTGAGCTTAATGCCTCAACTTCCAACTCATTGGGGAATCTAGGATTAGGATTTGATTTATCACGAGTTTCTCTTAAAAGTAACAACCTCGGAGAGAGAAAAAGAACTATGCTAAATATGTTTGTTGAGCAACAAGTGATGCTTAATAACGATAAAATTGATTTTACTCCTGGGCTTGCAATAACATATTTTTCTGACGTATCAACCAAACTAAACTATCAGAATAATTTTTTTAATAATTTATTTTTCTACCCAGGGATGGATTTGGGATATAGGCTAAATAATAATCTTAAATTATACACTAATATTGGTTTTACTTATAGAATACCTACTTACACAGATTTGTTTTACTCAAGCCCTATCACTCTGGGTAATGAAAATTTAAAACTTGAAAAAGCACTTACCAAAGAAATTGGACTAAAATATTTAAAAGATGATTTCAATTTTAATTTTGCTTTGTACCAAAGAGATGCATCAGACATAATCGATTATGTTAGAAATAATGAAGCGGAACCTTGGCAAGCAAGTAATATAAGAGAAATAAATACTAGTGGTTTTGAATTAAATTTAGGGTATAAATTCTATTTAGGTTCTTTTAGAATGCAAACTATAAATATCGGTTATAGCAATATTGACGATGAACTTTTAGAAACAAATTTCGCATTTTCTAGATATGCATTAAACTCATTGAAAAATCAAATTACTGCTACTTACATGTTTGAAGTTAACGAAAACATTTCATCTACTTTAGCTTACAAAAACGCTGAAAGATCAGACGAGGAAAAGTATACAGTTATAGATTTTAGAGCCTCATATAAATTAGATAAGTTTACTTTATCAATTATATTAAATAATATCTTAGACACAGAATATTCAGAAACAAATCTAGTTCCAATGCCTGGATTTAATTCTTTAGTTGAACTTAACTATTCTATTAATTAATATCCTTTAATTTTTGATAGATAAGACTATTTTCCCAACCTCTGTAGGTAAAATAATTTATAAATGATCTTTTCCTTTGATCCTTTGTTCCTTTTAAAAATTTAATCTTGCTTATTGAAAATTCGTTAAAATACTGAATATACTCTTCCTCTTTAATTTTATTAATATTATCATCAATGATATTAATATCGAGACCCCTTAACCTTAATTCATACTTTAATTTAATCCTCCCCCATTTTTTTATTCTTAGCTTTCCCTGAATAAACATTTTTGCATATCTATCCTCATTTAAATAATCATTATCAATTAATGATTGAAGTATTTTATCTGCAGTTTTATTAGTGGCCTTTAGAGAGAATAATTTATTTCTTACCTCCTTAATGCATCTTTCCTGATATTGACAGTAAGATTGAATCTTTTCAAGGATATATTTCTCATCTTCACTAAAACTAATAGACATAATTTACAGAAAAGATAAAGTTTAAGCCAGGAGCAGAAATGCCAGAAGAATAGGGTCTGTATAATTTATTTGTTATATTCTCGACTGTGAAATTTAGGATTAATTTTTCGGAAATTGAAAATTGAGATCTTAAATTGAAAGTAACCCATGATGGTGAATATGGATTTCCGTTATCATCCAATGCATAAATATATGGCTTAGCTCTTTCAGACTGCGCCAGATTGTTAAACGATATTTCAGAATTATAATTCAAATATGTATCGATAGTAATATTTTCATTGTTATAAATCAAGTGTAAATTGCCATAATTTGGCGGAATGTGTCTAACAGGCATTCCAAAGGGTAGTTCACCTAACTCATACCCAGCAATTAAGTTATGTTGAGATTTAATACGAAAGTTCTTATTTATAAGCATATTAAGCCCAAATTCAACTCCATAAATCAAAGATTTTGAGCCATTTTGAAGCGCCTGTATTTGAGACAACTCCCCATCATAAATAATTTCAGAAATACCATTATTCAAGGTAAAATCGTCTCTCAATAAAGAATTATACAGATATGTGATATAGGTTGAAAAATCTAACTCAATATTATTCTTTGTTCTAAAATATCCGCCAAATTCAATTCCAAAAGAGCGTTCAGGCTTTAAGTTTGGATTTGGAACAACCACATTACCAGGCTCAGAATCAAATACCTTAGCAAGATCGTCGATATTTGGAGATCTAAATGCAGTATTGATATTAAACTTCCAATTATTATATATATTTCTAACCCAGCTTAATCCAATTCCACCGACAAAAGCACCATTTTCTATTCTTGTATTTTCAAACTGAAAATCATAATATGTGTTATTCTGTGACAAATCTGCCTCTAGAATTGTTGAGCTATACCTTACGCCACTCTGGAAAAACACATCTTCTATTATTTTATTTTTATAATTGACATATAGCCCAAAAGAGTTTAATGATGAATTATTAGGGTATCTTGTTGAAATGGGTGATGATGTAGAATCATTAATATTAAAACTTGCAGCAATTGATCCAACATCATTATTAATTAATTCTAATCCATATGTAATATCCGAGTTTGGTGAAATGTTTTTAAAAAAATCTAGATTAAAAGAAAATATGTCTAATTCCTCTTCTCTAGAATTTAAATAAGTTTCATTGAACTTTCTGCTGTTTCTACTTTCAGAAAATTTCTGATATGCTACTCCTAATTTTAATTCGTCATATATCTTTTTAGATTTTGGATTAAAGGTTAGTTGACTATTTATTAGCATCCACTCTTGCGGACCATAATACCATTGTGAATAATAGAGTCCTTGACCACCCCCAATAATAACTTGATTTTCATCATTTCTAATTAATCTATCATATCTTGGTATATTGCTACTTTTTGAAAAATGAATCCCGAAATCAATATTTAAATTTTCTATCGGTTGATAAAAAATCTTTTGCATAAAATTTATTTGATCATATGCAGTATTTCTTTGAACTCTTGAATTAGGGTTTTGGATTAAGATATCTTCACCTACATCATTAAAACCAACGTAATTTGGTCTAAGATAATCTGATGGCCCATTTTTACCCATGGTTAAGTTTCCAAACTCAGATTTTGAAAAACTTGATAAAAAAGCAATTTTTTTAAGTCCATAATTAAAATCAAAGTGATACATTTTCTCAATTGATGCAGAGGAATATCTTGAGCGTAGATTAATTTTTATTTTTGGGTCAGAATTATTTGAGAGATTAGCCTTTTTTGTATAAAAATTCATAACTCCCCCAATAGCGTCACTACCATATAGAACCGATGCTGAACCCATTATAACCTCAGTGTTTTCAATGTTAGTAGGAGAAATTGAAATTACATTATGTATGTTCCCTCCTCTGTAAATTGCATTATTTAACCTGACTCCATCAACAGAAATAACTAATCTATTAGTAGAAAGCCCTCTAATCATAGGGCTACCTCCTCCTAATTGACTTTTTTGAATAAAAACATTACCTCCACTTTGGAGCAAATCAGCACTTGTCATTGGATTTGTAAATTCAATAGTTGATTTATTAATTTGAGTAACTTTTTTTGGTACTTCTCTAAATTTTTGAGAAAACTTTGATGCTGATATCACTACCTCATCCAATAACTCATTATCATAAAATAATGTAATAGTCTTATCAAGTTTAGATTTAATAAATTTAAATTCCTCAAATCCATATTGCTTAATATTTATAGTGTCACCAATAGCAAACTTATCTAATCTGACAGCTCCATTTTTATCTGTTGTTATATAGTTGTCTAAATCACTAAAAATTGATGCTCCTATTACCGGCTTATTATTCTCGTCAATAACAACTAGAGTTTGTGAAAAGGTAGCAATTGAAAAAAAGAATAATATGTAGAATTTATTCACAATTAAAATAATTTTCTCAGTACCTCAAGTGACTTGACAGAAACAAAATTTTCAATGTGGAGTCTGTAATATAAAATAATATTGTCAAGTAATTTTTTTCTTTGCACAAGAGTAAAGGTTAGTTTTTTTAAATCATCAAAATTTATGCCTAAAATCTTGTTGAAACATTTCAGATCATCATCATATATAATATAATCTGAATCCTTTGCATCCGTGTAAAAACCATGTTGCAAATCAAAATATTGATAATTATTATTTTTCACGTCAGGATAAAAGCCTAAAAACTTAGATAAGTTTATGAGAAAAACAATATGAAATGTTGGCGAGAAAATATCTTTGTCGTAGTATTTTATTGCATCTTCAATAAAATCATATAGCTGGTAATCTTTCTGCTGATGAATTAATATTTTTGATAAAACTTCAGATAAAAATATAATAACCCCCATCTTCTTAAAATCCGTATGAATCGTTTTAAGATTATATTTACTTTCAAAGTCTTTAAAATAATGTAGGTTTCTTTTGTTATTAAAATCAAATTCAATTTCTAATAATGAAAGCTGTTGAAAATAATTTGTTTTATTCTTTTTAGAACCACCCCTAACGATAAATGATGTTAGGCCTAATTCTCTAACGAATAATTTAATGATTAAGTCATTATCCCTATACTTCAGTTTACTTAATACAATTGCACTTGAAGAAATAATCATTAGCGAACAATCATTAATTTTAAAACCTTAGTTTCATACGAGTCTAAATCTGAAAGCATAATAATATAAACGCCAGATGAAACAAGTCTATTTCTCAAATTTTTTCCATTCCAAAATGCTGTTCCACCATCAATTTCTAAGTTAAAATTTCTGTACCTAGAGTTGATGTTTGATTGAGCTTCGGCTACCAAATTTCCTTCTATATCGGTTATCTTAATATTTACATTCTGAGTCAAACCAGTAATTTTAACCTTTTCAAATTCAGTGTTAAACTCTGGCCGAACAGGATTAGGATAAACATATGTGTTAGAAAAATTTTCAGAGCTAGAAGTACTTCCTGTATTATAACTTACTAAACCATTGTCAGTCGCAAAGTATACCTTTCCATTTGAATAGTTTATACTTATATCATTAATATTATTTGACGGTAGTGGTGAGTTTTCTTTTGTGAAATGGTGAATTGTTTGTTGACCATTTGGTGAGAAATAAAATACTCCTGAACCAATTGTTGCTACCCACTTATTATTTGCACCATCTACTTCAATATCAGAAATGTATTGTTGCTCTAAAAGTTCCCTAGGAATGCCGTCTTCTAAAATTACAATTTGTTGTGTTGTAACAACTGAAGTGTCAAAAAAATTAGATGTGTTATATAGAACCCTTAAACCCTGAATTGTACCAATCCAAAGATGGTTATTATTATCAACTGCTATAGACTTTACATATGAAGAAGGCATATTTGATTGATCTTGACTAAATACTTTTCTTAATTGGTTTGTTCCAGATTCATTATTAAATCCAATTAATCCAGATCTTAGCCCCGCTATCCATTTGTTTCCATAATCATCTACTTCAATATCATTAAACCCAAGTTCATCCTGAAATCCATCATTGATAATCTCAGTAAAATCATAACTATTCCAACTGTTATTCTCCAAGTTAAAAGATTTTAGCGGACTGTCTATTCTTGAATTTAAAATCCATAAAACTCCATTTTGATCAAATTCTAAATCTGAAATTCTTACGCTCTCATATAATGGATCATTGATGGATAAAGATTCTAATCCACTATTATTATTATCATAGAATTCAATAATATTCAAATCTTCAATTTCTAATATACCTCCTTCAAAAGAACTTATAAAAACATTATCATTATTAAAAGGGTTAATTGAAATGTTATTAAGATTTACAGCCAATTCTGGAATACTATCTTTACTGATGTTGAACCAAGAATTCAAATTTTCATCATAATTACTCAAACCACTAAATTTTAAAGGATATGGGTTAAAGTACTCTGTATAGTTGCCATAAGAAACCCAGGTTTTATTATTTAATGTTTCAACCGAAAAAATATCATTTTCTAAAGGTCCATCTGGTTTTAAATATGAAGAATCTCCGCTATTGTTATTTATGATTAAAACCCCCTTTTCGTTAGTAGCGATATAAATATAATTGTCCTTTATAATACCTTCATTAAATCCTGACGAGTAAGTTTCTGAATCAATTTCATAAACTAGCTGTGTTAGTTGATCATTATAAATTAAGCATTTTTCATCAGTAATAATTATAAATTTTGAATCTGATGAATTAATATTAATAATCTGATTTTCCAATGTTAATATACTTGTTATTTCCTCATCATTAATTCTCATTATACTATTGTTAGTATAGAAAAAAATATTTTCCCCATCGTAAAATAATTCTTGTATGTCTCCAAAATAAATGGTTTGCCAATTATTAAAGTCTATTAGATTGGAGTTAATATTTCCTCTTAATATTCCCAAATCTGGACTAGATGCATAAATAAAATTTTCATGTATGACAGTACTTGTTACGTTAATTTGTGTTGCAAAATCTCCAATATAATAAGTATCGCCAAACTCATATCCGTTTAAATTATAGATTGATACGCCGTATCCCGTTGATATTAATAATTGATCACCACTTTGAAAGAAATCATTAATAGTTTTTTTATTAGAGGGTATCGTTGGCTTATTTAAAATATCATAAATATTAATAATTGAATTTGAATTTAAATCTATTATTTGAAGAAATCCACTACTATAACCGATGACTATATTATTATTAATTTCAGAGTAATAAAAAGCTGAAATTTCGTCTCCTGATAATTCGTTTAGTGTGTCAAATTTTTCAATTTGATTAGATGAGATGTCATAAGAGAAAATTGAATTATATGATGCAAAATAGATTACTGATTCACCATTATCTATTGATGAAATTAAATTATAAGAAAAATATGTGTTCCAATTTGAATAAATTGATGTTTCAGTTTCTATTGATAGCTTATTTTGTTGACCATAAAATAAGCTAACAGTTAGAATTAAAAACGAAAAAAAACGAATTTTTAACATAAGATACTAGCAACTACTTCTAATAAACGACAAATATACCAGTATAATATATATATTATAAAAAATCAGATTACTCCTTGAGCCAGCATGGCGTCAGCAACTTTTACAAATCCAGCAATATTTGCTCCTTTGACATAATTAACATATCCATTATTCTGTTTTCCATGCTCAATACAAGAATTGTGTATGTTTAACATGATTTCACGAAGCTTTTGATCAACCTCTTCCCTTGTCCAATTATATCTAAGAGAATTTTGGGTCATTTCCAGTCCTGAGGTTGCCACACCTCCTGCGTTTGCAGCTTTACCAGGTGCAAATAAAATTTTTGCTTTTAGAAAAATTTCAATAGCCTCTTTAGTCGATGGCATATTAGCTCCTTCACTTACACACTTACATCCGTTGGATACAAGAAGTTTTGCATCTTTTCCGTCTAATTCATTCTGAGTAGCACAGGGCAATGCAATGTCACAATTAACAGACCAAGGAGTTTTTCCTTTTTTGAAAACTGCTTTGGGATATTTTTTTACATATTCACTGATTCTTCCTCGCTGAATGTTTTTTAAATACATTATGAATTTTAATTTTTCTTCGTCTATTCCAGAAACGTCATAAATAAATCCCGATGAATCAGACATTGTTAATACTTTTCCTCCAAAATGCAATACTTTCTCAGCAGCATATTGAGCTACATTTCCTGATCCAGAAATAACAACCTTTTTTCCTTTTATTCCGTCATTTTTTTGAGCTAACATGTCCTGAACAAAATAAACAGTGCCATATCCAGTTGCCTCAGGTCTAATCAATGAACCACCCCATGACATGCCTTTTCCCGTGAGCACACCAGTAAATTCATTAGCCAGTTTTCTGTATTGACCATACATATAGCCAATTTCTCTTCCGCCAACTCCAATATCCCCTGCAGGTACATCAGTATTTGGGCCTATATGTCTATATAATTCAGTCATGAAAGCCTGACAAAACCTCATAATTTCATTTTCACTTCTTCCTTTTGGGTCAAAATCACTTCCTCCTTTACCACCACCCATTGGTAGAGTTGTTAAACTATTTTTAAAAACCTGTTCAAAAGCCAAAAATTTTAGTATACTCATATTTACAGATGGGTGAAATCTAAGGCCTCCTTTAAAAGGTCCAATGGCAGAATTCATTTGAATTCTGTAACCTCTGTTTACCCAAATTTCTCCTTTATCATCTATCCATGAAACTCTGAATGCTACAGCTCTTTCAGGTTCACACATTCTCATCAATATATTTTTTCCATGATAAATGTCATTTTCTACTATATATGGAATTACCGTTTCAGCTACTTCTTCAACCGCTTGCATAAATTCGGGTTGATGTCCGTCTCTCTTACGAACTATATTTAAAAAAGCGTCAATCTTTCTTTTCATAATTAATAATTTTCTGTGCCCTAATCAGGGGGAAATTTAATTTTAAATAAAATTAGGCATTTAAAATTTTTGTTTTACCAAAAAAAAAGAGAATAATTAACAATTTTATAAAAACGCATTTTGAAGATCATTGATTAAATCATCAACATCTTCAATTCCAACACTTAATCTTATCAAAGAGTCAGTAACACCAGATTTTTCTCGCTCTTCTTTTGGAATACTTGCATGTGTCATCGTTGCAGGGTGTCCACACAATGACTCGACTCCACCAAGAGATTCAGCTAAGGTAAATAAGTTAAGTTTTTCAAGAAATTTTATTGTTTGCTCTTTGCTAAAATCTTTAATTCTAAAAGAAAGCATACCTCCGAAATCAGACATTTGTTTTTTTGCAACTTTATGATTTTTATGAGATTCTAAACCTGGCCAGTAAACTTTCTCAATCATTGCATGGTCATTTAAAAAATGTGCAACTTTATGCGCATTTTCGCAATGTCTCTGCATCCTTACATGTAATGTTTTAATTCCCCTGAGGGTCAAAAAACAATCTTGAGGTCCAGGAACTGCACCACTTGCATTTTGAACAAAATATAATTTTTCAGCAATTTCATCATCATTTAACATTAGAGCACCTAATACAACATCACTATGACCGGCTAAATATTTAGTAGCAGAATGCATTACTATGTCAGCGCCTAAATTTAAAGGATTTTGTAAATAAGGTGATGCAAAGGTATTATCAACAACAAAAAGCAAATTGTTAGACTTGCTAATATTTGAAAGCGCCTCAATATCAAAAACATTTATCATCGGGTTTGTCGGGGTTTCAGCCCAAATAACTTTTGTATTTTCATTTATTAATGATTCCACCTTAGCAGTATTGTGTAAAGATGTAAAATGAAATTTTACTCCGTATTTTTCAAAAATTTTAGTAAATAAACGAAATGTACCTCCATATAAGTCGTTCGTACTTATTACTTCATCCCCAGGGCTAAGTAATTTTATAATCGCATCAATCGCTGCTAAGCCGGAAGAAAATGCAACTCCATATTTTGCATTTTCCAGACTTGCAAATGAATTTTGTAAGGCGGTTCTTGTAGGGTTATGGGTTCTAGAATATTCAAAACCTTTATTAACTCCAGGGCTTTGTTGTGCATATGTTGATGTTTGATAAATCGGCTGCATAACAGAATTAAATGCAGGATCAATCTTTTGCCCTCCGTGTATAGTTTTGGTGTTAAACTTCATAATTCTTTAAATTAAATGATTGCATATTAGCTACGAACAAATGTATAGATTATCTTTAGAATTCAATCAATTTTAATGGATAAAAGAATCCCGGCACTTTTTGCAGCATTAGTAGCTACTTCAATTTTTGGATTCAATCATACAATAGCAAAAGAACTAATGCCTGATGTGTTATCCCCAAATGCATTATTGTATTGTCGAGTACTTGGAGCGGCAATATGTTTTTGGGTTATTTCTCTCTTTTTTAAAAATGAAAAAATAGATTTTAAAGATTTTAAACTAATAATAATATGTGCGTTTTTTGGAATGGGTTTAAACATGATTACTGCTCTAAACGGTTTGTATAATTCGACGCCAATAAATAGTGCTATTATTACAACACTTGCTCCGATTTTTATATTTATAATTTCAGTTTTTTTATTAAAAGAAAAAATCACAAAAATTAAATATTTGGGAGTATTTATAGGATTTATTGGGACATTAACCTTAATTCTTTTAAATGAAAAATCAATAGCAGATGCCCCAAACATCAATCTAGGAAATTTTTATTTTTTTATTAATAGTCTTTCTTATGCAATATATTTTGTTTTAGTCAAACCATTGACAAAAAAATATAGTATGATAACTATAATGAAATGGTTATTTCTTTTTTCGATAATTATCAATATGCCTTTTGGATTATTGGAGTTTACAGAAATTAATTGGGCGGAAATTTCAAGCAATTCTTTGATCAAAATCTTTTATGTAGTCTTTTGTACTACATTTTTGGTTTATTTACTGAATCTTTATGCTTTGAAAAATTTAAAAGCTTCAACTGTTGGTATGTTTATATACCTCCAGCCTGTAATAGGAATTTTATTTGCAATATATAGAGGCGCAGATAAATTAACTATAGCTGATATAAGTTCAGTTATCATGGTTTTTGCAGGTGTATATTTGGTTTCTAAAAGATCTACCCAGATTACTTAAAATCTATTCATATATTTGCCTAATATATCATTAGAAATGATTAAGTCAATGACTGGCTATGCCAGTGAATCCTTCGTAATTAACACAACAAAATTTCTTGTTGAGATAAAGTCTGTTAATAGTAAAAATATAGATTTGTCAATTAGAATTCCTCAAGTTCTTAAGCTGTATGAAAATGATTTGAGAAAAAAATTAACCGATAAACTTCATCGTGGTAAAATTGAAATTAGCGTAACTACGGAAGGTAAATTAAGTAAGGAAGATGTAAGTATTAACAAAGAAATTATTAAAAAATACATTAAAGAATTAAAAAGAATTGATAGTAGTGAAGCTGCAAATTATTTAAAAATAGCTATGAGCTTGCCAAATAGCTATGAATCAAAATCCGTAGAATTAAATAATACACAAAGTAAATCTCTGTTGAATAAAATATATTCTCTTATAAGTAAAGTTGATACTTTTAGAAAAAAAGAAGGCTTAGAAACTGAGAAGGATATTAAAGATAAAATTGGTAAAATCAAGAATTCACTAAATCAAATTAAAAAGATTGAAAAAGAAAGGATTTCAAAAAAAAGAAAAAAACTAATTGCAGAACTTGATAAAATCAAGCTCGAAATTGATAATAACAGATTTGAGCAAGAAATGATATACTACATGGAAAAATTTGATATAAATGAAGAAATAATAAGACTAAAAAGTCATTTAATTCTTTTTGATGAATCAATTAAATCAAAAGATCCAATTGGTAAAAAACTTGGTTTTATCTGTCAAGAAATTGGGAGAGAGATAAATACTCTGGGGTCAAAAGCTAACGATGCTGTTCTTCAAAAGCATGTTATTGAAATGAAGGAAAATTTAGAAAAAATTAAAGAAAACATTTTAAATATTCTTTGATGAAAAGATCAAAATTTATAGTCATAGCGGCACCTTCAGGATCGGGAAAAACTACAATTGTAAATAAACTACTTAATGAGAAAAATTTAGGATTGAGTTTTTCAATTTCAGCAACATCAAGAGAGCCAAGAAAAAATGAAAAAGATGGTGAAAATTATTTTTTTATTTCAAAAAAGGAATTCTTGAGGAGAGTGAATAATGATGAATTTCTTGAATGGGAGGAAGTCTACAAGGGAGTGTTTTATGGTACATTATTTTCAGAACTTGAAAATGCAAAAGAAAAAAATTTAATCTTTGATATAGATGTAATAGGTGGTTTAAATATCAAAAGAAAGTTTAAAGACCAATCATTAACTATTTTCATAAAACCTCCAAGTTTAGATGAACTTGAAAAGAGACTTAAGAATAGAAATTCTGAGACTGATTCAAATATTAAAATTAGAATTGATAAAGCTAAAGATGAAATTTTATTAGCTGATAAATTTGATTATGTTGTTGAAAACGATATTCTTGAAAAAAGCTACAAAGAAGTTTTCAAACTAGTAAATAATTTCATCAATGAATAAAAAAAAGGTTGGTTTATTTTTTGGAACTTTTGACCCTATTCACAATGGTCACCTAAAAATTGCAGAATATATTATTGAAGAAAAATTAAACGATGAGGTTTGGCTGGTGGTTACACCTGAAAACCCGATAAAACAAGACAATAAAATTTCAAACTTTATGCATAGATTCAATATGGTTGAAATTGCTACTAAAAAGTATGATAATATAATTCCAAGTGATTTAGAAGTTACTCTTAAGAAGCCAAACTATACCATTGATACTTTGGAATTTATTTCAAATAAATTAACGGAAATAGAATTTAGCTTAATCATTGGCGAAGACAATTACAAAATTTTTGACACATGGAAAGATTATAAAAAAATTCTAAAAAATTATAAGATTTTCATTTATCCAAGAAAAGGAAACCTCAAAGAAAGTCAGCATATAATTAATGAAAATGCTATGTATATTGGAGGTCCAAGAATTGACTTAAGTTCAACAAATATTAGAAATATAGTTTCAAAAAAAGCTAAGCCTAAAGATCTAATTTCTAAAAATGTTATGGATTATATTAATACCAATGAATTATATCAATGAAAAAAACTAAATTAAAATTTGGAGTTATCGGAAGTGGTAGCTGGGGAACTGCATTAATAAAAATACTTTCAGAAAATAATGATGAAATTAATTGGTATGTAAGAAATAAAGATAATATTGATTTTATTTCTAAAAACTCTCATAATCCAAACTATTTAGGCTCTGTAGAGCTCAAACTAAAAAAAATAAAAATTTCTGAGAACATAAATGATGTAGTTAGCAATTCTGATGTAATCATTATTGCTGTACCGTCTGAATATGTTAACAAAGAAATGAAAAAAATTGAGGTTGATATTTCTGATAAAATTATAATGTGTGCTTTGAAGGGTTTAGTTCCCGAAACAAATCTTTTATTTGGTGAACACATGCAAAAACACTACAATGTTTCAATAGATAATTTTCTTGTTATTGGTGGACCTTGTCACGCAGAGGAAGTTGCATTGGAAAAATTATCATACCTGACAATCGGATCTTCAAACCTTAGTTTATGTAAACTAATTTCAGCAAAATTTAAATGTAAGTACATAAATGTGAAAGCATCTGATGATGTAATTGGGATTGAATATGCTAGTATGCTTAAAAACATATTTGCTTTAGCCGTTGGTATTTCAAATGGTTTGGGATACGGAGATAATTACCAAAGCGTTTTAGTAAGCAATTCAATAAAGGAGATGAAAAGATTTATTTCTAAAAGACATAAAATAAAAAGGAATATAAACAATTCAGCATATTTAGGGGATTTGTTAGTTACCGGATATTCTTCGTTTTCAAGAAATAGAATGTTTGGAAACATGATTGGTAAAGGATATACTGTTAGAGCTGCACAATTGGAAATGAAGATGGTGGCTGAGGGTTATATTGCAACTAAAAAAGCTTACTTAATAAACCAGGAATCTAACAAAAAAGCCAAAACACCAATTATAGATGCAGTCTATAAAATACTCTATGAAAAAAGAAGTGCTAGAAAAATATTTAAAGAACTAAGCAATATAATTTCTTAAAATGAAGATTTAAATTGTTCTAAGAACCTTACATCATTTTCGCTTAATAGTCTAATATCATCTATTTGATGTAGCAAAAGAGCTATTCGATCTATTCCAAGACCAAAAGCAAATCCTGAGTATTCTTTAGGATCAATATTACAATTCTCCAAAACATTAGGGTCAACCATTCCACAACCCATAATTTCTAACCAACCTGTTCCTTTCGTCATTTTATAGTCTGTTTCATTATTGAGACCCCAATAAACATCTACTTCTGCGCTGGGCTCTGTAAACGGGAAATAAGAAGGTCTAAGTCTAATTTTTGATTTACCAAAAAGTTGAGTTGTAAAGTATTCTAAAGTTTGTTTTAGGTCCGCAAAACTTACGTCTTTATCAATACACAAACCTTCTATCTGATGAAAAAAACAATGGGAACGTGCTGAAATTGCTTCATTTCGATAAACTCTTCCAGGAGAAATAGTTCTGATAGGCGGTTTATTATTTTCCATGTATCTAACCTGAACTGAACTAGTATGGGTTCTTAATAAATAATCAGGGTTCTTTTCAATAAAAAAAGTATCCTGCATATCTCTTGCAGGGTGGTGCTCGGGAAGATTTAAAGCACTAAAGTTATGCCAATCATCCTCAATTTCTGGCCCTTCACTAATTGTAAATCCAATTGTAGAAAAAATATCGATAATTCTATTTTTGACAATTGATATTGGGTGACGAGAACCGATTTCTATCGGGTCTCCAGGCCTTGAAATATCATTAATTTTTAAATTGTCAGATCTTTTAGAATTATTAGATTTTAAATTATCAACTTTTTGTTGAGCAGAATTTTTTAGTTCATTTAATAAACTACCTAATTTCTTCTTTTCGTCACTTTCTAATGATTTAAATTCAACAAAATATGAATTCAATAGACCTTTTTTTCCTAAATACTTAACCCTGAATTCTTCTATATCAGCCTCAGAATCGGAGTTAAAATTTAAAATGTCCTCTAAATCTTTTTTTATTTTATCTTCCATTGCTTTCTAGTGCCAAATTTATAAAATCTTAATTAATATAATTTGATTTTACAAAATAGTTAATGATTGCCTTTTTCATAAGAATGGTTTGTTCCCCTGCCTTTAGATTGGGTAATTTTTTAATCAGCTTATAATGAGGCCATCCATCATTATCTGTATGATCATACTCATAATAGCCGTAGTAACTTAATAATTTACAAACTGCAATATGCATAACCTCTAATTTTTTTTGTTTGTTAAATCTTTTTTGAAATTGACCTAATTCTTGTAATCCAATTAAAAAAATGATTGAATCAAGATCTATTATTTCATTATCAGAAAAATCAACAGATAGTTTAGTCTTTAAATTATTCCACTTTGTTTTCAACTCAGAACTCAATGCTTAACTTTATTATAAATTTCTGATACTAATATAAAGAAGTTAATATTTATTAAATTAACATTGATTAATAAATTATTATGGGCTACTTAGATGTTTTTTTAAGTTTAATAATAGCTTGGGGGGCTTATAATGGATTCTCAAAAGGACTTGTAAACGAACTTGCATCGGTACTTGGTATCATATCAGGAATATACTTGGCAAAAAATTTCTATCCCTATTTAGACATAAAGCTAAAACCGATATTTGAATCAGAAGCAGTTTTTATTTCTATTCTATCATCAATGATAATATTCTTATTTACTATTATGATATTTAAAGCTATTGCTAAACTATTAACGAAGTTTTTAAAACTTATTGCCCTTGGTTTATTGAATAGAATAATAGGAGCTGTTTTTGGCATAATAAAGTCAGTTCTATTATTATGTATTGTTATTTTTATATTTTCTAAAATTAACAATATTACCTCTGCAATAGATGATGCAACACTAAATCAATCTTTTCTATACTACAATATTGAAAAGATAAATGATATTATAATTGATAATACTTATAATGAAAATGGTAGCGAAGAATGATGAAGATCAATCAGCAAGTGACCATTTCTTAACTTATATCCGAAGGTATATTCAACCTTAACTACTGCCCCACTTGAATCAGTAAAGAAATAATTACCCATTGCAATTGCCCTTTCATTTTCAATTATAAAACCTGAGTTTTCAAATTTAACATCCTCCCAAGGTTTCATAGCAAACCCTTCATCCTCAGAACAGAATGAATTATTTCCACCTAAAAAGTAAGATAATGCCATTTGAAAATTTGGTCTAAACTGCTCCTCTGAAGCTTTTGTTGGTTTAAATAATACATCATTATTTTCAAAGTCATAAAGGGAATTCAAAAATGATTTGGTGAATTCAAGACATTCTGCTTCATTATCTTTTAAGGCTCCTATTTTTACTATTCCACTGCCCCATTTCTTTTGAGCTTCATGAATTTGACTTTTTGTTATCATATTATTTTAATTTGATTATTCTTAATCCAACCTTCTTGACCATTTACTAATTTTATTTTCACCCACTCATCCTTAAAATTATCAATGATTCTTACCTTCGTTCCTAAATGCAAAGTAAGTAAATTCTCACTTCTTTCATTTGGATCAGCCTTAATTTCAATTTTTGTTGAAAAAATAATAGCATACTTTTCAAGATGATTTTTTTCGTAAGTATTTATGCTTATCCATGCAGTTAAAGCAATCATTATAATGATAAAAAATAGAGAAGTAAATGCTGTTCTTTTAATAATTGGTTTAATTGAAAAGAAATAAATTATGAAGAATAAAAGAAAGATAAAAGAGAGTAATATAAGTACTATACCCCATAATGAATAATCCAAAAGATTTGATATTTTATTTAATTGTTCATCAATAAATGAAGGCGGAACTACTGCTATATCATCTATGAGTGCATTTTTAACCATATTCAAGTTATTAATTACTTCATTATCTGAAGAATCAAGTTTTAATGATTTTTCATAATATAAAATACTATTAGCAATATCATTTAACCTGTAGTAAGCATTTCCAATATTAAAATACAACTCTGGGGAATGAACGCCTGAATCTAAAATTTGCAAATACACCTGAATTGACTGTTCATATTTTGAATCATTATATAAGTTATTAGCTTCGAAAAATTTTTCATTTACACCAGATGATTGAAATTCTGATTGGCTAAAGCATGTAATGGAGCAACCCATTAGAAACAAAAAGATGATTATAATATTTAAATATTTACTTTTCATTTTTTACTTTTTCTAATTGCTCAATAAATAACTTTGCATTCTCATAATCTTCACTCATAGCTTCAATATTTAAAGGGGTATATCTGGCTAATTGACAATTTTCTAAAACATTAAATAATAAATCAATTAGATTTTTTTCAACCTTCATTTGCTGAAGCCTAGAGTGTATATATTTATTATTTAGCTGAGAATTGTCAAGATTTAATATTGACTTTAAATATGTTGTAAGAGCTTTATCAATAGACTCATAAAATTTTTCCTTATTACCGATTAATCCTTTTGACTCTACTAAAAGTTTTTGGGTTAATCCCTTTGCAATTTTTAATTTATCTATTTTTTTGGAATTATAAATCTTTAAAAACTTAACCAATACTATAATGATTATACAAATCAAAAAAGGAGATGAAAATAAAATCCAATAAGCAGTTGAATTGAAAAATATATTCTCTCCAATTTTTGAAAATTTAGTTTTAGTTTTAAATGACGCAAATTGATTTTGAGCTAATTGAATTTTGTTTGTTGCATTTAATACATTAGAGTCATTATCTGAACTTGAATTTTTATTCAGACCCTCAACATCTATATAAATAGGGTCAGAATAAATTGTTACATACTGTTCAACTTTTGGATTAAAAAACGAGAATTTAGTTTGAGGTATTGTATACTTTCCAGGCATATTTGGTACAATAGTAAATTTATTATTTACCTTTCCTTTTATCCCACCTGCTCTCACTGAAACATTTGAAATTTTTTCAGGTTCATAAACTTCAAGTGAAGATGGTAAAGAGATTTTTGGATCCTCAAATAAGTTAAAATTTCCGTTTCCTGAAATAATCAAACTTAATTGAAAGGCTTCGTCAATTAACAATGATTTTTTATCTGATTTTATTTCAAAATTAAAATCACCAACAGCACCAGAAAAATCATTTGGTTTGTTATCAATAGGCAATGGTTTAACTTCAATAAATGAACTGCCTGCAGATACTGTTTTATTGACGCTTGATGATATAAGATTACCAAAAAAATCTCTTCTATTTGAAGGTACTTGTACGGAAATATCTAAAGTTAATGGTTCAATTTTTAACCTACCTGTCTTCTGCGGATATAGTAAAGTTCTTCTTAATACCACATATCTATATGGTTCACCTTTATATGTTCCATTTTGAACATTTAGAGATTTAATATCTATGTTATTACTCCAAAAATTGGCATACCTAGGTGCTTCTAATTCTCTCCAATTATCAACACCTGTGTCAGGTGAAACGTATAACTTATATGTAACAGAAATTGCCTCATTTATAAATGGACTTTTATTTGATAATTCTGCAACTAAGTGAATCTTTTTATCAGCCAAATAGTTAGGGTCATTTGGATTTGTGGGCTTATCAACTGCTGAAGTTACTGTTACTTTTACTGGAAGTGTCTTATAAATTTCTCCATCAACCTCTATCGAAGCCTGCCCAATTTCAAAAGAACCTTTTTCAATTGGAGATAAGAAATATGAATATGTCTTAGAATAAGATCTTTTACCGTTTATCCATGAATTTCTTATTGACTGGCTTGGACCACCAACAATTCTAAAATTTTCAAATTTCGGAGGAATAAAATTATCTCCATCCTTGTCAACTGAAAATTCGACTTTAACTCTTTCATTTAAACCTAATCGGTTTTTACTCAATTTGGTTGTAAAATTAACTTGAGAGAAGGATGAGAATCCAATCAAAAAAATAATTATATGTATTAAATTTCTATAATGCATTACCAGTCTTTTTCTGAAACAACTTTTGTACCTTTTTGTTTCTTATCATTTACTTTAGCTTGAACTTTCTTTTCTGCATTTTCCATAGCTTTTAATAAATTTTTAATCTGCTCTGGAGAAAGTTTTGATTGTTGATTCTTATTCTCTTTTGGTTGATCAGACTTGTTGTTGTCTTTATTCTGATTGTCCTTATTTTCATCATTCTTGTCCTGCTGGTCGTTCTTATTCTCATCATCCTTTTTCTCGTCATTCTTGTCCTGCTGATCATCTTTGTTCTGATCGTCGTTTTTCTCGTCATTCTTATCCTGCTGATCATCTTTGTTCTGATCGTCGTTTTTCTCGTCATTCTTGTCCTCTTTATCATCATTATTTTCGTCGTCATTATTTTGTTCCTGTTCCTCTTCACATTTCTTAGCTAATGCCAAATTATATCTAGTTTCATCATCGTTTGGATTATTTCTCAAAGCATTTTTATAGGCGAGAACTGCTTCAGAACATAATTCCTTTTTCATTAGTGAGTTTCCAAGATTATGAAATGCTCTGTGCTTTTCTGAATTATCTTTGGCAAGTTTAGTCGCTTCTATTTGCCTTGATATTGCTTCATCATATAAGCCTTCGGTATAATATTTATTTGAAAGATTGAAAGTAGCTTTAAGATCACTTAGTGAATCATTCATTGCTATTCTAAAATTCTTTTCTGCCTGCTCAAAATTGTTGTCTAATAGTCTATTACCCTTATTATAAAATTTTGCATAATTCTCCGATTGAGAATATAAATTAAAACACCCCAGCATAGTAATAGTAAAGAAAAAAATTACACTATTTTTCATTAAATAAATTTAAGTTTTTTAACCATATTGTTTTACCATCTCATAAATAAATCAAAAATTATAAAAAGAAATCCTAAAAAAATAAACCACTGAAATTGGTCTTCAAATTCTGAAAATTTTTGAGTATCAAATTCTTTTTTTTCAGTATTTTCTAAAATTTGAATAACTTCTTGCACTACATCTTTTGTAATAGAACCCTCAATAAATTTTCCCCCAGTTTTATCAGAAATATTTTCCAAATAAGTTTTATTTAATTTGGTAATAACAACATCACCATTTATATCCTTTTTATAACTCATCACAATACCATTTTTCTTAATCGGTATTGGTGAGCCTTTTTCAGTTCCTACCCCTATTGAGTAAATTGTGATATTATTTTTAGCGGCAAGGTCTGCCATATCATATGTAAGGTCATTGTGGTCTTCTCCGTCAGAAACTATGAATAAGATACGCTCAGTTGACTCGTCCTCGTCAAAATAAGTTGATGATAATCTTATTGCTTCGTCAATTGCAGTTCCCTGAGATGATAACATATCAGTATTCATATTTTGTAAAAACATTTTAGCAGATGAATAGTCAGTTGTTAATGGTAATTGAGGAAATGCCTTACCAGCATATGCTACAATTCCAATTCTATCACCACCTAAATTATTTATAACTTGACCTACTAGCTGCTTTGACTTATCCATTCTACTTGGGCTGATATCCTCCGCAAGCATACTTTTAGAAACATCAATCGCAAATACAATATCTACACCTAGCCTTTGAAAAGTTTCAATCTTAGTCCCAATTTTAGGATTTATTAGTGCAATAATTAACATCGAAATTCCTACTATTACAGTGATTATTTTCAGTATTGGTTTTATGTCTGAAATATTTGGGCTTAGTCTTTCTAAATTTGTTTTTGAAAAAAAGGATTTCTGAGTTCTATTCTTCCAAACCCTGTCAATAATGAAAAATATGCTAATTAAAACAATCAACAAAAACATCCAAGACCATGATATATTTTCTAATTCATACATTATATAAAACTTCTTAAAATTGTTAATTTCATGATTAATTCAAATACAATTAATAGAATAGCTGGAACAAGAAAGTACCTAAATTTTTCATCAACTGAATAATATTTAAACTCCTCAATTTCTGTCTTTTCTAACTTATCAATATCTGAATATATCTCTTTAAGCCTTTCATTATCGGTGGCTCTAAAATATTTACCCCCTGTCATTTCTGAAATCTGTGTTAGTAATTTTTCATCTATTTCAACTTGAATATTAGCGTAATTAAATTTACCCCTAGCGTCAATTCCAACTGGTGATAAGGCAAGGCCATTAGTGCCTAAACCTATAGAATATATTTTTATCTGAAATTCTTTAGCTAATTCAGCTGCTGTTATTGGGTCAATGAATCCGGCGTTATTTACCCCATCAGTCAAAAGAATTATTACTTTACTTTTTGCTTTACTATCCTTAATTCTATTAACCGATGTTGCAAGGCCCATACCGATAGCAGTTCCCCCCTCAATAATGTTATTATATTTAATCTCCCTGAGTGATCTTAATGTAATACTTTTATCGGTTGTCAGTGGAGTTTTTGTATAACTCTCACCAGCATATTCAACTAAACCGATTCTATCTGTTACTCGATTTTTAATAAATTCATTTGCAACATTTTTTAAAGCATCTAGCCTATTTGGTTTTAAATCTTTTGCTAACATACTGGCAGAAACATCAATAGCCATAATTATATCAACTCCGCTATTAGTTTTGACTCTTGTTGATGTGTCAATGACCTGTGGTCTTGCCAAAGCGGTAATAATTAGTGCTAATGAAATCATCCTTAGATATCTCAATGAAACCTTTAATATTGAATAAATATTACTTGAATTTTTAAAGGCTTCTGAATTAGAAAACTTTATAGAATTATTAAGTTTATCTCTGTTCAAATAATTCCATAAAATTATTATTGGAATGACGCCCAATAGAATAAAATATTCAGGATTAAGAAATTCTAAATTCATTTTTGTTCTTCTTTTAGTACTTCAATTGAGTTAATAATTCTATCTTTTATTTTATCAATATATCTAGCCTCATGCGTTAAAATAATTATAGTTTTAAATCCAGTTTCTGTTAAAAACCCTATAACATTATATTCTCCAGACTTAACCTTTCTATCATTTATTTTAAAGTCAGTAGTACCTGAAATAATTAATGCTTTTCCTTTATTTTTTGTTTCAAACTCATCATATTTTACCAATATATTTTGAAGTCCTAGTGCTTCTAGGTTATCTAGATTATATTCTAAAATTGCCTGAAAGTTTTCTGGTTCAATCTTTGTCTCATAGGAATAGTTAGATATAAAAAATTCAATTGATTTATTTGAATTAGAAAAATAAAATTGTGAATCTAAGTCAAACTCGTCGTATAAAAACTCATTTTCATCTTTTATCCTTACCAAGGCATCTGGCGTTTCAACGGAAACACCGGGTGATCCGTATTCAGACTTTATCCAACTCTTCTCAATCAATCTTAAATTTTCATTAAATGTAATTTTATCCAATGAGTATTGAAATCCGTATAAAAGACCTGAAAAAATAAATAAAACAACTAGTAAAAATGCTATGGAAATTGAAACAATTTTTAATCTCTCTAACTTTAATTTCTTTTCAGCTTGTTTCTTATAATTTAGGTTTTTCAACTTTTCTTCTTCAGTTGGTTCAGGAAGTAATTCAGAAAAAATATCTATTTCCTCATTAATTATCTTTAAATCATTTTGTATAATATTTTTTTCAGGTAAAAATTTAGCAAACTTTACTAAGTCAGCTCTTTTAAAAATTTCTTCAATTCTGTTAACTGACTTTTTTGAAATAGGAAAAGATTTAATTTCACTTACATTATAAAGTCCTTGAATTAATTCACGTGTAGTACTTTCCAATGCTCTATCATAAACCTCTTTTTCAAAAAAACTTCTTAGATAAAATGTTAAATCAGAATAAAATAACTTAACTCCTTCTCTTGAATTAATATTAACTTTTTCCAAATCACTTAATCTTTTTATAACTAATTCTATAGGCCTTAATGAGGGTTTAATATTTAGTAGTGGGTTAAAAAATCTAAGAATTTTTGATTTGAAATAGATAATTAATAAAATCAAAAAAATAATAAATATTATAACTGGATAATTATTACTTAAAGTCAATTTAAAGATTTCAAATGAGGAAAATTTATCATAGCCAGGTTTGATTTCATAAAGACCCTGCTTGGTTGTGTCGACCTGAACTAAATTGACAGTTATTTTTTTTGAATCTGTTGAAAATAACTTATCTCCTATTTGAATCTTTATTTTAGGAATTACATAATCCCCTTCATCAAATGAAATTATACCATATTTTTTTGAAAATCTTAATCCATTTTCTATTATAGTTGTATCAACTTTAGTTTCTGAGATTAATTCGAAAGGAACAAAGGATGTTGAGTCAGGAAAAATAATATTTTCCACTTTCTCCATGTCAATATCAATTGTATAGAAAAGCTCTTTCCCAATTAAGATAGAATCAGATTCAATATTTGCAGTTACATTTTGCGATTTAATTGAAATACTAATTAAACAGATAAAGCAAAAAAGAAAAAAATTTGTAACTAGTTTCATCTGCTCTTAAAATATTTTAGTAATTTCTTTTGATAGTCGTCTTGAGTATTACACTCAATTATTCCCGAACCTGATTTTTTAAAAAAATCAATAAACTCATTTCTCTTTGAATTATAGTATTCTGAATATTTTTTTCTAACATTTTTTGAGCCGGTATTGACAGTTAACTTTGCACCGCTTTCATTGTCAGTAATATCAATAACTCCAAGATTTGGTATTATTTCTTCTGTTTTGTCATAGATTCTAATACCAGTCACATCATGCTTTGAAGAGAAAATTTTTAAAGAATTTGAATAATCTTTTGAAATAAAGTCTGAAATAATAAATGCAATTGATCTATTTTTCAAAATATTTGAAACAAACTTTAGTGGAATATTAATATCTGTTTTTTTACTCTCAGATTTAAACTCTAATAATTCTCTTATTATTCTTAAAACATGTGATTTACCTTTTTTTGGCGGTATATATAATTCAACATTATCAGAAAATAAAATTAGACCAACTTTGTCATTATTTTTTGTTGCTGAAAATGCTAGAGTAGCCGCTAATTCTGTTACATACTCATTTTTAAATAATGAATCGGATCCGAAAAAATTAGATCCAGAAATGTCAATGATTAACATCATTGTTAATTCTCTCTCTTCCTCAAATACTTTAATAAACGTATCATTGTATCTAGCTGTAACATTCCAATCTATGGCTCTTACGTCATCTCCAAATTGATATTGCCTAACCTCACTAAAGGCCATACCTCTACCTTTAAATGTAGATTGGTACTCGCCACCAAAGATATGATCAGATAATCTTTTGGTTTTGATTTCTATTTTTCTGACTTTTTTTAAGAGCTCTTTTGTATCCATATTTTGGAGTTTATGGAACTTCTATTTCATTTACAATTTTTGTGATAATATCAACCGATGACATATTTTCAGCTTCGGCTTCATAGGAAATTCCTATTCTGTGTTGTAAAACATCAAATACTACTGCTCTAACATCATCAGGAATAACAAAGCCTCTTCTATTTATAAATGCATAACATTTTGCTGCTAAAGCAAGATTAATACTTCCTCTTGGTGAAGCACCAAAAGATATTAATGCTTTTAAGTCTGACAAATTATATTTTTCTGGAAATCTGGTAGCAAAAATTATATCAAGTATATACTTCTCGATTTTCTCATCCATATATACATCTCTTACTACCTTCTGGGCAGTAAGAATTTTTTTAAGGGTAACAACAGGCTTTACCTTACTTACAGTATTCTCAAGATTTGCTCTCATTATCAACTTTTCATCCTCTAATTCTGGATAAGAAATAACTGTTTTTAACATAAATCTATCAACTTGAGCCTCTGGAAGTGGATAGGTTCCCTCCTGATCAATTGGATTTTGTGTAGCCATCACCAAAAAAGGCTCATCTAACATGAAAGTTTCTTCGCCTATTGTAACTTGTTTTTCCTGCATTGCTTCTAAAAGTGCTGATTGTACTTTTGCAGGTGCTCTGTTGATCTCATCTGCAAGAACAAAATTTGCAAAAACAGGCCCTTTCTTTACTGAAAATTTTGATTGCTTAACATTATACAGTTGGGTACCAACAACATCTGCAGGTAATAAATCAGGAGTAAACTGTATTCTACTAAAACTACCACTAATTGCCTTTGATAATGTGTTTATAGCTAAAGTTTTAGCTAAACCAGGAACACCCTCAAGTAATATATGGCCTTTTGCAAGTAGTCCAATAAGAAGTTTATCGATCATGTTCTTCTGACCTACGATAACCTTATTCATTTCGGATCTTAACAAATCTATAAAGGCACTTTCTTTCTCTATTTTCTCATTAATTTTCTTTATATCAACTTTATTTTCCATAAGTAAAAATTATTATAACTTTAAAATTGGTTTTGCAAAATGGCAAATCATCACAAATATCTCTGTTAATATTAGGTTAAAAATGAGGGTTTTTAACCAAAAATTAACATTTTAAATAACTCAAAATTCAAAGCTTGAAAACAATACTAATCACAGGAGCAACAAGCGGTATCGGACTAGCAGCTGCAAAAAAACTCGCAAATTCAAAAAATAATCTCATTTTATGTGGCAGAAGAAAACATAAACTCGATGAAATTTCAAACGAACTATCTAAAATCACAAATGTCTTGTCTCTTCGTTTTGATGTTTCTGAAAAAAAGGAAGTAAATAAAGTTTTAAAAAATATTCCTGAAGAATTTAGTGCTATTGATATTCTTATAAATAATGCTGGAAATGCACATGGACTTGACACAATTCAGGAAGGTTCGCTTGATGATTGGGATAATATGATTGATGGTAATGTTAAAGGATTGTTATATGTATCACGTGTTATAATGCCAAAAATGATTGAACAACAGAGTGGGCATATAATTAATATAGGTTCTCTAGCAGGTAGGGAAGTTTATGAAAAGGGTAATATTTACTGCGCAACAAAACATGCAGTGAATGCTATTTCTAAAGCTATGAGAATTGATTTAAATAAAACAGGTATTAAAGTGTCAGAGATTAATCCAGGACTAGTGGAAACCGACTTTTCAAATATACGTTTCAAGGGGGATAGTGATCGGGCAGAAATGGTATACCAAGGTTACAAGGCACTACAAGCAGATGATATTGCAGATATTATAGAATTCGTTATAAATAGACCAAGTCACGTCAATATTGCAGATATTTTAGTACTTCCTCAAGCACAAGCAACAAGCTCAATTATAGAAAAGAAATAACATTTAACAAAAATTTATAATGTAACCTTTGCGTAACATTAATTATAATGTTACGTTTGCGTTACATTAATAAAAATTAAAAAAATTATGTTTACTATTCAATATCAAGCCTTAGAATTTATGAATTCAATATCACCTCTTCAGATTGATCTTTTTGACTTGGGAGAAATGGCATTATTAATTCCTATTATAACTGTACTTATACCTGTGTTTATAGTTTTAATTGTTTTCGTCTATGAATCAAAACAAAAGAAATACAAATACGATGCTTTAATTGAAGTTTCCAAAAATGTAAAAGACAGTGAAGAAGTAAGTGCTCTTTTGAAATCTTTTAAAGCGGGTAAAAAATCTAACAAAGATTTAAGACGAACTGGCTTAGTTACCCTTTTTACTGGTATCGGTCTTGCCGCTTTGGGTGAATTTGGTCTTAGTCTGGATGTATTATTTGGAGTTGGCTTACTTGTTATGTTTATAGGAATTGGCCAGATGATTGCAGGGTATGTTTATCCGAATCAACCCGATGAAATTACCGACGTAGTGGAGAGTTACGAAAAGAAATAAATTTTGGGAAGAAATCACAAAAATCTTAACAACAATCTTGAAGAGATAAGAAAATCTGCGGGAATGACCCAACTAGAGCTTTCAGAAAGAGCAGACGTTTCTAGAAAAAGCATAAATGCTATTGAAAATGGCATTTATGTTCCCTCAACAGTCTTGGCATTAAAAATTGCTAAAACTCTTGAATGTAAAGTAGAAGATTTATTTAAGCTACCTTGAAATAATATTTTATATTAATTTTAGTATAAAAATAGATTATGAGAATATTATCTATTTGTTTATTAACATTCGTTTTATCATGCTCTGAAGATTTGGATAACCTTCCTACTTACAACCTCATAATATCAATTGAAGGCGAAGGTGAAGTATTTCAGGAGACTATTTCAGATGTCACACCCTCTAATCATGAAGAGGTTGAATTAAATGCTGTAGCATCAGAAAATTGGACTTTTGTAAAATGGGAAGGTGATCTTGATTCTTCTGAAAATCCTATTAGGGTTATTTTAGATGAACCAAAAAATATTAATGCAAAATTCATAAGATATTTTGATTACAATCAACCTTCATATTTTTTTAAAAACTCAGATCTATGGCTAGATCTTAATGAAATAAGTGGTACGAATCAAAGAAATAATACAGGAAGTGCTATAGCTGATTTTAATAATGATGGTTACAATGATATCTTTTTGGCCGAATCCGGAAACAGTGCAGATTTAGATCCAGTACAAATTTTATTAAATGACGGAGGGAATAATTTTTATTCATCAGATTTAATTAATAATAATATTGGAACTGATGCAACGAGAAAATCTATTGTAGGTGACTATAATTTAGACGGAATGCCTGATATATTTATGGCTGATCATGGGCATGAGGTTCCAGGTGTATTTTTTGATTTTGCTCACCCAAGTTTAATGTTAAGTAATGAAAATAACACTTATGATTTTACTACATTGACAGATTTACCTTTGGAGTTTTATCATGGTGCTGCATCTGGAGATTTTGATAATGATGGAGATTTAGATATTTTTTGTTCTACCAAATTATTTTTAATTAATGATGGTAACGGAGCGTTTAGCCAAAATACTTCATTATTTCAAGAAAATTCTGGCGGAATTTACACAGTTGAATTTTATGATTTTAATAAAGATGGTTTTTTAGATTTAATTTGTGGTGGTCATTCTATGTTTGATGGTTGGGGAGACATGCCTTCTAGTAAAATTTATTACGGAAACGGAGTCGACTTTACGGAAACCAGAAGCGTTACATTACCAAATTTACAAGAATGGGAGGTTACTGTGGATTATGCAATTACTGATTTGAATGGTGATGGAAATGAAGAAATTCTTCTTGTCAGAACCGGTGGATATGTTAATGAAAATAATGAGATGATAAATTTTTATAACGGATGGAGAATTCAAGTTTTGGAAAAAATATCTGATGATGAATATATCGATAATACCTCAAAATTTATGAATAATTATTATGGAAATTCTCAATGGATTGTCAGGTTGAGGGTTCAAGATATAGACAACGATGGCAAATTAGAGATTTTTGAAAATGACCGCTCAAATCATCAAACAAATAACCCTAGGGTATGGAAGCAAAATTCAGAAAATTTTTATGAAAGAATAAATTTATAACTTTAATTACGAAAACTAAAAAATGAAAAAAATTCTAATATTTTTAATAATTATTACTTTTTCTTGTTCCAATGACAGCAACAACAATAATAATAATAATAATAATAATAATACTAATCCTTCAGGTCCAAGCGGAAATGTATTTACATTTGGTGATATAGACGTACTAGGACAGTGGGACTTTGACCAAAATAGAGGTCAAATAAATAATTTTAGTGAACCAAGAAAAAGAGACATTAATATAAATATAGCTCAACGAGATTATGATGACTCTTTGGATGTTGGTATTCTTTATGTTGGTGTTTCTCCTTTAAGCGGTCAATTAAGCTCTAATGAAACCATTAGTTGTGTAGTAGGAAATTACGGCTATCTTCCAATATTTGAAGACTTCCAGGTCTCGTATAAAATCGCATATGAAGATGGTGGGTTTGGAGAAGAAGTTTTTGAAACTTATACAATAACAGATTCATTAGCATCTGTTGATTATACATACTTTGATTTTGCCACAACGGCAGATTTTTCTCAGCCAGGAAGCTATACAATCGAAATGAGTACACATATGCCAGATGATATGGATGCTGAAACTGACACCTTTACAAGAGTTGTTGAATCTTTAGAATTCACAGATGTATGTAACTTGCATTCCTTGATTCTAAATGAAGACAATACTTTCAGCCTTTACACAACGAATGAAGAAGGTATAACAAATTATGTAATCTTAGGAACATATTACTTGAATCAAGAAAACAATTCGGTTTCATTAAATGTTGTAGAATCAGATGGCTCTAATACAATTATAGGTGAATTATATGATGTTGATATTGACGAAAATGGATTGATTAGCGGAACCGTAAATATTGAAGGCTTGTGTGTACAGTTAATTGAGGGTTATGAAGAAGAATCTTATTATGCAGGGTTAACCTATATACCTGATAGTGTTTTCGAAGAAGAATTAATTTCCATGGGCTACGATAATCAATTAGATAATTATGTTATAACCTCAAATTTGGATCAAATTACTGCCTTTGGAATAGAGGCAACTAATTTAGGAATGGACGAAAATGGAGATAATATATGGACTGATAGATTAACCAGTCTTGCGGGAGTCGAGGCATTACCAAATTTAGAATTTTTACAATTGGTTGGAAATGATTTAGATAGTATAAATCTCACTCAAAACCCTGGATTAAAATATTTTTATGCAAATTTTAATCAATTTAAAAGTGTAAATACAGGCTATAATACTTTATTGCACACTATTTCAATTGATGGAAACGGAGCTGATGTGGTTTTGGACTTTACTAATAATCCTGATTTGGTAAACCTAAGTGTTCCAACCTGTGATTTAACAGAGCTAGATCTTTCTGAAAATCCAAATATTGAATTTTTGGATTTATATAATAATCAAATAACAAATATTATTACCTTAAATATGCCAAACCTAAGAGAGGTTTATTTACATTGGAATAATATTGAAAGTATGGATCTTTCAAATAATTTACTTCTTGAACGTTTAGTATTACCAGGAAATCAACTACAAGGAACATTAGACGTATCAATGTGCGAAAACCTTACTGAGCTTAACCTTTCTATGAATCCAGGATTAACATGTATCAAGGTTAATGCTGTTCAGCTAGATGCAATCAACAATAATGATCCAAATTTGAATTGGGAATTTGATAGTGGAGTTACTTTGTCTTTGGATTGTAATTAAAGATCAAATTTTATTCCCTGTGCTAGCGGAAGATCATCTGTATAATTAATTGTATTTGTTTGTCTTCTCATATATATTTTCCATGCATCAGAACCTGATTCTCTACCTCCACCAGTATCTTTTTCTCCACCAAACGCACCTCCGATTTCAGCGCCTGAAGTACCAATATTTACATTAGCAATTCCACAATCAGAGCCTGCAGCTGATAGGAATTTCTCAGCCTCCTTAAGATTATTGGTCATAATTGCTGAAGACAACCCTTGTGTAACATTATTCTGAATTTCAATTGCATTGGTTACCGGTCCAGAGTATTTAAGTAAGTATAAAATTGGTGCAAAAGTTTCTTCTTGAACAATATGAAAATCTGGTTTTGCCTCAGCTATAGCAGGTTTCACATAACAACCGCTTTCATATCCTTCACCTTCCAAAATACCACCTTCAACAATGATATTTCCACCTTCTTCAACTACTTTATCCAAAGCCTTGGAATACATATCTACAGCTAATTTGTCGATTACAGGTCCCACATGATTTGATTGATCAAGCGGATTTCCAATTTTAATTTGTTTATATGCATTTACAACTGCATCACGCACTTCATTATATATGTCTTCATGTATAATTAATCTTCTTGTTGAAGTACATCTTTGACCTGCAGTTCCAACCGCACCAAAAACCGCACCCATTACTGTCATTTTAACATCAGCATCTGGGGTTACAATAATCGCATTGTTTCCGCCAAGCTCTAACAATGACTTACCTAATCTAGCACCTACTTCACTTGCAACAATTTTTCCCATTCTAGTTGAACCTGTTGCAGAAATAAGAGGAATTCTCTTGTCCTTAGTCATATATTCTCCAACTTTATAATCTCCATTTATTAAACAAGAAATTCCTTCAGGTAAATCATTTTCTTTTAATATGTTAGCTATAATCTTTTGACATGCAACTGAGCAAAGTGGAGTTTTTTCGCTAGGTTTCCAAACACATACATCACCACATATCCAAGCGAGTGCGGTATTCCAAGACCAGACAGCTACAGGAAAATTAAATGCTGAAATAATACCAACAATGCCTAGTGGATGATACTGCTCATACATTCTATGCCCAGGTCTTTCACTATGCATTGTTAAACCATGTAATTGTCTTGAAAGACCAACTGCAAAATCACAAATATCAATCATCTCTTGAACCTCACCTAAGCCCTCTTGAAAGCTTTTTCCCATTTCATAAGAAACTAAAACTCCAAGTGGTTCTTTTAATTCTCTAAGCTTGTTTCCAAATTGTCTTACAATCTCACCCCTTCGAGGCGCAGGTACTGTTCTCCAATATCTAAATGCAGATTGGGCACTTTCTATAACTTTATTATAGTCTTCATACGTTGTTGTTGAAACAGTTCCAATTTCTTTTCCATCGACAGGAGAATAGCTACTGATGGAATCTCCATTACTGAAATAATTACTGCCTGTTGAAGTTCCAATATTATGACCTGATAAGCCTAATTTTTTTAGTGAGTTTTCAATATTCATGATAAATTATTTAACTTGACGAAGATAAGGATTTATTAATATTTTATGGTTATGAAAAAATATTTGTGTCTTCTAATTATTCTCATTTTTAGCTGCAATAATAATAATGAAAATAAGATTGCAATTGTAATTCATGGAGGTGCTGGAATTATTTTAAAAGAAAATATTTCTAAGTCTAAAGAAGACTCAATTATTAATAAACTAGATGAGGCTATTTCAAGGGGATGGGAATTGTTAAAAGAGGGTAAATCTAGTGAATTAGCTGTTATTGAAACCATAAAAATATTAGAAGATTCTCCACTATTTAATGCAGGTAAGGGAAGTGTATTTAATAGTAATGGTAAAGTGGAAAATGACGCATCAATTATGAGAGGGAATGATTTAAATGCTGGTGCTTCTTCCGGAACTTCAAATGTTAAAAATCCTATTACACTTGCTGCTGATGTGATGAATCATTCAGAGCATGTGTTTCTTTCTGGAAAGGGAGCAGAAAACTTTGCAAAAGACAGAAATCTTGAGATTGTCGATAACGAATATTTTCATACAGAATTTAGATACAAACAACTAATAAATAAAAAAGATGAAAAAAAGTATGGAACTGTAGGTTGTGTGGCAATTGATTTTGATGGTAATATTGTGGCGGGTACCTCAACCGGAGGAATGACAAACAAAAAATGGGGAAGAATTGGAGATTCTCCTATCATTGGAGCCGGAACTTATGCTAATAATAATACCTGTGGTATTTCTTCAACTGGTTCAGGTGAATATTTTATAAGAACTGTTGCAGCTTACCAAGTTTCTTCTTTATTAGAGAATCATGATTATGATTTAACGGAAGCTATGTCAAAGGTAATTCACCAAAAGATCGGAGGGATTGGGGGTGATGGAGGAATGATTGGAATTGATAAAAATTCGAATATTTCAATGGAATTTAATACCCCAGGAATGTATAGGGCATTTGTAAATAAAGTCGGAAAAAAAGAAATTTCACTATACGAAAAGTAGATTATTTAATTTCTGAAATTTTAAGGGTATTTACCATACCACTTTCCTTAACTGGCATTGAAGCAAGGTTTATTACCATATCACCTTTTTTTGCAAATCCTTTTTTATTTACAATGTCATTAATTTCATAAATAGTCTTATCAGTTGAAACTGATCTATCGTAATAGAAAGCTTTAACTCCCCATAATAAATTTAGCCTACAAAGTATTCTTTTGTTTGAGGTAAAAACAAGAATATTAGAATGTGGTCTCCATGACGAAACTTGAAATCCAGTATAACCACTGTGGGTCAAGGTTGTGATAGCTGCAATTTTAGTTTCATTTGCAATTTGAGCAGCATGATAACAAATAAACTTAGTAGTGTACCTGTTGGTTTTAATTTTTGGTGGTGACTCTGGAACAGAAATCATGTCAGAGTACTCAACACTTGAAATTATTTTAGAAATTTGAGTTACAACTTCTGCTGGATATTTTCCTATTGAAGTTTCTGCAGAAAGCATAATAGCATCGGCTCCGTCCATCACTGAATTTGCAACATCATTTACCTCAGCTCTACTTGGCTTCAGGCTGTATATCATACTTTCCATCATCTGTGTTGCAATGATTACTGGAATTCTATGTCTTTTTGCTAGATAAACAATTCTCTTTTGTAATAGTGGCACTTCCTCAGATGGAATTTCAATCCCCAAATCTCCTCTAGCAACCATTATTCCATCTGAATTTTGAATAATATCTTCAATATTTTTTATTGCCTCCGGCTTTTCAATTTTAGCAATTATTGGTATTTTTTCTTTAGATTCTTTTTCAATAATTTTTCGAAGATTTATCATATCGTTAGCATCTCTAACGAAAGATAATGCAACCCAATCCAGCTCTTTTGAAATAGCATACATTAAATCTTTTTTATCTTTTTTTGTAAGAGAAGAGGTGGAAATTTTGGTATTAGGTAAATTAACACCCTTCTTAGAAGATAATTTTCCTCCTTGTAAATTTCTTAATTTTACCTCATCTTTCTTATTAGTAGAGATAACCTCAAAAATCAATTTACCATCATCTACCAGAACTTTATCTCCTTTCTTTACATCTTTGGCAAAATCTTTATATGAAAGTGATGCTTTTGTTTTGTTGCCAACAATTTCTTTCGTTGTGGACAATGTAAATTCATCTCCCTTTTTAAAAACTACGCCATCCTCCATTTTTCCTATTCTGATCTTAGGTCCTTGTAAATCCGCTAGAATAGCAACATTAGCATCTAACTCCTGATTTAAATATCTGATTAAATCAATATGTCTATCAGCCTCTTCATAAGTAGCATGCGAGAAATTAATTCTAAACACATTAACACCAGCTTTAATTAATCTTGAAAGCATCGTCTTACTGCTACACCCCGGACCAAGAGTTGCAACGATTTTAGTTTTTTTAAATTTTATATAACTCATGAGAAAATTAAATTTTCTTTGTTTTCTAACTTATTCTCAGACAAAAATGAGGTTATTACTCCACTAATTTCTGAAATTTTTTTTAATACTTTATCTATATAAGTCTTGTTAGCAATATTTTCTATAATTAAAAAATAGTCAACCAACTTTTGTTGGCTTAACAGATTAATCTCATTTAAAGCTGTACTACCTTGGCCAAATAAACTTAAATCTTCGTCAGGAGATTTTTCTGAAACTAGTGACTTATTTGAAAAAAATATCCACTTTAAATATTTAGTGTCATCTAAAAATTCATATGATGAATAATAGGCATCTTGCTCAGAAAAATAAATATCATTATTTTTTCTTTTTAAACCAATATTTAATTTTTTATTTAAAAAGAATGCTAATCTAAATTCATCTAAATCCGAATGAATTGCAATTAGATGATAATTTTCAGGAAATTGATTTAAGTTTAATTTATGGTTGTTCAAAATCAAGAATTTCTCTATAAAGATAAGCTTATTCTATGAATTTTGATTTTGATATTTTAAAATATCTTCTTGAAACATAAAAAATGCTCGTTTTGATGCTTTTTCCTCAGCTTTTTTCTTTGAGGTATCTCTTGCTTTTGCAATAACTTTATCTTCAATCGAAAGTTTTACAGAAAAATGCTTGGTCGTATCATTACCAGTGTCCTCAAAAGTTTCATAGTTGTAGAGTTTTTTATTTTTTTGGCACCACTCAATAAATAAACTCTTGTAACTAATAATTTTGTTCTTAAGTCTTTCTAGATCAACATGTGGATTAATGACTCGGTCAAATATAAATTTCTTACAATAAGGATATCCACGATCAAGAAATATAGCGCCAATAAGTGCTTCAAAAAGATTGCCATGAATATTGTCACCATAATTTTCCTCTGAAATATTGGCATCTACAAAATCAAGTAAGTTTAGTTCCAATCCAAGTTCATTTAAATGATTACGGCTAACGATTTTTGATCTCATTTGCGTAAGGTAACCCTCCGAACCTGTGGGGATGTTTTTAAACAAATATGAGGATATGATTGAACTTAAAATAGAATCACCCAAAAACTCTAATCTTTCATAGTTAACAGCAACTCCATTTAAATCTTTTTTATTTGAGGAACGGTGAGTGAATGCTCTCTTATAGTATTTGAGAGACCTTGGATGAAATTTTAATAGATTTTTAATTGGTCGATAAAAAGGGTCTTTTTTTAATTTTAGTAATTCATAAAAATTAAAATTCATGCTAGTCCCATTTTTTAAATAACACACAAGCATTATGTCCACCAAATCCAAATGTATTACTCATACCAATTTTTGCATCTCTTTTTTGAGCTTTATTTAAAGTTAAGTTTAATTTTGGATTGATGTTTTCATCAACATTTTGATGGTTAATAGTCGGAGGCACAATACCCTTATTTAAAGACAAAATAACAGAAATTGCTTCAACAGCTCCAGCTGCTCCAAGTAAATGACCAGTCATAGACTTAGTTGAATTAATGTTAATATTTGGGGCATGGTCACCAAAAATATAATCAATAGCTTTTAATTCAGCGACATCACCCAAAGGGGTAGAAGTACCATGGGTATTTATTAAATCTATATCAGCTATACTTACATTTGAATCGTTTAAACAGTTTTTGATTACTGCTTTAACACCATCTCCCTCAGGGTGCGGAGCAGTAATGTGATGAGCATCAGAGGAGAGACCTCCGCCTAGGAATTCTGCATAAATCTTTGCACCTCTTGCTTTCGCATGTTCATATTCCTCAAGAATTAAAGTTCCTGCGCCTTCTCCTAAAACAAATCCATCTCGAGTTGAATCAAAAGGTCTAGATGCAGATTCAGGTGAATCATTTCTTGTTGATAATGCATGCATAGCATTAAATCCAGCCATTCCAGCTATATTTACTCCGGCTTCACTTCCACCAGTTACAATAACATCACAATAGCCTAATCTTATGTAGTTTAGGGAGTCGACCATAGCATTTGCGCTTGAAGCACATGCTGATACGGTTGTATAATTAGGGCCCATAAATCCATAATTCATAGAAATATAACCCGGAGTAATATCAGCAATCATTTTAGGGATAAAAAACGGATTGAATCTTGGAGTTCCATCTCCAGAAGCATGATCTAGCATTTGGTTTTGAAATGTTTCAATACCACCTATACCAGATCCCCATATTACTCCAACTCTTAACTTGTCAATTTTTTCTAAGTCTAAACCAGAATCTTTTATAGCTTCTTCAGTCGAAACCATACCATATTGGGTGAATCTATCCATTTTTCTTTGTTGTTTTCTATCCAAATGAAGTGAAACATCAAAGTCTTTTAACTCACAAGCAAATTTTGTTTTGAATTTTTCTGTATCGAAATAAGTGATGGGGGCTGCACCGCTCTTACCTTCAATAAGACCAGTCCAAAATTCATCAAGGTTGTTCCCAATTGGGGTGACAGCTCCAAGACCAGTAACTACTACTCGCTTTAAAGCCATAAAATAAATATTATGAATTTTCTATATAAGAAATCGCTTGACCTACAGTTGCGATATTTTCAGCTTGATCATCCGGTATTTGAATATCAAATTCCTTTTCAAATTCCATAATTAATTCTACAGTATCAAGCGAATCTGCTCCTAAGTCATTAGTGAAACTTGCTTCGTTAACAACTTCACTTTCATCTACTCCTAATTTATCTACGATAATAGCTTTTACTTTTGATGCGATATCTGACATAACTTTGTTTTTTAATTTATAATTTTAGTTAAAGTGCAAAAATAAAAAACTTTATTTTAATTTAACCACTTCAAAAAAAAATTGTGAACATTAATTCTGATAAAAAAGTTAGTATATTAATTTTTGCATCTGGAAACGGCTCTAACGCAGAAAATATTATAACATATTTTCGGAATAAGGCTATTGATATAAATTGGATGATTATAACTAATAATGCAAATGCTGGGGTTATTCAAAGGTCAATCAATATGGGTGTTCCTTTTTTAGTTTTCAACAAAGAAGATTTTCTTCAAAAAATGTTTCTAGAAAAAATAAGTTTAATAAACCCTAAGCTAATAATTTTAGCAGGTTTCCTGTTAAAAATTCCAGAAAATTTAATTAAAAAGTTTAACAATCAAATAATTAATATTCACCCTTCCCTTTTACCAAAATATGGAGGTAAAGGAATGTATGGAATGAATGTACATAAAGAGGTAATTAAAAACAAAGAAGATCAAAGCGGAATTTCAATACATTATGTAAATAACCAATATGACGAAGGTGAAATTATTTTTCAAAAAAGCATTAAAATAATATACCCTTCTAATGCTGAGAAACTTGCAGAAAAAATTCATGAGCTTGAAATGAAATATTTTCCAGAAATAATTGAAAAATTGATAAATTCCGAATGTTATGAGTAAACAAAAATACTATGTTGTTTGGAAAGGAAATAATCCTGGACTTTACAAATCATGGGAGAAATGTCAGGAAGAAATAAAAAATATTAAAGGTGCATTATTCAAAAGTTTTGGTAATATTGAAGAGGCTCAGAAAGCCTATGAAATGGGTTATGATGAATACAAGAAAAATTCAGTAAAAGATCATGTTTTAGACGGCCCTGAATTAAATTCAATTTCAGTTGACGCAGCATCAAGTGGAAATCCTGGGATAATGGAATATCAAGGTGTAGACACAAAGACAAAAGAAGTTTTGTTTAAAATGGGGCCATTTAATAATGCAACCAATAATATTGGTGAGTTTTTAGCTTTGGTTCATGGAATAGCAATTTTAGAGAAAGACTTAAAAAAGAAAATTATTTACTCTGATTCGATTACAGCGATGAGTTGGGTTAGAAAAAAAAGATGTCAAACTAAATTAAGTAGAAATAAAGAGAACGAGGAAGTATTTATTTTAGTAGACAGAGCAATATTATGGCTTAAAGAAAATAAGTATTCTGCGATAGTAAAAAAGTGGGAAACAAAAAATTGGGGAGAAATTCCTGCTGATTTTGGTAGAAAATAAATTAATGATATGGGTAAAGTAATAGTAGTTGGCACATTAGCATTTGATACAATCGAAACCCCTTATGGTAAGGTAGATAGAGTGATTGGTGGTTCAGCACCATTTGCTAGCCTTGCTGCTAAAACAAAAAATGTTGAGTGCGCAGTAGTTTCAATTGTTGGTGATGATTTTCCAAAAAGTTACTTAGACCTTCTGATTTCAAAAGGAATTGATATTTCAGAAGTTCAAATTGAAAAGAATGGAAAAAGTTTCTTTTGGTCTGGAAAATATCATGATAATATGAACAAAAGAGATACTTTAGAAACACAGGTAAATGTACTAGCTAATTTTGATCCTAAAATTCCAAAAAATTATACCAATTTAGATATTCTAGTTCTTGGAAATCTAGATCCAAAAGTTCAATTAAGTGTTATATCACAATTTGAAAAAAGACCAAAATTTACTATGCTGGATACAATGAATTTTTGGATGGATAATACATTAGATAATCTATTAAAAATTATCTCAAAAGTTGATCTCATTTGTATTAATGACGAGGAGGTAATTCAACTATCAGGATTTAAAGATTATAAAAACGGTATCAAAAAAATTCTTACTATGGGTCCCAAATATTTAATTATGAAACAAGGTGAGTATGGTTCAACGCTATATTCAGATAACTTGGAGTTTTTCTGCCCATCATTCAAAGTTAAAAAAGTCATCGATCCTACCGGGGCTGGTGACTCATTTGCAGGGGCTTTTGCTGGTCACTTAGCTGAATCGAAAAACTACACTTTCGAATCCATTTCAAGTGCTCTAATTTATGCTAACGCAGTTGCATCATTTTGCGTGGAAAAGTTTGGAATAGAGAATATGTTAAATATCTCAAAAGATGAAATTGATAAACGTATAAGTTTTATAAAAAAACATAATAATTAAATGTCTTTATTCAATATTTATTTTGTTTTTTTGTATGCATACTATTAGAAAATGAGTGATGCTATAAAACACGAATGTGGTATCGGCCACATTAGACTACTTAAGCCACTAGAATTTTACAAAAAAAAATATGGTAGTTCATTTTATGGAATAAATAAAATGTACTTACTAATGGAAAAACAACATAATAGAGGTCAAGATGGAGCAGGTTTTGCCTCCATAAAACTGGATGTTGAACCAGGAAAAAGATTTATTAGTAGAATACGTTCGACTGAAAAACAACCGATTCAAGATGTTTTCAGTAAAATAAATGAAAGAATTAACCAAGAACTTAAGTCTGATTCATCATTGCATGAAAATATTGAAAAATTAAAGTCAAAAGTACCTTACTTAGCCGAAGTTCTTCTTGGTCACGTGAGATATGGGACGTTTGGAGGAAATAGCGTCGAAAATGTTCATCCTTTTTTAAGACAAAATAATTGGAAGCATAGGAATCTAATATTAGCAGGAAACTTTAATATGACCAATTCGAATGAGCTTTTTAATAGCTTGATTGAGTTGGGGCAACATCCAAAAGAATATACCGATACTGTTATAATAATGGAAAAAATTGGTCATTTCTTAGACGATGCCGTTAGAAAAATGTACAAAGATTTTAAGAAAGAGGGGCTTAATAAACAGGAGTGCTCATCTTTAATTTCAGAAAAAATAGATATTTTCAAAATCTTAAAAAAGGCATCAAAAAGATGGGATGGAGGATATGTGATTGGTGGCTTATTAGGGCATGGTGACTCGTTTGTTATGAGAGACCCGAACGGAATTAGACCTGCATTTTATTACAAAGACGATGAGGTTGTTGTTGTAGCATCTGAAAGACCAGCAATTCAAACTGCATTTAACGTAAATAAAAGTAACATTATAGAATTAAAACCAGGAAATGCCATCGTTATAAAAAATAGCGGAAAAGTAAAAATAAAGAGCGTGATAAAAGCTTCAGCAAAAAAATCTTGCTCTTTTGAAAGGATCTACTTTTCTAGAGGTAATGATGCTAGCATATATCAGGAAAGAAAGGACTTAGGGAAATTAATAATGCCAAGAGTATTAAATGAGATAGATTTTAACATAAAAAACACCGTTTTTTCATACATACCAAATACAGCTGAAACCTCATTTTACGGAATGATTGAAAGTGTTGAGGAATATCTTAACTCTAGAAAAAGCGAAGAAATTATCGGTAAGAAGGGGCTTTCGGAAGATAAAATAAAAGAAATTTTGTCTATCAGACCAAGAATAGAAAAAATAGCTGTAAAGGATGTCAAGCTAAGAACTTTTATAACTGAAGACGATAGCAGAGATGATTTAGTTGAGCATGTTTATGATATAACATATGGTATTGTTAAGAAAAAAGACACCCTGGTTATTATCGATGACAGTATTGTAAGGGGAACAACACTCAAAAAGAGTATACTAAAAATGTTGGATAGACTAGATCCGAAGAAAATAATTATTGTTTCCTCTGCTCCTCAAATTAGATATCCAGATTGTTACGGAATTGACATGGCTAATTTAGAAAGCTTAATTGCATTTAATGCAGCTCTTGAGCTATTAAAGGATCATGATAAGACTTCATTAATAAAAGAAGTGTATGAAAATTGTAAAAGTGAACTTGAGCTGGAGGACAGTAAAATGGAGAATAAAGTAAAAGCAATATATGACCCCTTTACGGTAGATGAAATATCTGATAAAATAACAGACTTATTAAGCTCACATTTAGAAAAAAGAGATGTCAAAATAATTTTCCAGACAATTGAAAACTTACATAAAGCATGTCCTACTTCAACTGGTGATTGGTATTTTACAGGTAACTATCCAACCCCTGGTGGTAACAGAGTTGTTAACACGGCTTTTGTAAACTTTTATGAGGGAAATAAAAAAAGAGCTTACTAAAGGGCTTGATTAAATTTTTCTGAAACAACTCCCCAATTTATAACTTCAAAGAAAGCGTTAATATAATCTGGTCTTCTATTCTGATAATTTAAATAGTAAGCATGCTCCCATACATCTAGACCTAATATTGGCGTTCCCCCGCATCCGTTAGGCATAAGTGGATTATCCTGATTTGGGGTTGAGCATACATCAAGTTTTCCATCTTTTACACACAACCATGCCCATCCAGAACCAAACCTTGTGGCAGCGGCTTTAGAAAAAGTATCTTTAAAATCATCAAAAGATCCAAATGCATCGTTAATTGCAGATTTAAGGCCATCTGACATTACTCTTTCATGATTTGGATTCATAACTTCCCAAAATAATTTGTGATTATAATAGCCACCAGCATTATTTCTTAGAGCCATATTGCTCATATCTAGTCCTTCCAAGATATCTAATATATCTTCCGGTTCATGTTCTGATCCTTCAATAGCTGCATTAAGCTTGTTTGTGTAGCCTTGATGGTGCTTTGAATGATGAATTTCCATAGTTCTAGCATCAATATGAGGCTCAAGGGCATCATATGAATATTCTAATTGAGGTAAATTGAAGCTCATATTTAATAGTTTTTGTTAATCAAATTTACAATAAAGTCTGTCAAAAATCAACAACTATCATTAACTTGTATTTTCGATGATTTCTACAAATTCCTTCAATATATACAATGCGTCTGCTGGGACAGGAAAAACATTTAGTCTTGTTAGAGACTATCTAATTCTCTTGTTTGATTCTAAAAATTATGAGCTTTATAAAAATATTCTTGCAATAACTTTCACCAATAAGGCTGTCAACGAAATGAAAGGTAGAATAGTAAAATATCTGATTAACTATTCAAATTCTGTAGATCCAGATCTAATAATGCTAAAAGAAATTTCAAAAAAAACAGGTTTAAATAATAAAGAAATATATTTAAAATCATCAATAATATTAAAAAATCTATTAAAAAATTATAGTGCTTTTGAAATTTCTACAATTGATAAATTAACTCAGAAAATAGTTAGAAACTTCACATACGAATTAGGAATTGATTCAAAATACGAAATTGAAGTAGATCAAAATGAAATTATTAATAAAGCGATTGATAATTTAATTTCCAAGATTGAACTGAATGATGAAAGCTCAAAGAATATTATCAACTTTTCATTTGAAAAAACATTAAATGACAAAAGTTGGGATATTACAAGTGATTTACAGGTAATTGCTCAATTAATATTTGATGAGAATAATTTTTCTGAGCTTGAATCTCTAAAGGAGTACAATCTAAAAGACTTTGAAAGATGGAAAAAAGAATTAAAATCAAAAATTAAAAATTGTAATTCTTCTGCTAAGAAAACCGGAAATAAAGTCTTAGAGATGATTGAACATGAAAATATATGTATTGATAGTTTTAAAAAAATAATAACTAGACATTTTACTAAAATTTCTTTGGGTGATTTCAATAATTTATACAAAAACCAAATTGAAAAAAATTTAATCGAAGGAAATTTACATTTATCAACAGCTTCAGAAAAAGATAAAATAAGTATTGAGAAAATAAGAGGAGATTTGTTAAAAAATTATAGAGTATGCAGGGAAATAATCTTTAAGAAAAAACTTTTTGAAAATATATTGAATAACATCTCACCTCTTTCTATTTTAAGCGAAATAAAAAAGGAAATAGAGACATTAAAACAGGAAGAAAATTTTTTATTAATTTCTGAATTTAACAAACTTGTAAACGAAGAAATTAAAAACCAGCCCGCCCCGTTTATCTATGAAAAAATAGGCACAAAATTCAGTCATTTTTTTATAGATGAATTTCAGGATACTTCAAAAATGCAATGGGACAATTTAAAGCCTCTAATTGAAAACTCTTTATCCTCTGAGAACTCAACATTAACCTTAGCAGGAGATCCTAAACAATCTATTTATAGGTGGAGGGGTGGTGACGTGGCAGAATTCATGAATCTTCTTGCCAATGAATCTCCTTTTTTCTGCGATAAAAATATAATCAACTTAAATACTAATTACAGAAGCTCAAAGGAAATTGTATATTTTAATAATTCACTATTTAAGCATATTTCAGAATTATATGCTGACAACTCTGACTTATTTCAGATTTTAAACTTTCCAAAACAAAATCACTCTGATGATGAAAAAGGTTACCTGAGTTTAAATTTCTATGAAAAAAACAATAAAACTGATATTGAGCTATTTTATAATATTCAAACCTTATCAAGTATTAATGATCTGATCAAAAGAGGATATTCTTATAAGGATATCTGTATCATTGTTAGAAAGAAAAAAGAAGGTGTAAAAATTGGAGATTATTTGACTGAAAATAGCATACCAATTATTTCATCTGAGGTGCTAAATCTATCGTCCAGTCCTGATATTAATTTAATTCTAAATCTAATTCGCTTTCATATTGAGCAATCTAATTTTAATAAGATAAACTTATGTAAATCATTATGTGAATTGAATTTTATAAATCAATTGAAAGAAGATTTCTTGATTGATGTTTTAGAGAGGGACTTTGAAGATATCAAAAAGCATATCTCGATTGATAATTTTAATTTGGAGCTCAAGCAATTAAATAGAGTATCAACATATGAAGCATTAGAATATATCATTGATGAGTTTAAAATAATGAAAGATGGAAATGCATATGTTCAGTTTTTTCTAGATTTTGCTCATGAATACACCCATAAATTTCAAACCGGATTAAACGAATTTGTTGAATATTTTGAAGAAAAGAAAGAAAAATTAAATATTATCAATCCTCAGGGTGTAGATGCAGTTGAAATTATAACAATACATAAATCCAAAGGTTTGGAATTTCCGGTCGTTATTTACCCTTATGCAAATATTAATATTCATGGTGATTTAAATCCAAAAACATGGATTAATATTGAAGATGAAAAGGACATTGATTTAAAAAAATCACTAATTAATATTAATCATGATTTAGAAAAAATCGATAAAGATTTATTCTCCAGTTACAGACGAAAATTAGAGATTGATAATATTAACTTATTGTATGTTGTATTAACAAGAGCACAAAAAGAGCTTTACTTACTTTCTGATAAAAATATAGATGCTAAAAAAGGAAATGAAAAAATCAATTTATACTCTGGAATTTTTATCAGCTATTTAAAGAAAATAAATACTTGGGATAATTCTAAATCTTCATATGATTTTGGGATAAAAACTTTAAACAGGAATGAAATTATACCATCTAAAAATTTAATTCAAAATCATGTTACAGTTAATTCTAGAATTAAACAAAATATAATAATTAGTTCAAAACATTCTAATTCTTGGTTAAACGATTTTGACTACGTACAAGAAGAAGGAAATGTTTTTCATGAAATTATGCAGGAAATAAGCTCAAAAAAAGATATTACAATAGTTTTGAATAAATTCTACGATTTAGGAGTAATCGATGATGGGCAAAAAGAAGAATTTAAAAAAAATATTTTAGGGATTATAAATCATACTGATTTGAATAAATATTATAATCAGGAGGTGATTAGTTTTAACGAAAGGGAGATAATTTCAAAAAATGGAACAATATTGGTTCCTGACAGATTAGTTTTTCTTAATAATTCCGAAGTCACTATAATAGATTATAAGACAGGGTCAGAAAGTTTATCTCACATAAATCAGCTTAATAAATACGAGGCTGTTTTACAAGAGATGAATATAAAGGTTGTCGGAAAGATACTCATATACATAGGGGGGAAAATCAAAATTAAACACTGTAAATAAATACTTATAAATTTTATGGATATAGCAATGTCATTAAAATTAGGCTTGAATTTCAGAGAAAATGACTAAATTTACTTTGAAATCCGTATTTTTGCGGAAAATATTAAATAGTAAATAAAAAATTATGAAAAAATTTTACTCTCTATTCTTAACTACTTTGTTAGTTTTTGGGCTTACAACTTTACAGGCTCAAGATAAGAATAATCCCTGGCAATTTAGCTTTGGCGCTAATGCCATTGACGTAGAAGCAGATACACAAACACAGTTTGCAGATTTCTTTGATGTAGACGAAAACTGGAATACAGCTAAGTCTCCAATCTCTATGTTTACAATTTCAAAATACATAGGAGATAATTTATCATTTGGAGTTGGTGCTTCTTTTAATAGTATTAAAAATTATGCGACAGGACTTGAATTACCTGGTGTAACTCATGATTATTTCAATGTTGATGCAATGTTAAAATATGATTTATCTGGTGCACTTCCAATTAGAGTTTTAGGAATGGATTTCGAGCCCTTTGTTGGTGTTGGGCCAGGATGGACTTGGTTCGATGAGCAAGACGGATTAACAGGAAACCTTTCTATCGGTGTTAATTATTGGTTTAGTGATGTCTTTGGTTTCACTTTGATGTCTGAGTACAGACATAACATGGATGATTATGGTAAAGCAAATCCGATGGGTGGACCAGGCCCGCTACTTGACGAAGGTGGAACTATGAGATGGTCTGCTATGCTTTCTGTTAAGTTTGGTGGTACTGATACCGATGGTGATGGGATCTATGATGATCACGATGAGTGTCCAGAAGTACCTGGATTAGAAGAATTTAATGGATGTCCTGATACTGATGGGGATGGAATTCAAGACAGTGAAGATGACTGTCCTATGGAAGCCGGATTAGCTGAGTTTAATGGATGTCCTGATACAGACGGTGACGGAATTTCAGATAATAAAGACAGATGTCCTGCAGTTGCTGGTCTAGAAAGTATGGGTGGTTGTCCTGATACAGATGGTGATGGTATTGCTGATGGTCAAGATGCGTGTCCTAAAGTTGCAGGTCCAAGAGGAAACAGAGGTTGTCCTTGGCCTGATACAGACGGTGACAGCGTAGTAGATAAAGATGATAATTGTCCAGAAGTTCCTGGTACAGTTGCTAATAATGGTTGTCCAGAAGGTCCAACTGCTGAAGATATGGCAAAAATTACTGAACTTTCAAGAGGTATTCAGTTTGCATTTGGCGCTACTACTTTTACAGAAGGTACACCTCCTGTTCTTGATGCAATTGTTTCAATTATCCTAAAATACCCAAATGCTAAGTTCAGTGTTGAAGGCCATACTGATAGTATTGGAACAAAAGGATTTAATCAAACTCTTTCAGAAGGAAGAGCTGCAACTGTTGTAGATTATTTATCTACTAGAAATGTTTCTGCAGATAGATTAAGTGCAGTTGGTTTTGGTGAAAACAATCCAATTGATACTAATGTTAACTCCGCTGGAAGAGCGAATAATAGAAGAGTTGAAATCTTGTTTGTAAAATAAGACTCTAACCTAAATACTATATTAAAAAACGCTTCGCTAAATGCGAAGCGTTTTTTATTTTTATAAGATGCACCATTTTATAAAAAATGTTATTGAAAAAATATTTGCGGATAATACGAGAAATATTTCAAATAGCATTATTATACTCCCAAACAAAAGATCTCGAGTTTTCCTAAAAAAGGAAATAAGTAAAGTTTCAAAGAAAACAATATTTGCTCCAAAAATTTATGACATAGAAGAATTTATGTCAGTAATTTCAGGAATAGAAAAAATTTCAGATACAGAACTTCTTTTTGAATTTTATAATGTTTACTCTGATCACACCAAGGATAGTGATAAAGAAACTTTTGAGGAATTTATTTCATGGGCTAAAACACTTTTAAAGGATTATAATGAAATTGATAGGGAGCTCTGTAACACAGAGTCTCTATTTGATTATTTAAAAGCTTTTAAGGATTTAACTCATTGGTCAAATTATGAAAATGAAACTACCCTGATAAAAAACTATAAAGAGTTTTGGGGGAATATTAAAGTTTATCACAAAGATTTAAATAATAGATTAGCTAAGAGAAGAAGAGGATATCAGGGTTTAATCTATCGAGAAGCTGTAGAAAGAATCCAGGGCTATATTGAAAGTACATCACATATCAATCATATTTTTATTGGTTTCAATGCATTAAGTAAGTCAGAATCTGAAATTATTCAGGAAATTATAAGCAAAAATGGAGAAATATATTGGGATATAGACAAAGAGTATCTGAGATCAGAATATAATAATGCAGGCTTATTTATTAGTGCTTACTTGAAAAATTGGTCGCATTATAAAAACAATAATTTAGAAATATTTGCCAATGACTATAAAAAGAAAAAAAATATTGAAGTAATAGGAACTCCAAAAAATATTGGCCAGGTTAAATATGTTGGGGAATTAATTGGTTCATTGAGCTCAGAAGAGCTAGACGATACAGCTATTATTTTAGCAGATGAAACAATGCTTATTCCTCTTATTAACTCAATTCCAACGAATGTTAAAAATATTAATGTTACTATGGGGTACCCCTTGAAAAATTCTAATATTTTTTCATTCTTCTACTTATTATTACGTGTTCACTCAAAAAATCAATCTGGCTTTTACTATAAACACCTATTATCAATATTATCTCATGAACTCATATCTCCAATTCTAAATAAAAAGATAGACATATGTCAAAAGATTAAAAAAGAGAATCTTATTTATATGACTATGGATGAAATCATAGAAATTGATAAAGAGAATAAAGCGATTTACAAATTACTTTTTTCAAAATGGAAAGATGCTAATAAAGGAATAAGTTCTTGTCTTAAATTAATAGATCTTATAAAAAAATATTATTTAAAAAATCCTGAAAATGACTTTATAAATATAGAATTATTATATGCGATCAATAAGATATTCATGCAAATAAAAATTTCAAGTAAGAAATTTGATTATCTAAAAAATATAAATTCATTAAAAGTAATTTTTAAAGAACTTTGTGAAATCAGTTCAACACCATTTAATGGAGAGCCGATTAAAGGCCTTCAAATTATGGGAATGCTTGAAACCAGATTATTGAATTATAAAAATATCATCATTTCTTCAATGAATGAAGGTATTCTTCCTGTAGGAAACAATAGCAATAGTTTTATTCCATTTGAAATCAAAAAAGCAAATAATCTTCAAACTTTTAAAGAAAAAGATGCTGTATTTGCATATCATTTTTACAGATTAATACAAAGAGCAGAAAACGTATGGATGCTTTACAATACTGAACCAGACAGTATTAATAATGGAGAAGTAAGTAGGTTTATTAGACAAATTGAAGTGGAAGGAATCCATAAGGTTAATAGTCATATACTAGTTCCAAAAACACCCATAAAATATAAAACTGAAACAGTTTATAAAAAAACTCGAAAAGTTCAGAAAAAATTAGAAACATTATTTAGTAATGGAATTAGTGCTTCAATGTTGTGTTTATATTCTTTAGATAAAATCAAATTTTTTGAAAATTATATTCTTGGTCTAAAGGAAGATAAAATAGAGGAGACAATAGCATCAAGTACTCTTGGAAACATAATTCATGATGTATTAGAATTATTGTATAAAGAACATGCTGGTAAACAACTAGATATTAAATCTTTAAAAAAATTAAAAGATAATGTTAGCGACAGTGTTTTATTTATAGCAGAGAAATACGTAAAAAGGAGAAACTTAAAGAAAGGTAAAAACGTGATTATAATCGAAACAGCAAATAAATATGTAGAGAGGGTAATAGATATTGATATGAATGAATTAGATAAAGGAAAT
>CACOFE010000006.1 GCA_902626365.1 uncultured Bacteroidota bacterium | reverse complement strand
AGATCCTCCGCATCGGCAAGTGAATTAATTATTAATTGTTTAAAGCCTTACATAGATGTTGTCCAAATAGGAACTCCTACATATGGTAAATATCAAGCTTCTGTTACTTTATACGACTCAGAAAATTTTTCTAATCAAAATGTAAATCGATCTCACAACTATGCTTTACAACCACTTGTTTTAAAAACTTTAAACGTAAACGGTGTAACCGATTATTATAATGGAATTAACCCAGATTATGAATATGAAGAAAGGGCTTTTGATATGGGGCAAGTTGGAGATTTAAATGAACCTATGCTTAATTTTACATTAGACATAATAGAGTCTAGAATTTCTTTGGATTTGAAACCAGAATTATTTGAATTTATTGATGATAATCTTAAATTTGATTTTCTCGAAAGAGAAATGTACATTGATAATAAAGAGATAGGAAAATTTTATGAAAAATAAATTTGATAGAATTCAAAAAATTGTGCTGTTAATCGTAATATTTGGGGTTATTTGTAGGCTAATACCTCATCCACCAAATTTTTCGCCTGTTACTGCAATTGCGTTATTTGGTGGGCTTAATTTTTCAGATAAAAGAATCGCTTTTTTCAATCCCTCTAATTGTTTTATTTCTATCTGATTTAATACTTGGTATTTCTGTTATAAATTTATTTGTTTACACTGGATTTTTAACAATAGTTTTTTTAGGTACAAAGATTAAATCAATAAAATTTGGAAATATAATTTTAAGTAGTTTTATTTTCTTTTTAATATCAAATTTTGGTGTATGGATAATTGGTTATCCAAAAAACATTGAAGGGTTAATTCTATGTTATACAATGGCGATACCATTCTTTGGCTATTCAATTGCAGGAGATTTGTTTTTTGGATATTTACTTAAATTCTCATTTGGTAAAATCACTTCAATTTTACCAAGTAGAATAAGCTAATCATCTGATTGTGGTTTTTCAATTAGTTCTGAATTAATTTCTAACTTTGAAGTTCCTGATATCCTTATAATATCTTTATCAATTTTTTTAAACTCTTTAGTACTATCGTTATAATGATTTACAGCGGTTCCTAAGGTGTTTCCTAACTTATCGTGATATGTTTTGTAAGCATTTAGGTGATTAGACAACTTTTCAACATTTTTTATTATATCGTTAATAGAATCTTCCACTTTCATATTGTGTAGTGCTTTCACTGTTATCTGTAACATAGGGAAAAGACTCATTGGGGATACAATCATTACTTTTTTTTCGTAAGCATAATTGACTAAATCTCTCTGATTGATCTTCAAGGACCCCACCCTACTATTTAGTAAATCTTGGTATAATCCATCAGCAGGAATAAACATATAAGCATAATCTGTTGTTTTTTCATTAGGTCTTATATATTTAGCTGTTTCATCAATTCTATTCTTAATATCTGATTTGAATTTTTTTTCTAAATCAACTAACTCTTCTTTATTTTCTGACTCAATCATTTTATTGTAATTATCCAGAGAGAATTTAGCATCGATAGGAATAATATATTCACCAACCCTAACTATTGCGTCAACTGTTTCTTTGTTTGAAAATGTATGCTGCATTTTAAAAAGTTCTGGAGGTAGTACATTTGCAAGTAGATTTTCCAATTGAATTTCACCTAAAACACCCCTTTGCTTCTGATTACCAAGAATTTTTTCTAGGGTTTTCATTTGATTTGCAAAACTTAGAACTTGTTCGTTTGTACCTTTAATTTTCTCCAGTTCACTAGTAACATCTTTTATTACCTTATTAGACTCTTTAAACTGCTGTGTAATCGAATCAGTGGATGATTTCTGAAAATCATTAATTTGTTTGTTGATAATATTCAATTTTGCTTCTATCTCGCTTCTACTCTCCTTTGAATTACTACTAATTTCTTTTCTTATATCTTGAATTTGAGAATTTAGACTATTGGAAAAATTCATTAAATCAGTGGATTCAATTGAACCAGCTGAAGAACTTGATTTATAAATCAAATAAACAAGAACTATTGAAACAAAAACCAATAATATTAATATGATTAGATCCATCTAAAAACAATTTACAATTAATTTACAGAATAATAAAAAAGAAGATTATTCTATTTACTTAAATACATTTTACGTCTAGAATATAGCTCATAGAACTTATCATCCTGAAGATTATCAATAAATAAAATGCTCTCACCGGTACTTTTCATTTCTGGCCCTAGTTTTTTGTTGACATTAGGGAATTTGCTAAAGGAGAATACTGGCTCTTTAATTGCATAACCTTTGTAAGTTGGTTTAAAATCAAAATCCTTTACTTTATTTTCGCCTAGCATTACTTTAGTAGCATAATTCACATAAGGTTCTTTGTAAGCTTTAGAGATAAAAGGAACTGTTCTTGAGGCACGCGGATTGGCTTCAATTATATAAACCTTATCATTTACAATTGCAAACTGAACATTTATCAATCCTACAGTATTTAAGGCCTTAGCTATTTTTTTAGTATGATCTTCTATCTGTTGAATAACTAAATCTCCTAAATTAAAAGGAGGTAAACAAGCATTGCTATCACCAGAATGAATACCACAAGGTTCAATATGCTCCATTATTCCAATTATGTATACATCTTGTCCGTCACAAATTGCATCAGCTTCGGCTTCAATTGCACCATCTAAATAATGATCTAATAAAAGTTTATTATCAGGTATTCTTCTTAATAGATTAACCACATGCTCTTCTAATTCTTCTTTATTAATCACAATTTTCATTCCTTGGCCACCAAGAACATATGAGGGTCGAACCAAAATTGGAAAATCCAATTTTTCAGCGACTGCAAGTGCCTCATCAGCCGTTGAAGCAGTATCAAACATTGGGTAAGGAATATCATTTTCCTTTAATAGTGTTGAGAATGAACCTCTGTCTTCAGCTAAATCTAGAGATTTGAAATTAGTACCAATTATTTTGACGCCATATCTTTCAAGCTTTTCTGCTAATTTTAATGCGGTTTGCCCTCCTAATTGCACAATCACACCCTCTGGTTTTTCATGTCTAATTATGTCATAAATATGCTCCCAAAAAACTGGTTCAAAATACAACTTATCAGCTATATCAAAATCGGTAGAAACTGTTTCTGGATTACAATTAATCATAATTGTTTCATAACCACATTCAGAGCTTGCTAAAATTCCATGTACACAGCAATAATCAAACTCAATCCCTTGACCAATTCTGTTAGGCCCAGAGCCAAGAACTATAATTTTCTTTTTTTCAGAAACTACACTTTCATTTTCTGAATATTTTGATCCGTCTTTTGTTTCAATTTCATTTTCAAAAGTTGAATAGTAGTATGGTGTAAAGGCCTTGAATTCAGCAGCACAAGTATCAACTAACTTGTAAACTCTTTTGATATTCATCTCATCTCTTTTCAAATATACTTGACTTTCCAAACAACCAAGTATATGAGCAATTTGTCTGTCACCATAGCCTTTTTGTTTAGCCTCTAAAAGTAAATCTCTAGGAATTGAATCAATCTTATAATTGGAAATCTCATTTCTTAGAATATGTAATTCCTCATATTGCTTTAGAAACCACATATCAATTTTGGTAAGCTCGTATATTCTGCTTAACGGAATGCCCATTTGAATTGCATCATAAATAACAAATACTCTATCCCATGAGGCAATAGATAATTTAGAAATTATAGTCTCATAATCAGTGATTCCTTTACCGTCAGCACCTAGTCCATTTCTTTTAATTTCAAGAGATTGAGTTGCTTTATGAAGTGCTTCCTGAAAAGATCTACCTATTCCCATAACTTCACCTACTGCTTTCATCTGAAGCCCCAATCTTCTGTCACTTCCCTCAAACTTATCAAAATTCCATCTAGGAATTTTAACAATAACATAATCTAGTGTAGGCTCAAACAAAGCAGATGTAGATTTTGTAATTTGATTCTGTAATTCATCTAAATTGTAACCTATAGCTAATTTTGCAGCAATTTTGGCTATTGGGTAACCCGTAGCCTTACTTGCCAAAGCTGAAGATCTAGAAACTCGAGGATTAATCTCAATTGCAATAATATCTTCTTTTTCATCAGGACTTACTGCAAACTGAACATTACATCCACCGGCAAAATCTCCAATACTCCTCATCATTTTGATCGCCATATCTCTCATTTTTTGATAAGTTGTGTCGCTCAAAGTCATGGCGGGTGCAACTGTTATGGAATCCCCGGTATGTATTCCCATTGGATCCATATTTTCTATTGAACAGATGATAACCACATTATCATTAGCATCTCTAAGTAATTCTAGCTCATATTCCTTCCACCCGATTAGTGCTTTGTCAATCATAACCTCGTGTATAGGTGAGGTTTCTAATCCTCTTGTCAGTAATTCATCAAAATCTTTTTCTTCATATACAAAAGATGCACCAGTTCCTCCCAATGTAAATGAGGCTCTAATAACAAGAGGAAAACCAAACTTTTGAGCAATTTCTTTTCCTTTTAGATATGATGTAGCTGTAGCTTGTGGTGCCATTGGTATACCGATATCTAACATTAAATTTCTGAACTGCTCTCTATCTTCAGTAATATTAATAGCGTTAATATCAACTCCGATTATTTTTACATTAAAATCATCCCATATTCCTTTGTCATCAGCTTCTATACAAAGATTTAACGCAGTTTGACCTCCCATTGTTGGTAATACTGCATCAATTTGAGGATGCTCTTTCAAAATTTTAACTATTGAGGATGTATTTAAGGGAAGCAAATATATATGATCAGCCATAACTGGGTCTGTCATAATTGTTGCTGGGTTTGAGTTAATTAATATGGTCTCTATTCCATCTTCCTTTAACGATCTAAGAGCTTGTGAACCAGAATAATCAAATTCACATGCTTGACCTATAACAATTGGACCAGAGCCTATTATAAGTAAAGACTCCAGGTTAGTATCTTTCGGCATTGAATTAAAGTTTTTTAAATGTACTAATCAAAAAAATAAAAAAAAAGGTGTTACTATTAGTAACACCATATAATATATTAACAATTGTTAATCATTTTATTTCGGGCTATTTTCCGATGAAACTGAAAGCTTCTTTCTACCCTTTGCCCTTCTTCTTGAAAGCACCTTTCTTCCAGCTGCGGTTGACATTCTTTCTCTGAAACCGTGCTTATTTTTTCTCTTACGCTTTGAAGGCTGAAAAGTTCTTTTGCTCATCTGTAATTTTTTATGTTTTAATAACTAAAACTGCGGGCAAATATACGAAGAGTTTTTAGTTAAACAAATCAATTTATTTAATTATTATCAATTTGTTTTTTATTAATTTTAGCTGAATTTAAATTTTATGAAAATATGTTTAACAAGTATATCAAAATAGTATTATCATTATTAATTTTTGCTTTATCAATTCAGCAGTTTATTGATGGTGCAGTAGGATCTACTGGAAATGGAATTATGTTGATTTTACTTTCATTAGTTTTTGTTTTTTTATTTTTTAGAAATGAATTTTTATTATTAGCATTTTTTCAATTAAGAAAGCAAAATTTGGATGGAGCTAACAGATGGTTAAACAGAATTAAAAATCCAAAATCAGCACTTACAACAAAACAACAGGGTTATTATAATTATTTAAAAGGAATGATAATATCTCAAGAAAATATGAATCAGGCCGAAAAATATTTTCGTACGGCAATATCATTTGGATTAAATATGGATCATGATTTAGCAATGGCCAAATTAAATTTAGCTGGAATACTTTTTACTAAAAGAAGAAAAATTGAAGCACAAAAACTACTAAAAGAAGCTCAAGATCTAGATAAAAATGGAATGTTAACTGATCAAATCAAAATGATGAAGAATCAAATGAAAAAAACAAATATTCCAAATCAACATTTCGGAAGAAATAATATGAGGAGAAGGTAAATTTTTAATTTTCAATTAATGAAGGTAAATTTTCGTTAAACCACTTTGCTCTTAATATTATCATTTCATGCCTTCCTCCCTTAATTTTTATACACTTTGAAATGTTTTCAATTGGGAATACTTTGTCTTTATCTCCATGAATGTGTATCAAATCTGGTCTATATTTTTCTTGTTTCCAATTTAAAAGACTCCAAACTGCCCATTCAAGATATATTTCATTTCTTTCCGTTAAATATCTTTCGGCAAGATCAATTCTCTTGTACAATTTATTTATGTTGAGTTTAAGTGAAAACTTGATGAAGTTATCAAACATACCGAATGGAAGAGCGTTGTTAAGCTGATAATCTCTTGCTATTTTGTAAAGAATTGGATATTCTTTATGACTTTTAACACTTGAAACAATAATCAGCTTTTTCACATTTATAATTTTTTCAAGCTCCTGAACAATAATTCCACCAAAAGACACCCCTAATAAAATTGGGTTCTTGTGTTTTATTTTTTTAGTCAATCTGATACAATATGCATTTAAACTTTCACTTTTTTTAGGTTGAATCCAATCAATTCTGTGTAAAGAATATTTTTTACTATCAAGCTTTATGTTTTCAAAAACCATTGAACTAGCTGCTAACCCCGGCATCATATATATATGTGTTTTTTTGTGTGTAATCAAATTGATAATTAATGGTTTAGTATAAATTTATTATTTTTGCACTTAACTTTTTGATAAAGTTTTGTTAAATGGAAATAGTAGACAACAACTTTTTAAGACAATTTGAAACCAAAGTTGGTGGTGGATTAGCAATTATCGAGTATTCTGTACAGGAAAGAAAGATTTTCTTAACTAAAATTTTCGTTCCTGAAATAAAGTCTAAAGATGAGTTTTCAGAAAAATTTATCTCAGAAGTTTTAGAAATTATCCGTGACAGGAATATAAGTGTTGTTCCAACAGCTGCAATTATTACAAAGTTTATCAGAAAAAACAGAAAGTACAAGTCCCTACTACCAGTTGGAATAAGAATATAAATATTGCTTTTCCTTCTTCAGTTTTTTTTCACTTAATTTAATTCGTACAAAGCCATCATTATCAATTTCTATGAGCTTAGCTTGAACAATCTTGTTTGATAGCTTAGGATTCCATGGATGTCTAACCTTTATATAATTGTCCGTGTAACCGTAAATATATCCAAGTTTATTCTCAGACTCAAATAAAACAGGTCTAACCCTATTAATTTGAGAATTATAAAATATTCTACGCTTTTTTTCGGAAAGTGATCTCAACATTTTACTTCTTTGAAATCTAATATTTTTAGGTACAGGATTAAGCATATTTGAAGCTTCGGTATTATCTCTTTCCGAATATGAAAAAACATGCAAATATGATATGTCTAGATTTAATAAAAAATTATATGTTTCCTGAAAGTCCGAATCTGTTTCACCAGGAAAGCCAACAATCACATCTACTCCGATACAAACATCGTTAATCTTCGAGTGAATATATCTAATCCTGTCTTCATAAAGCTCTTTTCTGTATCGCCTCTTCATTAATCCTAATATCTTATTTGAACCGCTTTGCAATGGAATGTGAAAATGAGGAACAAATAAATTGCTAGTTGCAACAAAATCAATAATATCGTTTTTTAATAGATTAGGCTCAATTGATGAAATTCTAAATCTATTAATGTTTTGTGTTAAATCTAATTCTTTTATCAACTCAAGAAAGGTTGTTTCATGCTTCTTATTACCAAATTCACCTTTACCATAATCTCCAATATTTACGCCAGTTAAAATAATTTCTTTTATATCTTTTGATGCAATTTCAGAAACATTTATTTTGATATTTTCAAGACTATCACTTCTTGAAATACCCCTTGCATGTGGAATAGTACAATATGTACATTTATAGTCACAACCGTCTTGAACTTTTAAAAATGATCTAGTTCTATCATCAACAGAGTAGCTACTTTCATATTTATTAACATCATTAATATCACAGGAGTAAACAAAAGTATTTGCTTTATCAAGTTGCCCAACATAATCAATTACATTAAATTTTTCATTTGCTCCTAACACCAAATCAACACCAGGAATCTCAGAAATGTATTTAGGTTTTAGCTGGGCATAACATCCTACAATAATATTAAATGCATTTGGATTTCTTTTTTTTGCTCTGTTTAAAATATTTTTAAACTTTTTATCTGCATTATCTGTAACAGAGCATGTATTAATAACATAAAAATCTGCTTTTTTCGAAAAATCAGTTAATTCGAAACCATTTTCTACAAATGATCTTGCAATGGTTGAAGTTTCTGTGAAATTTAACTTACAACCTAGGGTGTGAAAAGCGACTTTTTTCCTTGTTGACATATAAATCTTCTAAAAGGATTGTAAATTTACGACTAATTATGTTTCTCAAAAAAATAAAGCTTGATATTTAAACAAAACATATTTACGATAATATTAATAATAGCTATCTCCATTTGCTCTTGTGAAGACAGAAATTTAATAAATGAAAGTACTGTTTTTAGATATAATGAGCATAAAAATATTAATTCATTAGATCCGATTTTTGCCAAAGATATTGCAAATATTCAAGCAGTAAACCAACTATTTAATGGGCTTGTAGAAATGGATAATCAATTAAATGTTGTCCCATCTATAGCAAAAAGTTGGAAAATTTCAGAAAATGGTAAAATTTATTCTTTTAAAATTGATACAACAGTAAAATTTCATCCTCACCCAAAACTTAAGAAAAGGAATGTTACCGCTTATGATTTTGAATATAGTTTTAATAGATTATTGGATCCTAAAAATGCATCTCCTGGCATATGGGTCTTTGATAAAGTAAATAATTTCAAAGCTAAAAATGATTCAATATTTGAAATCGAACTAAAATTTCCCTTTAATGCTTTTTTAGGAATACTAACCATGAAGTACTGCTCTGTTGTTCCTAAAGATATTGTGGAGTATTACAAAGAAGACTTTAGATCAAATCCAATAGGCACAGGACCTTTTAAATTCAAAAGATGGGAAGAAAACATCAAGCTAGTTTTGAGGAAAAACAATGATTATTTTCAGAAGGATCTTAATGGATCACAATTACCTTACCTAGAAGCTGTTTCGGTTACCTTTCTTCCAGAAAAACAAAGTGAATTTTTACAGTTGGTAAAAGGTAAAGTTGATTTTATTTCTGGACTTGACAACTCATATAAAGACGAAATAATGAACAGTTATGGTGAGTTAAATGAAAATTATGGAAATAAAATTAACATGTTACGTGGCCCATATTTAAACACTGAATATTTAGCATTTTTTATGGAATCTGAAAAAAATGAAATTAAATCAGATTTAATAAGAAAAGCCATAAATATTGGATTCGACAAAAGAAAGATGATTAAATTTTTGAGGAATGGTGTTGGTATACCTGCGAATGCTGGGTTTATTCCAGTTGGATTACCTGGTTACAAAGAAAATAATTTAAATAAATATAATCCGGAACTTGCAAAAAGTTATGTTAAGAAATTTAAGGAAAAATTTAATATGTCACCTTCTCTCAAGCTTACAACATCCAGTAATTATCTGGATTTTTGTGAATTTATTCAAAAAGAACTTGAAAAGCTGGGTGTTGAAATTATTATTGACGTTATTCCAGGATCTGCATTAAAACAAGCTAAAGCTAACGGAAAATTGGATTTCTTTAGAGCCAGTTGGATTGCTGATTACCCTGATGCAGAAAACTACCTATCTCTGTTCTACAGCAAAAATTTTGCACCTAATGGACCAAACTATACTCATTTCAGCGATTATGAATATGATAGGATTTATGAAAATTCGTTAAGAGAAACTGATCCAGAAAAATCTAAATTGATCTATTCAAGGCTAGATTCAATAATTTCATCTAAATCTATTATAGTTCCACTATTTTATGATGAGGTGATAAGGTTTGTTTCCAAAAAGGTAGTTGGAATGGAAATAAATGCAACAAATTTATTAGATTTAAGAAGGGTGAAAAAAAATAATTAGAGATATTTTTTCATTACCACGTTATTTACCTCAAAACCATTTCTTGCGTAGAAATTAACCAAAGTTTCTTTACAAAAAAGTGTAATTCTGTAACATCCTTTATTTTCAGCAACTTTAATTAACTCTTTTATTAGAGATACACCTATCATCTTTCCTCTAACTTCTGAATCAACAACAATATCCTCAATATGTCCGGCTACCTCTCCCCTTACCTTATTTTCAACAACAACACTTCCATAGGCAACGATTTTATCATTATATAAGCCAACAATGGAGTTTGAACTAGTATTTTTTTTAAAATCATTCCAAGCGCTATCTTTATCTATAGTATCAATATCCATTTGTTTCAACTGGTTTAGCAAAACAAAAACCTGATCTAAATCCTTTTTTTCAATATTTCTAAATATAACTTCTGACATTTGAAAAATTCATGATTTAAGATAAATGTAAAAAAAAAGCCTCTCAAATATATTTAAGAGGCCTAATAATTTTTTTAAATAATATTATTTTTTGTTGAATTTAGCATACTTAGTTTTAAACTTATCAATTCTACCTGCAGTATCAACCAACTTAGCTTTTCCTGTATAATAAGGGTGTGAAGTTCTCGAAATTTCTAACTTTACAAGTGGATACTCTACTCCATCAACAGAAACAGTTTCACTTGTTTGCGCAGTTGATTTAGCTAAAAAAATATCATTGTTAGACATGTCTTTAAATGCAACAAGTCTATAATTTTCAGGATGTATACCTTTTTTCATTTCAGTGATTTTGAGGTGCAAATTTATTGATTTTTTAATATTAAACAATAATTGAAGAAAATTAATTTAATTTTTATGGAGTATCGTTTTGTATATTTGAAACAAATTTGAAAAAAACATGGAAACTAACCTAAAGAAAAATACGATTGATCTAGGCGTTAAACTGGGAACAATTCTCTTTGTAGTTACGGCTGTAATTTATATTATAGATATAAAGTTATTTACCAATTTCTCTACAATGCTAGCCTACATGATACCAGCACTAGCATTTAGCATATACTCTGTTTTTAGTGCAAGAAAGCTTCAAAATCAAATAATATCTTTCAAAGAGGCATTTATAGCATATTTTTTATGCATCGCAATTGGATATTTAATAGTGACAATGGGTAATATCGCACTTTTTAAGTTTATTGATCCAGGGGCAGCAGATCTTATCCATGAAGAAATAATGATAGCATCAAAAGAAATGCTTGAAAATTTTGGCACCCCATCTGATGTCATTTCTGCTACTATGGATGAAATGCAAAATAATCATTCCTTTTCTTATACAGCTATTTTCCAAAATTATGCTAATGCACTATTGAGAAATGCTATTTTCGGCCTAATTATAGCCGCAATCTTTAAAAAATCATAATATTGAATGAATATTTCTGTAGTCATACCTCTTCTAAATGAAAAAGAATCACTAAGAGAATTAACTGATTCTCTAATAGATGTTATGAAAAGTTATAACTTTTCTTATGAAATCATTTTCATTGACGATGGAAGTAGTGATAACTCATGGGATATTATAGAAGAACTTTCATCTAAATCAGATACAATAAAAGGGATAAAATTTCATAGAAATTATGGAAAATCTCAAGCACTTCATGCTGGGTTTCTAAAGTCTCAGGGGAAAGTGGTTTTTACAATGGATGCTGACCTTCAGGACGATCCTAAGGAAATCCCTGCCATGTATGATATGATTATGAATGACAATTTTGATCTTGTTTCAGGTTGGAAGAAAAAAAGATTTGATTCAGTGATATTTAAAAATATCCCATCAAAAATTTTCAATTTTGCAGCTAGAACTACGTCAGGAATTAAGCTAAATGATTTTAACTGCGGATTAAAAGCTTTTAAAAAAGATGTTATTAAAAGTATAAATGTTTACGGTGAGATGCACAGGTATATCCCCATTCTAGCAAAAAATGAAGGTTATAAAAAAATTGGAGAAAAAATTGTCAATCATAGACCTAGAAAATATGGAAAAACAAAATTTGGACCTAGTAGGTTTTTACACGGATTTCTTGATCTATTAACCATATGGTTTATTTCAAGTTTCGGTAAACGACCAATGCATTTGTTTGGTTCATTAGGACTTATTTTAATTACTACAGGATTTTTATTTGCGGCTTATCTTGGCTATGATAAAATAATCCTAAATCCTGGCGGAAGACTTATCACTGAAAGACCAGAATTTTATATCAGTTTGGTTACTATGATTATTGGGAGTCAGTTCTTCTCAATGGGTTTTATTGGAGAACTAATGCTGAAAAGTATCAATCAAAAGCCCCAGTACATAATCCATAAGCAAACAAATTTGTGATTAATTTAACAACTTATCTACAAAATATTCTCTTCTATAAGTATAATTTTGAAGTCAATTTGTTCAATGAATAATACCGTAAAAAAAAATATTGAAGAGTGGTCAAATCACCCCTTTTGTGAAGAAACCCGAAGCAAACTAAATCATTTAAAAAATGATAAAGTCAAATTAAATGATGCTTTCTATAAAAATTTAGAGTTTGGAACAGGAGGAATGAGAGGATTAATGGGTGTTGGAACAAACAGAATAAATAAATATACAATTGGAAAAAATACTCAGGGGATTTCAAACTTTATAAATAGCAATTACCATGTTAATAAATCAGTTGTTATTGCTTATGATTGCAGAAATAATAGCATTGAATTAGCAAAAATTGTTGCTGAGGTTTTTTCTGCTAATAAAATCAAGGTCTACCTATTTTCAGCTATGAGACCAACACCTGAGCTTTCGTATGCAGTTAGAAAATTAAATTGTTTATGTGGAATCGTTTTAACGGCCTCCCACAATCCTCCTGAGTATAATGGATTTAAAGTGTATTGGAAAGATGGGGGACAAATAGTCCCTCCTATCGACAACTTATTAATATCTGAAATTGAAAAATTAAAATTCAAAGAAGTGAATTTTAATTCCAGACCGGAATTAATCGAAATAATAGATAAAGAAATTGATAAGTCGTTTATTAATAACTGCTTAGAAAATGCAATCAATAAAGATGTAAAAAGCAGAAATGACATCAAAATTGTTTTCACTGCTTTGCACGGCACCTCATCCACCATAATTCCAACATTGCTAAAAAAAGCAGGATATAAATATGTTAATTATGTAAAATCACAAATGATTGCTGATGGTAATTTTAGTACAGTTAAATCTCCAAATCCTGAAGAAATTGAGGCATTAGATCTTGCCTTAAAACTTGGTAATAAAGAAAGAGCTGATATAGTGATTGGTACTGATCCGGATGCTGACAGACTGGGTATAGCAATAAGAGACTTAAAAAATAATTTAACGTTGATTAATGGAAATCAACTGATGGTTCTAATGTTTAACTATATTCTTGAAAAAAAGAAATCAGAAAAAATATTAAATAAAAATCATTTTATAGCATCAACAATAGTTTCCACTCCAATGATTAAAAATATCGCAAAATATTATAATGTTGATTGTAAATTAAGCCTAACTGGATTTAAATGGATTGCTAAAATGATAGAAGATTTTCCTGAGCAAAAATTTTTGATTGGCGGGGAAGAAAGTTTTGGTTTAATGATTGGTGATACCGTAAGAGACAAAGATGCTATAAGTGCCAGCTTAGCAGCTTGTGAAATGATTTCTTACTACAAACAAAAAAATTCTTCAGTTTTCAAAGAGTTAGTAAAACTTTATTGCCTTCACGGTTTTTACAAAGAAAAACTAGTTTCAATTGTTAAAGGCGGAGAAAAGGGACAAAATGAAATAAAAAAAATAATTAATGGTTTTAGAAAAAAACCTCTTGATTATATTTTAGACTCCAAGGTTAAGTATTTTTGTGATTATTCAATTTCATTAAAGAAAAATTTATTTAGTGGTGTTTCTGAAAATATTATTTTACCTAAATCAAATGTTATTGAATTTGAATCAGATGATGGTTGCAAAATAATTTTAAGACCAAGCGGCACTGAGCCAAAAATTAAAATGTATATTTCTGTAAATGAAGCTTTGAACGATGTTAATGAATTTGAAAAAGTTGATAAAATCTTGAATGATAAGATTGATAAAATAATAAAAAGTATTGGTTTATGAATACAAACTACTTTAATAGAATTTTTGGATATGCATGGGTGTATAAAAAATACTTCATACTAAATATTATATCTAATGTTTTTTATGCCTTCTTTGGAACTCTTTCAATGATTTCATTATTCCCGATGTTAAAAGTTCTTTTTAATCAAACCGAACAACTAAATCAACCTCCTGTTTGGGAAGGTATTTCTGAGATTGCAAATTTTGTCGAAAATTATCTAAACTATTTTGTTACGACTAAAAAAGCCGCTGGTAGTGATGATGTGCTAATCTTCATGGTTTCAATAATCATAATTACTTTTTTACTTAAAAATATCTTTAATTATTTGGCAATGTACTTTATAACATTTTTGAGAAATGGTGTTGTTAGAAATATTAGAAATGAGATATATGGTCAAATCATCAAATTATCACTTTCATTCTATTCAGAGAAAAAAAGAGGAGATATTGTAGCTAGAATTTCATCTGATGTTCAAGAATTGGACAACTCATTTCTTTCAATCTTTGAATTAATTGTAAAAGATCCCCTGATGGTTTTATTTACACTTGTTTCAATGTTTTTGATTAGTCCAAAGCTAAGCTTATTTGTGATTATTTTTATACCACTCTGTGGGTTTGTAATTTCTATTGTAGGAAAATCACTTAGAAGAAAATCTCTCAAGGTTCAAAAAGAACAAGGTCAATTTATTTCGCTAGTTGATGAAACTCTTTCAGGTATGAAAATCCTTAAGATTTTCAACGCAGAAAATAAGTTTATAGAAAAATTTACAAATTCAACAAAAAGATTTTACCAGTTTTCAAATAGTGTTTTAAATAGAAAAAACCTAGCAAGTCCGCTTAGTGAATTTTTAGGGATTTCATCAATAGCTGGAGTGTTGTGGTTTGGCGGAATTATGGTGCTAAATGAAAATTCACTTGATGCCAGTGCATTCATTGTATACCTTGGACTTGCATATAATATTCTAACACCTGCTAAATCATTAAGTAGAGCAACTTATAAGGTTAAAAAGGCAGCCGCAGCTGCAGAAAGAATATTTCATGTAATTGATAATGAAACCGTAATTAAAGAGGAACCAAATGCTATAAATATTAATTCTTTTAATGATAAAATTGAAATCAAAAATATGTCATTTTCATATGATGATGAAAATGTTTTGAACAACTTTAATTTATCCATATCAAGAGGAAAAAATATTGCATTAGTTGGTCAGTCTGGTAGTGGAAAATCAACAATTGCTAACCTTATATGTAGATTTTACGATGTAGACTCAGGATCAATTAATATTGATGGAGAAAACATTAAAAAATTAAAAAAGGAATCACTTAGAGGGTTAATTGGATTGGTAACACAGGACTCAATTTTATTCAATGATTCAATAAAAAATAATCTTTTAATTGCCAAACCAAATGCTACGGATGATGAATTAATTGATTGTTTAAAAATTGCTAATGCTTGGGAGTTTGTAAATAAATTACCTTACGGTATTGATAATAATATAGGAGATTCTGGGAACAAGTTATCTGGAGGACAAAAACAAAGATTAAGTATAGCTCGTGCAGTTTTAAAAAATCCTCCAATTTTAGTTTTAGATGAAGCTACTTCTGCCCTTGATAGTGAAAGTGAAAAACTTGTTCAAAACGCATTGGATAATCTTATGAAAAATAAGACTTCAATCGTAATTGCACATAGATTATCAACCATACAAAATGCTGACAGTATAATTGTTTTAGATAAAGGGAAAATAATCGAATCAGGAGTTCATAAAGATTTGATGAAAAAGGAAGGAATTTACAGCAATCTGGTTAAAATGCAATCTATTTAAATAGCCTGTTTAAAAGAGGTGGATAACTATTTATTTTAGTCAATTTATTTTGATAATTAATAAATTAATTTCGATTAAATTTAGCACTCATATTTATATCAAATGATTTCCTTTTTTGAATCTAAAGATCAATCAGTTTTTGCAGTTCAAACAAAAAAATCTTTTTCTGAAAACGAAATAAAAAAGCTGGAATGGTTATTCGGTAATGCCACTTTCATTTCAGACCATAAAGTCAACCGTGATCTAATTGGACCTAGAGCAGCCATGGTTTCTCCTTGGAGTACAAATGCAGTGGAAATTTGTCACAATATGTGTTTAACATCTGTGGTTAGAATCGAAAAATATAATCTTAAAAGTGATGATTCAATTGATTTTGACCCTATGTTAAATGAAAAGTTCAGTTCTCTTACTCAGGATCTCTTTAAGATAAATATCATCCCAGAGAAAATTACAAATATTAATGATATTGAAAAATATAATCAAAAAGAAGGTTTATCATTAAGTCCAGATGAAATTTCCTATCTCAATAATGTTTCAAAAAGAATAAACCGAGAACTAACTGACTCTGAGATATTTGGGTTTTCACAGGTTAATTCTGAACATTGTAGACATAAAATCTTCAACGGAAAATTTGTGATTGACGGACAAGAGAAAAAAGAAAGCTTATTTTCATTAATTAAAAAAACATCAAAGACAAATCCAGATAATATAGTTTCTGCATATAAGGATAACGTAGCATTTATAAAAGGTCCAAAAGTTATTCAATTTGCACCCTCCAAATCCGATGAATCAAACTACTACATTTCTAAAGAAATTGACACGGTAATCTCTTTAAAAGCAGAAACTCATAATTTTCCTACAACGGTTGAACCATTTAACGGGGCAGCAACAGGTTCTGGTGGTGAAATTAGAGATAGATTAGCTGGAGGAAGAGGCTCAATACCATTGGCTGGAACTGCAGTTTACATGACTCCATATTCCAGAATCAATAATAAAGAATGGGAAAATAATATTGAAGAAAGAAAATGGTTATATCAAACTCCGGTTGAAATATTAATAAAAGCCTCTAATGGTGCTTCAGACTTTGGAAATAAATTTGGACAACCACTCATTTCTGGGTCTGTCCTTACTTTTGAAAATGATAATAACGGAGAAATACAATCTTATGATAAAGTTATAATGTTAGCTGGTGGAATTGGTTTTGCCAACAAAGAGCACTCTATCAAAAATAAGCCTGAAAAAGATGATTTGATTGTAATTATGGGTGGTGATAATTACAGAATTGGTATGGGTGGAGCAGCCGTTTCGTCGGCAGATACCGGTGAGTTTTCTACTGGAATTGAATTAAATGCTATTCAAAGGTCTAACCCTGAAATGCAAAAAAGAGTAGCAAATGCTATCAGAGGCACTTTAGAAAATGACAAAAATTGTATAGTCTCAATTCATGATCATGGTGCTGGTGGTCATTTAAATTGCTTGACTGAGCTAGTAGAGGAAACAGGAGGATTTATAAAATTAGACAATTTACCCATTGGAGACCCAACACTTTCAAATAAAGAAATAATTGGAAATGAATCACAAGAGAGAATGGGATTAATTATAAAAAAAGAAAATATTGATGAATTTATAAGGATATGTGAGAGAGAAAGAGCCCCTGTATACATTGTTGGTCGAGTTACAGATGATAATAGATTCACTATACACTCAGAAAAATCAAATCTTAGCTGCGTTGACCTTGATTTAGGTCATTTTTTTGGAAGCTCTCCCCAAACCATTTTAAAAGATCAAAGTATCTCCAAAAAATATAATAATATTAAATATTCTAATGGACTTATTCATAATTACATCGAGCAAATATTCAGCTTAGAATCTGTAGGCTGTAAAGATTGGTTAACAAATAAAGTTGACAGATGTGTTGGAGGGAAAGTTGCAAAACAACAATGTGTTGGTGAACTTCAGTTGCCTCTTAATAATTGTGGTGTAATGGCGTTAGACTACTCTACTAAACATGGTGTAGCAACATCTATTGGACACTCTCCTGTATCAGCATTAATTGATCCTAATGCTGGAAGTAAAAATAGTATAGCTGAAGCATTAACTAATATAATTTGGGCTCCGATTGAAAATGGTTTAAAAGGAGTCTCTTTATCAGCTAATTGGATGTGGCCATGTAAGAACGAGGGAGAAGATGCTAGACTTTATAAAGCCGTTGAATCAGTTTCAAAATTTGCAATTGAGTTAGGTATTAATATTCCTACTGGAAAGGATTCTTTATCGATGAATCAAAAATATGAAAATTTAGAGGTCAAGTCTCCTGGGACTGTAATTGTCTCAGCAACTGCTCATTGTAATAATATTTTTAATATTGTTGAACCCGTATTTAAACTTGATAAAGGACCTATTTTTTATATTAATCTATCCTCAGATGATTTTAAATTAGGTGGCTCAGCCTTTTCCCAAATAATGGGCAGTGTAGGAAATAACACTCCAACTATAAACGATTCAAAATATTTTGTCAATGTTTTTGAAACAATCCAAAAAATGATAAAAAACAATCTTATTATAGCTGGTCATGACATTGGTTCAGGTGGGTTTATTACATCTTTAATGGAAATGTGTTTTTCTACTAAAAACATTGCTGCAAACATTGATTTATCATCATTAAATGAAAATGATACGGTCAAAATACTGTTTTCAGAAAATTGCGGAATAATTATTCAGGGTAAAGATGATAAAATAGAAAAAGAATTAATCGATAATGGGATAACTGCCTACAAAATTGGTAAAGTTATCGAGGGAAACAAGTTGGAAATAAAAAATCAAGAAAATGAATTTTTATTTGATTTAGAAAAATATAGAGACTATTGGTTTCACACTTCTACTCTACTCGACAGAAAACAAACTTCTAACAAACTAGCTGATGTTAGATTTAAAAATTACAAGAATCAACCACTCAAATTTAAGTTTCCTAAAAATTTTAGTGGTAGCTTAATAAAATTCCTCTCTGGGAAAAAACCAAAAGCAGCAATATTAAGAGAAAAAGGCAGCAATAGTGAAAGAGAATTAGCTAATGCTCTACATCTTGCAGGATTTGATGTTAAAGATATTCATATGACTGACCTAATTTCTGGAAAAGAAACATTACAGGACATTCAATTTTTAGGTGCGGTTGGAGGTTTTTCTAACTCAGATGTTCTTGGTTCAGCTAAAGGATGGGCAGGATCATTTAGGTATAATGAAAGCGCAAGAAAAGCACTAGAAAACTTTTTTTCCAGAAAGGATACTTTATCTATTGGCATATGTAATGGATGTCAATTATTCATGGAGCTTGATTTAATATATCCAAGACATGAAAAGCATGGAAAGATGACTTTTAATGATTCAAGAAAACACGAAAGCAATTTTACATCGGTGAGAATAAACAACAATAATTCAATTATGTTAAGCTCACTTGAACAGTTAAATTTAGGAGTCTGGATCAGTCATGGTGAGGGTAAATTTAAACTTCCCTACCCTAAAGAAAATTATAATATAGTTGCGGAATATGGATACCCTGATTATCCTTCTAACCCAAATGGATCAGATTACAATACAGCCATGCTAAGTAGCGATGATGGCAGACATCTTGTAACAATGCCACATATAGAAAGATCAATATTTAAATGGAATTGGGCATATTACGAAGATAGTAGAGATGATATATTAAGCCCTTGGATATTAGCTTTTTTGAATGCCAAAAATTGGATTTTAGAAAATTCCTGACTTTTCGGAATAATATTTGCCTTAGACTAGTAAAAAAATTAATGAAAAAAAATCTGTTTTTTCTCTTTTTAATTATAATTACAGGGCTTGGATTTTCACAAGAGTCAGATATTTTCTATAAAATAAAAATCAATTATTCAAATCAGGAGGATTTATTGAAACTTTCTAACAATGGAGTGTGTATTGACCATGGTTTGCACAAAAAAAATCATTTTTTTATCTCAGATTTTTCAGGGGATGACTTACAAAAGATCAGCTCATTAGGCTTCACATTTGATATATTAATCGATGACGTGGTTAACTTTTATCAAAATAGGAACAAATCTAAATCCGATATTAAATTAAATGAGTTTTGTGATTCTGGAAATGATGATTACAATACGCCAGAAAACTATGATATAAAAGACGGAAACGATTTTGGTGGTTTTTATACTTATGATGAAATGATAAGTGAGCTTGATGACATGTACGCTCAATATCCAAGTTTAATTTCTCAAAGAGTAGATTTAAAAGATAATAATTATAATGCGACACCTCATATTCATGAAACTCATGAAGGAAAATTTTTACAAATGGTTAAAATATCTGACAATCCAAATGTAGATGAAGATGAACCTCAAATTTTATACACTGCTCTTCACCATGCAAGAGAGCCTGGGTCCATGCAACAATTGATTTTTTTTATGTGGTATTTACTTGAAAATTATGATTCAAATGATAATATCAAACAAATTTTAGATAACTCAGAGCTATATTTTGTGCCATGTGTTAATCCTGACGGGTATATATATAACGAGACTAGTGAGCCTAGTGGCGGTGGAATGTGGAGAAAAAATAGAAGGGATAATCACGGAGTGGATAATAATAGAAATTATTCTTACATTGATGAGAATGGCAACGAAGTCTGGAATACCTCTGGCACATCAAATAATCCAAATGGTAGTACCTATGCTGGTGATGGACCTTTTTCCGAGGCTGAAAATAGAGCTATTAGATACTTAGTTGAATCCAAAAATTTCAAATTAGCCCTCAATAATCACACCTACGGGAATTTACTCTTATATCCTTATGGATATGATTACAATCAACTAACTGAAGATAACGAAATTTATGAATTTATATCTAATGAACTTGTTAGCGAAAATAATTATGATAATATAATAAGTGCAGACTTGTATCCTGCCGCAGGTGATAGTGATGATTTTATGTACGGTATGTTAATTACAGAAGATAATGAAACGAGAGATAAAATATTTGCAATGACCCCAGAAATTGGAAGCTCATTTTGGCCTCAAGCATCAACCATTGAAAGTCTTTGTAAAGGTATGATACATTTAAATTTAACTGCCGCTAAAATGATAGGAAATTATGCAACCCTAGAAGACAACACACCAAATTTCATTGCTGACACAAATTTTCAATCAAATTTTAGTATTCAAAGGCTAGGCATAATTGATAATGGCAACTTTTCTATTTCTTTAATTCCAGTTTCAACAAATATCGAATCTGTATCCTCAGAAATTAATTTAAATTCTCTACAAATTGGTGAGATTATCGAAAGTAGTATTGAGGTTAATTTAAATGAGTCAATCAATGAAGGGGATAGTATTGTTTACAAGTACATTTTAAATAATGGTTTATACGAGGAAGAAATATTGATCAATAAAATATACGGAGAACCACAAATAATTATTGAAGATGAAAGCGATAATTATACTAATTACTGGAGCAATGATTCTGATTGGTCAAATACATACGAGGAATATTTTTCACCTGAGACTAGTATAACAGACTCACCATACTCGAATTACAGCAATAACTCACAAGAAATAATTCAATTAATAAATAGCGTTGACCTTTCAGGTCTCATTTATGCCGAAATCAATTTTGATGCTAAATGGAATATTGAGTCGGGATATGATTACGTGCAACTGGAAATTTCTACTAATAATGGAAACACTTGGGTTCCACAATGTGGAAATTATACAACCAAAGGCATTGAAACACATGATTATGCCATAGATGAACCCTTATATGATGGAAATCAATCCGTTTGGATTAATGAAAGCATATCATTAACAGATTATATAGGTGAAGAAATTTTAGTTAGATTTAAACTATATACAGATGGTGGATTACGCAGAGATGGATTCTATTTTGATAACTTCAAAATTAAGGGTCTCTCAGAGAACTTAAATGCCAATGAAGTTGATCAAAATATTTTTAAAACATACCCTAACCCAGCAAATAATCACATAAATATTTATTCAAATAATGAAATTTCTAAGATTGAAATTTATGATTTATTTGGTAAAAAACTTTTGCTGAAAGAAAAAGAAAATTTAAATAGAGTAAACCTAACTCAATTAAGTTCTGGGGTATACTTATTAAAAATATTTTCTAGAGAAATGATTGAAATCAAAAGAATTATTAAAAAATAAAATAATTACTTAAATTTACTATGCATGCATAATATGTTGATTTATTTTTAAAATATGATTGTAAATAAAGATTTTAGGAAAAGAGTTGATTTTGTTATGAGGCAAGGATGGAAAAACATTGAAAAAATGTATAACAATGAAGCATCAAAATATGATGTGACATTTTCAATTGGCTTTACTTTGATTAGTATTGACCCAGAAAACGGTAGCCCTTCAACTTCAATAGGTCCAATAATGGGATTAGAATCAAATAGTATTTCAAGAATATTAAATTCAATGGAAAATAAAAATCTAATTACAAGAAGGCCAAACCCTAATGATGGAAGAAGTATTATAATATCTCTAACAAAGCTTGGTCTAAGAAAAAGAGAAATCGTTATACAAAAGATAAGACAATTTAAAAATTTATTGAGATCTAGAATTGACCCATTTGATTTAGAAGCATTTCATAGAGTATCATCACAAGTGAATGATATTATTGAAGAGGGTGATGTTTTTAAAATTTAAAATTCCCTTTTTTTATTTAATTCCATCTCTTTACTTAATTCATTTTGTGGAATAACCTTCAAAAATGTTTTATGTTGTTCAATGGAGTGAGCTATTTTATTTATAATATTCTCTGTCGACTCATTTTCATAATCAATTTTAAGAGGCTCCTTAATAATCATGGTTTGAAGAATATTTTTTTTCTTAACTCTTAGACCTCTTTTATCAAAAGATCTGCGAAAACCATCAATAACAATGGGAACAACGACTGGTTTATATTGTTTTATCAAATATGCTGTACCTTTCCTTACTGGTTTGAAAGGAGTTGTGGTACCTTGTGGAAAAGTAATAACCCAACCATCATTTAATGCTTTTCCTATATTTGAAATATCACTAAATTTCACTTTTCTATTTACGTCTTCACCATTACTTCTCCATGTCCTTTCAATGCTAACAGAACCAGCATAAGCTAATATTTTTGGAATTAAACCCGCATTCATAGTTTCTTTTGCAGCTATAAAGTATATATTAAGTTTTGGATTCCATAAATAACCAATATTTTTGATAGAATCAACTCTTCCTTTCAAACTAGCATTAAATACATGAAACATAGCTACAACATCGGCAAAATATGTTTGATGATTTGAGATAAATAGTACATTGGAATCATTTAAATTTCTAATTATTTCAGAACCTTCAATCTTTAATTCATTAAAACCACGATACCTCCGGTGGCTATAAGCGCCAAGTATTCTTATGAGCCATTTTTTTAAAAAAAGTATATGTCCAAAAGGATTTCTTTTAAAAAATTGCATAGCTTATAATCTGATTTAAAATTTAAAGTGCTGCTAAGTATCTCTCAGCATCTAATGCAGCCATACAACCTGTTCCAGCTGCAGTTATAGCTTGTCTGTAGGTATGGTCTGCTGCATCACCTGAAACAAAAACTCCTTCAACATTAGTTTTAGTTGAACCGAGTTCATTTATAATATACCCTGTTGAATCCATATTTAGAAAAGGCTTAAAAATATCAGTGTTAGGCTTGTGTCCAATTGCAACAAAAAATCCTGTTGCCGATATTTCTTTTAACTCCTCAGTAATATTATTTTTGGTTAGTATTGATGTGACAACTTGACCATCACCCTTTACCTCCACTGTCGATGTATTATAAAGAATTTCAATATTTTCTGTTTTCTTTACCCTTTCTTGCATAATTTTTGAAGCTCTAAATTCATCTCTTCTTACAAGCATTGTTACCTTGCTACATAATTTTGACAGATAATGAGCCTCCTCGCATGCAGAATCACCACCACCAACAATTACTACCTCTTGGTTCTTGTAAAAAAACCCGTCACATACAGCACATGCTGATACTCCACCTCCAGATTCCAAGTATTTTTTTTCAGATTCTAAACCTAAATATTTTGCAGATGCGCCAGTAGAAATAATTACAGTTTTACATTCTAGCTCATGCTCATCATTAACCCACAATTTTAATTGATTACTAAAATCAACCTTAGTTATCCAACCATTTCTTATATCGGTACCAAATCTTTCAGCTTGCTTTTGTAATTCAATCATCATATCGGGGCCTGAAATACCGTCAGGATAACCTGGGAAATTTTCTACATCAGTAGTTGTAGTCAACTGACCTCCGGGTTGTATTCCCTGATACAAGACAGGATTCATATTTGCTCTGGCAGCATATATTGCGGCTGTATATCCTGCAGGACCTGATCCAATAATAAGACAATTTACTTTTTCACTCATCATCATTTTATTTGATTAACAAAAATATGTAATTATTGTTTATTTGAGGCATTCATTTTAGCATTTAATAACTAGTTTTTTGTAATTTCATTATATGAAGAGATTTGTTCAATTATTCGTTGTTTTTTGTTTTCTAAATAGTTTATATTCTAATGAGTTAAAATATGAATTAGTTGTTGATAAGCTTGAGGTTCCATGGGCATTTGTTTTTTTGCCTGATAATTCAATTTTAATAACTGAAAGAAAGGGTGAATTAATACATTTTAAAAATGGTGTCAGAAATAAGATCAAAAATCTTCCTGAAATAATCTCAAAAAATCAGGGAGGACTTTTAGATATTGAGCTACACCCAAATTACTCAGAGAACAACTGGATTTATATATCATATTCGTCTTCTAATGACAAAAATCCTGGAACAAATACAACTATTTTAAGATTCAAATTAAATGGGGACTCAGCTGAAAATCAAGAAATTATATATAAGGCCACACCTAATTCTAAAAGAACTTTACATTATGGAAGTAGAATAATTTTTGATAAAGAAAATTATATTTTCTTCAGTATTGGTGATCGAGGTAATAGAGATCTTAATCCTCAAGATATTTCAAGAGATGGTGGTAAAATATACAGATTACATGATGATGGAAGAATTCCAATTGATAACCCCTTCGTAAATGAAAAGAATTCAAAAAAGGCAATATTCAGCTATGGACACAGGAATCCACAAGGTATGTTCTATGATAAAAATGAGGATAAGATATGGATTCATGAACACGGCCCTAGAGGAGGAGATGAAATTAATATAATAAAGTCTGGAAATAATTATGGATGGCCATTGGCTAGTTACGGAATAAATTATATAGGAACAAAATTTACCGATAAAACCTCTATTAGAGGAATGATTGACCCGATTCATTATTGGGTTCCTTCAATTGCACCAAGTGGAATGGTATATGTTGATAATCCAAATTATCCAACATTGAATAAAAGCATACTAATCGGATCTTTAAAATTTCAGTATTTGCATCAATGTCTAATCGAAAACGGGGAAATAATTAAGGAAAATAGATTATTGGATCAGATTGGAAGGGTTAGATCTATTGAATTAGATAGTGAAAAAAATATATATGTTGGAGTTGAAAACTTGGGTATCATTAAAATAATTGAATAGCATGTTCATTATCGGAATTACAGGTGGAACAGGTAGTGGTAAAACTACAATTATTAATAAAATAAATAAATTGTTTGATCAATCATATATTGGCCTGTTATCTTCAGATTCATATTACAAAGACAATAGTAATTTAAAGTTTATCGATAGAGATAACTTAAATTATGATACACCTGATGCAATAGACTTTGATTTACTAAATAATCATATTAGACTTTTAAAAAATGACCAAGATATTAATGTGCCCCACTACTGTTTTAGTACACACCTTAGACTTAATACCTCAACATTGTTTAAGCCAAAAAAAATTTTAATAATTGAAGGTATTTTAATTCTTAGTAATAGAACTTTAAGAGATCAAATTAATTTCAGTGTTTTCCTTGATTGTTCTAGAGATACAAGGTTTAAAAGAAGACTTAATAGAGATATAAATGAAAGAGGAAGAAAACATGAGGATGTGATTAAATTATTTGAAAATCGTCTGGACAAGATGCATCAAATTCACGTGAAACCAATGAAAAAAGAATGTGATTTAGTTTTGGATACAGAAAATAATACTAACATTGATCTTCTCATTGACGTTATAAAAAAGAATATGAAATGAAAAATAGACTTTTAAAATTGATTAAGAGCACCTATGGTATCATTATAATTTTATTCATTATTTGGATGATTTTTTTTGACAGTAATTCATTTATTATACATAATGAGTTAAATAATGACATAAATGAATTGAATGATCAAAAATCTTATTATGAAAAGGAAATAGCGAAAGATAATATAGAATTACAAATGATACAATCAGACTCAGGCCTTGAAAAATATGCCAGAGAAAAGTTGTACATGAAAAAAGATAATGAGGAAATTTTTCTTATTGAATATGATACAATTTCTGATTAAATGAAAGAATCAAAAAATTTAGAAAAAACGTGGGAAGATAAAATTATTTTAGATCTTGGAAGAGATCATTATAAAAAATTATTTTCTACAACCAATGAGGGCATAACTATTTCTCCTTACTATTCCTTCAACAGAAATTCGTTAGTTAATCCAGAAACATTATTCTTCCCTAACGAATGGAATATTATCAGCGAAATAAAATGTAGTAAAAATACAAACCTAAACGAAGAGATAAAGCGATTATATGAAAATGAAATAAAAAATTTAATTATATGTAATTATAAAGATCAATTTATTGATAATGCTTTTTTATCTCAAGGGAATATATATTTTAAATCGGAAAGGTCAGAGAAATATAATTCTGAATTTAAACTATTAATTGAACCTAACTTGGACAGCAAAGCACCAATAGACTTAAGTAAATTTGATCAAGAAAAATTCAGATTAAATTTATCCTCAGAATATTTTAAAAACTCTGGAGCAAACATCGTTCAAGAAATCGCATTTACTCTATCAGCCGGGATTGATTATGTTAATAAATATGGAAAAGCTCTATTTAACAAAATATCATTCGAGTTAATTCAGGGAAATAATTATTTTTTTGAAATTGCAAAAATTCAAGCTTTGAGGATTTTGTGGAGTATTATTTCAAAGAAATATGGAAATCAAATAGATGATTGTATTATCACTGCTAAACCATCATCAAAAAATAAAACAATTAAAAATTATAATAATAATATAATCAGAACTACATCTGAGTGTATGTCAGGAATATTAGGTGGTTGTAATTTTATAAAATCTATTCCATATGACATAAAATTTGAAGATGAAAACGAGTTTTCTAAAAGAATTACTAATAATCAACTTTTAATTCTAAAAAATGAAACATCAATTGAATCTGTAAATAATGCAATAAGTGGTAGTTATTATATCACATATTTAATCGAAAAATTGACTGAAAAATCTCTTAACTTAATAAAGAAAATTGAAAATAATGGCGGATACTTTCATGATCAAAAAAATAAAATGATTTTTCAAGAAATTTTGTTGAACGAAAAGAAAGAAAAAGAACAATATGAGTCAGGAGATAAACTTTTAGTTGGTCAAAATAAATTTACAAATGATTAGAGAAGATTTAAATAAACTTAATTTAGCCGACTTTAAACCCATAAAAAGGGTTAATGATAAACAAATTTTTTCCGAAACTGATGAAAAAATCACTTTAAAAAACTATTACAGTTCAGATGATTTATCAAATCATAATCACTTGAATTCAATTGCTGGCTTACCACCATTTGTTAGAGGACCATATTCATCCATGTATACCAATAGACCTTGGACTATCAGACAATATGCTGGCTTTTCAACTGCCAAAGAAAGCAATCAATTTTACAGAGAAAATTTAAAGGCAGGTCAAAAAGGTCTTTCTGTTGCATTTGATTTACCAACACATCGGGGTTATGACTCCGATAATCCAAGGGTAATTGGAGATATTGGGAAAGCTGGGGTTGCAATTGACTCTGTTGAGGATATGAAAATTTTATTTGAAGGCATACCTCTTGACAAAATGAGTGTATCAATGACCATGAATGGAGCTGTCCTACCAATTATGGCATTTTATATTGTTGCAGCTCAGGAGCAAGGAGTTGATATTTCTAAACTTTCAGGCACAATACAAAATGATATCTTAAAGGAATATATGGTAAGAAACACCTTTATATATCCCCCAGAAGAATCAATAAGAATAATAGCGGATATTTTTGAATTCACGAGTAAAAATATGCCAAAATTTAATAGCATAAGCATTTCAGGTTATCATATGCAAGAGGCAGGTGCAAGTGCCGACCTGGAACTTGCTTACACCTTAGCAAATGGAATTGAATATGTTAAAACAGGAATTAACGCTGGTCTTAAAGTTGACGAATTTGCTAATAGATTCTCATTTTTTTGGGGAATTGGAATGAATCACTTTATGGAAATAGCTAAAATGAGAGCAGCTCGCTTTCTTTGGGCAAAATTGATGAAACAATTTAATCCTCAAAATGAAAAATCATATTGTCTTCGCGCTCACTGCCAAACAAGTGGCTGGAGTTTAACTGAACAAGAGCCTTTTAACAACATTACGAGAACAACAATTGAAGCATTATCAGCAGTTTTTGGAGGAACCCAAAGCCTTCACACAAATTCATTAGACGAAGCAATTGGATTGCCAACAAAATTCTCATCAAAAATTGCCAGAGACACGCAACTTATAATTCAAGAAGAAATTGATATTTGTAATACAGTTGATCCATGGGGAGGAAGTTATTATATTGAAAGTTTGACCCATCAACTTATAGAAAGGGCTATGACTCATATTAATGAAATCAATGATGCTGGAGGTATGACAAAAGCAGTTGAAAAAGGAATACCAAAAATGAGGATTGAACAGGCCGCAACAAGAAAACAGGCTAAAATTGATAATAAAGACTTTATAATTGTAGGCGTGAATAAATTTAAATTGGATGAAGAGGAAATAATGAATTTTCTAGAAATAGATAATCAAGAAGTAAAAAATAATCAGCTAAAGAAATTAAAAAAAGTAAAAAATACACGAAATGAAAATGAAGTAGTTCAAATATTGAATGAGCTAAGTTTAGCCGCGAAAGAGAAAAATAAAAATTTATTAGCTTTATCAATAAAAGCTGCCAAAGCTAGAGCAACACTAGGTGAAATAAGTACTGCTTTGGAAAAAGAATTTGGACGTTACAAGTCTGAAGTTAAAAGCTTTTCGGGTGTATATAAATCAAATATGAAGGATAATAGTTCTTATTTAAATGCGGTAAATCTTTCAAATAAATTTGCTGAGATTGACGGGCGAAGACCTAGAATTTTAATAGCAAAAATTGGACAAGACGGACATGATAGAGGCGCAAAAGTTATTGCAACGAGTTTTGCAGATATTGGATTTGATGTAGACATTGGACCATTGTTTCAAACTCCAGAGGAGGTTGCTAAACAGGCAGTTGAAAATGATGTGCATATTATTGGCGTATCATCTCTTGCAGGTGGTCATAAAACCTTAGTTCCAAATCTGATTAAAGAATTAAAAAAATACGATTGTGATGATAAAATGATTGTGGTTGGCGGAGTAATACCAAAAAAAGATTACAATTTTTTATTTGATAAAGGAGTTACATGTATTTTTGGCCCTGGTTCTAATATAGGTGAATCAGCATGCGATATACTTGAATCACTGATCAATAGCCACGGTTAATTTCACTGTTAACATTTTAAAATTTCTTTAACAAGAAATTGTTCTTATTAAGTTTTATTAATTGTAAATTTAAAATTCATTATTTTTTAAAAATGAGCAAGATTATTGCTATTTCTAATCAAAAAGGTGGAGTTGGAAAAACAACGACTTCCGTTAATTTATCATCTGCACTTGCAGCTTTAGAAAAAAAAGTCTTATTAATTGATTTTGATCCACAAGCAAATGCTAGCTCATCTATAGGAGTCGAAGTAAATATTGGAAGTAATACAGTATATAATTTATTAGAAAATGAATGTTCAACTAATGAATGTATTTATAAAACTAAACTCGAATTCCTTGACGTTATTCCCGCCCACATTGATCTAGTAGGAATAGAGATCGAATCAATTAACATGATCGAAAGAGAATACTTATTAAAGAATGCAATCATGGAATTGGCAACAAATTATGATTTTATAATTATTGACTGCCCTCCTTCTTTAGGGTTATTAACAATTAATGCATTGTCTGCATCTGATTCAGTATTGATTCCCATACAATGCGAATATTTAGCACTTGAAGGTTTGGGCAAACTCTTAAATACTATAAAAAGTATACAAAAAATTCACAATGAAAATCTGTTAATAGAAGGACTTCTTTTAACTATGTATGATACTCGCTTAAATCTTTCAAATCAAGTTAAAAAAGAAGTAAAAACTCATTTCAATGAAATGGTATTTAAAACAGTAATTCACAGAAATGTAAGATTAGGTGAGGCAACAAGTTATGGTAAGAGCATCATTGATTATGATGTAAGCAGCAAAGGAGCTGATAATTACTTAAATTTGGCAAAAGAACTTATTTCAAAAACTCATAATGGCTAAAGCAACAAAGAAACAAGTTTTAGGTAGAGGTTTAACAACTATTCTTGAAGATTCAAAAAATAATCCTGGCTCAATTTCTAACATAAATAAGAATTATAGTACAGAAATTGATATTTCAAAAATTTCCCTAAATCCATTTCAGCCAAGATCAGCTTTCGATAAAGAAAAACTAGACGAATTGGTTATCTCGATTAAAAACATTGGACTAATTCAACCCATAACAATAAAAAAAATATCAAAAAATAAGTTTCAATTAATTTCAGGAGAGAGAAGATTAAGAGCATTCAAAAAATTAAAGATTGATAAAATACCATGCTATATAAGAAAGGCTGATGACCAACAATCCCTTGAAATGGCATTAGTTGAAAATATACACAGACAAGACTTGGATTCCATTGAAATAGCTATTTCTTACAAAAGACTAATTGAGGAAATCAAACTTACACAGGAGGAATTGAGTGAAAAAATTGGTAAAAAAAGATCAACAATAACTAATTATTTAAGACTACTCAAGCTTAATCCAATAATACAAAGCGGTATAAAGGATGGTTTCATATCAATGGGACACGGAAGGGCAATGATAAATATTGATGATGAAAAACTACAGCTTTCAATTTATGAAAGAATAATTTCAAAGAACTTATCAGTTAGAAATACTGAAAAACTAATTAGCTCTTTAAAAAATCCTGTTAAAAAGAAAATAAACGATGATCTTAGCAATGATTTTTTAAAACAAAAAATTAAAACTGAAAAAAAACTTCAAACTAAGGTTGATTTTATTTTTAGTAAAAATAAAACCGGAAAAATCATTTTAAATTTTAAATCAAAATCTGATTTTTTAAGATTAATTAAAAAAATTAATGAATAAATTTTTATTATATATCATTCTGTTTTTTGTTTCAATCTTTAGTTATGGTCAAAATGAAGATTATGAAAAAGACTTAGAAATGGCTTTGAGACCGTCAAAGGCTACATTTTACTCTGCAGTACTTCCAGGATTAGGTCAAGCTTATAATAAAAAATATTGGAAAATACCTATTGTTTATGGTGCACTTGCAACAGGTTTATATTTTTATAAACAAAATGATAAAGATTATAAAAGATATCGTAATGCTTACAAAAGGAGAATAGCGGGATTCACTGATGATGAATTTTACGGCAATGGTGCTTACCCTGCAATATCTAATGATGGTTTAATTAGAGCTCAAAGCACTTTAAAAAGAAACAAAGAGTTATCTATTTTGGTTACGGTTGGTTTATACATATTAAACATTATTGATGCGAATGTAGATGCGCATTTATTGCAGTATAACCTTGATGACAATTTATCTTTAAGACCTAATATCGAATTTAACGAAATCGATAATAAATCTAATTTTGGAATTTCTTTAAATATCAAATTATGACTGAAATAATATTGATTTTATTGATTTTAAATTTTATTCACGGAATAGGCACATGGAAATTATATAGAATTTCTGGAAATAAACCATTTTATTCATTCATCCCTGTTTACAATGTATTTGTGTTGCTTAAAATAATAAATAGACCTTGGTGGTGGATTTTTATTATTATTATGCCGGTACTTAATACAATTATAATTCCAGTTATATGGGTTGAACTTTCAAGGAGTTTTAAGAAAAATTCATACACTGATACTTTTTTGTCTATTTGTACATTTGGTTTTTATAACTATTACCTAAACTATTTTAAAAATATAGAATATGTTGAAGATAGAGATATTAATCCCAAAAGCTCAAATGGAGAGTGGACTAGCTCAATAATTTTTGCTGTAATTGCTGCTACATTTGTCCACACATACTTTATGCAACCCTATACCATACCTACATCTTCTCTAGAAAAATCACTTTTAGTTGGAGATTTTTTATTTGTAAGTAAGTTTCACTACGGCGCAAGAGTTCCTATGACAACAATTGCAGCTCCAATGGTACATGATACTATTCCAATTATTAAGACCAGATCATATCTTAATAAAAAACAGTTACCATTTTTAGCAGAACTTCCATACACAAGACTTCCTGGTTTTCAAAAAATTAAAAGAAATGAAATTGTATGTTTCAATTGGCCTGTTGATACTTTTAAAAACATGTATTACACTGACAAATATTATTATAAACCAATTGATAAAAAAACAAATTATGTAAAGAGAGCTGTTGGTATAGCTGGAGACACTCTAGAGGTAATTAATGGATATGTTTATATAAATGGAGAAAAAAATCAATTACCAGAAAGGGCTAAGTTGCAATTTTCATATTTAGTTCAACCTAAAAAGAATAAGTTCAATCAAAAAGTTATGATTAATAATTATGATATAACTGATAGATTTGGGCCTATAAATAGCAATTACACTTATAAATTTATGGGTATCAGTGATGCATCCCTTGAGAAACTTAAAAAAGACACTAACGTTGAGTGGATTAAAAAAGACACGCTCACAAAAGGAGTAAAAGATCCATCAGTTTTTCCTCAAAACCCATCATATAATTGGAATAATGATTTTTTTGGCCCTGTTTATATTCCAAAAGAAGGTGTTACAATTGAAATAAATAAAGACAATATTCCGATCTATGAAAGGCTTATTAAAATTTATGAAGATAATGACCTTTACATGCAGGATGATAATATTTATATCAATGGTGTCAAAACAAATGAATATACATTCAAGCAAGATTATTATTGGTTGATGGGTGATAACAGAAGTAATTCTCAAGACTCAAGATCTTGGGGTTTTGTACCATTTGACCATGTCGTTGGAAAGCCTGTATTCAAGTGGTTAAGCATAGACTACAATGCAAAGGGATTTAATAAAATAAGATGGGATAGAATGTTTACCACTGTTCATGGTGATGGTCAACCAAAATCTTATATTTTACATTTTATAGCAATAATTTTGTTGTGGAATATAATTTCTTATTTCAGAAGAAAGAAATCGGAATGAAAACCCTAATACATCCAACCTATTTTCCAAATATTGAATTTTTTTCACATCTCTTAAAATCTAAAAATTTAATTTTTGAGATAAATGATTTTTATCAAAAGCAGACATTTAGAAACAGAGCATCAATTTATGGATCAAACGGAAGGTTAAATTTGATAATACCTGTTAGTTTTTCAAGTTCAAAAAAAGAAAAGCTTAAAGATATAAGAATATGTAATAATAATAATTGGCAAAAAAATCATCTAAAGTCAATTCAAATAGCTTATAGAAGTTCTCCTTATTTTGAATTTTTTGAAGACCATTTTATTGAAATTTTTGAAAAGAAAGAAGAATTTTTAATAGATATAACTATAAAATCTATAAGAATTATATTTAAGATACTTGAAAAAGACTTAAAATTTAAATTCACTTCCAGCTTTCAGGATAATTATAATTCAAATTCTGATTTTAGGAATTTAAGTATCAGAAACAGCAAAGCGAAAACAAATGTAATACAACCATATACGCAGGTCTTTGAGACTGAACATGGGTTTATTTCTAATTTAAGTGTCATTGATTTAGTCTTTAATGAAGGCCTAAACAGTTTAAATTATTTTAATAACTAAAAAGTGAATTGAGAAAAAATTGGCTCATGATCTGACAAGTTAATATTATGAGTTTTAAAGTAATTTGTTTTTAAAAGCTTGTCACTTAGAATGAAATCAATTCTTAAAGGGATGAAGTTATAATTAAATGTAATTCCAAAACCGTTTCCCTTTTCTTTAAAACTATCATTTAAATTACTAGAAAGTTCTTTATATATATAAGAGAATGCTGTATTGTTAAAGTCGCCTAAAACAACAACTCTAAAAGGGCTTTTTTTAATGCTTTTTTTGATTAATTCAACTTGGCTCTGTTGAATGATAAAAGTTTTGGAAACATCATTCATTATTTTTTCATTGTTTTTATTAAACTCACTTAATTCAATTTCTTTTTCAAAAGAAAAAGATTCAAGATGAATATTATAAATTCTTAGAGTATCATTATTAATTTTTATATCGGAAAAAATAGCATTATTGGAAAGGCTATTGAAATCAATTGATCCTTTATTGATAATAGGATATTTTGAAAATATTGCTTGACCATATTTTAAATTATCCCCTCTCAAATTTTCATACTTATGGGGATAATTTTCGAGATAAAATTCCGCATTTTGATATTCTTGTAGGCATATAATATCAGCATTTTTATTTTTAAGAAAGTCTTTGATTTTTGTTGTAACATTATCTTTCTCAATCCAATTATAGATATTAAATAAGCGAACATTGTAACTTATTATTGAAAATTCATTACTTCCTATGAATTTTGAGTTATTTGAAAAGTTAACAAAACTTTTTAAGCTATCATTTCCCAAAAGAAGAACTATTAGAGACAACATAAATTGTTTCTTTAGCTTAGCAATCCAGAAAAACATAAAAAGAATATTTAAGCTTATTATTATAGGGGTAAACAAACTGAATATCGCGAAATATGAAAAAAGTGTTGGCTTAATATACGGTAAACATAAAGAAATTAAGAATGAAAACGCTACAAGGGTATTGATTAAAAAAAGAAATTTCTCAAAAAAACTAAGTTTTTTCATTTATTCCCTCCTTGTTTAAAGAGATATTCCTTTTCTTCATCACTCAGACTATCATAACCACTTTTACTTATTTTATCTAAAATCATGTCAATTTTATTCTGTTTATTTCTAAAATTAGTTTTTCTTTTTTTGTGATTTTGAACACTTACTTTTTTGGGGAAACCATATAAAGAGTAATAATAATAAATGCCAACAAGATATCCCCCGATATGGGAATAAACTCCGAATTGACCGGGTGAAATTAATTTTAAAAAATCTGTAAATAATATAAAAGCCATAATATATTTAAATTCTATTGTAAATCTAAATATTCTAACTCCCAAATTTGGAGATACTAAAAGCAAGAAAAATAGTAGTGATGAAATTCCAGCAGAAGATCCTATTAATGAGCCTTTTGATCCTGATAATAAATAGGCAATACCTCCAAAAAATATTCCTAAAAAAAATAAATTAATTGTAATTTTTTTTCCTAATAAATTGGCAATAGAATTGGATGAGAATAACAATAAAATTATCATAAAAATCAACTCAAAAAGTCCTTGGTGAATAAAAGCATATGTTAAAATTGACCATGGTTTTGTTAGAAAATCAGGTTCTAAAGAAAAATAAGAAATAAAATCATTCTGAAATTTAAATAAGAATGTCAGCCTATAAACAATAAAAATAAAAATATTAACTGCTATTATTTTTTGAAAAAAATCAAGTTTATTAATATCTACGTTAATCTTATCTAAAAAACTCATCAAAACCATCTGTTTTGGTTAAACTGATTCTTTTTCCAATAATACATGATTAAAAATCCTGTAAATGCTCCTCCTAAGTGGGCTATGAAAGCTGTATTACTTGGGCTAAAAATAGCCTGACCAGTAATAGCCGAAAATAAATCTAAAAGAATTATACCCGGAATAAAATATTTTGCTTTAACAGGCACTGGAAAGAAAATTAACATTAGCTTGCTTTCAGGAAAAAACATTCCAAAAGCTACAAGAATACCCATTATTGCTCCTGATGCACCGACCATAGTTGATAAGAATGAAGTGTTAAAATTCATAAGACCTTCTGGTCCTAAAATATTTTCCCAACCTGTATTGTACTTCCCTTCCATTAGAAGATTCAAAACAGATTGTTGATCATATCCTGAACTAAGTAACAAATCTAGATTAGAATAGAATGAGTAGTAAAGAGAACTTATTTGAGCAATAGCTGCCCCTAAGCCACACGTTAAATAAAAAAATAAAAATCTTCTGGATCCGAAAATTGACTCAATTGCAGATCCAAACATCCATAGAGCAAACATATTGAACGCAAGGTGCATAATACCCCCATGCATAAACATGTGTGTGAGTAGTTGCCAAAACTTAAATTCAGGGTTTTCAGGAAAATGTAAACTGAATAATGAATAAATGAAATCCGTATTCAATGAAAAACTAGAACCAAAATAAAATATTATATTGATTATCAGAAGTTGTTTTACGGTGGGTGAAATCCTATTCATTTACTAAAACATATTTTCAATTTCGGAAAAATCTATTTTGACAAAAGTTCTCTTATTAAATGGACATATCATGGTTTCTTTACAAGCAAAAAGTGAATTAATGATATATTGCTGTTCATTTAATTTTAAAGATTTACCGTTTTTTATAGACAAAGACTTTGAAATAATCTTAGAGGTGAAATCAGATTCGCTAAAACTTTCGTCTGGAACATCATTCTGAACATTAAATATTAGTTCATTAAAAGATTCAGTCAAATTAACAGAATCTATAAATGATGGTATTGAATTAACAATTATTTTATCTTTTTTTAAATCAAAGTCTAAGCCAAACTGATTGAGAATATCTTTTTTAGACCTTAAAATTTGAATATCAACTTTTGAAAACTCAATTTCAATTGGATGAAGTAATTTTTGAGAATTAATTTTATTTAAAGTTACTGACTTTAAAAATTTCTCATATAAGATTCTTTGATGTGCTCTCTCTTGATTAATAATTATTAAACCTGATTTAATCTTATTAACAATAAATTTTTTATTTATCTGAATCGAATTATTTGAATTTGAAATTGGGTTCAATTCATCAAAATTAAATTCCTTCATTTCATTAGTTTCCGAAGAAAACTCTAAAGATTCCATTTTTTTATTAAAGGACTCAATCGAGACAAATTTTTGCGTTACTTCACTTTTTTCAAAAGGGTTATAATTGGTGTTAACATCAATTCCAACGGAAGCAGATTTACTTTTCTTTTCAAAATTATACGGAATATCTAATGATTTGTCTCTGTTAAAATCCAATACTGGAGTAATACTATATTGACCGAGACTGTGCTTTACTGAGGCCCTTAAAATTGCATAAATTGAATGTTCATCCTCAAATTTGATTTCAGTTTTAGTAGGATGAATATTTATATCAATTGAACTTGGGTCAACTTCTAAATTTAAAAAGTAAGAAGGATTATATTTTGGATCAATTAATCCTTCAAATGCTGAATTAATTGCATGATTTAAATATGAACTTTTTACAAATCTGTTGTTAACAAAGAAAAACTGTTCTCCTCTAGTTTTTTTTGAATATTTGGGTTTAAATATAAACCCATCAATTTTTAAAATTTCAGTATTTTCAGAAACCGGAACTAATTTTTCTGAAGTTTTTGAGCCAAATAAACTAATGATTCTTTTTTTGAAATTTGAAATTGTTAAATTATATATTTCTTCATCATCATTGTAAAAAATGAATTTAATTTCAGGATGGGCCAAGGATACCCTAATAAATTCGTTAACAACATGTCTAAATTCAACATTATTAGACTTTAGAAAATTTCTTCTGGCTGGTATATTAAAAAAAATATTCTTTACTGAAATTTTAGTCCCCGCTTCACTTACCGTCGACTTAATACTTTTAACCTCACTTCCATGTACTGTAATTTCTGTTGCTAACTCAATTCCATGCTGTTTTGAAATTAAATTGACATGAGAAATCGCTGCAATACTAGCTAATGCCTCTCCTCTGAATCCTTTTGTTCTAATATTAAATAAATCCTTTGCATTTGATATTTTTGAAGTTGTATGTCTATCAAAACATATTGAAGCATCTCTTTTGGACATACCTATTCCGTTATCAATAATTTGAATTATTGTTTTCCCAGCATCTTTAACAAGAACTTTTATTTCGCTAGCCTTTGCGTCAATAGAGTTTTCAAGTAATTCTTTTACCACTGAGGCTGGTCTTTGAACAACCTCACCAGCTGCAATCTGATTAGCAACATTTTCAGGAAGAATATTGATTATATCTTTCATTCATTAATAATATTAAATCAAAAAAAACACCAGTATTAAAGAGAGTAAAATTAAAGTGATAATGATTAGTCGGGTTCTTACCAACTTTTCTGACCCTCTTTTATAATCCTCAACAGCATTCCTAAATTTTTTCCTAAAGCTATTATTATCTCCAACTGTTGTCCTGAATTCATCAAATTTTGATTTAATTTTCTTTGGAACAGAATGTTTACCAACATATGAAGTGTCTTCAGAAAATCTTCCTGAATAACTATAACGTTTATTTTTTTTCAATTTAAAAAGGCCCACTTTATAAAATTATGAATTTAACTAAATATAGTAAAATATCTTACTTAAAGGATGCCATTTTTATTGCTGCAATAGCTGCTTCAGCACCTTTATTTCCATATTCGCCTCCAGACCTGGCAATGGATTGTGATTTTTTAAGATCAGTTAAAACACAGAAAATTATAGGAGTTGAACCTGAAATGTTTAGTTGCATTAGGCCGTTTGAAACAGAGCTACAGATAAAATCGTAGTGGTCAGTTTCACCCTTTATAACACATCCTATAGCAATAACTACATCAAGATTTTTTTTTGATATCTCTTTGGATCCATAAACAAGTTCAAAACTACCTGGAACCCATGAGATAATGATATTTTTTTTGTTAACTCCTAATTCAATTAATTTATCCTCAGCACCTTTAAGTAAATTTGTAGTAATATCAATATTCCATTCAGAAACAACTAAACCAATTTTATAATTTACCAAATTTGGATAATTTTTTATGTCAACTTTTGTGAAGTCTTGTTCCTTTGAATTCATTTATTGATTAGATGCAACGGCTTTAGAAATAAAAGCATCGATATTTTTAGCTTCAGTACTATTTGGGTAATCTTGCTTAATAATGGAAAAATATTCTTCTGCTCTGTTAAATTTATTTAATCTCATTGCAACAAGTCCGGCTTTAAATAGATACATAGGTGAAGAATAATTATTATTGCTTTTTGACGCTTTTACGTAATAATCAAAAGCATCATCAAACTGATTTAATTCAGCAAATGCATCACCAATTGAACCAGTTGCTAAGGAGCTCAAAAGAATGTCATCAGAACTAAACTCTGACAGATATTTGATCGAGTTTGGGTAATCATTCATCTTTAAATACATAATTCCAGAGTAATAATGAGCTAAGTTTGCTGCATTGGTTCCGCCAAATTCATCAATTATTTGCAGCATACCCATATTTAAATCATCTCCATTTAATGCAATGTTGTACATTGAATCATTATTAATTAGTAAAGCCTCATCAAATTTCTTCTGAGCAAAATACATTTTATTAAAAGCATTGCTTTCTTTAGGTTCTTTTATAAGTTTTGAATAAGCAAAAACACCAATAACAATAATTGATATTATGGCAACTAAACCAAGAATTTTATTCTGATTCCTTTCAACCCATTGTTGGGTTTGTGATGAACCTTCGTCTAGAGTGTTAAAAACATTAGCAGTTGTTGACTTGTTTTCAAGAGCTTCAGCCTTACTTGATGATGCTTTATTTTTAAAACCCCTCTTCTTATATGTAGCCATAATATTATTTTAGGGCGTAAAAATAAAATTTTTATTATTAAAAAATGGATAATTTATTTGTTATTTTTGGAATTAGTGGAACACTGATCATTTCCTCATATATTAGTCAACCTTTATGTTTTTAGAAGAGTTATCGTTAACAAACTATAAAAATTTTGAAAGTATCAAGTTTAATTTTGATACAAAAATTGTTTGTTTTGTTGGTTTAAATGGAGTTGGCAAGACAAACATTTTAGATTCAATTTATCATCTTTCATATACAAAAAGCTATTTCAATCCTATCCCCTCTCAAAACATTAAACACGGAGAAACATTTTTTTTTATTTCTGGCACCTACAAAATAAATAATAAGGAAGAAAAAATTTTGATTTCTCTAAAAAAAGGAGAAAAAAAAATAATAAAAAGAAATAATAAGCTTTACAAAAAGTTTAGTGATCACATTGGGGTTATTCCACTTGTAATTATTTCTCCGGACGATAGAAATTTAATTATTGAAGGAAGTGAAACAAGAAGAAAATTTATTGATGGAATAATTTGTCAGACAAACAAGGAATATTTAAATACATTGATAGATTATAATAAAACTCTAAAACAAAGAAATGCATTACTAAAGATGTTTTATAACGATTCTGAAAATATTAAGAAAACCATAGATATTTATGATAATCATTTATCGTCAAATGCTCAAAAGATATGTGAAAGAAGAACTGAATTTCTCTCTGATTTCATTCCAATTTTCAAAATAAGATACAAGCAACTAAGTGATGATAAGGAAAATGTGGAAATTATTCATAAAACTGATATTTCAGAAAGCCAAAGTCTTTATAAATTATTGAAAAATAATCTTGAAAAGGATTTAAGATTTCAGTTTACAACAAAGGGTATTCATAAAGACGATCTTACTTTTTCGATAAATAGCTTTTCTGTTAAGAAATATGGTAGTCAAGGTCAGCAGAAAACATTTTTAATTGCACTAAAACTTGCTCAGTTTGATTACTTGTCCAAACTAAATTCAAACCCAATATTATTACTAGATGATATTTTTGATAAACTTGATGACAATAGGGTGAAACAAATCATAAACTTAGTAAATGAAGAAAAGTTTAATCAAATTTTCATATCTGACACTAACAAAATTAGATCTGAAAATATAATTAAGAAAGTAAATAAATCTTATAAAATATTTGAAATTTGATGAAGAAAATCAATTTTGTAATAATTATCCTTTATGGATTATTTTTTTATTCATGTAATGAATCAAAAAATCTACAATATTTAAACGGATACTGGGATATTAGCTCTGTTTCAATTGAGGGTAAAGAGGTTAAAAATTATCCGTTTAGTGGAACAATAGATTACTTTATTTTAGATGAAAATAACGGTTATAGGAAAAAAGTTAAGCCAAAAATAGATGGCAGCTTTGATGTCACTATGCATGAAATTGAGTTTAAAATTGAAATGAAAAAAAATGACATATATTTAGTATACGGCAAAGGAAAAAATTTTGTTGAATCAATTGTTAAACTTGACTCAACTAAAATGATATTAAAAAATATGGACGGTTTTTTTTACGAGTATAAAAGATTCTATCCTAATAATTTTCTTGATGAATAATTCCGAAATAAAAAATCTACTTAATATATTTCTTAAAAAAAATAAGCTTGAAAAAGGTTTACTAGATTTAGAGGTAAAAAAAGTTTGGCATGAATTAATGGAAAACGGTGTTAGCAATTACACTACAGGTGTTAGCTTAAAAAATAAAACTCTTTACATTAAGCTTAGCTCTCCAGCTCTTAAAGAGGAACTTAGTTATGGAAAAGAAAAGCTGATTAAGTTAATTAATGAAAGATTTGAAAAAACAATTGTTGAAAAAATTGTTCTTAATTAAAAAATTTCTTCTGGGGAAAAATGAAATTCACATTCAATTTTAGCATTTTCGTCACTATCACTTCCGTGAATAGCGTTTTCACTAATTGATTTAGCAAACATATTTCTGATTGTTCCCTCTTTTGCCTCCTCAGGGTTTGTTGAACCTATTAATTCTCTAAAATCATTAACAGCATTATCCTTTTCTAGAATAGCAGCTACTATAGGTCCACTGGTCATATAACCAACTAAATCTTTAAAAAAGGTACGTTCACTATGTATAGCATAAAACTTGCTAGCTTTTTCGTCAGTCATTTTTGTGAACTTCATTGCTTTGATCTTAAACCCAGATTTAACTATTTTATCTAAAATAGCTCCGGTATTTCCATTTCTAATAGAATCTGGCTTCAACATTGTAAAAGTAATATTGCTCATGATTTTAATATTTAGTTCGCAAAAATAACACTTTTTATTAATTTATTAGGTTTTACTTTTAATGATTATCTTCGCTGAATATGAATAGATCTGAAATAGATAAAATTAAAAGATTTCTTTCTAAGAAAAGAAAAATTGTAATTATTCCACACAAAAACCCGGACGGCGATGCAATTGGCTCTAGTACAGCTTTAAAATACTATCTTGATAATTTTAATCATAATGTTGAAATTATTAGTCCTAATCAATTTCCGGAATTTCTTAAATGGATGGATCTCAGTAATGTTATAAAGATATTTGATGAAGATAAAAAATGCGTACAAAAAATCATAGATGCTGAATTAATTTTTACTCTAGATTTTAACAATTTAGTTAGAATTGGTGGTATGAAAGAGTATGTAGAAAAGTCAAAAGCAAAAATTATAATGATTGATCATCATGAAGAACCATCTAATTATGCTGATTTTATGTATTCAGATCCAAATATGAGCTCCACTTGCGAGATGATATATCATTTTATTGATAAAATGGGAGATTTAGATAAAGTTGATAAAAATATTTCAAGATCATTATATGCAGGAATTATGACTGATACAGGTTCCTTTAAATTTCCCTCTACTACAGAATTAACTCATCAAGTAATTTCTAATTTATTAAAAACTGGCATTTCTCATTCTGATATTCATAATCACGTTTATGATAATAATAAGTTTGAAAGAATACAATTATTAAGCTTCGCATTAAGCAAAATAAAAATTGTTGAAAATTTAAATACATGCTACATTTCACTATCCCAAAAAGAACTAAATAAGTTTAATTATGAAAAAGGTGATACTGAAGGAATTGTAAATTACGGGCTGTCAATAAAAAATATTAAGTTTGCTGTTATTTTTATGGAAAATTCTAATGATAATGTTATCAGGATTTCTCTAAGATCAAGGGGTGAATTTGATGTTAATCAATTTTCTAAAAAAATCTTTGGTGGTGGAGGCCATAAAAATGCAGCAGGCGCAATAAGTAAAAAATCATTAGATGATACGATAAATTACTTCTTAGATTCATTAAAAAACTATAAAGAATTATTAATCTGAACATATATGAAAACAAAGTTTACAATATTTTTTCTGGCATGCTCAATGATATTTGCATGTAACAACAATAATAAAGATCTTGAGGATGGTCTTTATGCTGAGTTTAATACTAGCATGGGTACAATGATAATTAAATTAACTTATGAAAAAACCCCTGTAACAGTTGCGAATTTTGTCGCACTTGCAGAGGGAAATCACCCAAAAGTTGATAATGATTTTAAGGGTAAAAAATTCTACAATGGGATAATTTTTCATAGAGTTATTGATAAGTTTATGATACAAGGTGGTGATCCAAGAGGAGATGGAACAGGTGGGCCAGGATACAAGTTTTTAGATGAAATTGATTTATCACTAAAACATGACAAACCAGGTGTGCTTTCTATGGCAAATTCTGGTCCTGGAACGAATGGAAGTCAATTTTTTATAACAGAAGTTGCGACTCCGCATCTAGATGGAAGACACACAGTTTTTGGTCATGTAGTTAAAGGAATTGAAGTGCAAGATGCAATTTCAAATGTTGAAACTGCTGTAGCAGATAGACCTGTGAAAGATGTTGTCATCAATAAAGTAAAAATAATTAGAGTTGGTCCAAAAGCAAAAAAATATGATGCAGTTACAACATGGAATGAAATGGAACCAAAGCTTTTTATGATGCAAGAGGAAAAGAAAAGAGCGGCTATAGCTAAAATGGATTCTCTTGCTAGAATCGAAAAGGAAAAAAATATAAATTATAGAAGCAAAGCTAAAAAATTAAGTTCTGGAGTTGAAATTCATTTTATTGACAGAGGAAATGGAGTAAAACCAATGGAGGGTGATGAAATTTTTATTTATTACGAAGGTTATCTAGCCTCAAATGGAGTATTATTTGGGACCAATAGAAAAGACATCATGATTAATTATAACAGATACTCAGAAGACTCTGAAAATAAAGGATGGTATGATCCTTTAAAAGTTCCATTTTCAAACCAAATGCAATTAATTGAAGGCTTTAAAGAGGCTTTAATGATGATGAATGTTGGAGATAAAGTTTATGCATATATTCCTTCTGACATGGGATATGGTTCAAAAGCACAAGGAAATACTATACCTGCAAATTCAGACCTAGAATTTATTATTGAATTGATTGATATTTCTAATTAATCAACTTTTTGAGGAATATTAGCAAGAATTTCAGTGAAAAACCTCCAAAATTTCTGAGTTGAAGATATTGAGGCTTTCTCATCAGGAGAATGTGCCCCTAATATTGTAGGTCCAAAACTAATCATATCCATATCTGGATAATGAGAGCCGATAATACCACACTCTAAACCAGCATGAATAACATTTACTTTGGGCTCCGAGGAGAACAACTTAATGTATGAATTCTTAACTTCTTTTAAAGTTTTAGAATTTATGTTTGGCTCCCAGCCCGGGTACCCCCCTGAAAATGTACAATCACAGGAAATATCTTCAAAAATATTAGAAATAACCTTTGAAAGTTTAGTTTTTGAATCTTCGGAGGAGGATCTGGTTAAACACATAATTTTTAGTTCACCTTCAATTAATTTTATATTAGCTAAGTTATTTGAAGTCTCAACAAGCCCATCTATACTTTTACTCATTTCAAAAACTCCATTTGGACAATTATTGATTGCATCGATTAATTCAACAGATTCTTTATTATTAAGTTGTTTAATTTTATCATTGAATATTTGAAATTCAAGATTTAAATTTGAATCTGTGTCCTTAAATTTTGTTTTATATTTTTGTAAACTTTTTTTAATTATTTGCTCAAATAAATTAATATTATCTTTTGAAAATGAAATTACTGTACTGCTTTCTCTAGGAATAGCATTTCTAAGACCACCTCCATTAATTGAACATATGCTAATTTTAAAATGATTAATTATTTCATTTAATATTTCGAATAGGATTTTATTTGAATTACCTAAACCTTTATGTATTTCTGCACCTGAGTGACCACCTGTCAATCCGTTCAATAAAATTTGCACACATACTTCATCGTTAGGTAAATCATTTAAAATATAACTTCTATTCATAGTTATATCAATACCACCAGCACATCCTATACAAATTTCATCATCCTCCTCAGTATCTAGATTTAACAATATTTTACCAGATAAAATTGAATCAGATAGATTTAGAGCACCTGTCATTCCAGTCTCCTCATCAATAGTGAACAAAGCTTCGATTTTTGGATGTAAAATTTCTTTGCTTTCTAAAACAGCCATAATTGCTGCTACTCCTAACCCATTATCAGCTCCCAGAGTAGTTCCGTTAGCCTTAACCCAGTCTCCATCAACATACATCTTAATCCCAGAATTTAAAAAATCAAATTCAACTTCATTATTTTTTTCATGAACCATATCAACGTGTGATTGTAGTACAACTGTTTGGCAAGTAGTCATCTCTGGAGTTGCCTCTTTCGTAATTACTAAATTACCTATTTCATCCTGCTTATATTCTAGATTGTTTTTTTTCGCGAAGGATATTAAAAATTCAATAGCTCTTTCCTCTTTCTTAGATGGACGAGGAACTTGGTTTAGCAAAACAAAGTTTTTCCATACCTCTGTAGGTTCTACATTTGAAACTTCTTGACTCATAATTAATCTAATTTTTACAAAATTAACGAATAATAAATTTATAATTTCGTTTGTATTATTTAAATATGAAAAAACTAAAGGTTGTTGTTACACTGGGATTATTTCCAATGTTTTTAATTATTAAAAATATTGAAGTTGGTAATTCAGTAGTCGAAAAATATTACTCTGATTTTTTTTATTTATATATATCTGAAAAATTAAGATTTATAACTGGATGGATTAGTATCCCTATTGGGGATTTGTTATACTTATTTATAATTTTTAGCTTGATTTATTTTGTATTCTTTAGAATAAAAAAGAGTAAAAATATTCTTTTAAATCTTGGCTCGTCAGCCTTTATTTTTATATTTCTTTTTTATGTGCTATGGGGTTTAAATTACAAAAGAGTTCCGATCAAAGACCATCTAAATGTTGATGGTAATTTCGAAAAAAAAGAATTAATAGATTTTACAGAAACTTTAATCGATAAAATTAATAAGAAACATATTTTTCTGTTTAAAAATGACAGTGTTAGGCCGATAAATGAATATAGTTTTATAGAAAGCATTGAAATTTCAAAAAACAACATTGATAAACTTAAAGAGAAAATAAAGACACCAATAATAAAATCTAACTATAAAAATGTTTCTGTGAAAAAGTCATTATTTAGTTTACCGCTAACTTACATGGGCTTTAGTGGATATATTAATCCTTTTACTAATGAAGCAAATATTAACTATAATATTCCTTCGACAAGTTTAATATTTGTTATTAATCATGAAATAGCACATCAATTAGGGATAGCAAGTGAGAAAGACGCAAATTTTATTTCCTACTTAATGTTAATTAGTAGTGATAACGAATACCTTAAATATTGTGGGCTATCCTATGCATTAAGATTATGCTTAAATGAACTCTCAAAATTAGATTATGATAAATATCGTTACTTACTGGAAAAAGTAAATAAAGGTATCATTAAAGACTATGTAGAAATAAACAAATTTTGGAAAAATTATGAGGGAAAGATAGAAGAAGTTTCAAAAAAAAGCTATGACTTGTACCTAAAACAAAATAATATTCAATCAGGAATTAAAAACTATAATGAAAGTATTTCATTAATTTTAAAATATAAATTTCAGGCAAATGAATAAAAGAATATCCAGTTCAGATAATAAGGAAATAAAACACCTTATAAAGCTTGTCAATAAACCAAGATTAAGAAAAGAATCCAAGTCTTTTGTTGTTGAGGGTAAAAGAGAGCTTGAAATGGCATATTCAAATGGTTATTTAATAAAAAAAATCTATTGTAACCCTAATATAATTGATCCAAAAACTGTTAAATCTCAATATGACACAGAAATCATTGAAGTAAATAATGATATTTACTCAAAAATAAGCTTCAGAAGTTCTACAGAAGGTATGGTAGCAATTGTGTTTCAAAAAGATAAAAATTTTAAATTAGACGACGATAAAATCAATTTAGCAGTTGTTCTTGACGGAATAGAAAAGCCGGGTAATATTGGTGCCATTTTAAGAAGTTGTGATTCAGCTGATGTTGATTTGATTATACTAAATAATGAAAAATGTGATTTATATAACCCAAATTTGATAAGATCAAGTTTAGGCTCAATATTTTCTCTAAAAATTGTTAGTATGAAATCAGATGATACCCTTGATTTTTTAAAGGAAAATAAATTTAAAATTTATGCAACATATCTCAGTTCGAAAAATAGTATAGATAAAATTAAATTTGGTAATTCATCAGCCATAGTTTTAGGTTCTGAAAGTTTGGGCATATCAAAATTTTGGTTAGATAAATCTGATGAATTGATCAAAATTCCTATGCTAGGGTTAGTTGATTCACTTAATGTTTCTGTTTCAGCAGCAATTACATTATATGAAGTAAACAGGCAAAATAACTTTAAAAGATAAGTTCTTAAATATTATATAAAGAAATTGTCTATTAATCTTCTTTATGCTAATTTTAAGATATGCCAACTCAAGATATAGAAATAGAAAAGAAAGCTCTGGCAAAGGAGTACAAAGAACTTTTAAGAATTAGTTACCAATCTCTTAGTAAAGAAGACAAAAAACTAATCAGAAAAGCCTTTGATTATGCTGTTGATGCTCATCAACACCAAAGAAGAAAATCTGGAGAAGCTTATATTTTTCATCCAATTGCAGTTGCTAAAATTGTTGCCTCTGAAATTGGACTAGATGCAATTTCAATAGCCGCGGCACTAATTCATGATGTAGTTGAAGATAATTCTGATCATACTCTCGAAAAAATTAAAAATGAATTTGGAGAAAATATCACAAAAATTGTCGACGGTCTAACCAAAATAGGGAAACTCAATACTAAAGGATACTCTGATGTTTCAATTCAAGCTGAAAATTATAGAAAAATGCTACTCACGCTCAATGAGGATGTTAGAGTTATTATAATTAAAATTGCTGATAGACTTCACAACATGCAAACTCTCTCAAGTATGCCTTATGAAAAACAAATTCAAAAAGCATCGGAAACATTATACATTTATGCCCCACTTGCTCACCGAATTGGATTGTACAACATTAAAACTGAATTAGAAGATCTTGGACTAAAATATACTGACCCTGATACTTATGATGAAATTTCAGAAAAACTTATTGAAAGCAAAAAAGATCAGGATGAATACATTAAAAAGTTTAACTCAATTATTAGCTCAACATTAACAAAAGAAAAACTAAAATACAGCATAAGAGGAAGAACAAAATCTATTTTTTCAATTAATAATAAAATGATAAGACAAGGTATTTCTTTTGAAGAAGTGTATGATAAATTTGCAGTTAGAATTATCTATAAATCAAAGCCTGAAAAAGAAAAGTTTGTTGCATGGAAAATTTACTCAATTGTCACTGATCATTTTACCCCTAATCCCACAAGATTAAGAGACTGGATTTCTGCTCCAAAGTCTACAGGTTACGAAGCTTTACACATAACAGTCGTAGGCCCCAAGAGTAGATGGGTAGAAGTTCAAATTAGAAGCGAAAGAATGGATGAAATTGCAGAAAAGGGTTATGCTGCACATTATAAATACAAGCAAAAAGATGATTCTAATGATAATTTGGATTCCTGGATCAATAAATTACAGGAGGCATTAGAAAGTTCAGAAACTAATGCTGTTGATTTTGTTGAACAGTTTAAGTTAAATTTATACTCTAAAGAAATTTTTGTCTTTACTCCAACCGGTGATCTAAAATCTCTTCCCAAAGGAGCTACCCCTTTAGATTTTGCATTCGCTATACATACTGAAGTTGGAATAAAAACAAGAGGAGCAAAAGTAAACGGAAAGTTAGTACCATTAAACAAAGAATTGTCTAGTGGAGATAGGGTTGAGATTTTAACTTCAGAAAAAATAAAACCCAGTGCCAACTGGTTAGATTATGCTACAACTGCAAGGGCAAAATCTAAAATTAAAGCCACTTTAAATGAGGAAAAGAAACTTTTAGCTGATGATGGCAAACAAATACTTAGGAGAAAACTTAAATCTCTTAAAATTAATTTTAATGATAGCATAGTTACTGAACTTCAAAAATATTTTAAACTTAACACAAGTCAAGACTTGTTCTATAGAGTAGGAATTAACACCATTGATAATGAAAAATTAAAGAAATTTGTAGCTTCAAGAAGTAATAAATTTATCAGTTACATTAGAAAAAAGATATCTAGAAACAATGATTTAAAAATTGAAGACATTAATCAGGATGAGATTACTTCAAAGTATGATCTGCTTGTTTTTGGGAACGATGAAGAAAAACTTGATTATAAAAATGCTCCATGTTGCAATGCTATCCCAGGAGATAAAGTCTTTGGATTTATAACTATTAACGATGGAATTAAGATTCATAAAAAAGATTGTCCAAATGCTGTTAGTCTTCAATCAAATTATGACTACAGAATAATAAAAGCTAAGTGGATTGATTCCTCACAAGAAAAATTCACAGTTCAGATTAATATAACAGGAATTGATAAACTAGGTCTTTTAAATAATATAACAAAAGTCATTTCGGAAAATATGAATATTAATATGAAAAGGCTTAATTTTGAAACTGCAGGAAATACATTTGTTGGAAATATAATTATTTCAGTAAAATCAAATTTAGAGGTTAATAATCTTATAAAAAAACTCAAAGTTTTAAAAGGAATTGACAAAATCAAAAGAACATAAATAAAATAAGTTAATTATGTCAAATACTATTAATGATCAAAATAAAGTAAAGGAGGTTTTTACAAACTTTTTAGAAAAAAAAGGTTATCGAAAAACACCCGAAAGATATGCAATTCTTAAAGAGGTTTATGAAACTATGTTTCATTTTGATATTGAATCTTTGTATGTCAAAATGAAAAATAAAAAATATAGAGTTTCCAGAGCTACTCTCTACAATACTATTGAACTTTTACTTGAGTGTTCATTGGTTAGAAAACATCAATTTTCAAACGATCACCAAGCCTCATATGAAAAATGCTATTTTAATAAGCAGCATGATCATTTAATTTTAAGTAATTCCGAAGAAGTGATTGAATTTTGTGATCCAAGAATAAATTCGATTAAAGAGACAATAGAAGAAGTATTTGACGTGACAATTGAGAGTCATTCATTGTATTTCTATGGGAAAAAAAATAATACAAAATAAATGGCGGTTGACTTATTATTAGGACTCCAGTGGGGTGACGAAGGTAAAGGTAAAATTGTTGATGTTTTAACATCTGAGTATGACATAATAGCTAGATTTCAAGGTGGTCCAAATGCTGGTCACACTCTTGTGTTTAATGAAAAAAAATATGTTTTACATACCATTCCATCTGGAATATTTCATAAAGAAAAAATAAACCTTATAGGTAATGGTGTTGTAATTGATCCTGTTATTCTAAACAAAGAAATTGAAAATATTAAAGCAGAAAATGTTGATATAAATAAAACTTTATTTATTTCAAGAAAGGCTCACTTAATATTACCAACTCATAGACTTATTGATGCAGCAAGTGAAAAATCTAAGGGAAAAAATAAAATTGGTTCAACTTTAAAAGGAATTGGCCCAACCTATATGGACAAAACAGGAAGAAATGGGTTTAGAGTTGGAGATTTAGAAAATGAAAATTGGAAAACAAAATATTATGAGCTTTCAAAAAAACATCAACAATTAATCAATTTTTATAATGTTGAGCTTGATTTTAGTCTTGAGGAGTTAGAGTCTGAATTTTTTAGTGCTATTGAAAAACTAAGAAAAATCAACTTTGTTGATTCAGAAAATTTATTGTTTAAATCTCAAGAAATGAACAAATCCATTTTAGCTGAAGGTGCCCAGGGATCTTTATTGGACATTGATTTTGGCACCTACCCTTATGTTACATCATCAAATACAACTGCTGCTGGTGCTTGTACTGGTCTTGGAATATCTCCAAATTCTATCAATGATGTTTTTGGGATTTTTAAAGCCTATACCACAAGAGTTGGATCTGGACCATTTCCCAGCGAATTATTTGATGAATATGGAAAAAGAATGAGTATAATTGGAAATGAATTTGGAGCAACAACAGGAAGACCAAGAAGATGCGGATGGTTAGATTTAGTGGCGCTTAAATATGCATGTAAAATTAATGGGGTCACCAAGTTGATGATGATGAAGACTGATGTGTTGAGTGGTTTTGATAAAGTGCTCGTTTGTACAAAATACAAATATAGAGGTCAGGTTATCGAAAATCTTCCGTATGACCTTTCAGACAGTTCACTTGAACCAATCTATGAAGAATTTCAAGGTTGGTCTGAAGATTTAAGAAAGCTTAAATCTGCTGATGATTTACCTAATAACTTAAATAACTATATTAATTTTCTTGAGACGCAGTTAAATATTCCTATTGTTATTGTTTCGGTAGGACCTGACAGAAAAGAAACACTATTTAGATAAATTGGTGAAAAAATCTTTCTTCTTAATAATTGGTATTTTTTTTAGCTCAACCATTTGTATAAATATAAACGCGCAAGAAAAAACAAAAATAAAAATTGAAAGAGCTGGTTTCTTTGAAAAGGATAAGGACAAATACCCAGATGCATCTGTTTTAACAAGAGATAAAAATCAGAAAGTACTTATATCTCATGACGGGGTTTTGATGACTTGTAATCAGGCTTTTTTTTATGAGGACAGAAATTTTATTGAAGCATATGGTGAGGTTTCACTAAAACAAGGTGACACACTTAATTTAAAAGCTAATTATCTAGAATATAATGGAGATACCCGATTAGTTTTTGCTAAAGGTGATGTTATTTTAAATGAACCCGAATCTGATCTATATACTGAATCAATTTATTTTGACAGAAACTCACAAGAAGGATTTTATACAAATAAGGGTAAACTAATCAGAAACTTTACAGATACAATATATAGCTTAAAAGGAACTTTTTTTGCTAAAGAAAAAAAATATCGTTTTGAAAAAGAAGTCGATTTGAGAACTCCAAAATATAATATATATTCAGATGTCTTAAACTATTTTACCGAATCGGGGAAGTCTTATTTCTTTGGGCCAACTGATATTATCACAAACGATTCAAAAATTTATTGTGAAATTGGATACTATGATACTGAAAACGATAATGGATATTTTATAAAGAATTCTAAAATTGATTTTGAAGAATATAAAATTAATGGTGATAGTATATATTTTGACCAATCCAGAAATTATGCATCTGCAACAAATAATATTAAAATTCTAGATACAATAAATAAAACATTAACAACAGGTCATTATGCGGAAATACATAGAAGCATTGATTCGATGTTCGTAAAAAAAAGAGCACTTATTGCCTCATTCAAGGAAAAGGATACTACATACATTCACGGTGAATCCATAATTATAACTGGAAAAGAAAATGAACAAATTATTAGGGCTTTCATGAATGGTAAAATTTTGAGAAATAATCTAAGTGGTAAATGCGACTCGATTCATTTTAGTCAATTAACAGGCATTGCTCAATTGATAAATAAACGGAATATCTTAAATGAAAGATCTAGGAAAATTAAAAAGCCAATTCTTTGGAATAATAAAAGTCAAATAACTGGAGATTCTATTCACATCAAATTTGATACCGATAAGAATATAATTGATTCTCTTTTTGTCTTTAATAATGCATTTATCATTGAGAAGGATACACTCGAAATAGGTTTTAATCAGATTTCTGGAAAAAAATTAAATGGAAATTTTATTGATGGCAAATTGAAAGAAGTTGATATTATTAAAAATGCTGAATCTGTATACTATTTGAGAAATTCTGAAAATGAACTAATTGGTATCGATAAATCGAAATCAGCAAAAATAAAAATCTTAATTTCTGATCAAAATATAGACACATTCACAAAAATCAATCAAATTGATGGAAATGTATATCCTGAGGATGAATTTAATGAAAATGATAAATTATTGAAAGGATTCTTTTTTAGGGAAGATGAAATTATAAAAACTATAGATGATCTATTTAACGAGGATAAGGAATTCCAATTCATAAAAATTAAAAACCTAGAATAAAAAATTATTAACTCAGATTTTAAAAAATATCAAGCCCAAACAACCCCCTATCCACTCATGATAGAAGTTTCTAAAGCCAAGGGTAGTTATATTTATGATAACGAAAATAATAGATATTTAGATTTTGTTGCAGGAGTATCTGCTTGCAGTCTTGGACACTGCAATGAAGAAGTTATAAATGCAATTAAAAATCAATCTGAAAAATACATGCATGTAATGGTTTATGGTGAGTTTATTACCAAACCATCTCTAGATTTAGCAAGATTATTGGCCGAAAATTTACCTGAAAGTTTAAATTGTACATACTTTACAAATTCTGGCACAGAGGCATTAGAGGGTTCTATGAAATTAGCCAGAAGGCATACCGGAAGAAAGAAAATAATTGCTGCAAAAAATGCATATCATGGGAGCACAATGGGAGCACTCACTTTAATGGGTTTAGATGAAAGAAAAAAACCATTTGAGCCACTAATTCCTGATGTTGAATTTATAAACTATAATTCGTTTGAAGATATTTATAAAATTGACAAAAAAACCTCATGTGTTATATTAGAAACTATTCAAGGTAGCGCAGGGTTCATTTTGCCCGAAAAAGGATACCTAAGCTCTGTAAAAAAAAGATGTGAAGAGGTTGGTGCATTATTAATATTAGATGAGATTCAAACTGGAATTGGAAGGACAGGCAAATTATTTGGTTTTGAAAATTTTGATTGCCTGCCTGATATAATTGTATACGGAAAGGGGCTGGGTGGTGGAATTCCAATAGGAGCCTTTACAGGCTCTAAGCAATTAATGGATGTACTTCATGTTAATCCAATCCTTGGTCATATTACAACATTTGGAGGAAACCCAGTTATTACTGCTGCAGCACTTCAAACCTTAGAGATTGTATTAAATTCTAAAATAATGCAAAAAACTTTGTCAAAAGAAAAACTTATCAGACAAAAATTAAATCATAAGCTAATTAAGGAAATAAGGGGCATTGGATTAATGCTTTGTCTGATTATGAATGATGCTGAAGTCGCAAATAAATTAGTTTTAGAAGCAAAGAATAAAGGTTTAATTCTTTTCTGGCTTCTAATCGAAAAAAGAGCTGTTAGAATAACTCCACCTCTTAACATTTCAGAAATGGAAATTGAAGAAGGGTGTGATATCATCCTAAATATTCTTGACACAATTTAACAGGTGTTAATTAGTTTGTTAAGAAGTTTAAAATCCACTGATTCATTTTAAAACAAATCATAATTATTTTTAATATATAGAGATGATTTGATATGGATAATGTGAATGACATAAACTTTTCGATTAGCAAATTCGAAAAAATGGTTAAGGAAAATAAAGTTCTTTTCTTTGACTCTTTAGAATTTGAAAACATTATTTCATATTATTTAGATTCTGGAAAATTAGCTTACGCAAAAAGAGCTCTAAAATTATCACTAAGTCAACACCCATCAAATACTAATTTAAGCTTATTTGAAATTGAAATTTTTATACAAGAAGATAAATTAGATAATGCTTTAGATTTAGCAAATTCTATAATTATGATAGAAAATAATAATTATGAAGCAATAATTTTAAAATCTAGTATTCTATCTAAGCAAAAAAAACACAATAAATCAATCTCTTTACTAAAAAGCATAATTAATAATTATAAAAATAATAGTGAATTATTTTATCAGATTGGAATAGAATATTTATTCATTGAAAACTTTTCAAAATCTAGTTATTATTTTAAGAAAAGTCTAAACTATGATTATCTTGACCACAGTGCTATATATAATATTCTTTATTGTTATGAAATGATTAGAGATACCAAAGGACTAATCATATTCTTGAAAGAATATTTATCTAGAAATCCATATAGCGAAATTGGATGGCATAATCTTGGAAAAAGCTATGTAAAAATTAAAATGTATAATGAAGCAATTGCTGCATTTGATTATGCGATTTTTTCAGATGATTCATTTACAAGTCCATACATAGATAAAGGTAAATTATTAGAGAAGATGAAAAAATATGATGAAGCTATTGACAACTACAAAGAAATAATTTCTATTAATCCCAACTCATCCTATGCCCTATTTAGGATAGCATTTTGCTTTGAGAAAAAATATGATTATGAAAATTCTCTAGACTATTATTTTAAGTGTATTAACAATGATCCAAATATGGATAAAGCTTTTTTTAGGCTATCAATGTTTTACTACAGAGAAAAAAAATTCAAAAGAGCGATAGAATATATTGAAAAAGCAATCAAACTAAATCAAGAAAAATCTAAATACTGGAAAATATATTTAAACTGCTTATCTAAAACTTCAACAAAAAATTACTAGTTTAACACTAGAATTTTAATATGCGAAGCAGAAATACATCAGATTATATCACCTTGTTTTTTAAAGGGATTTTTATGGGTATTGCAGACGCAATGCCAGGGATATCTGGGGGAACAATCGCTTTATTATTAGGGATTTATGAAGAGCTAATTGAGTCAATTAGCGAATTAAAAATCAGTCTTTTTTCCAAATTAATAAACAAGGGTTTCAAATCTTTTTGGGAAAAATTAAATGGAAACTTTTTATTAGTACTTGTTTCAGGAATTGGAATTAGCTTAATTTCTTTTGTTAAAATTTCAGCCAGTTTTCTAGAAATCTTTCCTCTATTTATTTGGTCATTTTTTTTAGGATTAATATTTGCAACAGTGTATGTTATTTACAAATTGATTAACCAATGGCATAATTTAAACTTCTTTTTTTTAATCATATCTATAATCTTTTCTATTTTCCTTTCGTCATTTTCTGCTTATGATACTGATGAGATAAGTTTATTGTATATTTTATTTTCTGGCATAATTGCTTCATCCGCTATGATTTTACCAGGTATTTCAGGCTCATTAATACTTGTAATTTTAGGGGTTTATGCCTATTTGATTAAGGCTCTTGATAATTTAGAAATAATTGTAATATTTACATTTATTTCGGGTGCTATAATCGGATTATTAGGTTTCAGCAAAATTCTGAAGTATCTGTTTAATAATCATAGAGATGCCACCTACACTATTATGTTGGGATTAGTAATTGGATCAATTGAAAATGTATGGCCATGGAATAAAAGCTTTTCTACAGAATTATCAAATCTTAATTTATTCTTATCAATATCTCTTGTTATTTTAGGTTTTGTAATAGTTATACTATTAGAAAAAATAAAAAAAGATTAAATGAAAGATAAAAAACCAAGATCAAATTATTTAAAAATTCTAATTAATGGGATACTTATGGGAACTGCTAATAAGATTCCAGGTGTTTCTGGAGGCTTAGTTGCAATAGCAATTGGTTTTTATGAGGAATTAATCTTTAGCTTAAAAAGATTAGATAAAATAGCTTTAAAATATCTATTTAAGGGTAAATTCAAAGATTTTTTTACTCATGTTAATGGTAAATTTTTGGTTCTTATCTCGTTAGGAATAGTAATTAGTTACTTTTCAACTTCAAAGATATTAGACGTATTATTAAATAATTTTGAAATATATGTATGGAGTCTTTTTTTTGGATTAGTAATAGGAACTATTTTTCATCTTAGAACAATTATCGACTTAAAAAACTTCAAAAATATTTGTTTCATTATAATTGGAACTTCAATAGGTGTTTTTTTAAGTTTTGCAAATCCATCACAAGAAAATGACAACCTGTATTTTGTTTTTATTTGTGGAATAATAAGTGTTAGTGGAATGATTTTACCGGGTCTCTCGGGATCCTTTTTACTTATGTTAATGGGTAACTATGTATTACTACTGGTTGATTCGGTTAATGCTGTATATGACAGCTTTAGTGAGATATTAAGAGGTGACTTTTCAAATATATATAGTGATGTCCGTATCAATTATTTAAAGGTGCTATCAGTATTTACTCTTGGTTCAATAACTGGACTAATTTCATTATCTAAAATTCTAGGTTATTTACTAAGTAAATTCAACCAACTTTGTAATTCTATTATATTTGGTTTCATTATTGGTTCTTTAGGAGTAATTTGGCCATGGAAATCTACGTTAAGTTTAGAGAACGAATATAAAATAGTTAGATATTTACCCGAGTTCAATTATGAAACATTTTATGCTATTATATTTATATTTACTGGTATAGCTATAGTAGTGTTTTTAAGTAGTTATGAAAAAAAGTAAAAAATTTGGCTTAATAGGAAAAAATATAGATTATAGTTTTTCAAAGAAATATTTTTCGGAAAAATTTAAAAAAGAAAATCTAGATTATACTTATTCAAACTTTGATATTGTAAATATTTCAGAAATTGAATCAATTTTACAAAATAATTCAATTTCTGGTTATAATGTCACTATTCCATACAAAGAAGAAATTATAAAGTTTCTTGATGAAATTGATGAAGTGGCGAAAGATATAGGGGCTGTTAATACTATAAAAAAAATTGATAATAAAAATATAGGATTCAATACTGATGGTATTGGTTTTGAAAAGTCATTAATTTCATTGATTGAAAATAAAATACCTAAAAATACATTAATTCTTGGGAGTGGTGGTGCTTCCAAAGCAGTCAAATATGTCCTAAAAAAATTAAAAATTAACTATAGTACTGTTTCAAGAAAAGAAGGTAAATCTGAATTTGTTTATGAAAATCTTAATGAAGTAATACTAAACAAATTTAAAATGATAATAAATTGTTCTCCAGTTGGAACTTTTCCAAATATAAATAACTGTCCAGATATCCCATATGAATTTTTGACTAAAGATCATATCTTATATGACTTAGTTTATAACCCAATTGAATCACTATTTTTAAAAAAAGGAAGAAAACTAGGATGCAAAACAAAAAACGGATTAGAGATGCTTGAAATTCAAGCAAATGAATCCTGGAGTGTATGGAATAACTAATTTATTGTTCCTGAACCTATTAGTTCATCATAAATATACCAACTTACAAATTGACCACTGGTAACAGATGAAATTGGTTTGTCAAAAAGAATATATAAACCCTTTTTGAATCTATAAATAGTTCCGGATTGTAATGGTTGTCTATATCTGATTCTAAATTCAATATTCATTGTTTCATTTTCATTTATTTTTAAATCTTCTCTAATCCAATGAATTTCATTTGATTTTACAAAAAGGGCCTTTTTATATAATGCAGGGTGCGACTCTCCCATTCCTACATAAATTAAATTTTTAGAAACATCCGTTTCAAGTACAAAAAGAGGTTCACTAAAGCCACCAATATTTAAACCTTTTCTTTGTCCAACTGTGTAATAGTATGCCCCATGATGTTCACCGATCTCCTCACCATCATCAGACGAAAATGAAAAAGGCGAACTTAACAATTCTAATTGCTTCTCTTTTGATTTAACTTCATTTAAATCTATCTCCTGTTTTACTGATTCAGAATCAATTTTGATTACTTTGCCTTTTTTCGGAGTAAGTCTTTGTTTTAAAAAATCAGGTAGTTTTACCTTTCCCACAAAACATAATCCTTGAGAATCTTTTTTATCAGCAGTGATTAAATCATTCTTTTTTGCTATATCCCTAACATCAGACTTTGTTAAATGACCAATAGGAAAGATTGCCTTTGAAAGCTGTTTTTGATTTAGTTGACACAGAAAATATGATTGATCTTTTTTTTCATCAGCACCTGCGATTAATCTGTATATCTCTTTATTATCCTTATTAATTTTATTTACTTGACAGTAATGCCCTGTGGCAATATAGTCTGCACCAAGATCAAGTGCTATTTTAAGAAATATATCAAATTTAATCTCACGATTACATAAAACATCTGGATTTGGGGTTCTTCCATTTTCATATTCGTTGAACATGTAATCGATAATCCTAGAATGGTATTCTTTGCTTAAATCAACAGTTTGGAAAGGAATTCCTAATTTTTCAGCAATCAACATTGCATCATTACTATCATCTAACCAAGGACACTCATCAGAAATGGTTACACTTTCATCATGCCAATTCTTCATAAAAAGTCCAATGACTTCATATCCTTGCTGCTTTAATAACAAAGCACTTACACTTGAGTCAACGCCTCCAGAAAGACCAACAATAACTTTTTTCACGCTGTAAAGTTAATAATTATGATATTAATTAAAATATGTCTTGTAAGAAGGTTTAATTGGGGATGAAATCTCAAAAAGTTTAGATTCTTTTTGCGTCTTTACGACAATATTTTTAGCATCAGAAATGGTAAAGAAATCTCCTTTTTTGAAATTTAACTCTTTAAGAAAAACCTCACCATCATATAAGAAAAAGGAATGAATCTTGTCATTTTTAATTTTAATATCAACCGATGAAGATTTGTCAATAAAATATTCATTAATAACTATATCTTCAGAATCCATCCACATTTTTGAATTTTTATTTTGAATATGTTTTATGGTATAATTTTCAAATTTGGTGAACTCAAACTTATCATTTTTATAATCATTGTAAGAAGCGGTTTTCTTAAGTGATTTTGATAAATCTGGATCAAACCATATTTGAAATATTTCGGATTTTTCAAGAATTTCCTCGGAGTGGGAAATTCCATTTCCAGATCTGATTATTTGAACATCACCTTCGTCGAGTCTAATCCATTTATTCAACTGAGTATCGTAATGATTTATACTTCCTTTTAAAACAAAAGTACATATTTCAAAACCCTGATGGGGATGCAAACCAATAGTACTTCTTTTTTCTGGAGTCCATGCATGGGCCCAGTAAAATAGATTTGAAAAAGGCTTCAATTGTCCGCCATCTTGAGGAAATCCAATTGGTTTTTTTTCAAGTATCTCACCAAAATTGAAATTACCATTTACTTGTTTGCTAGGCGGATAAAAATTAATTTCCATTTAAAATATTTTCAAAATCTATAATTACGGCTTGAAAATCTTGATTTAATCTGACATCTAAAATACCCTCATTTATATCAAAATTTTTATTAAAACTAGGTAGTGAAAAGTAAGGTATTTTATACTTGTAGTCTCTAGAAAATCTGCTGTGGGCAGTTTCAAGAACTGTTTTACCTCCCCTTATTCCATTTGAAGTAGATAGCAAAAGAATAGGTTTACTACACCATACATCAGCCTCAATAACAGAAATCCAGTCATATATATTCTTAAAAGCTGCTGTATATGAGCCGTTGTGTTCAGCTAAGGATATAACCAAAGCATCCGACACAGAAATTTCCCTTTTGAAATCAAGGGCTTTCTGAGGAATTCCCAAAGAATTTTGCAAATCTTCACTATATATAGGCATTTCGAAATCATTCAGGTTTAAATCTATAATTTCGGTATCGACTGAAATTGATTTAGCAGCATAATTAGCTAATTGCCTATTGATTGACTTCGATGAACTACTTGCACCAATTACAACTATTCTTTTCAACTTTAATTCTTGTTTACATGTGAACCATCACAATAACCATTTGGATTTTGTGTATTTCCACATCCACATTTAGGTATGTCCATAACTTGTTTATCTAAAAATAATCAAAGTTTGTGCCACTAAATATAAATTAACCTAAGTCTGACTAATAAACTATTTGTTCTTTTTTTGCCTTTCAGCTTCTTCCATTATGGCTTGCATTCTTCTTTGAAATCTACTAGGGGGTTTCACGGGTTGTGACTTATTGAATTGTATTTGCTGTCTTATTTTGCGCTCATCAAGAATATAGTTCTTAATTGTGAACATAATGGCAATGGATAAAAGATTTGAAACAAAGTAGTATAAACTTAATCCACTTGAATAGTTGTTAAAGAATACCATCATCATAATTGGTGCAAAATATATCATATACTTCATCATATTTCTCATATCAGGCATCCCCTCTTGAGGTTGGGGTTGTGACGCCATTTGCTGGCCAGTAGTCATTTTCATGTAGAAAAATATAGATATGGATGCCAGTATTGGAAATAAACTAACATGATCCCCGTATAATGGTATATAAAAGCCGAAATCAAGAATACTATCATATGCTGATAAATCATCTGCCCACAAAAAACTCTTTTGTCTTAAGTCAAAAGCCGACGGGAAAAACATAAATAAAGCATAGAAAACAGGGATTTGTAGTAGCCCAGGTAAACATCCGCTCATCGGATTAGCTCCTGCTTTTCTGTATAAAGACATCATTTCTTGCTGCCTTTTCATTGCGTTATCTTTAAACTTCTGATTTATCTCATCCAACTCTGGCCTTAAAATTTTCATTTTAGCCTGGGATACATATGAACTATATAAAACTGGGGCAAGTACAATTCTTACAATTATAGTCATAAATATAATTGCAATTCCAAAAGGAAATAAGCTACTCAATGATCTATATAGTGGAACAAAAATATTTTTATTAATAAACCCAAAAATGCCCCATCCAAAATCAACGCTCTCCTCCAAACCAATTTCGTAGGTTTTTAGTTGTGAATACTGATTAGGTCCAAAATAAAATCTCAAAGAATTATCAAACTCACTATTAACATAATCAAAAGGTATTTTTGAAATAAATTTTTTAGTAAATAAAGTGTCTGTGCTATTATCCTGAACCAAATCTTCAGACTTAAACTCAACATTTTTAAATGGTTTTTCCTTAGGCGATATCAAAACAGAACTGAAAAAATGTTGTTTGAAGGATATCCAATTTACATCTTCTTCATCTTCTTCATCTTCTCCGCTTATAGATAAGTAATCAATCTTATCTTCGTCATGATAATAAGTTAGGTAAGAATATCTGTTTTCATATGAAATGCTCTTGGAATTCCTAAATGCATTAAGCTCCCAATTTAAATTATATCTTTGAGTTGTATCAAGTATATTATAGAATCCTCTAGAGTTTATATCCAAATCAATTATATAATCAGTCAAATTAACAGTGTAAATGTATTCTATAAAAACATCCTCAGAAACGACTAACTTCATCGATACTTTTTTGACTGAACCTTGGTCAATCAAGGATGGTGTAAACTTTTGATCTTTTGTGTTAAATATTCTACCATTTTTTGTGGTAAAATCTAAATTAAAAGATGAATTATTGGATTCAATTAAATTGATCGGATTACCCAAATAATTTAAGTGACCTTTTAGTTGTAATGAAGAGATTTGACCTCCAAGTGTTGAAAACTTAACAATAAATTTATCAGCATCTACTGATATAATCTCATCATTTTGAGTCAATAAGTTTTCAAAGTTTAAAATGCCCTCATCATCATCATCATCATATTCATCTATTTTGGATTCAGAAAGAATATCAGACAAGTCCTGTTCAGCTGGCTCTTCTACAATACTTTCATCATTATCTATTGTTTGAATTACTTCTGAGGATGGTGGTGGAGGATTTAAGTATAACCATCCTATAAAAATTAAACCTATTAGAAAAAACCCTATTAATGAGTTAATGTCAATTTTATTATCTTCCATCTATATTATTCTTGTTTAAAATCGCTGCACTAATAAAAGATACAAATAAAGGATGAGGTGATAAAACTGTACTTTTGTATTCGGGATGAAATTGAACGCCCATAAACCATGGATGATCTTTAATTTCAACAACCTCAACAAGATTAGTATCCTTATTTTTTCCTGATGCTACTAATCCATTTTCCTCTAATTGATTTAAATATTTATTATTTAGCTCATATCTGTGTCTATGTCTTTCCTCAATATTTTCAGTTTTATAAACAGAATGACATAAAGTTTCCTTGGTTATATCACATTTCCAAGCACCTAATCTCATTGTTCCGCCTTTTTCGGTTATGTTTTTTTGTTCTTCCATCAAATCGATTACCGGGTTTTTTGTATTAGGATTAACCTCAGTAGAATTTGCATCGTCTAACTTCAATATATTTCTAGCATATTCTATGACAGCCATTTGCATTCCATAACATATTCCAAAAAATGGGATATTGTTTAATCTAACATATTTAATTGCTTCAATTTTTCCCTCTACGCCTCTTTCACCAAAACCAGGAGCTACTAAAATTCCATTAAATGATTGTAATTTATCATGTACATTTTCAGAATTTATAAATTCAGAATGTAAAGGAGTTATATTAACATCTACTTCATTTACTGCTCCAGCATGAATAAATGACTCCAATATAGATTTATAGGAGTCTTGAAGCTCAACATATTTACCAATCAGAGCAATTTTAATTGTGTCTTTTGGGTTTTTATATTTATCTAGAAAATTATTCCACGAATCTAGGTCAGGCTCATTATATTTTAGTTTTAGCTTTTTTAGTGCCACTTTATCTAAACATTCACGATACATGTGATTGGGAACATCATAAATAGTGTTGACATCAACTGATTCAATAACACAATCAACATTTACATTACAAAATCTTGCTAATTTTTCTTTTATTTCATCATTTAATTCATGTTCTGTTCTACAAACAAGAATATCTGCCTGCACTCCACTTTC
>CACOFE010000005.1 GCA_902626365.1 uncultured Bacteroidota bacterium | reverse complement strand
TTCAAGAAATGCATGAATTTGTCAGAAAATTATTTAATGATAAATACGGAAATGAAATATCACAAAAGATTAGAATATTATATGGTGGAAGTGTAAAACCAAATAATGCTAAGGAAATATTTTCATTAAATGATATAGATGGAGGCCTTATTGGAGGAGCATCATTAAACTTTTCTGATTTTAATTCAATTGTTCAAGCAGCAAATGGATGAGTTATTTCTTACAGTTACCTTTAATGTAAGACCTGTTTCTGGAGTTGAAATTCTTATAGCTGAACTTAGCTATTTAGGATTTGAAATGTTTGAAGAAAATCAATCGGGTCTAATAGCATACATCAAAGATTCTGATTTTTCAGAAAATATTTTTGACAAAGTAAGAATTTTAAGTTCAAAGGAATTTATAATTGATTATAAGATTTCAAAAGTTCAAAATAAAAATTGGAATGAAAATTGGGAGAAAAATTTTGATCCTGTAGAAATTGGTCAAAACTGTACTATCAGAGCCCCATTTCATAATCCCTCTAAAAAAGAATATGATATAATCATAAAACCTGAAATGAGTTTTGGGACTGGTCATCATGAAACTACACAGTTGATGATTGAGTATTTATTAGAACAAAATTTAGAAGATAAAAGCATATGTGATATAGGTTGTGGAACAGGAATTTTATCGATTATTTCAGAAAAAAGAGGCGCAAAATTTGTTGATGCAATTGATATAAACATCAACTGTTACCATAATACACTTGAAAATATAATAAGAAATAATTGTTGTAAAATTAAAACAACCCATTCTTCTTCAGAAACATTGATTGGAAATCTCTATGATATGATTCTTTCCAATATTACTTTAAATAATTTAAAAAACAATTTTGAAAATTTTAATAAGATTTCAAACAATAAAACTACTTTAATCTTAAGCGGGTTTTATGAAAATGATCTAGAGAATGTTAATGAAGTACTTGATAATTATGGATTTATATTTTCTGATTATAAGAGCAGAAATAATTGGGTTGCATCTAGGTATTACCACAAGTAGATTCCATACTTGAATTAAAGCAGTTTTCATTTAAATCACGCTTCAATATTCCGTTAAACCCATCACTTATATTTATAAGTTTATTATAACCCATTTTTCTTAATATAGATATTGCAATTACAGACCTGTATCCTGCTGCACAGTGAATATATAAATTCTCACTTTGTTTAATATCCTGAGCTTTTTCTTTCAAATTGCTTAAAGGAATATTCATGGCCCCTTCAATATGTTTATTTTTAAATTCAGATTCTCTTCTTACATCTAAAATGTCAATTTTATTTAGTTTTAAAATGTCTATAAAGTTTTTTGAATTCAAATTTTCCAAACTTTCTGTTTCGTTTCCGTCTTTTATCCATTTTTTTACTCCTCCTTCTAAGAAGCCTAAGCAATTATCAAAACCAATTCTTGACAATCTTGTGATGGCTTCTTTTTGACTACCCTCATTACAAACCAGAATCATAGGGGTTTTAATGTCTTTAAAGATTTCTCCAACCCATGGTGCAAATCTTCCTTCTAAACCGATAAATATTGAATCTTTAATATGTGATTTTATAAAATCCTTTGAATTTCTAGTGTCTAAAATTATAATTTGAGGATTTTTGATTAACTCCTTAAATTCTTCGGAGTTAATTTTTTTCATTGAATTTTCTAATACAGTATCAAAGTCCAAGTATCCAGTTTGATTCAATTTTACATTTAAAGGAAAATATGCTGGTGGTTCGGGAAGATTTTCGGTTAACTCTTTAACAAAATCTTCTTTGTTAAATTTACCATTAAGAGCATAATTGCTAACCTTTTGATTTTTTAATGTATCTACTGTTTCTTTCATCATATTTTTACCACAAGCAGAACCTGCTCCGTGACCTGGATAAACCACTAGGTTATCACTTAGAGGTTTAATTTTTGTATTGATAGAGTCATATAGAATTGATGCAAGCTCTTCCTTTGTTGTGTTTTTATATCTCTGTGCAACATCCGGAATTCCCACATCGCCCAGAAATAGTGTATCGCCGGTAAATATGGCATGTGGTTCATTATCTTCATTGTAAAGTAAATAAGAGCAGCTTTCTAATGTATGACCAGGAGTATGAAGAACCTCTATCTTTAGGTTTCCTATCTCAAAAAAGTCACCATCGGAAGCAATAATACATTCATAGTCAGGCTTAGCATTAGGTCCATATACAATTTGAGCGTTGGTCTTATTTGATAATGTAACATGACCGCTAACAAAATCTGCGTGAAAATGTGTTTGAAAAATATACTTTATTTTACTGCCATTAGATTTGGCTCGCTTGATGTATTGATCAACCTCACGAATTGGGTCAATAACTATAGCTACTCCATTATTTTCAACAAAATAAGATGCCTGAGATAAGCAGGAAGTATAAATTTGCTCAATTTTCATTAAGAGCAAAATTATGAAATAATTAGCATAATGATTCCTCCAACCGCCATTCCTTCAACATATGATAACCATAAAGCATCAAAAGTTGACAATTTAACAGAGGCAAGCATTTGATCTATATTATCTTTGTAAGGCCTTGTAATTAGATATAAACAACCAGCTATTAGTATATAAATTGAAATTATCTTCATACTATAAATTTACAAATCTTTAGTAATGAAAGATTTAATATCTTTATTCAAAATAAAATGATGTATTCAATTGAATTTGACAGTGATCTAATTAAGGGGGTAGAGTTAATCGACATAGACCTTCTTAACCCACATGAAAAAATTATAGAAAGAAAGAAAACATCACTTGCAAAATTTATTAAATCATATGATAGTTATTATATTATTTCATCTATAGTTTGCTGTCATAAAAGTTTATTAATTATTGATGGTCATCACAGATATTTTGCATTAAAAGAATTAGGGTTTAAAAAAGCTCCTGTAACTTTAATTGATTACCAAAATAGTTCAATAAGAACAGGTTCAATAAACCCACTTGATAAAAAATATATAGTTGACGTTGGTAAAAGTTCAGACCTTCTCGAACCAAAAAGTACTGAGCATGCTGTATATTGTAATAACTCGAAAAGTTGGGAGCCAATAATTTTATTGTCGTCCATGTTTAAAATTAATACTAAAGAAATAACATAATAAAATTTAAAATGATATTATCAACTACCGAATTTGTACCCGATAGGCAAATTGACAAAATTTTAGGAATCGCTAGAGGGTCAACTGTAAGATCAAGAAACGCAGCTAGGGATCTTGTTGCACAACTTAAAAATATTATTGGAGGTGAAATTGAAGAATATACAAAACTGCAAGCCTACGCAAGAGAGCAGGCATTGGAGAGATTGATTGCTGATGCAGATAAGCTTAATGCCGATGCGGTTTTAGGTATTCGATTTACAACATCTGTAATAGCACAGGGGACTTCGGAAATTTTAGCCTATGGCACTGCTGTTTCCTTAAAATAATAATTATGTTGACTTATATATTTTGGATAGGCATAGTAATTGTATTTATTTGGTTAATTATAAACCGAGTAAACCAAACTGACAAAGAAAAATTTGATAAACGTAAAAATTAATATATGCAAACTTATAAATGTGATAAGTGTGGCATGGCAGTTAATGCCAGTTGCGCTTCTTGTGATGAACCTCTAAGAAATGATTATTTGACTCTGGATGACGGGTCACAGGTTCAAATTTCAATTTGCCCTTCATGTGAAGGAAAGATAAAATCACCACAATGCTGTGGTGAGGATATGCTATGTGAATTTTAGGGAAAACAAATTATACTCTTTTGAAATATAAATTTCTTTATATATTTTTTATTTCTCAGATTATATATTCACAGCAATTTAGAAATATTACAGACATTTCAGATTTAAATGGAATTGTAGGTAATAACGGAGTTGCTGTTGCTGATTATGATCAGGATGGTGACCTTGATATATTCATTGTTTCAGAGGATGGAAATGAAAATGTAAGCCGTCTACTTCAAAATACAAATAATGGAAATTTTATTGATGTAACTGAAAATTCTGGAATAAATCAAAATCTAAATCATGAAATTGATTTAATAAATTACGATGATAACGGAGAATACAGTTTTGATACCCTTGAGCATGGAGATAGGTTAGCCGCATCTTGGGGTGATTTTAATAATGATGGATATCCTGACATATTTTTGGGAAATGCAGTTCAAAGTGAATTGTATAAAAATAACGGCAATGGAACATTTTCTAATATTACCGAATCGGCTGGTTTTGAAATATCTTGTGAAAAATGCTACATAGCAGGTGCCTTATGGTTAGACTATGATTTAGATGGTTATTTAGATATTTTTCTTTCAGATTATAACCAAATATCACCTAATAAACTATACAGAAATTTAGGAGATGAAACTTTTCAACAAATTGATCTGACGGTTTATATAGAAAACTCAAATAGTTTTTCTGCAATTCCAATTTATGCAAATGATGACATGTATCCAGACATATATGTTGCAAATGATTTTGATCAATTTAATCAGCTTTTGATAAACCAAGATGGTGAAGGGTTTATTGAAATGGCTGAGGAATATGGGGTGGAGGATCCATATGATGGAATGGGACTTGCAACATGTGATTTCAATAATGATTTGAGTCTAGATTTCTTTGTTACAAACATTAAGGAAAATAGTCTTTATACAAAAGAAATATCCAATAATTCTTTTGCCTACACTAATTATTCAGAGGAGGCAAACTTATATGATACAGATTGGGCTTGGGGTGTTACTTTTTCTGATTTTAACCATGATGGTTTTGAAGATTTTTATGTAGCAAATGGATTTTTTGATCCAGAAGATGATAGGTTTTTCATAAATGATTCTGGAGATAACTTCACTTATGCAGATTTTTCAGGAAACCCACCACTGATGTCAAAAAGCAGATCGGTGAATTCGTTTGATTATGATAATGATGGAGATTTAGATCTGATAGTCACAGATTTTAATTTAAATGTAAATCTGTGGGAAAATAAATCTGTTGATACTTATTTTTCTGAGAGCATAATGGGTTCATGGGTCAAAATATTTTTGGAGGGTACTGTCTCCAACAGAGATGGCTTAGGTTCAATAATAGAAATTAATTTTAATGATGGTAGTAGTCAAATTAGACAATATACAGGTTCAGGATATCAACACCAATCAATTCAATCAATTCATTTTGGGGGATCTGTTAATAATAATATATCAAGTATTACAGTTCACTGGCCAAGTAGTGGAGAGGAAACTTATTCTAATCTAGAAACAAACTCAACATATAAAATAGTTGAAGGACAAGGCATTCAAACAATTAATAATAATACTGCTATTAAAATTGAAGGCTGTGCAGATGAGAATTCTTGCAATTATAATCCCGATGCAACTCTAGATGATAGCTCATGTATGTATATAGAATCACAATCAATTACAGGTGAGACTATAGTTCAACCACTTGAAACACATTCGTATGAGTATAATGATGATTCAATCATCGCTTTTGAATGGGAGGTTGAAAATGGAACAATAATTTCAGGAAACGGCACATCTCTTATTGAGGTTTTGTGGGATGTAGCAGAACTTGGTTCGGTAAGTATAGTAGCAACAAATGATGATTGTTCAACTGGAGTTATCGAATTAGATGTTTCTCTTCAACTACCGTTATCTTATGAAGATTATAGTTTTTCATTGGCAAGACTTTGGAATGAAGTTTTGTTATATTCCATTAGAAATGATTTGGCAAGACCAACAGTACATGCAAGAAATTTATTTCATGTGAGTGCTGCCATGTATGATGCTTGGGCAATTGTTAATGAAAAGGGTTCACCATATTTAATCGGTAATAATGTTAATGGTTTTACATCAGAATTTGATTTATTTTCAAATACTGATTCGGATCACTTTAATGAAATAAATTCCATTAGTTATGCCGCCTACAGATTAATACTACACAGATTTAATAATTCACCTGGGCATGAAAGAATTATGGCTAAAGCGAATTCACTCATGAATTTACTAGGCCTAGATTTAAATTATTTTCAATCCGACGGTTATGATAATAATCCAGCTGATTTAGGAAACTATATAGCAGAGAATTACATTCAGTACGGATTACTGGATGGTTCAAACGAGCAAGCGGATTATATAAATCAGTTTTATGAACCTGTAAACGAGCCATTAGCTCCAATTTTTTCTGGTAATCCAACCATAGCTGATCCAAATAGATGGCAGCCATTATCATTAGATATTTTCGTTGATCAAAGTGGAAATATTTTGTCTGAAACCACTCCAGAATTTTTGGGTGCTGAGTGGGGAGGTGTTTGGCCATTTGGATTAAATGATGAAGATTTAACAGAATTTCAAAGGGATGGAAATACATACAAAGTATATCACGATCCTGGGACTCCACCTTTAATTGATGAAAATGATGAAACCAATGAATTATTCATTGAATCATTTTCAATGGTTTCAGTTTGGGGATCTCATCTATCACCTGAGGATGATACTATTTGGGATATTTCACCAAATACAATTGGTAATGTTGATGATGATACTTATCCAACTGATTTTTCCGACTTTACAAATTTTTATAATTATTACAATGGCGGAGATACAAGTCAAGGATATTCAGTTAATCCGGTGACAAACGAAACATATGAAGTTCAAAATGTAAAAAGAGGAGATTACACTAGAGTTTTAGCTGAGTATTGGGCTGATGGACCCGATTCTGAAACTCCTCCTGGTCATTGGTTTGTTTTATTGAATTCAGTTAGTGATAATCCTCAACTAGAAAAGAAATTTCAGGGACAAGGAGACGAATTATCCAATTTAGAGTGGGATGTAAAATCGTACTTTGTTTTAGGAGGGGTGATGCATGATGTTGCAATTTCGGTTTGGGGTATAAAAGGATGGTACGATTATATCAGACCTATTTCTGCAATAAGATACTTTTCCGAACAAGGACAAAGAACAGATCCAACACTAGATAATTATAGTGAAAATGGTTTTGAATTAATCGATGGGTTAATTGAAATTGTTCAAGCAGGCGATCCACTTGCGGGCGATGATAATGAAAATGTTGGTAAAATAAAGGTTTATACTTGGAGGGGGCATGCATATGTAGAAAATACTGAATCAGATTTTGCGGGTGTTGACTGGATTTTAGCAGATAATTGGTGGCCATATCAAAGACCAACTTTTGTTACTCCAAACTTTGCCGGATATGTTTCTGGTCACTCAACTTACTCCAGAGCAGCAGCTGAAATGTTAGAAAACTTTACCGGATCCCCGTATTTCCCCGGCGGATTAGGAACACATTTAGCCAAACAAAAAGAATTTTTAGTTTTCGAAGATGGCCCAAGTCAGGATGTTGAGCTGCAATGGGTTTCTTACAAAGATGCGGCGGATCAATGTAGTCTATCCAGAATATGGGGAGGAATTCATCCATATATTGATGATATTCCTGGAAGATTAATAGGTCAAATTATCGGAAATGAAAGTTTTGAATTTGGGGCTGAGTATTTTGAAAATAATCTTTCAGATCCCGAAATTCAAAATTTAAATTTAAGATTATTCTCAAACCCTGTAGGAAAAACAGATAATATAAAAGTTTTAAATACAAATGGATTTGAATCTTTTGATCTTTATTCTATTACAGGACAATTTATCCCTTGCTCGTTTGTATATCAAAATGGATTCACTGAAATAATAACAAATGGTTTAAGCAGTGGAATCTATATTCTAAAGTCTAATGAAATTACCTTTAAGGTAGTGGTTAGATAATATTTTGTTTATTACATTTGCTCTCCAAAAAGGCCTCGTAGCATAACTGAATAGTGCATCTGATTACGGCTCAGAAGGTTGGGGGTTTGAATCCCTCCGAGGTCACATTTCTAAAGACCCGCTTTAATCAGTGGGTCTTTTATTTTCAGACTTTTTTGTAAATTATAGTAATGAAAAAGCTACTATTATTTTTATTCTGTATTCCAATATTATCTTATTCTTTTAATGATAATATTAATGATATCACATATTACGGAAAGGATTTTTTCATAATTGAAGGATCGACAATTGCTGATTCACTAAAAGAGAGTAGTTATGATAGATTGCCAAAATCATATAAAAGTATTGTTAGGGAGCCAGTTTGGAATTTATCAAAATCTTCAGCGGGTTTATCAATTAGGTTTATTTCGAATTCTACAAGCATTAGTGTCAAATGGGAAGTTTTAAATAATTTAAAAATGAATCATATGGCTGAAACAGGAATTAAGGGTGTTGACTTATACTATAAAAACAATAACAGATGGGAGTATGTAAATACTGGTCGACCACAAGGACTAGTAAATCAAGCACTCTTAATTGAAAATATGAATAGGGAATTAAGAGAGTTTAAAATATTTTTACCTCTTTATGATGGTATCAAGAGTATTGAGGTAGGTATTGATTCAAATTGTGAGATTAAGAAACCTAAAAAAAGTAATAAAAAGCCAATTGTTTTTTATGGGACTAGTATAACTCAAGGAGGTTGTGCTTCTCGTCCAGGAATGGTGCATACTAATATAATTTCAAGAAAATTAGATATTGATTGTATAAATTTTGGATTTAGCGGTAACGGTAGGATGGAGCAGCCAATTGCAGAGTTGATTTCAGAAATTGACCCATTGTTTTACATAATTGAATGTATGCCAAATATGTTTCCTGCAAATAATGTAACTAACAATACTATACCTCTAGTAGATAAGATAAGAGAAAAAAATTCTAATGCCCCAATTATTTTTGTTGAACTATTTATTTCTTCTACTTCTGTTTTAAATAAGAAAGAAGAAGAAAAAAGAGATGAAATGAACACAGCTTTAAAAATTGAATATGATAAAATGATAAAAAGGGGGTATAAAAATATTTTATACATTGAAAGTGAAAATGCACTAGGTTCTGATTATGAAGGAACAGTTGACGGAATTCATTTTACTGATCTAGGCTTTAAAAGATATGCAAATTATTTAATGGAAAAATTAGAGGAATTAAAGTTGCTCTAAACTAAAAAGAATCGTATTTACTATTCCAAATACTTTCACTAAAGTTTCTTCTTGTTAGGAAGAACATATAAAAGAAAATAAAGATAAACCCTTTCACCAAAAACAGAAATAATATAAACACTTCAGAGAAAGTTAAGCTAGGCATAAATAGTTTACCCAATAATGCAAAAAGTACGCTTACCAAAACAGAGAATATAGTAAGGTTGTCAATATTTTTAAAAGGAAGAACCATCAGCTTTCTGAAATAATTAAATTCCTCTCCCCATTTGTGTATTAAATAATAGTAATTATTTCCGATAGGTACAAATAGGATTGGATCGTCGGGGCTTTTGATTTTAAAAAGCTTTGAAGGAGCCATAATCATGAAATTATTAAGCTTAGTGTCATGTTTATTTTCTAAATCCCGAATTATTTTTGTGATATTTTTCGGATAATCTCCTTTGTAAAGGTTTGAATCTAAAAATCTTAGTCTGTACCTCACACATATTTTTTTTATGGTTTCTTGATGAAAGATATTTTTAGTCTTCATTTTATCAAATTTTAAGACATTGAATTTTTCATCATTTTTTTCATTCAATGATTTTTTTATTTGATCATCTTTGGACCAGATATTTTTTAATAGAGTTTTTAGTTCATCAGAACTTATATCCTTATTTCTTTCGTCTATTAGTTCCTCAAATAAATTTACTTTCTTCATTGTGATTTTAAATATTTTTAATACCAAAATTTATACCAAACATCTTTAATTTTTTATGAAAACCATTTATGTTGCCCAAAATAGTTATTTGGGATTTTAGTTTTTGTAGTTAGATAATAATTTATTCCTCCAATAACACTTCTTAAATAAGATTCTAAAGCCGGAATAACAATAAATTTGTAGGGAAGATAACTGATCAACTTTGGCATATTCCTAAGAAAATATGGGTAAACCGTTATTTTCAAATAATTAGATTCGTTTCTATCAAAAATCTCCCATACAACATATGATTGGTCTTTTTCCTTTTCTCCTATGAATAAACTATATCCTTTTAATTTTTCCCATGAGTAAAATTCTCTTTTGTATGTAAGACCATTTAGATAAACCAATTCATCAATTGATTTCTTACCTGGCCAATTGATAACTTTATTTGATTTACAAAATGGATGAAATAGTTCTAAATTTGAAGGAGAAGAAATTAATTCCCAAATTTGACTTTTAGTTGCATCGATCTTTAGCTCAAATTTAGCTTTCCATTTATTTTTTATTTTTTTCAAATCTCTCATTCAAAATAGGTAAATTTGAAAAGCAAAAATAACCAAAATGAGATTTAGTATTTTATCAATTTTTTTCACTTTATTAACAACTTATTCATGTAATCAAAAAACCCATTATACCAGTTATGGTGATTATATAAATCAAAGTCTGGTATTCCATGAAAAAATTGATAGTAACTATGATCTAAAAAATATTTCTGGCGAAATTATTGACGTATGTCCTAAGAAAGGATGTTGGATGAATGTGAAAGTTGACTCAGATACTGTTTTTGTAAAATTTAAAGATTATGGCTTTTTTGTTCCTAAAACTGGAATTGAGGGAAAAAGTATCTTAATGTCTGGTAAAATATTTAGGGATACAATTTCTGTTGAAAGACTAAAACATTATGCAGAAGATGCTAAAAAAACAATGGAAGAAATTGAATCAATCACTCAGCCTGAGTACAAAATTAATATGATAGCAGAGGCAGTAGCTATCAGAGAAAATTAGTCTTGATATTCAATTTCAACCATAACTTCATTTCTTCTGTTAAATACCTTATAGGGACTATTGTAGGAAACGTAGAATAAATCACCTATAGTTTTAATATTTAATTCAGACAATTTTTCAATTAATTTTTTTGAGTGGGTATTGAATTTTCCTGAATTTGAATATCCTCCATATCTGATGCATGCAAAGTATTTTGCCTCTGATTCATAGATTTCAACACTTTCATCATTAGGTTTTGAAATTGATTCCATACTGTAAGATGAAGGCATTACAAATTCCATTGTATTAGTATTATTATCTTCTTTCATGTAAACAGGAGTAGTCATTTCAATTTTTTCACTCTTTGAATTATTTCCGCTAATAAATTGGAATAGTTTGTAAAAGTTACCATTAGCATTTCTTGTGGAAACTACTTTTGCTTTTAGGGAAGATGGGTAAAATCTAATTTCAAATTCATCTTCAGAAAAAATTAAATCATATTTCTGGGTTTCATATTTGCTAGAGCTAAAGAGCATAAGTAGTGTTAATAATATATATTTCATTTTTTTAATCTTATTACAATTGCACCACCTCTTGCAATACCCCCATATCTGTTTGTTGCAGCTAGAGACTTTAAAATTGATATGCTTTTTATTTGCTGAGGATCAATGTATGATGGAAAATCAGTTTGAATGGAACCATCAATATCAAAGATTGCATATGCTTGATTGTTAATTGATAGGCTACCACCTCTTATGAGTATTCTTGGATTTCCATTTGCAACATTATCCCCAATAACTGTAATTCCAGGAAATTTACCAGAAATTACGTCTAAAAGTGTTGTGGCTGCGGGAGAGATAGTTAATCCTGCAGAGGGTTTGGACATATTACTATTTTGTGTTCCACATGAACAAATAGTGATAATTGCAATTACTTGTATAATAGTTTTTAATTTCACAAAAAGATAAATCGCAAACCCTATGCCACTTATTGAATTAATCAAATATGACTATTTATAAATTTATTAAATGCACTATCTTTGGGGCCATGAGATATTTAATTCTTTTTTTTATTCTTTTAGCATTAGAAGCTCATTCTCAATCAGACTTTGGATCATCATTCAATCCAACATATGGGATTGTTCAGTCAAATATTCCTCAAGACTATTATGAGGAGGCTAACGGAAAATCATCAGAGGAATTAAAAGAAGCTTTGTATCAAATTATTTCAAACCATGTAGTTTTCCCTTATACTTCATCCTCCACTGACACTTGGGATATACTACAAGTATCTGATCAAGATCCACAAAATCATGATAATATGATTCTTGTATATACTGGTCGTTCACAAGATAAAGGATACAGAGACGGTACAGGAAATTATTCACAGTATGAAAACGGGAATGGTACACATAATAATTCTTGGAATAGGGAACATGTTTGGCCAAAATCACATGGTTTTCCTGATGAAGATGATAATGCATACACTGATGTTCATAATTTAAAACCATGCGACCGATCTGTAAATGCTTCTAGAGGCACAAAAGATTACGATTTTGGAGGAAGTCAGCACTCTGAGGCAACAGAATGTTTAACTGATTCTGACAGCTGGGAACCTTCAGATTCAGTAAAAGGGGATATTGCTAGAATTTTATTCTACATGGTTGTTAGATACGACCCAGGTTATGATCATAATAATAATAGTTTTGATTTAGAATTGGTTGATTACACAACTCCTAATAATAACGATCCAATTTTAGGCAAATTATCTTCCTTAATTCAATGGCATTATGATGATCCTGTTGACGATTTTGAAATTAATAGAAATGAAATTATTTATGGGTATCAACAAAATAGAAATCCTTTTATAGACCACCCAAATCTTGTTAGTTTTCTTTGGGGAGAAAATATTGGGGAAAACTGGAATGAAAGTTTGGGGCTAGACAACGTTATAGGTGAAAATTTAATTTTGTTTCCTAATCCTTCAACGGGTATTTTGAACTTCAATAAATACTTAAATAATGAAAGAATTGAAATATTTTCTCTTAAGGGTTATAAAGTTTTTGATCAATTAGTTTTCAATTCAAATTCTATAACTTTGAATTTAGATTCCGGAGTATATGTGTTAAAAATTTCAAATAACTCTAGCGTTACTAATCACAAAATTATAATTAAGTAAATGAATTTGATACTTATTTTTTTAGGTTTTTTTTTACTTGTAATTGGAGGTGAATTTATTGTAAGATCATCAGTAGCTTTATCTTTAAAATTTAATATATCAAAATTTGTAATCGGAATGACTGTTGTGTCTTTTGCAACTTCGTTACCTGAATTAATTGTAAGTGTTAACGCAGCTTTAAATAACTCTCCATCTATTGCAATAAATAATGTAATCGGTTCAAATATTGCAAATATTGGTCTTGTTTTGGGACTAATTTCAATTCTTGGAAATATTACCGTTGAAAATAATTTTTACAAAAGAGACTGGCCGTGGATGTTCTTCTTTTCATTGCTTATGTGGTTTTTCATTTCACAAGACAGTGTTCTACAAAATTATGAAGGTTTAATTCTTTTTTCGATTTTAATATTTTTTACTGTTAGTCTAATTAAAAAATCCAATCATCTTGAATTCAAGGGAAGTATTGATGAGGAATTATCAAAAACTTCAAATTTTAAAATTTTTATTTGGTTACTTATTTCATCAATCACCCTTTATTTTGGTGCTGACTTTTTAGTAGATGGTTCAATTAATTTTGCCAAGCAAATTAATATTAGTGAGGCTGTTATATCGGTCACTATTGTAGCCATTGGAACGAGTGTTCCAGAACTTGCAGCGTCCTTAGTGGCAATTGCAAAAAAAGAGGAAGGTATTTCCGTGGGTAACTTAATCGGCTCAAATATTTTTAATATAGGATCTGTCCTGGGAATAACAGCGATTATAAAGCCTATTTTAATAGACCCTGAAATTTTAAACAGAGATATTATTTGGATGTTAATTTTTGCATTAATTCTAATTATATTTGCTGTAATTCCTCGCAAAAATTATTTATCCAGTTACAAAGGCTTGATAATGTTTTTGATGTATTTATACTTTATCTATATAGCATTTGTACAATAAAAAAAAGGAACTATTTTCATAATCCCTTTTTTCAAAAAACTTAAATTGATTTTCTAAGCTGACTTAACCGTCTTGATAATTCTAGCAGCAATTTTATAAGGATCAGCATTTGATGCAGGACGCCTATCTTCAAGCCATCCTTTGTAACCCTTTTCAACAGTGATTATAGGTATTCTTATAGATGCACCTCTATCAGAAACCCCATAGCTAAATTGATCAATAGATTGGGTCTCATGCAAACCAGTTAGTCTTTGCTCATTATAAGCCCCATAAACGGCAATATGCTCATCAACCACCGGTCTAAAAGCTTCACAAATTTTTTCATAAGTTTCTTTAGAACCACATGTTCTTAAAGTCTCATTTGAAAAATTAGCATGCATTCCTGATCCATTCCAATCACCCTTAATTGGCTTTGGATGATATTCAATATAGTAACCATAATCTTCAGTTAGTCTATCAAGGATATATCTTGCTACCCAAAGTTGATCACCAGCGTTTTTTGCACCCTTACCAAAAACTTGAAATTCCCACTGTCCACATGCTACTTCTTGATTAATTCCTTCGATGTTTATTCCTGCAGCAAGACAGATGTCAGCATGATCTTCTACCATTTGTCTACCGTGAGTGTTTTTTCCACCTACTGAACAATAATATAAACCTTGAGGTCCAGGGTAACCACCTGGAGGAAAGCCAAGTGGGAGATCTGTATCAGTATCCATAATGAAATACTCTTGTTCAAATCCAAACCAAAAGTCGTTATCATCATCATCAATGGTAGATCTTCCGTTTGAAACATGAGGTGATCCGTCTGGGTTCATCACTTCAGTCATCACAAGATATCCATTTTCTCTAGTTGGATCTGGAAAGATTGCAACAGGTTTTAACAAACAATCTGATGAACCTCCTTCAGCTTGTTGAGTAGAACTTCCGTCAAATGCCCATACGGGGCAGCTTTCGATTTTTCCGTCAAAATCCTTTAAAATTTTTGTTTTACTACGCATGTTTTGCGTAGGAACATATCCGTCAAGCCAAATATATTCTAATTTTGCTATGCTCATTTTTTAAAAAATATAATAATTAATTATTGTATAAAATCAAGTGCATAATATATCAATAAATTTGAAATTCGTTGAGAATTTTTTTTTGATTTTGAAATATATTTATAAACATCTTAATCATAGACATTTATTCATATGAATAATGTAATTTGATAAATTTACAACTGCTTATTGTTAATAACGTAATTTTCTTTTTTTTATATTTTAAAAATCTTATCGTCTACATACTAAATTTTTTGTGTTTTGTTTAATACTTTTGTCTTCAAATCGGTCAATGTCAAAATCTAAAACTCTAGATAAATATATGCAGCGTGGAGTATCAGCCTCAAAAGAGGATGTGCATCATGCAATAAAAAATTTAGACAAAGGACTCTTTCCAAAAGCATTCTGTAAAATTGTCCCAGATTTTTTAACAGGAAGTGGTGATCACTGTATCGTTATGCATGCTGATGGTGCCGGAACAAAAAGTTCTTTGGCATATATGTATTGGAAAGAAACTGGAGATCTTTCAGTTTGGAAGGGAATTGCCCAAGATGCCCTTATCATGAATATTGATGACTTAATTTGTGTTGGTGCCACCGAAAATATAATGCTATCATCCACCATCGGTAGGAATAAAAATAAAATACCGGGTGATGTAATTTCCGCGATTATCAATGGTACGCAAGAATTAGTTGATGAACTCAAACAATGTGACATTAATATTCACATGACCGGAGGTGAAACTGCTGATGTTGGGGATCTTGTAAGAACAATAATTGTTGACAGTACTGTTGTTGCTAGAATAAAAAAAGATGAAGTAATTGACAATTCAAAAATTTCTCACGGAAATTTTATTGTTGGATTAGCTTCCTATGGAAAAGCAACATATGAATCTAACTACAATGGTGGAATGGGTAGTAACGGACTAACCTCAGCAAGACATGATGTATTTAATAAGATTTTAGCTGAAAAATATCCTGAAAGTTACGATAATGATATTCCCGAAGAATTAGTTTATACTGGAACAAAAAAATTGACTGAAAAATTGACTGAAATGAATATTGACGCTGGAAAATTAGTTTTATCACCGACTAGAACTTATGCGCCTGTAATCAAAAAAATCATTAATTCAATAGGAGTAAAAAACATAAATGGTATAATACATTGTAGTGGTGGAGCCCAAACAAAAATACTGCATTTCATTAATGATAATCTGCATGTTATTAAGGATAATATGTTTGATGTTCCGTTTTTGTTTAAGTTGATACAAAAAGAATCAGATACAAATTGGCAAGAAATGTATAAGGTCTTTAACTGTGGTCACAGGATGGAATTATATGTGGATTCAGAGTTTGCAGATGAAATAATTAACATTTCTAAATCTTTTAATATTGATGCTAAAATCATTGGAAAAGTAGTCAACTCAGATGAAAAAAAACTTACCATAAAATCAGAATTTGGTGAGTTTAATTATTAAATTATAAACGATCTGAAAAAATAAAGTTGTGTTAGAAAAATTAAAATTAGTTGAAAACAGATTTGCTGAGCTTGGTGAATTACTTATTCAGCCAGACATAATTTCTGACCAAAAAAAATACATTCAGCTTTCCAAGGAATATAAAGACACTAAGAAAATCATTGATAAGGGGGAAGTTTATAAAAATCTAATTGCAAATAAATCAGAGGCACAAGAAATAATTTCAATCGAGAAGGATGATGAAATGATTGAAATGGCTAAAATGCAATTAGAAGAAGTTGAAGCTGAACTGCCAAAAACAGAAGAAGAACTTAAGGTTTTACTTATTCCCAAAGATCCGGATGATTCCAAAAATGTTGTTGTTGAGATTCGAGCTGGAACTGGTGGAGATGAGGCAAGTATTTTTGCTGGTGATTTGTACAGAATGTATACTAAATTTTCTGAATCTAGAAATTGGTCTGTAAACCTAGTTGATTTGAATGAAGGTACCTCCGGAGGTTATAAAGAAATAATTTTTGAGGTTAATGGAGAAGATGTTTATGGAAATTTAAAATTTGAGGCAGGGGTTCACAGGGTTCAGAGAGTCCCTCAGACCGAAACACAAGGAAGAGTACATACAAGTGCTGCTACGGTAATTGTTTTACCTGAAGCAGAAGAGTTTGATGTTGAACTAGATATGCAAGATGTGAGAATTGAAAGAACTACCTCTACTGGACCAGGTGGTCAGTCGGTTAATACAACTTACTCTGCTATAAAACTTCATCACGAACCAACAGGAATTATTGTAAGTTGTCAAGATCAAAAATCACAGCACAAAAATCTTGACAAAGCATTGAAAGTATTGAGAACAAGGCTTTACGAATTAGAGGTAGAAAAAAGAAGAGAAGCTGACTCTTTGAAGAGAAAAAGTATGGTTTCGTCAGGAGATAGGAGTGCAAAAATCAGAACCTATAACTACCCTCAGGGAAGAGTAACTGAACATAGGATTGGTTTAACTTTGTATGACTTACCAAAAATTATAAACGGTGACATTCAAAAGATAATTGATGAGCTTATGTTGGCAGAAAATTCAGAAATATTAAAAGCAAATAATTAAATGAAATTAGAGGATTTAATAATTCAGATAAAAAATAAAGATTCTTTCTTATGTATAGGTCTCGACACCGATATTAATAAAATCCCAAAATATTTATTAAATGAAGATGATCCTATTTTCATGTTTAACAAATCAATCATTGATCATACAAATAAATACTGTGTTGCATATAAAATTAACACTGCATTTTACGAGTCTTTGGGGGCTAAGGGTTGGTTATCAATGAAAAAAACTGTTGATTATATAAACAATCAATTTCCTGAAATCTTTACAATCGCTGACGCAAAGAGAGGAGACATTGGAAATACAAGTAAAATGTATGCTCAATCATTTTTTGTAGAAATGAATTTTGACAGTGTGACCATTAATCCTTATATGGGTTCTGATTCTGTAAAACCATTTTTGGAATTTGAAAACAAAATTGCAGTTTTACTTGGTTTAACTTCAAATACTGGAGCGAATGACATCCAGCTTAAGAACACTAGTAATGATAATTTTATCTTTATGGAAATGATAAAATTATCTAAAGAATGGGGAGATAAAAATAATATGATGTATGTTGTTGGAGCTACCAAACCAGGCCATATTGAAAAAATCAGATCACTCATTCCCAATCATTTTTTACTTATGCCTGGAGTCGGAGCTCAAGGCGGTGATTTAAATGAAATTTGTAAATATGCTCTAAATGAAAATATTGGAATAATTGTTAACTCATCTAGATCAATTATTTATGCATCAGATGATGAAACATATGCATACGCTGCTGCTGATCAAGCGATGATTCTTCAAAATAAAATGAAGTTAATATTATCAGAAAGAAAATAGAATTCATGAAATCATCTAGTCTTTCATTTTCGCTGATTTTTTTGGTTTTTTTTTCATATTCACAGACAATTGAATCTGATTATATTCAGGTATTAGGGGTCGTACAGGATGCTGGTTATCCACACATTGGTTGTGAAAAAGATTGTTGTAAAGTGGTTAGCCCTGGTGATTATTTTGTTAGTTGTATAGGATTAGTAGATAAAACAAATAATAAAAGATACTTATTTGATGCAACCCCTGATATACATAATCAGATAAATTTACTTGAAAAATTTCCTGAGGCTAATCTAATTGATGGTATTTTTTTAACTCATGCTCATATTGGACATTACACAGGATTAATGTACTTAGGACGAGAGGGGCTTGGAGGTAAAAACATCATGGTTTATGCACTCAAAAGAATGGCTAGATTTCTTGCAAAAAATGGCCCCTGGGATCAGTTAATCAAATTAAATAATATTTCAATTCAAACGATATCCAATAAGGAATTTGTCAAACTTTCAGAAAATATTTTTGTTATACCTATTAGGGTCCCTCATAGAGACGAGTACTCTGAGACAGTAGGTTATAAAATAATTGGAAAATCAAAAAAAATACTCTTTATCCCTGATATTGATAAATGGGATGAATGGAAAAAGAGTATAATCGAAGAGGTAAAACTTGTTGATTATGCTTTTATTGACGGAACTTTTTACAATGGTTCAGAGCTTAATAGAGACATGAGAGAAATACCACATCCCTCAATAGAAGAGACTTTACAATTATTCTCCAATCAACCCATCTCCGAGAGAAATAAAATATATTTTATTCATATTAATCATACTAATCCTATATTGACAAATAAAAATGGTATTAGGGACTTGGTCGAGAGTTTAGGTTTTAATATCGCAGAGAGGGGTCTAAAATTTAAATTGGATTAGCAAATTAAATATAAAACTATTCCAAAATCTTATAAACTTTTTCCCTCAAGCCGATTTTATCTTTGAAAAAAATGAATTGGAACTGTAAGCATACTTGGAAAAAGGCATCAGTAAACACTTTATGGTGTTTATTAGGCTGTAGCATCGGGGATTTTGGAACTATTTTTTACTTTCAAAATATTGATCATAGCCTTTTAACCTGGCAAATAATGGCTTTGGCAATTATAAATGGATTGTTGACAAGCATTTTACTCGAAACCTACATATTGTCACGACAGATGATTTTAAAGGAGGCCTTTAAAGTTGCAATTGGAATGAGTTTTATAAGTATGATAGCGATGGAACTTGCGATGAATATAATCGATGTTATACTCACAGGTGGGGCTAAATTAACATGGTGGGTTATTCCAATTATGTTATTCGCTGGCTTTATAACCCCGCTCCCTTATAATTACTACAGATTAAAAAAATGGGGTTTTGGTTGTCACTAAATCTATTTAATACCAGGCTGTTTTAACTCCCAATTTTCTTCGGCCTTTTTGTCATCTACCATTTGTTTTACTTCCAGCAATAGTCTTTTTGCATCATAAATTATTCCATCTTTGACAGTAAATTTTACTCCACCAGATCTAATAATCTCATTTTTTTCGTTTAGTTTTATTGCGCCTGTTCCGTACAAAGATTTTAAATTTTCTAATGGGTTTTCCTCTGTAATTACAAAGTCAGCATATTTTCCAACTTGTACACTACCAATTTTGTCATCCATTTTCAATGCTTCAGCACCATTCAATGTAGCTGCTCGAATAACCTCTAGAGGATGAAATCCAGCTTCTCTCAGAAGTTCAAGCTCCCTAATATACGCAAAACCATATAGCTGATAGATGAAGCCTGAGTCAGAGCCTGTGGAAACTCTACCGCCTCTGTTTTTATATTCGTTTATGAACTTCATCCATAATCCGTAATTTTCCCTCCATTGAACTTCTTGTTCAGTACCCCAATAATGCCAATATGATCCATGAGAAATTCTACTTGGCTCATAAAACCTCCATAATGAAGGCAAGGTATAGTCTTCGTGCCATTCAGCTCTTCTAGCCCTATGTAAATCTCTGTTTGCTTCATATATATTAAATGTTGGCACAATAGTAAAGTCAAGAGATATTAGTTCATTCATGACATTATTCCAGTGTTCTGAATAAGGTTCAGCTGCTTGTTTCCATAATTTTCCAGCTTCTTCAAATCTATGCTGCTCATTTTGATAATTATAATTTGGAGGATAATTCTGAACAGTTCTATTGTCAAACAATGCCTCAGGTAGACCATACCAATGCTCCATTGAAGTTAACCCCGCTCTTGCTGAATTTAAAACATTCCACCTAGCGACGCTTAGTTGAGCATGATGCATTGCTGACCCTAATCCTAATTTTTTATTTTCATCTAATGCAGCTTCCATTATTTCGGGTTCAGCGCCAAAAAATTTAATTCCGTCAGCCCCTTTTTTTGCATTTGCCCTTACCCATGTTCTAGCCATTTCTGGTGTAGTTATTGGCAAATCGTTTAGGGGGTTAAAGCCTTTACTTTTCTGTCCAAAACTTGTATAGGCAAAAATTCTAGGAGCTACAATTTTATTTTCAGCACTCAATTTTTTTAAATTGACTGTCCATTCAACACCTCTTCCCCCTGGTTCTCTTACTGTTGTTATTCCATGAGCCATCCAAAGCCTAAAAACATAATCGTAATCTGCTCCTTGACCAGTTCCACCAATATGTCCATGCATGTCAATGAATCCTGGAAGTAAAAACATTCCATTTGCATCCAACTCGAATCCACCTTTCTTTAATTTAGGTCTCCATGAATCCTTGATTTTAACTCCTGGATAACCAACAATTTTAATATCAACAATTATATTATTTTCAACAACTATATCGACTGGTCCTTTTGGAGGAGAGCCATCACCGTTAATTAAAGTGACACCCCTAATTATTAGTTGTTCATATGGTCCATCTCCTAAATATTTTTCCTGAGAAAATCCAATAAATGTAAATAAGAGAATAAATACGTGAATGAAGTTTTTCATATTTTAAAATTTAATTTTATGGGACCGAAATATTATTACCCAAAAATATAGCGTTTAGAAATAATTTATTAGTTCCATACCAAGTTCCTCTAAAGTTTGGATTATCAGCAAATACTACAACTCTTCCAGTTCCTATTTTTGAAATAATTAAAGAAGCAGCCCCTGGTATAAAATCTTTTTTATTTAATTCAGAAATATATCCGTCAATGTGAAAATCTTTTGAGTATGTAGCAACAGAAGAATAATCGTTGTAAGTTTTATTTATAAACACATTATTATTCTTATAAACTGGAATCGAAGTGTCATTATAGCCAAAAGCAACAGGGTGTGTTAAATCTATGTCAGCTCTTAAAATAACACCGCCTATTCTTTCTCTACCAATATGCTCTCTTGCATCAACATAGTTTTTTCTTGAGTAAGTTGAATCTTTTTTTGACTCTACTAAACTTTCATTTATTAGTTTGCTGTTAATTGCCCAACTTGAACCTCTAGCTATTGTAATTAAAGTATTTCCTTTATCAACCCATTTTTTTATTTTTTTTACTTCATCTTTTCCTAATTGTTTATAGGATCCTGAAACCATTATCAGAGTTGTATACTTATCTAATGATGTTTCTGAAAACTGATTAAGTTTTAATTTAGTTAATGGTAGCCCAATTCTTGTATCTAATAGGTGCCAAACCTCTCCTGCTTCATATGAGTTTACTCCTTCACCAATTAATAGTGCAACCTTTACAGGCTTATTTATTCTAAAATTATTACTTCCTAAATCTATTCCTCTAAGACTGTAACCAGATTCTGAATTATAAACTGGAACCTCAAATTTATTTTGCATTTCACTTATAATATCAAATAGTTTTTCAGATGATATATTTTGTTTACTTACAGGTATTAACACTGATCCATAGTTAAATTTCTTAGATGAATTTGTTCCATTAACTTTGATTGTAAATGGTTTAAATGCTGAGTATGTTATAATACCATTTTTTTGAAGGTGATTCAAAGCAGCAGGTGAATTATAATCATCCCAGTCCATTACATAGGCATAGTTAGATTTTTTTGGTTTTAAATTTTTGACAAATCCTTCAGTGCTTTTTATTTCAGATTCACCAAAAAAACTTTTAAGCTCTTTTGACTTCATGTTATAAATATTCGAAACACTCCATGCAGAAGCGTCATAGAATACGCTGTCAACATATTTACTATGTGTCTCAAAAAAATTTTTGACCATTCTAGATTGTGGTTGGTTGACAGGTACAACAAATTTTCCCTTACTGTTGTATACTTTGATTTTATGTAATAATAATTTATCAATAAAGGCTTTATTTCTGTTTTGATCGTACATGTCACCAAACTCATAAGCTTTTACTTTTTCGTTTTTAAACTCTGTGACTGAAGAATTAAAGAATCTCATTTGATAATCTCTTAGCAGATCTTTATTATCAACTGCCGCCTCAACGGTGGCAATACTTGATAAATATTGGTTTCTAATCGTAAATCCAAAAGACATTGTTCCATAATTAGTTTCCTGTAAGTGTCCTCTTGAACTTGCCTGTTCAAATAGTATTGCCACAGCGCCTTGGACATCAGGGTATGAGGAGCCATATCCAGGATAAGTTTCGTCAAATGATTCCTTGGTGTAGTAAAAGGAACCAATGCTATCAAGTGCTTTTACATAATATTCAGCAAAAATTGGGCTTAAAACACTATAGTTTTCATCAGGAATCATTGGTTTCACTGATGCATTTCTTTTCATTGGCTCAAAGAAATAATTGCTATTTGTTCCCATTTCATGAAAATCAGTAACTACATTTGGATACCAGCTATGATACCATTCTAATTTACCTCTACTTTCAGGGTTAATAGCTAATAACCAATCTCTGTTTAAATCAAACCAATAATGATTTGTTCTTCCTCTTGGCCATGCCTCATTATGCTCTGCATCATTGCTATCAGAAACAAGATTAATTGATTTATATTGATTTGCCCATTGTGAATGCCTATCTCTACCGTCCGGATTTATTGTTGGATCAATAAAAACAACCGAGTTTTGAATTAATCTTTTGATTTTATTGTTTTCGGATGCAACTAGGGTGTAGGCTGCTAGTATTGCAGCTTCGGCACTAGACGGCTCATTGCCATGCACCCCATATCCTAAATTTACAATTATGGGTAGGTTACCATCAATTTTTGTTTTTATCCCAGGTATAGTGTGTTTAAGATGTTCATCCTTGATTTTTTCTAAATTATTTAGGTTTTCAGTAGATGAAACGGTAAGCATAATTAAATCTCTACCTTCATGAGATTCACCATATTTTACAATTTTAGCTTTTTCAGAAACATTTGACAAATATTTTAGATAAGCTACAATTAGATCATGTCGAGTGTGTTCAAACCCAATTTCATATCCAAGATATTCTTCAGGGCTTTGAATATTACTAACATATGGACCATTATTTTCTAAGAAATAATCCTGAGCTGTTGCTGTATTTAAACTGTAAATAAAAGCTATAAATATTAATGTTAATCTCATAATTTTAAATTTTAGGCGAACTATAAATTTAATAATTAAAATTTATTGATTTGTTTTGGATGTATATTTTTAATTTTACTGTATGCGATTGCTATTAATTTTTATTGTTTTTTTATTTTTTTCATGCAGAGGTGAGAAGAGATATGAAGATTTCAATTTAACAGATTACCAAAGGCAGGTTAATAATTATTTTAAAGACGCCTCTGTTTCTCCGCTCAAGACTAAAGATCTAAAAAATTTTAAAGGACTTGATTTTTTTGAATTTGATTCGTCATATGTTGTTTATGCTAAAATTCAAGAAACCCCCTATAGCTTACCCTTCAAAATGAAAACAACTACTGACACACCTGCTGACTTCAGAAAGTACGGAGTATTAACATTTAATCTCAATGACGAGCAATACACATTAACCGCATATGAAAACCTTGATTATTTAGATGTAGAAGGATATGAGAACTATTTATTTCTGCCTTTTTTAGATCAAACTAACGGATATGAAACTTATGGTGGAGGTAGATATATTGATATATATCAATATGATAATGATACAATAGTAATCGATTTTAATCGAGCATATAACCCTAAGTGTGTATATGATGAAAACTTTTCCTGCCCTATAGTTCCAAGGGAAAATATGTTAAATACTCGAATTGAGTCGGGGGTTAAAAATTTCTCAAAAAGTTAAAGCTTATTTACAAGTAAGTAACCGATTAAAATTAATACTATTCCAAGAAATACAGACCCAATTGCATAAATTGAAAAATTAAATAATTCTCCATTTCTTATTAATTCTAAATTTTCGTTGGCAAAAGCTGAAAATGTTGTAAAACCTCCACAGAAGCCGGTAGCTAATAAAAGTGTCTGATTAGATGTTAGTGTATTTTCCTTTTGTGCATATCCTAATATAAGCCCAATTAATAGACAACCTATCATGTTAACAGTAAATGTCCCAAATGGTAGAACTTTTGAGTATTGGTTCATTGCAAAAGCAACTAAATATCTAAGACCGCTACCTAATCCACCACCTAAAAAAACCAATATAAAACTTTTCATAATCTTTATAAAAACTAATTTAACCTTAATTGTTTAATCATCATTAATTATTGTGAAAAATAATCTCAAAAAGCCCTATATTTACAAGTTCACTAAGACCCTTAATATGAAAAGACTAATTTTAATTACAGCCTTACTTTTTATTGTAAGCTGTCAGCAAGAATCAAAGATGGATCCAAATATTAACCCATTTTTCCAAGAATGGAATACACCTTATGAGGTGCCTCCATTTCTAGATATAAAAGATGAGCATTATATGCCAGCATATGAGCAAGGAATGAAAGAAAATCTTGAAGAAATTGATGTGATTGTCAATAACCCTGAAGATCCAACATTTGCTAATACAATTGAAGAACTTGAAAGAACAGGAAAATTATTATCTAAAGTTGGACGTGTGTTTTCAAATCTAGCCAGTTCTAATACGAACCCTAAATTACAAGAACTTCAGCGTGATTTAAGTCCTATGCTTTCAGCTCATTATGATAAAATCTCCTTGAATGAAGGTTTATTTAATCGTGTTGACGCAATATGGCAAAACAGAGAAAATCTTGATTTGACAAGTGAACAGGCTAAATTACTTAATGATACCAGAAAGGGATTTGTTCGAAGTGGAGCGTTGTTAAGTGAAGATCAAAAAGAAAGAATATCTGAGATTAATTCAAAGATTTCCGGATTGTCAACATCATTTGGCCAAAACCTTTTAGCAGAAACAAATGGTTTTGAACTTATTTTGGAAGCATCAGATTTAGAAGGTTTATCAGATGGAGTAATAGCGGCAGCAGCTGATGCAGCTTCACAGAAAATGGATGCGGCTGAGTCTGACGAAGAAAAAGACAAATACAATGATAAATATGTTTTTACTCCACATCGAAGTAGTATGTATCCGTTTTTAACAGAATCAACGCGTAGAGATTTGAGAGAAAAACTATATAATTCTTATGTGATGCGTGGTGACAATAATAACGATACTGATAATAAAAAAACAGCTGCTCAAATTGCTAAACTTCGTGCTGAAAGAGCTCAGATAATGGGATACAAAACACATGCTCATTTTATCCTAGATGATAACATGCTTAAAACTCCAGAAGAAGTATACGACTTATTAAATAAGCTATGGAAACCAGCAGTCAAAAGAGCTAAGGTTGAGGTTGCAGACATGCAGGCTGTAGCTGATGCTGAGGGGCAAAATTTTAAAATAGCTGCTTGGGATTGGTGGCATTATTCTGAGAAAGTTCGTAAAGAAAAATATGATTTAGATGAATCAGCTATTAAGCCATATCTTTCTTTAGATAATGTTCTTCAGGGTGTTTTCAATACAACTAATAAATTGTGGGGATTAAACTTTACTGAAATTTTTGACATAGATCTTTATCATCCTGATGCTAGAATATGGGAAGTCACTGATAAGGATGGTAGTCATTTGGGTATTTTTATCGGAGATTATTTTACAAGATCGAATAAACGTGGTGGCGCTTGGATGAGTAGTTTTAAGGGACAGTCAAATCTTGATGGAAGAGAACGACCAATTGTGGTAAATGTCTGTAATTTCCCTGCACCCGTTGGTGATGATCCAGCTTTATTAAGTTTTGACAATGTGGTTACATTATTCCATGAATTTGGTCATGCCATGCATGGAACTTTAACCGATGTAAAATATGAAAGTATGGCAGGTACATCTGGTCCAAGAGATTTTATTGAATTACCTTCTCAGTTACTTGAACACTGGGCAAGTGAGCCTCAAGTGTTAAAATCTTTTGCTACACACTATAAGACTGGAGAGCCAATTCCTGATGAATTAATAGAAAAATTATTAAATGCGTCTAAATTCAATCAAGGATTTATTAATACGGAATATTTAGCTGCTTCATTATTAGACATGGACTGGCATACAATTTCCGCTGACGAAGATATTAAAGACGCTAACAAGTTTGAATCTGAATCTATGAAAAAAGTTGGTCTAATAGGTGAAATAGCACCAAGATATAGAACCACTTATTTTGCTCATATTTTCTCTGGTGGATACTCATCAGGCTATTACAGCTACGTACATGCTGCAGTACTTGACTCTGATGCATTTGAGGCATTCAAAGAAGCAGGAGATGTATTTGATCCTAATCTTTCTTCAAAATTAAGATCTAGTATTTACTCGATGGGTTCAACCGAGGAAGCAATGGACTTATTCGTAGAATTTAGAGGTAGAAAACCTGTTATAGAGCCGTTGTTAAAAGTTAGAGGATTAGACGGTAGTGAATAAATTTACTTACTAACATTTCATTATGAAGGTTATTAGGTTCATTCTTTTATCGTTTATTTTTCTTGCCAGTTTTAATACTTTTTCTCATAACCCTGAAGATTTCATGATTGCAGAAATCGAACGTGGTCAAATGTATTTCGAAAATGAGGAGATTGCTGCAGAATATGGAGCCGCTTTAAAAAGACAAAGGATTCGGCGTTTAGCAGCTATGCCGTTTTACAAAAAGTTTTACATTTTTGTTAAAGCTGGATTTGAGCATATAATTCCTCAGGGAATTGATCATATACTTTTTGTTCTTGGACTATTTTTTTCATGTATAACCTTTCGCGCACTTCTTTGGCAAGTAACCGCATTTACTGTTGCTCATAGTATTACTCTAATTCTTGCGGCTCAAGGTTTCGTTCAACTCAGAGGAGATATAGTTGAGGCAATTATTGCTTTATCAATTGTTTGGGTAGCCGTCGAAAATGTTTTGTTTAAGGAAACAAGTAAATGGAGATATTCTATAGTATTTGCATTTGGTTTATTACATGGTCTTGGTTTTGCAGCTCTTCTAACCCAATATGGATTGCCAAAAGATAATTTTATTTCAATGTTATTAGCATTTAATATAGGAGTTGAATTTGGGCAGTTGGCTGTTTTACTTATAGCATTTATACTGATTAAATTAATTATGAAAAAAAACTGGTATAGTAATGAGATAAAAATACCAGCTTCTCTAATAATAGCTGCAATTGGTTTGTTTTGGTTTATTGAAAGGATAATTTGATAATAAATACCTGTATTTTTTTAATAACTAGTCCATTACTTTAATCTAATTTTATAAAACATTTTATAGTTTTGAGAAAGGATTGCTTGATATTATAAGGATGGTAATTTTTTAAAATTTATCTTAAACAAATATAAATTTTATAGTTGCAATCAAACCAATGAAAGCTATGAAGGCCAACAAAACCCAAGCGCTTCCTTTATAGTATTTTTTGTGAAGTTTAGCATCTTTTTTATATGCTATGAATAGTACTATAGAAAAACATATTGTAAATAATACTGCAAAAACTAATTGACCTTGAGAAAACATTTTTTTTTGCGAAACTAATAAATATTAAAATAATTTAATGTCATGAAGGATAAAATATTAGCTGTTAAAGAATTTCATAAAGCCTTTAAACTAGATTACCTAGACAAACCTAAAGCTGATTTGGGAACGAATAAAAATAAATTAAGATTTAATTTAATGAAGGAGGAAAATGAAGAATATTTTGAAGCTGCAAATAATAACGATATGGTTGAGGTTGCTGATGCACTTGGAGATATGCTTTATATTCTTTGTGGAACCATAATAGAGCATGGTATGCAATATAAAATAGACGAAATTTTTAGTGAAATACAAAACAGTAATATGAGTAAATTAGGTGCAGATGGTAATCCAATATATCGTGAAGATGGAAAGGTTCTTAAAGGGCCAAATTATTTTAAACCCGATATTAAGGGTATATTAAATTCCTAAACTTTATACCTCCAGCCATGATGATCTTCAAGTTGGTTGGTTTGAATTCCTACTAAATTTGACTTGAGTTTTTCTGCATAAGAATTATCCTGTTCATCCAGTTCAAATAATTCTCCCTTATGCTGAAAAGCATTAATTTGACTTACCACTGCAGCAGTTCCTGCCCCAAAGATTTCTTTTAAAGATCCGTTTTTAGCGGCATTTTTCAGTTCGTCAACTTTTAGCTTTTTAATCTCTACATCTATTCCATTATCCTTGGCAATTTGAATTAGACTTTTTCTTGTTACTCCATCTAAAATTGTGTCTGTTGTAGGTGCAGTTATTAAAGTGTCATTAATTCTAAAGAAAATATTCATTGTACCAGCTTCCTCTAAATAACTGTGCTGATTTGCATCGGTCCAAATAACTTGATCAAATCCCTCATCATTTGCAAGTCTGGTTGGATAAAATTGACCAGCATAATTTCCAGCGGCTTTAGCATAACCAACTCCGCCTGAAGCAGCTCTACTAAATTTATCTGCAACAAGAACTTTTAATTTTTTGGTGTAGTATAGAGTTGCTGGGGCACAAATAATCATGAACTTATAGTTTTTGGAAGGAACGGCTTGAATCGCGTATTCATTTCCTATAACAAAAGGTCTAATATATAATGATCTTCCATCTCCATGCTTAACCCAATCCCTATCAATGTTTACTAATTTAGTCAATGCCTCATAAAATAATTCTTTTGGGAATTCAGGAATTGCCATTCTAACGGCTGACTTATTAATTCTTTCAAAATTTTGATCAGGTCTAAACAACCATACCTCATCATTTTCATCTTTATAAGCTTTCATTCCCTCAAAAATTGCCTGACCATAATGCAATACACTTGCTGATGGTTCAATAGAGATAGGTTGATATGGTTTAATTGTTGGGTTAACCCATTTACCATCAATAAAATCACATTCAAACATATGATCAGTAAATACAGATCCAAAAGAGAAATTATTAAAATCTACGTTTTGAATTTTACTTTTTTCAATTCTTGTAATTTTGATTTTTTGACTCATGATAAATAGTATAAAAATTCACGCAAAATTAATCAATTAAATTATATTTACTCCAACTTTAAATTAGAAATGAAAGTATTAATCACAGGTGCTACTGGTTTGATTGGTTCAAGAATTGTTAAAGATTGTCTTGAAAGAGATATAAAAGTTAATTTTTTAACCACAAGAAAAGATAAGTTAGACAGTCTTCCTGGATGTAATGGTTTTTATTGGAATCCCCAAAAAAACATAATTGATATAAATTGTTTTCACGAAATTGACTCAATAATAAATTTATCAGGTGCCTCAATTTTTAGAATTTGGACAAAAAAAAATAAAGAACTTATTTTAAACAGCAGAGTTCAGAGTTTGAATTTCTTAAGAGAAAAAATAATTGAAAATAATATTAAATTACATTCTTTTGTTTCAGCAAGCGGTATAGGAGCATATCCAAGTTCTGATGAAAAAGAATTTTATGAAGCTGAGTCAGATAGAAGTGATTATTTTCTTTCTGACGTCATTAAAGAATGGGAAAAAGCTACAATATCTTTCGAAAAAGTAGTAGAAAAAGTATCAATTGTTAGAATCGGTCTGGTGTTATCGAGTAAGGGTGGAGTACTAAAGCAAACCATGCAGCCAATGTTGTTTGGATTTGGAGTATATTTTGGCTCAGGTAGACAGTGGCAATCATGGATTCATATTAATGATATTTCCCAAATTTTTATACATATAATAAAAAATAGATTATCGGGAGTTTATAATGGGGTTGCACCTAATCCATTAACTAATTATGAGTTTACCAAGATAATTTCCAGAGTCAAAAAATCTGTGCTCTTTATAATTCCTGTACCAAGATTTCTCTTCAGACTAATTTTTGGGGAAATGCACATTATTCTTTTTAAAAGCCAAAAGGTTTCAAGTAAAAAAATTGAGCAGTCAGGATTTAATTTTAAATTTCGAAACTTTAGATCTACAATTGAAAACATCCTTTCGTGACATTTTGGCACTAATTTCAATATGGCAGTAATTTTGCAATAAATAAATTAAATCAGAAATAATGGCTAAGAAAAAATCAAAAAAGAAAGTTGAAATTGATAAGAATATTGAATCAGTTGAAAATCAGGTTGAGGAAGTTAATTTAGAAGACCAGGTTAAAGAAGAGAAGGACAAATTCTTAAGACTCTTTGCTGAATTTGAAAATTATAAGAGAAGAACAGCCAAAGAAAGAATTGAGCTTTTCTCAACAGCGAGTGAAGAAGTTATGATTTCGTTATTGCCGATTTTAGATGATTTTGATCGAGCATCAGCTGAGATAGAAAAGGATAAAGACAATGAGATTTTTAAAGGAGTTTTATTAATTAAAAATAAACTTTTTGATTCTTTGAAATCTAAGGGTTTAGCTCTAATCGAGGTTAATAAAGGTGATGGATTTAATGCAGATAATCATGAAGCTGTAACACAGATCCCAGCGCCAAGTAAAGACATGGAAGGAAAAATTATTGATGTTATCGAAAAAGGTTATAAACTAGGAGAAAAAGTCATTAGATATCCAAAAGTTGTAATAGGGAAATAGTTATGAAGGAAGATTATTACAAAACATTAGGGGTAAGCAAAGGAGCATCAGCATCTGAAATAAAAAAGGCATATCGAAAAATGGCAATTAAATATCACCCAGATAAAAATCCAGGGGATAAAGCTGCTGAAGAAAAATTTAAAGAGGCTGCAGAGGCATATGATGTACTAAGTAATCCAGAAAAAAAATCACGTTATGACCAATTCGGTCATCAGGCTTTCCGGAATGGTGGTGCTGGTTTTGGTGGAGGAATGAATATGGATGACATTTTTAGCCAATTCGGAGATATTTTTGGAGGTGCTTTTGGTGGTTTCGGTGGTTTCGGTGGATCCCAAGGAAGGCGAGTGATGAAAGGAAGTAATTTAAGAGTTAGGGTAAACCTAACCCTTGAAGAGATATGTAATGGGGTTGAAAAAAAAATAAAAGTTAAGAGAAAGGTCTTAGCACCTGGAGCGACATTTTCAACATGCCCACATTGTAATGGTACTGGACAGGTAACCAAAGTAACCAATACAATTTTAGGTAGGATGCAAACCTCAACAACATGTCCTCATTGTAATGGTTCCGGTCAAATTTTAGATAATAGGCCAAGTGGTTCTGATGTAAATGGAATGATAATTAAAGAAGAAACTGTTAAAATCCCTATACCAGCAGGTGTTGTTGATGACATGCAGCTCAAAGTTTCTGGAAAAGGTAATGAAGCCCCCGGAAATGGTATCAGTGGAGATTTATTAGTAGTTATAAATGAGGTCCCACACAAAAAACTTCAAAGAGAAGGTGATAATTTACACTATGAATTATATGTAAGTATTCCCGATGCAATTCTAGGATCAAATAAAGATATTGAAACGGTTTCTGGTAAAGTCAGAATTAAGATTGAGGCGGGTATGCAATCTGGAAAAATCTTAAGACTTCGTGGAAAAGGTGTACCTAGTATTAATGGTTATGGTACAGGTGATTTACTTGTTCACGTAAATGTTTGGACTCCAAAAACCCTTGACAAAAAACAGAAACAGTTTTTTGAGACAATGAAAGAAAATGAACATTTTGAGCCAAAGCCTGAAAATTCTGAAAAGTCATTTTTTGACAGGGTCAAAGACATGTTTTCTTAATTTTTTATTAAAAATTAATTATAAAATTAATTACCTAATCATTTAATATTATATTTAAGATTCGGCAAAAATATTTTATGAAAAATCTTCTCACCATTGATTCCGTTTCAAAAAACTTTGGATCATTTACCGCATTAAATAATGTTTCTATTAATATACCCGAGGGTTGTATTTATGGTCTATTAGGTCCAAATGGCGCTGGGAAAACAACACTTATCAGAATTATAAACCAGATTTCATTACCCGACACTGGGAAAGTATTTTTCAATGACCAGGAGCTCAATGCTAGCCATATTAGGCAAATTGGATATTTACCGGAGGAGCGTGGGTTATATCCCAAAATGAAAATTGGTGAGCAGGCAATTTATCTGGCACAACTGAAGGGAATGGATAGAAAAACTGCAAGAATAGAATTAAAAAAATGGTTTGAAAAGTTTGAGATTTCTGATTGGTGGAACAAAAAAGTTACAGAGCTTTCTAAGGGTATGGCCCAAAAGGTTCAGTTTATTGTAACAGTGCTTCATAAACCTAAATTATTGATATTTGACGAGCCCTTTTCAGGATTTGATCCCATTAATGCCAATTTGATAAAGGATGAAATCTTAAAACTCAATAAAGAAGGTGCAACTGTAATATTTTCAACTCACAGGATGGAGTCAGTTGAAGAGCTATGTGAAAATATTGCCTTAATCAATAATTCAAATAAAATTCTGGACGGAAATTTAGATAAAATAAAGAAAGATTTTAAGACAAATACTTTTGAAGTAGCAGTCAACAGTCCTAACGCCAAAAATCTTGAGAGTAAATTAAAATCAGAGTATGAAACTTTTGCTCCTACATTCAGAACAATTGGAGATAATTTAAAAATGAACATCAGATTAGCTTCTAGTCAAAATTCTGAAAAGCTTATCAGTTTACTTAATAGCAATTCCCAATTGATTCATTTTAAGGAGGTTATTCCCAATGTAAACGAAATATTTATTAATTCAGTTCAAAACGATTAGTATGGAAAAATTTTTGATCATAACATCAAGAGAGTATTTGAATAAAATAACTAATAAAACTTTTATTTTATCAACATTATTTACTCCGCTAATTCTTGTCGGACTGATCTTTCTAATAGGTTGGTTTGCAAGTGTAAATAATGATCAAGTAAGCAATGTCTCTGTTGTTGATAATTCTGGATATATTTTTGATAAATTGGAATCGACCGAATCAATAAGATATGTCCAACTAGAAGATTTTGATTTAGAAGAGGCTAAATTAATTTCTAAAACGAAATCAGATTTTGGATTATTATTTATTGAGAATTCTGAATCTCCCAAAGAAATTGCTGAAACAATTACTTTTTATTCTGAAGATGCTCCATCCTTAACAGTGATTGGTAATATTGAAAACCAATTAGAAAATATCTTAACCAATAAAAATTATAAAATTAATGATATTGATATTAATAAGATTAATAGCAATAAAGTATATGTAAGTTTATATCAAGAAACATTTCAAGGAAAAAAAACCACCAAGGCTGATAGTTTTGTTGGTCTTCTTTTTGGTATGTTTTTAGCTTTTCTGCTATATATGCTGATTTTTGCTTATGGTGGAATGATTATGGCAAGTGTTATAGAAGAAAAGAGTAGTAGGATAATCGAAGTCATTGTTTCATCTGTCAAGCCATTTTATTTGATATCAGGTAAAATTGTGGGCACCTCATTGGCTGGAATTACTCAATTTATTGTTTGGGGGGTGCTGTTCTATGGATTCAGCTTCTTTATATCTACAACATTTGGTATCACTTCATCATATGATAATAATGAATTCATGTTAGCTGCTGAGAGTAGTGCTATTTCTGATGCCTCACTTAATATGCTATCATCTTTTTTTAATCTACCCTTGGCAAACATTTTAATTGCCTTTATATTTTATTTCATTGGTGGTTATTTTCTTTTTTCGTCAATGTTTGCAGCTATTGGTGCAGCTGTAGATAATCAAACTGATGCTCAACAATTATTGTTGCCTATTACTTTCATTGTAATAATCGCTTTGTATGTTGGCATATTCACTGCAGAAAATCCTGATGGAATAGTCTCAGTCATATTTTCAATGATTCCCTTTACTTCACCTATAGTAATGATGATGAGAATCCCTAATGGTGTTCCGATTTCTGAGCAGATCATTTCTTTATTAATTTTATACTTAACTGTAATTTTAATTATTTGGATTGCGGCTAAAATATATAGAATTGGTATATTGATGTATGGAAAAAAACCATCCTACAAAGAGTTAATTAAATGGCTTAAATACTAAAATTATGTCTAAAATTTTAATAATCGAAGATGAACCAGCAATAAGAAGGGTTCTTGTAAAAATTCTTTCAGAAGAGGATAAGTCCCATGAAATTGATGAAGCCGAAAACGGTATTGATGCAATTAATCAGGTCAAGAAAAACTCTTATGATTTAATTATTTCTGACATAAAAATGCCAAAGGTTGACGGAATGGAGGTCCTTGATTATTCTAAAAAAAATACTCCAGAAACCCCAATCATTATGATCTCAGGTCACGGAGATTTAGAATTAGCTGTTGATTCTATGAAAAAAGGAGCTTTTGACTATATTTCTAAACCCCCGGATTTAAATAGATTGCTAACCACCGTTAGGAATGCATTAGATAGAAAACAACTTGTTGTAGAAAATAAATTGTTGAGAAAAAAAATCAGCAAGAATTTTGAAATGATAGGAAAAAGTAAGGCAATCAATGAAATAAAAGATTTGATTGATAAAGTTGCAGAGACTGATGCTAAGATTTTGGTTAATGGACCTAATGGTTCTGGAAAGGAACTTGTTGCTAAATCAATTCATAATCTGAGTAAAAGAGCCCATCAGCCATTAATTGAAGTTAATTGTGCTGCAATTCCAAGCGAATTAATCGAAAGTGAATTATTTGGTCATGTTAAAGGATCATTTACCGGAGCAGTAAAGGATAAGGTTGGAAAATTCGAGGCAGCTCATAATGGTACTATTTTTCTTGATGAAATTGGTGATATGAGTTTGTCTGCTCAAGCAAAAGTATTAAGGGTTCTACAAGATAACTGTATCCAAAAAGTCGGAGGAGGAAAAGATATCAAAATTGATGTCAGAGTTATAGCTGCAACTAATAAAGATTTAAAAAAGGAAATTGAGAACGGAAAGTTTAGAGAAGACTTATATCATAGATTAGCAGTTATAATAATCGATGTGCCTTCTCTAAATTCAAGAAAAGATGATATTCCACTTTTGATTGATCACTTTTCAAAAAATATTGCTGACTCACAAGGAAATGAGGTTAAAAAATTTTCCGACAAAGCAATTGATTTAATGAAAAAATACGATTGGTCAGGAAATGTAAGGGAATTAAGAAATGTAATTGAAAGGTTAATTATTCTAGGAGATAAAGAGATTTCCGCAAAAAATGTAAAAGATTTTATAAAAATTTAGAATGAGAACCATATTTATTTTTTTAATTTCTGTTGTTACTTTTGCTCAAACCGATGAAAAAGTATTTAGAGATATTTACACCAATTCTTTGACCCAAGGAAAAAGTTATGAGTGGTTAGATTACCTTTCTAACCAGATAGGTGGCAGATTATCAGGCTCATTAAATGCAGAAAGAGCAGTCAACTGGACAAAGTCAGAATTAGAGCTTTTAGGTCTTGATAAGGTTTGGCTTCAACCAGTTATGGTGCCAAAATGGGTTAGAGGTGCTCCTGAATTTGCTTATATCGAAACTTCTCCTGGTAATACAACTAAAGTAAACATATGTGCTCTGGGAGGTTCAATTTCCACCCCTGCTACTGGACTTAAAGCAAACCTAGTGGAGGTTAAAAGTTTCGAGGAGCTTGAAAGTTTAGGAAGGGATAAAATAGAAGGAAAAATTGTTTTTTATAATAGACCAATGGATGCTACTTTAATTGATACCTTCAAGGCTTACGGTGGATGTGTCAATCAAAGATATGAAGGAGCAGTACACGCAATAGAGTATGGGGCAGCCGGTGTAATAGTCAGATCCATGAACTTAAAAATTGATGATCTGCCACATACGGGTAGTATGACTTATGGTGAAATTCCTGTGAAGGACAGAATTCCTTCTGCTGCCATTAGTACTCAACATGCTGATTTGCTCAGTTCTATGTTAAAAATGGACAATGATATTCAATTCTATTTTAAACAAAATTGCAAACAGATGGACGATGTTCTTTCACATAATGTTATAGGAGAAATAACTGGATCTGAATTTCCAGATGAATATATTCTGGTTGGCGGACACCTTGATTCATGGGATATTGGTGATGGCTCACATGATGACGGGGCAGGATGTGTTCAATCTATGGACGTATTAAGGTTATTAAAAGTTTCAGGAATTACTCCAAAGAGAAGTATTAGAGTGGTCTTATTTATGAATGAAGAAAACGGTTTAAGGGGAGGAAAAAAATATGCTGAAGAAGCTTTTAGAAAAGGGGAGAATCATATTTTTGCTTTGGAAAGCGATGCAGGCGCATTTACCCCTAGAGGCTTCTATTTTGATACCGATGAAAGTAACTTTGCTCAGATATTAAGCTGGAAAGAGCTTTTTAAACCATATTTAATTCATTTTTTTGAATTAGGAGGTAGTGGAGCTGATATCGGACCTCTAAAGACACCTTACAACGTTCTTAGTGGATTGAAACCAGATTCACAAAGATATTTTGATCATCATCACTCTGCTAATGATGTTTTTGAAACCATTCACAAAAGAGAACTTGAATTAGGTGCTGCGACTATGACAGCTTTGGTTTTTCTAATAGATAAATACGGAATAGTTAACAAGATAAAACTTTAAGACTTAAAAGAGTTAATTGTTTTTCTGATAGAAATTAATCTGCTTAGTATTTCTTCTAAACTTTTAATCGGCAGCATATTCTTACCATCACTTAGTGCATTATCTGGGTCAAAATTAGTTTCAATGAATAATCCATCAACTTCATTAACAACGCCAGCGCGGGCTATAGTTTCTATCATGTCTGGTAAACCACCAGTAACACCAGAGGTATGATTAGGTTTCTGCAATGAATGTGTAACATCTAACACCGTAGTTGCATATGATTTCATTATAGGGATTCCTCTGAAGTCAACAACCAAATCTTGGTACCCAAACATTGTTCCTCTATCCGTAACCATTAAATTTTCATTTCCAGAGTCAATAATTTTATTAACCGCAAACTGCATACTTTCCGGGCTCATAAATTGACCTTTTTTTAGATTAATAATTTCTAAAATTATAATTGGTCTATTTATCAAAAAAGGTCAAATTATATCAATTTTAGCATAAATTTCAGATTTTACCTCTTTGTAAAGAAAAATATCAGATTTTCGGTTTTTATTAATTTCTTCTCTGTTAAATCGTTAATATTTAGGCGTAAACATTGAAAAGTTCTCAATTTTTTAAGAATTTTTTAACAATTTGGCATATATTTTGTGTAATTTTGGTGTATAACAAATTAAACACTATATAATTATGGAAATGTTAAATTTTATTTTTGACGCCGCGAGCATAGCTCCAGGAGATTTTACTGGATTTACGTTCTTTATCGGCTCAGTTTCTATGTTAGCAGCGACTGTTTGGTTCTTAATGCAACACGGTCAAGTTGACAAGAAGTTTAAAGATTCAATGCTTGTTGCAGCACTTATTACTGGTATTGCAGCTGTGCATTATTTTTACATGAGAGAGCAATGGGTTCTTGATGGATCTTCACCAACTGAATTAAGGTATATAGACTGGATTCTTACTGTACCTTTAATGGTAGTTGAGTTTGCTCTTCTAACAGGTGTAGGAATGAGAAAATTATTCTGGGCATCAGTTGTAATGTTAGTAGCTGGTTACTTCGGTGAGTCAGGTGTAACAGGAATGTTAGACGCTCAAACTTGGGGTGCTATCTCTGGTCTTGCTTACTTCTGGATGGCTTATGAAGTTGGATGTTTATCTATCTTCGGTGGTCCTTCAGGTGCTGTAGGTAACGCCCTTGCCAGCGGATCTGGAAAAATTCCAGAAGCCGGTAGAATGTTACAGTGGTTTGTACTAGTTGGTTGGGCTATTTATCCAATTGGATATATGGCAGGTACTGACGGATGGTACACATTTGTAGCTATTGACGAAGGAGCTATGAATATCATTTACAACGTAGGTGATGCTATTAACAAAATTGGTTTCGGTATGGCCGTATGGTATGCTGCTAAAAGCTAATTTTGTTTAATAATTAACTTATAAGAAAAGGTGAGGTTTATCCCTCACCTTTTTTTTTTATATTTATTTAAATAAACTAACCAATGAATGTCGTAGTTAAATCAAAACTTGCTGGACTAATTCTCGCATTTTCAATCATATTTTTTGGACTAGAAAGCTCTTATTCAATTTTATTATTTCTTGTTGTTATGCTGTCTATCGGTATCCCTCACGGATCTGTTGATCATATTATTGCATTTATCAACCCCAAAGCAAGAAAGTTTGATAGTAAACCAATATTTTATCTAGTATACTTATCCCTAATTGTTTTTAATATTATACTATGGGTTATATCTCCTTTTTTAGGCCTTTTAGTTTTTTTAATCATCTCATGTTATCATTTTGGAGAAACTCAAGTTATAGGCTACAATCCAACAGACAATAAAATTTTAAATTTTGTTATCGGTGCAAATATTTTGTTATCCTTGTTTCTAAACAATATTGTAGAATTACAAGAGATATTATATATTCTACCACAATTTGCAAGCCTAGATTTATCTGCTTTTGATAGTGTTTTCTTTCTGTTAATCTCTGTAGCTATTTTAATGTTATCAATTGTAAATTTTGAAATAAAAAGAAAAGTTCCTCTGTATGCTGAAATTACAATTCTATATATGGTCTTTTTTCACACAGATTTATTAACGTCTTTTGCGTTATATTTTGGATTTTGTCATTCATTGCCAATGTTAATGTTAGAGTTTAAGGAATTTAAAACGGATAGTTTTATGAAATTTTATTTAAAAACTTTACCCTTCACAATACTTTCAATAATTTTTGGTTTCTTATTATATCAATTTAATAATGACTTACTTACAAGTGATAATTTAATATTATTTGTTTTTATCATCATTTCAAGCTTGACTCTTCCACATGTGTTTATTATGAAGGATTTTGTTAAGGATAAATAAAATTTATAATTAATGTTTTCCATAAAAACTTACAACGATAGCTATAAAGTTGACTGGAATAATTTTGTAGATATTTCTAAAAACTCAACTTTTTTATTTAAAAGGGAATTTATGGATTACCATGCGGAAAAGTTTGAAGATTTTTCTTTGTTGATTTTTTATAATTCTGAACTTATTGCATTATTTCCTTGTAATATTCGTGACGGAGAGGTTTATTCTCATGAGGGTCTAAGCTATGGAGGAGTGATTGTTAAGAGTGAAATTAAATTTTTGAAGTATCTGGAATTATTTACTCACCTGCTCAACTATCTTGATGAAAAGTCAATAAAAACACTATACATTAAACAAATCCCCTCCATTTATAATTCCAATTTTAATGGAGAACTTGATTATTTGTCGTTTGTTACTGGTGCAAAAATTTATAGAAGAGATATTATTTCTGTTATTGATATGCAAAATGAAAGTAAAATTTCTAAAGATAGAATTCAAGGCTACAAAAGAGGTAAAAAGAATAAATTAGAAATAAAAGAAACGGATGATTTAGACGAGTTTTGGAATTCTATTTTGATACCAACATTATCGAATAGACACTATGTAAATCCAGTTCATAGTTTGGAGGATATAAAAAAACTTAAAAGTGTTTTTAATAATAATATTAAACAATTCAATGTTTATCATGAAGGTCAAATAGTTGCAGGAACTACAATTTTCCTAACAAAAAATGTAGCTCATGTACAGTACATAGGATCAAACTCAGAGAAAAATACTCTTGGCTCTCTTGATTTTCTGTTTTACAACCTAATAACTGAATATCTATCTAACTTTAAGTACTTTGATTTTGGTAATTCTCACGAACAGCAGGGGATGAAGATAAATAAGGGATTAAATTATTGGAAAGAAGGATATGGCGCTAGGTCTTTAACCCATGATTTTTACGAAATCAATATTTCAAATTTTCATAAGTTGAATAATCTAATTATTTAAGAAAAAAATTGTTGAGGGCTAAGAATTTTAATCTATATTCATCCATAGAAGCTTCCTGAAATACAGATTTAATAAACTAAAATGGATTATGTAGGTTATAAAATAGGAAATTGAAACACCTACAAAGCCATACTTTCCAATAAATAAATATGTCAATGCCACAAATACAACTGACCATTCAATTTGAAAAAATATAAAGCTTTTAGTATCTGCTTTAGAGATCATAATATTTCCTAAAACCCAACAATTTATTTTAATTATATCTCCTAGCAGGTGAAAGAAAATTATGGCATTAATTAGTATAAATTCCTTTGATAATAAAATATTTATTATTAAGTCTTTAGTAATGTAAACACCCGCAGTTATAATTATAATAATTGGGATTACTACTTTCCAAATTTTAAAAACCTCTTTTTTTAACTCGTTATCGTCTAATTTGGAAAAAGTAGGTATCAAATAAAATTTAAAAGTGGTTATTAAAAATAAAAGATAAATCGCAGAGATTCTCCACATCGCCTCCCAAGAACCCGCATAGTCAGATCCAAATTCAGCAAATATAAAATCTCTAACTATAAATGTTGAAATTATTAAGCATGTAGGGCCAACAACAGCCATTATCGAAAAACTTGATAATTTCTTCAAATTATCATAAATAAATTTTTTAAAAACCCATCCAATTTCAAATGGCTTATAAATGAAAAAGAATATGACATTTATCAAAAGTGAAAATATCTGATTAATCGCTAGTGCATAAAAGGCACCAATTATTTCCATTTCTAAAACTAGAATTACAAGAATTATAGCAGATATTATATTTGAAAAAATATTAACTAATACATATAGTTTAATTTTATTAAGACCATTATAAATTGACAAAAAACAAGTGTGTATAGAAGCTGATATTATCGAAAAAATCAAAATTAAAAAGTAAAAGTTTTCACTAAAATAAATTTGAAGAAAATCAGCAATTTGATTTTTAAATATTATAATTAAACCTGAAAAAATTAATGCACTTGTGAAGTTAATTTTAAAACTTGTTCCAATAATATTACTGAGTTTACTTTTATCATTATCATATTCAGAAACATATTTGACAATTCCATTTTCAATTCCAAATGAACCAATGGTATTTCCTAATCTTAGAAAATCTTTAAGTTGTCCCATCAAAAACATACCATTCGTACCTAAGTAAACAGCAACAATCTTTGTTGATATTAGTCTTGCTAATAAACTAATCGCTGTACTTAAACCTGATAAAAATGAAGTTTTTATAAAATTCATTAATTAGTTTTTAAAATCTTCCCATTCCGGAAAATCATAATTTAATTTATTTTTTAACGCCATTACATCTTCATAATACTTATCTCTCAGTATTTTTCTGTGTTTTTCAGAAACTATTTCTTTTTTTGATTCAATACTAATCCAATTTTTAATTACAATTTTTATTAGTCTTTTGATTTTTGTTCTGATTTTTTTTGGTAGAAAATACTTGCCAATACCTGTATATTTCATTTTACCAATTGAAGATTTTCTCAAAAAATGATACATGCTTGGAAAAATAACTTTATTGGTTTTATTTGATTTAATAAATTTCACACTTTGCATCTTACTAACTCCCAAAAATTCATAACAGGAATTTAAGATATTTAATCTTTCAGAGACTAATTTTTCAAATGTCACTATTTTTATACTTTCTTTTCCAAAATTTTCAATAAATCTTGAAATCCATTTATTATATAATCCAAATTGATAATATTGTTTGGGATAGTCATCATATTCTTCAAAATCTAAATATTTTTCTTTTTCGATTACTTCATTAATTTTTCTTTTTTCTTGCCCCAATCCTTTTAACCAATTGAAATGCGATATATATCTATCAACAGGATTCCTTAGAATAAAAATAAATTTTGGTGATTGCTGAAAATTATCTCTTACATTTTTTATAAAGTTGTCATAATACATATATGATGTTGTAGATTCTCCTTTAATTTTGACATCCTGTTCAAACAGATTTAAATATCTTGAAATTTCTAAATTTTCGAATTCATTAAATAATTTATTATTCCAATAAACTGGCTCCTTTTCTTTAGACATTGAAATATCTGGATGCGTGTTTAACAATTCATGTAAACTGGTTGTTCCTGATTTTGCAGCTCCAGGAATGAAAAAATTTGGTTTAAAATGTTCTTTTATTTTTCCCAATTAGCAACGTATTTTAATGCAATATTTTTATAATTATGATGTTCTTCGATAAACTTCCTTGCATTTTTAGAAATATTTTCCAAATGTATTGGATTTTCTATTAGCCATGATAATTTATCCACAATTTTAGAAACATCTGGTAAAGCATTTATGGCAACCATATCCTCTTTTATTTTATAATATTTAGCCCATTCAACCTCTGCACCAGTAAATACAACTTTACCTAAAGCCATAGCCTCAAGGGCATTATAACCTTGATCATAAGCATATACTTGATCAAGAAGAATGTCACAATCTTCAACGTTTTTAATATGTGATGAATAAGGATTATCAATAGTTCTTACAACCTTTATTTTATCAGAATATTTTTTTTCAACTATTGATAGAGATTTTTCAAAAATTTTGTTGCCTTTTTTTATTTTATTTTTAGAATTAATTGCGTGCAAAATGTGAATTTGATTTCTTTTTACTGGATAAGGCTTTTTTAATTTATCAATATTAACTGGATTAGGTATCATTCCTAAATATTTCTCAGTTCCCAAATATGGAATATGATAATCTAAATCTGAACTTATAATCCCACTTACAATATTTCTTACATATTTACTAAGCCTCAAATAACCAGGGCTCAAATACTTTAAAGTTTGTTTATATTCTTTTTTTTGAGATGAATTTTCAAAATATGGAGTTAGAATTGAGTATCTAAATTTTTTTTCAATTGCATATTTAAGACTATTATTGTCAATGCCACACGCCAATAAAAAAATCTTTTTGTTATTCTGAACTAATTGTTTTAAAAGAATTTTTTCCATCCTTGGAGAAGTTTTAAAAGCTCTTTCATTAATTAGCTGAACTACATCAAATTCTTTGAGAGTCTTGATTTTAAATAATGATCTAATAAAAAGTTCAATTTCATTTAAGCTTATTCCAGTAAACCTATCTACTATTTTAGCAATTTTTTTTAGCAATTTTTTTTCAAAAAAAGAAGATTTGATTAAAATATCTGCATCATAATTTTTAAACCCATCACCATTACCCAATAAAACGACATTGTGTCCGTTCTTTACTAAACCTTGCTTCAAAGAATTATGAAGATTACTGTATTCACCAATAAGTAGGATTTTCATTATATTGTTATCACTTGTTTCAAATATATATTTTTAATGCCGATTCCGACTGACAAAAAACATAATTTAGAAATATTAATTTCTACAACGAAAAAAAACAATTTAGATTTTATTGAAAAAATTTTTTTTGAAAACAAACAACATAACTTTCCAATTATTATAGTCAATCAAGGAGGTAAAATAAATGATCCTAATAAGAAAAACATTAGGATAATTAATACAGATACAAAAGGGATTTCAGAAAGTAGAAACTTGGCGATCAAAAATTCTTCAAAAAAATACTGTTTGTTAGCGGACGATGATATCATCTATAAAAATGGATTTTATAATATTATTGAACAGGCTTTTGAAGAAAACTTGAATTCAGATATAATAACTTTTATGATGGTTGATGAAAAAGGAAAACAGTTTAAAAAATATCCAAATAAAATTCAGCACAATTATAAAAGCATAAGAGAGGTAAATTCAGTTGTAATTGCATTCAAAAGGGAATCAATAATAAAAAATAATATACAATTTGACACTTTATTTGGTCTAGGAGCTACTTTTGAGACAGGAGAAGAATATATTTTTTTGAGAAATTGTATTGAAAAAGATTTGACTGTATTATTTTACCCAAAAATAATTTTACAACATAAATCCATAAGTTCAGGAAAGTTGGCATTTAAAGACAAAAATATTTTTGCGAGGGCTGCAATTTTTTATAAGTTTTATGGATATTTATCATATCTTAAGCTGGTGCATCATATTTATTTATTAGAGAAAAAAAATATGATCAGCTGGAAACAAGTTTACAAGAAATTTTTGGTGGGTTTAGACGGAATTAAAAAATTTAAATCAGTATGAAAACTAAAATTGATGATGTAGTCTTAATTGATATCCCTAAAATAGTAGACCCTAAGGGAAGAGGGAAGCTTTCGGTTATAGAAAAAGACGTTATTCCATTTTCGATTAAAAGAGTTTACTATTTATATGATGTTCCAAGTGATTCTTATAGAGGAGGCCATACCCATAAAAAATTAATACAATTAATGATTCCGCTTAGTGGAAGTTTTGAAGTTTTATTAGATGATGGAAAAAAAAGAAAAAAAGTTATGTTGAATAAACCTGATAAAGGCTTATTAATTCCTCAGGGTATTTGGAGGGAAATGGATAACTTTTCGTCAGGTGCAATTTGCATGGTTTTGGCATCTGATAATTTTGATGAGTCAGATTATTTTCGTGATTATGATCAGTTTAAGCAATTTAAGCATTTTTGATTTTACACAAATAATTTAGCCTATACAGATCAAACAAAAACAAATTAGGATCTTTACAATGTAAATTTCTGTTAAGTAAATTTTTAAACAAATCAGTTATTTTAACAAAGATATTCTTCATTAGTAGACTGTCTAAAATTATATATGCCTTCAATATAGAAATGCTGTGTTTTTTAATTATTTTTTTATTGTATGAGCTGATAAGATTATCCAATGCATGATGAGTTTTTTTTATAAAAATTTGATTTTCATCAATATTATCTATTAAAACCGTATTATCAATATGTTTAATATCAATTTCCTTTTTTTTAATCAATGATCCGAAAATATAGTCATTTCCATAGGAAATAGTATTAATTGAAGCTAAAACATCAATTAATACATCTCTTTTACACATAAAATTACAAGATGAAATATACTTATATGGGTTTTTATTTCTAATATCACTCTTGATTTCCTCTCTGAACTTGCCAAATTTATATCTTAAACTAAAATTTTCATTGTCTGGTTTTTTGTATGTGCAACCACCAATAATTAACGTCCCCTTATTTAACTGATCGATATAATTTTTTAAGAAATTATCTTCATTTGGTAAAGTGTCAACATCAATAAATATCAACCATTCATATTGAGATTTTTCTGCAAGTAATAATCTGTTATTTATTCTTCCAATATTTTTTTTTAATTCAATAAACTTTGAATTAGTTAGTAGGTTGATTTTTTGATTTAAATCATTCTTAGATGAGAATGATCCATCATCAATGCAGATAATTTCAAAGTCTATTTTTAGCATCAGTGCTTGTTTTTCTAAAATACTAGCAAGGGGATACGCATTATAATCAAAACAAGGAATTAAAATAGATATCATTCGTAAACAGTTTCAATATTTAGGTCTTTTTGATGGATTTCGTCAATTTTTCCATCCTTACATCTTAAAATTCTTCCCTTGAACTTATGTAGAAGACTGAAATCATGTGTGGCCATAACTATAGTATTACCATTTTGATTAATTTCTTCTAATACATTCATTATTTCAATACTACTTTTGGGATCTAAATTTCCTGTAGGTTCATCGGCGATAATTATCTCAGGATTGTTTAGTAAAGATCTTGCAATTGCAACCTTTTGTTTTTGACCTCCAGAAAGTTGACTTGGAAACTTGTTTGATAAATCTGAAATATGGACTTTTTGCAAACAAGATTCAATCCTTTCTTTTTTTTCATTTTGTTTACTCCATCCGGTTGCGTTTAAAACAAATTCTAAATTTTTATATACAGTTCGATCTTTTAAAAGCTGGAAATCTTGAAATATAACTCCAATTTTTCTTCTAAGAAAAGGAATATTCTTTTCACTAATGGTCTTAAGATTTGTATTTGAAATTTTAGCTTCTCCATCTAAAATTTTATTTTCTGAGTACATTGATTTCAAAATACTTGATTTCCCTGAACCAGTCTTTCCTATTAAAAAAACAAATTCCCCTTCATTTACAATTAATGTCAACCCCAATATTTTTAAATCAGAGTCCAATTTAATTTCAACATCTTTGTATTCTAAAACTTTTTTCTTCATTAAAATTTCAATTATAAATTAAGTATTTCATTCTCATTCTCTTGTAAATATTCAATTTTTTTTGCCATGATTCAACAATCTCATCCTCATCTTCTCCTTTAATAATTTGATTTTGTAAATCTTTAGTTCCTGCTAGCTTAATAAAATAATTATTAAAAAAATCTTCTTTATTAGAAGTGTCATTGTATGCTTCTAAAATAAAAGATAAATTAAATTTATTAAGTCTTTCAGTATTGGTTAAAATCTTTCCAAAGCATAGCATATTTTCGTGTTTTGGATATTTTGATCCGTTGTTTTTTACTGGAGTAAATTTATATTCATTTTTCTTTTTATCTAAGTAAGGGCTACCATAAATTTGAAACTGTAAGTCTGTCCCTCTTCCCGCACTTACATTTGTTCCTTCAAATAAACAAAGTGATGGATATAAATTTATAGATTTATGATTTGGTAAATTTGGAGAAGGAATAATTGGTAAATCATATTCTTTACTTCTATTATAATTTTCGAGTTTAATTAGAATTAAATCGGATTTTATTTTATTCTCTAACCATCCCTCATTATTTATCATTTTTGCATACTCGCCGATTGTCAGCCCATATACAATTGGAACCTCATGCATTCCTACAAAACTTTTATTTTCTAATTCTAAAACTGGTCCATCTACATAATGAGCATTTGGGTTTGGCCTATCAAGAATAATCAGTGGAATACTATTTCTTGCAGAAGCTTCCATAACATAATGTAATGTAGATATGTGAGTATAGAATCTAACACCTACATCCTGAATATCAAAAATTAAAATATCTATGTCTTTAAGATCTCTATCATCAATTTCTCCGTATTTTCTGTTTTTTCCGTGTAGTGAAATAATTTTTAGACCGGTTTTAATATCAATTTCATCATCAATATTAGCTCCGTTTGGCTCCGTCCCTCTAAAACCATGCTCAGGAGCAAAAATTTTTCTTACATCAAAATCCAATTTAATTAGAGAATCAACAAGATGGGTATGACCTAAATCTTTTCTGAAAATAACCGAAGTGTGGTTAGCTACAATTCCAATTCTCTTATTTTGCAGTAGATTTTCATATTTTGATATTTGGTTAGCACCAACAATAACATTAGATTTATCATAGGTAGTTTTATTGTTTGGATAGACTATTAAGCTAAAATTAAGTACTAAAATTATAAACAGAACTGGATTTTGAATTTTGAACATTTTTTATCAAAAAGAATTTTAAGTGCTAGACCACATAAAAATAGTATATCAGCTCCAATTATAAAAATAGGAGTAATTGCAATTGCTATTGGAATGATTGTAATGATAATTTCAGTTGGTGTAGGTTATGGAATGCAAAAAGAAATTAAGGACAAAATTTCCTCTTTTGAAAGTCATATTACAATCCAAAGTTTCAATAATATAATTAATGAAAGCTCTATAAACCCTATTTCTCCAGAATTAAATTTCATTGATTATCTGGAGTCTATTCCCGAGGTAAGAAATATTGAAAGAATTATTTCAAAATTTGGAATTGTTAGAACAACTAAAGACTTTGATGGATTATATTTTAAAGGACTTGACAAGGATTATGATTTTACTAGAATTAAAAAATATGTTATTGATGGTGATATCCCATTGTTTTCTGAAAATTTTTCTAATGATGTTCTAATTTCAAAAACACTTGCAAACAAACTTAATTTAAAAGTAGATGAAAGTTTTCAAATGTTATTTTCAAAGTCTAATAATCCAAATCCTTCAATAATAAAATTGGTAGTTGTTGGGATTTATGACTCAGGTTTCGAGGAGCTAGATTCAAAATTTATTTTTGGAGATATTAAACAGATTAGAAGAATTTCAAAATGGGAAGACAATCAGATTAGTTCTTTAGAAATTCAACTCAATGATCAGAGATTTTTGGAATCAGTCAGTGAATCTATATATATAAACTCCCCTTCAGAATATGATGTAGTAACTGTAAAGGAAAAATACTATTCGGTATATGAATGGATAGAGCTTTTTGATAAAAATATTTATGCAATCATATTTATTATGATATTAGTTGCATCAGTAAATATAATTTCAGTTTTGTTGGTTTTGATACTTGAGAGGACAAATATGATTGGAATTTTGAAAGCATTAGGAATTTCAAATAAATCTCTTCAGAAATTTTTCATTTACACTTCTTCTTATCTAATTTTTATTGGAATATTAATCGGTAATTTAATCGGATTATTAATTCTTTTTATTCAGGATAAGTATAAAATTATCTCATTAGATCCAAAAATTTATTATGTTGAAAGTGTTCCAGTATTTATCGAATTTTATCATATAATTGGCCTAAACATAATTGTTTTGTTCTTGTGTGTTATTTCAATTTTTGCCCCAAGTCTATTAGTTTCAAAGGTAGATCCTAAAGATTCAATTAAATTTAATTAAATACCCTGATTATATGGTACATTAAATTATATTTGCAACTCGAAATGGGTTACTTCAAAAATTTAACTGAATCAATAGGGAACACACCAATGGTAATATTAAATAATATCACCAAGGATTTACCCTGTAAAGTTTGGGCAAAATATGAAACTTTTAACCCTGGAAACTCCGTAAAAGATAGGATTGGATTAAATATGGTTTTGCATGCGGAGAAAAAAGGATATTTAAAGCCAGGGGGGACTATAATTGAAGGCACGTCAGGAAATACTGGAATGGGATTGGCTATAGCTGCTATAGCTAGAGGATACAAATGTATTTTTGTAACAAGTGACAAGCAATCACAAGAAAAAATTGACATCTTAAAAGCTTTTGGAGCAGAAGTTGTAGTTTGTCCTACCAATGTTGAACCTGATGATCCAAGGTCATATTACTCTGTTTCAAAAAAATTATCAGATGAAACTAAAAATTCTTGGTATGTAAATCAATACGATAATCCAAGTAATACAATGACTCATTATGAATCCACAGGGCCAGAAATTTGGGATCAAACAAATGGAAGGATTACACATTTTGTTGTTGGAGTTGGTACTGGTGGAACTATTTCTGGTGTTGGTAAATTTTTAAAAGAACAAAACCCAAATATTAAAATATGGGGAGTAGATGCATATGGTTCAGTTTTAAAAAAATTTCATGAAACAGGTATATTTGATAAAAGTGAAATATATCCTTATGTTACTGAGGGAATTGGAGAAGATATGATTCCTAAAAATATCAACTTTGATATTATTGACGGCTTCACAAAAGTAACAGATAAAGATGCTGCTATTTTCTGCAGAGAATTATTAAAACAGGAAGGTATGTTTTTAGGAAATTCTGCCGGCGCAGCAATTAAAGGTGTCCTACAATTAAAAGAAAATTTTAAGCCAGAAGATTTAGTTGTTGTTCTCTTCCATGATCATGGAAGTCGATATTTAAAAAAAATATACAATGATGATTGGATGAGTAAAATGGGTTACATGTAAATTAATTTTCAAAAATCTTTTTTTTTTCTCATCTTGTAAACTTCATTCAAAAATACATCATGAAAAAATATATTTTATCGTTATTATTACTTTTAAGTTCATTTAATATGATGGCTCAAGAAAAAGGATTGGACCAGAGAATTGATGAAGCATTTCAACCAATTTCAGATTTCTTTAGCAAATATGTTTTTTATCCGATCGGCGACTATCCTTTTGTAATATATTTACTAGTTGGTAGTGCATTATTTTTTACATTATATTTTGGATTTCCAAATTTGAAATATTTTTGGACTGCTATCAATGTAGTCCGAGGTAAGTATGATGATCTTGAAAAAAGTGATTCAGACTCAAAAGATGGTGAAGTTTCCCATTTTCAAGCATTAGCAACTGCAGTTTCAGGAACTGTTGGTAATGGAAATATTGCTGGGGTAGCTTTAGCAATTGCATTAGGTGGTCCTGGTGCAACTTTTTGGATGATTGTATGTGGTTTATTGGGTATGTCTACAAAATTCGTTGAGTGTACACTTGGTGTGTACTTTAGGGATGTTGATGAGGACGGAGTTGTTTACGGTGGACCTATGTACTATATAAGTAAAGGTCTAAAATCCAAAGGATTTAAAACTTTAGGAACAATTGCAGGTTCCCTTTTTGCAATTTTCTGTATTGGCGGCTCTTTTGGAGGAGGTAATGCCGCTCAATCAAATCAAGCAACTATAGTAATAAAAAACCTATTTGGATACGAATCAACTTTTGCAGGCGCAATGATCGGTATTGTTCTTGCAACTTTAGTAGGAATAATTATTATTGGAGGAATTAAGAGGATTGCCTCGGTTACTGAAAAAGTAGTTCCATTTATGGCTCTATTATATATTTTGGCGTGTATATATATCTTAGCTATTAACTTCTCATTTATTGATGATGCTATTGCACTTATAGTTAAAGAAGCTTTCAATCCTACCGCTGTCGGTGTCGGTGGAATAATTGGAGTTTTAATGGTTGGCTTTCAGAGAGCTGCCTTTTCAAATGAAGCTGGAGCTGGTTCGGCCTCAATAGCCCATTCTGCAGTCAAAACAAAGTATGCAGCATCTGAAGGACTAGTAGCTCTTCTTGAACCATTTATTGACACCGTTGTTATTTGTACGATGACAGCACTAGTAATAATCACATTTAACTCAACTGGAGCATTTGTTTACGGTGGTGATGGAATGGGTGGTGTTTTAATTGATGGAGTTGTATATGAGGGTGCTGGCATTACCCAAAAAGCATTTGCTCAATATATTCCTGGTTCTGATATATTCCTTACTATTGCGGTTGTATTATTTGCAGTTTCTACCATGATTTCTTGGTCATATTACGGATTGCAGTCTTGGAAGTTTTTATTTGGAAGAGGTTATGTTGCAGACCTAACATACAAAGTACTGTTTTTAATGTTTGTAGTAATTGGAGCTGCTGCTAGTATGAATTCAATATGGGCCTTTTCAGACGCTATGATTTTTGCAATGGTATTTCCAAATATGATTGGCTTATACTTTTTATTCCCAATTGTTAAAGAACAACTAAAAAAATATTTAGAAGCAATTAAAAATTAATTTTTCTCTATAAAATCTTTTGTTAGATTATTTTTAGTTTATATTTGCATCAAATTTTAAAGAAAGGAGGTTTGTAATATGCTAATAATACCTATTAAAGACGGAGAAAATATCGACAGAGCACTTAAGCGTTTCAAAAGAAAGTTTGATAAAACTGGAACGAAGAGGTCATTACAAACCAGAAAAGAATTTGTAAAACCTTCAATCAAAAGGAGAGCTGTGATTCAAAAAGCTCAGCATGTACAAAGACTTAGAGACCAAGAAGATATCTAATATATCTCCAACATTACAGACATACTGACTAATAATTTATAAATTTATATTTATTTGAGGTATGGAATTCAATTCATTTCTTGATTATTTACTATTAGAGAAAAAGTACTCTCCCAAAACTATTGTTGCATACAAAAATGACTTGAATACTTTTTATGATTTTAACTTAGATAAGTTTGAACAAAAAGGTATTAAAAAAGTAAATTATTCTCAAATAAGGTCATGGATCGTATCTCTTGTAGCTGATAAAATATCAAATAATTCAATAAACCGAAAAATATCCTCTCTAAATAGTTATTATAAGTTTTTACTTAAGACTGGAGATATTAAAATAAACCCCTTAAATGAGCATAAAGCTTTAAAAACAAAATCAACGATTCAATTACCATTCTCCGAAAATGAGATTTTAAATGCTTTAAATTCTAAAAATTTTAAAAACTCTTTTGAAGGATCTAGAGATTATCTTGTATTAGAACTATTATATACTACAGGAATTAGAAGACAAGAGTTAATTGATTTAAAAATTCAAAATATCGACTATTCAAATAGTAGAATAAAAGTTTTAGGCAAGAGAAATAAAGAAAGATATATACCGCTAATAGATTCTAGTTTAAGTTCGATAAAAAAATATTTGGAATTCAGGAATGAGCTAAAAAATATAAAAAGCAACGACACACTTATTTTAACTTCTAAGGGAAAAAAAATTTATGATAATCTAGTTTATAGAATCACCAAAAAATATTTTTCTGATTTTTCAACTAAGCTTAAAAAAAGCCCTCACATCCTTCGTCATTCTTTTGCCACTCATCTTTTAAATAATGGTGCAGATTTAAATTCGGTTAAAGATTTATTGGGGCACACAAGCCTTGCTGCCACACAGGTTTATACAAACAGATCCATTGAAGAAATCAAAAAAGTTTTTAAGAAATCTCACCCCCGAAACAAGGGTTGATTTTTGTTTGATTTTCTGATTAAAAAAAAATATAATTTGTTTTGATTGAAAAAATAAATATTTACATTTGCAATCCGCTTAAAGCGGGCTTTTTTTTGAAAAAAGCGCAAGCCGATGTAGCTCAGCTGGCTAGAGCAGCTGATTTGTAATCAGCAGGTCGTGGGTTCGAGTCCCTCCATCGGCTCAGTTCTTTAAAATACTTAATTTGGGGAGATACTCAAGCGGCCAACGAGGACAGACTGTAAATCTGTTGGTTTTTACCTTCGCAGGTTCGAATCCTGCTCTCCCCACACAATAATGCGGGAGTAGCTCAGTTGGTAGAGCGTCAGCCTTCCAAGCTGAATGTCGCCGGTTCGAACCCGGTCTCCCGCTCAAAATAATCACTAGCCGGTGTAGCTCAGTGGTAGAGCGCTTCCTTGGTAAGGAAGAGGTCCCGAGTTCAATTCTCGGCATTGGCTCATCTGTCAGAGCTATTTTCTAATCCTCCATTTATTTTGTTAAGGATAAAAATAGGATAAATATAAAGTGTCTTTTTTTTTATTAAATTGTATCTAAATATCTCAGAATTGGATACAACCAGAATTAAAAAGCTATACAGTAATTTAATTAATGACATAGAGTTTGATGTTTTAGAATTAGGCTTAAAAAAACCTAATATTTTCCAGATATTAAATATATCAAAGAAAGAAATAAGACACTCTAATTTTTTAGCCTGGTTACTTGATCCAAATGAATCTCACAAAATTGGAGGTGTATTCTTAAAAAGATTTTTGAGAGAAGTTTTTTCATCAAGCAGATTTGAAGAAATTGATCAAATTGCCGTAGAGGGTTTGGATATCTCAAATGCTAAAATTTATAGAGAGTGGAATAATATTGATATTTTGATTATTGTTGATGGAATTATTATCTGTATTGAAAATAAAGTTGGAAGTAAAGAGCATTCTAATCAACTTGAGCGATATAAAAAAATAGTACAAAATCAGTTCCCAAAACTTAAAAAAACTTATGTTTACCTCAACCCTGAGGGATTAGATTCTGTAGATCAGTCAGAATATTACCATCCCATAGGTTACAATTTTATAGTTGATTCCTTGGAAAGGATTCTTGAAATATACGATCATTCGATTAACGAAAGGGTTAAAAATTACATTTCTGATTACTTAATTATTATAAAAAGAGAAATTATGAACAATGACAAGCTTATAAAAACTGCTATTAATATTTATGAAAATCACAAGGAGCTCTTTGATTTTATCATTGAAAATAAACCTGATCACGTTGACAGATTACAAGAAATTTTCACTTCGCAAATTTTGAAAAGAGGTTGGATTTTGGGCTCTACAAGTAAAAAATATTTGAGATTTACAACATCAGCAATAAAAGAACTTGTTTACATTAATAAAGGTAGTAATGGTTGGAAAAACAAGGAATCATATTTACTTGAGTTTGAATTATATCCACCCACAAATGCTATAACATTTAAGTCAGTAATTGCTCCTTCAGATGAAAATTACAATACTTCGAGACTAGAGGAGATTTTAAGGGAAATAGATGGTTTTAAAAAGCCTATTGGAAAAAAATGGTTATGTGGTTATTCTGAAAAAACAAGATTCAAATATGATGATATTCCAGAAAAAACCAACGAGGATATTGAAGTCTTTTTCAATAAATTTTTAGATAAAGTTTCTCCTATTGTGGCTAAAATTGAAAATAAGTTTGTAGAGTACTCAGACGAATTAATGCAATTGAAGAAAACTGATTAATTTTTATTACCTTTCTTTGGTAAGGAAGAGATCCTGAGTTCAATTCTCGGCATTGGCTCTTACTTATTATCAAATCTGCCCCAATTTCCTCCTCCATCATAGTCATTCTCATCTGATTGATTTAGCTTTTCATCCCTTTCTCTTCTTCTTCTTTGATCATCATGAGATGATTTTATCATCCATAACAATCCAGACATGTAAAGAAGGAAAATTATAAATCCAATTATAAACATTAATGGGCTTAACATAAGTTATTTTTTAGAATTATAGTCTCTTCTTCTTTGTCTAATTGCAATAGCAAAAAGTAAAATTGTTCCAGGCCAATGAGCAGTATATTGAGCTTCGGCTGTATTTCCTGATAATCCAAGCCCGACAGAATATATGAGGCATATAAATGCCAAAATTACAGGGTAATAAACTTCAATTATTTTTTTCATTTTAATTTAATTTTAAGATAACTTCTACCAATTATAAGGGCAGCAGTAATTATTATTATATTTTTTATTATGTATTGACCCTCAAGTGTTGGAACCAAAGGGTTTCCATCTTGAAAGGTAATCTCTGGTAAAATTACCAATGGTAAAAAAGTTCCTGTCATTTGTAAAAACATCAAAACAACAGCTGCAAGAGTTGTTTTTTTATTTAAAAAACAAATTCCAATTGCCATTTCCCAATATCCTATAACTATTGACCAAGTTTTAGCAGATAAAAAGGGCATCCAATAAACAGTATCAATTATTAATTCTGTCGCTGGTGAAATATCAAGAACTTTTAGAATTCCAAACCAGAAAAAAATAATAAATAGCGGAATTCTGATCAAATAATCATTAGTGTTAAACCTCTTAAGCATAATTAATTATTTTGCAAAGCTGGTTTATGGCTAAAAATATTTTTTGTTCTTAGATCATTTCTTATATCATTTAAGACAACTCCTAGATATTTTTTTCTTTTTTTGTCACTTACAAAAGGAACAGACCAAAATTGTTTTGTTCTAAACCAAAGAGATAGTTTCCATCCAAACACAAAAGAATAAACACCCATTACCAATCTTAATTTGACTGAATTAAAATAAAGAGTTTTTACTGGAAGAGCTGGTGCTCCATGAGTAATATAAGTACGTACTTTTTTGTCTTTTAGAAATGGTTTTGGATATGCATATGTCTTTGTTACATTTACAAACTTGTATGCAAACCCTGGAGTGAGTACTTCATCGAAGAAAACCTCCATTCTTGGGGTTAATCTAAACCACCATACGGGAGAAATGATATATATTCTTTCACTCCAAATCACTAATTTTTTATATTTTTCAATCAGTTTTGTTCGAGGTCTAGAAAAACTATCTCTATATAAATCAATCACCTCTAATTCTTGGTCAGACTTATTTATCTCATTGAAAATTGTTTTAAATATTCCATTGTAACAAAAGGATTTCTTGTAAGGATGTCCGACAATGACTAAGTTTTTCATCTAACTACTTTTTCATCTCAAATATCAAATCATGTGCCACTATAAAAATATTCACCTTAATTTTTAAACTTACTTTGTTATTTGATAAATTCAGTTTAAATTGAACTATCTATAATTATTTAAAATTAAAATCAATGAAAAAATTTTTAATATTCTCTTGTTTTATCATGCTAATGGGTTGTAAAAACTCAAATACTAATGACCAAACCTCAATTTATGCAGATGAAACGGTATTAATCGTAAATTATCAACTTGAAAATATGACTTTAGAAGAGCATGCTGAATTGGGTAGTGCTGTTGCTCCAAGCTTTACGTCTGAAAATGTACCAGGTCTACTTGGAAAGTCATTTATAGGTAATTTAGAGACAGAAATCTTTGGAGGTGTATATTATTTCTCAAATCAGAAAGATGTTGATGTTTATTTAGAATCAGAATTATGGAAAGGTGTGGTGGCACATCCAAATTTAGTTAACTTCAAAACTGATGTTTTTAAAACATTTGATGGTACTGAATTAGCAAATGGAAATCATTCCATGAGAAAAACATCCTCTAATCCAGATGATGCATCCGGACTTCACATCCTTGTTGTAAATTATACTAATGAGGTTAATCCAACTGATCAAGAAATGTCAAGTCAAGTGAAAGAATATGCTCCAGTTTTCAGCAATGAAAATTTCCCTGGTATGATTGGTAAAACTATGATTAATAGCACAGACGGTAATATATATGGCGGTGTTTATTATTTTACATCTAGATCAGCAATCGATGATTATTTACTATCTGAACTTTGGACTGGTTTTGAAGGTGATAGCAACACTAATGTCTACAAAAAGGATATTTACATGGTAGCTCCAATTTCTACCATTTCTAATGGAGTGCCAGTACTTTAGTTACAATAATTTAAGTTTAATTATATTCATAACGGCATAAATATTGTAAGTGTCTGATTATGAATAGAATTGAAACTTTACATTCTAATGTTTTTTCTCAGAAAAATGTAGAACTATTTGAGAAAAACATTATGTTTTTAGCAGTTAGTGGTTTTATAGTTCATCTGCTTTTGATATTTTTTGAAAACTATTATGGTATAGATATATTCTCATCTAAAACAAATTTATCAAGTAACCCCATATCTGCCCTATATACACCATTTACATTCATACTGGTTTATGAGGCATTTTTATTAATCCATTATCTGCCAAGATCTTTTACCACATCTGTGGCAAAAGAATATGAAATTATTTCTCTGGTCCTAATCAGAAAAATATTCAAAGATATTCCAGAAATCAGTTTAGATAGTTCAAATATTTTAAATGCTAACAATTTGCAGTTATTATATGATTTACTTGCTGTAATAGTTATCTTTTATCTAATTTATCTATTTAAAAAAACATGGGTTAATACACCAAAGCGTAAAACAAATAAAAATTTAAATAAGTTTATAAGTTACAAAAAGCTTATGTCGATTTTATTGGTGCCAACTCTGTTGGTTTTATGCTTTGTCAATTTTTATGAGTGGGTAATTCAAGTATTTATTTCAGAATCCTACACTGAAAATCTGAATGGTGTCTTCTTTATAGACTTTTTTACAATTCTTATACTAGTAGACGTATTTATATTATTGATTTCCTTTCAGTACACCGAAAGATATTCGCAATTAATAAGAAATACAGGGTTTATAATTTCAACAATTTTACTAAGGCTTTCTTTCAGCGCAGAGGGACTGTACAGTATTTTATTGTTAATTCTTGGAGTGGTTTTTGGTTTAATCATATTGAGGATATATAAGTTGGCTGAAGAAAATTACTAAGATTTAGATGAAAAGTATAATTAAATTGGCATACAATCATTTGTCAAATGACAAAGTTATGTGCTACCTTATCGATATGTTTGGGGATAAGATTAATTGGGGTAACAGGTATAATTCAAATTATGCTCTTTCTATTGCAAACCTTATAATCGAACAACAAATAAGCTTTAAAGCAGCTATAACTGTTAAGAAAAGATTTGCAAAAATACTTGATAAAAAACCTGATTCAGAAATAATGAATATGTCAAATTCTGATCTTCAATCCATAGGGATTTCTTTCCGAAAAGCAGAATACATTAAAAATGTTTTTTATTTTTTTAAATCTAAAACTATTGATTTTGATAAAATGTCAAACAAAGAGGTTATTGATTGTTTGGTTTCAATCAAAGGAATTGGAGAGTGGACAGCTCAGATGTTTTTGATATTTAATTTATTTAGGCAAGATATTTTTTCCCCTAAGGATTTGGCACTGATTAACAGCATAAAGAAAAATTACCAACTAGAGTCGGTGGGAAAAAGTGAAATTGAAAAATTGACCAAAAGTTGGTCACCTTACAATTCGATCGCATGCCTATTGCTCTGGGAATCAGTAGAAAATCAGATTTTTTTCAAAGACCATAAGTAGTTGGTTTTTATACAATTAAAGATATAAATTTCCTTGTTTATTTTTACAGATTAGGCTCTTCAAAAAAAAATTAACAAATAAATTGGTTAATTAGATATAAAAATTCTATATTTGCGCTCATTTTAAAAGCAACTAAAATATTATATTATGGCAAAGGAAAATTTTGATCGTTCGAAACCGCACTTAAATATCGGTACTATCGGACACGTAGATCACGGTAAAACTACGCTTACAGCTGCTATTACAACAGTATTAGCTGATGCTGGTTTATCTGAAAAAAGAGATTTTGATACTATTGATAATGCCCCAGAAGAAAAAGAAAGAGGGATTACTATCAATACATCACACGTTGAGTATGCAACTGAAAATCGTCATTACGCTCACGTAGACTGTCCAGGTCACGCCGACTATGTAAAAAACATGGTAACTGGTGCTGCACAAATGGACGGGGCAATACTTGTTGTTGCTGCTACGGATGGGCCAATGCCACAAACTCGTGAGCACATTCTTCTTGGAAGACAGGTTGGTATTCCAAGAATTGTTGTATTCATGAACAAAGTTGACATGGTAGATGATGACGAGCTTTTAGAACTTGTTGAAATGGAGATTCGTGAATTGTTATCATTCTACGAATATGATGGTGACAATGGACCTGTTATCGCTGGTTCTGCATTAGGAGCCCTAAACGGCGAGCAAAAGTGGGTTGACACAGTTTTAGAATTAATGAAAAACGTTGATTCATGGATTGAATTACCTACTAGAGAGGTTGATAAAGACTTTTTAATGCCAATTGAGGATGTATTCTCAATTACAGGTAGAGGTACTGTTGCCACGGGTAGAATCGAAACAGGTGTTGCTAATACTGGTGACGCTGTTGATATCATTGGAATGGGTGCAGAAAAATTAACTTCTACAGTAACGGGTGTTGAGATGTTCCGTAAAATCTTAGATAGAGGTGAAGCTGGTGACAACGTAGGTATCCTGTTAAGAGGTATTGAAAAAACTGATATCAGTAGAGGAATGGTAATTTGTAAACAAGGATCTGTAACTCCGCATAAAAAGTTTAAAGCAGAGGTTTATATTCTGAAAAAAGAAGAAGGTGGACGTCACACTCCATTCCATAATAACTATAGACCTCAGTTCTACGTAAGAACAACTGATGTAACTGGAACAATTGAGTTACCATCTGGAGTTGAAATGGTTATGCCTGGTGACAACTTAACAATTACAGTTGAGTTAATACAGCCAATTGCAATGAATGTTGGTTTACGTTTTGCTATCCGTGAAGGTGGTAGAACTGTTGGTGCTGGTCAGGTTACTGAAATTTTAGACTAAAAAAAAACCCATAATATATGTTAAGGTATTTTGTTTGATAACAAACAAAATACCTTGACTTATGTTTACGGGTTTAGCTCAGTTGGTAGAGCACTGGTCTCCAAAACCAGGTGTCGGGAGTTCGAGTCTCTCAACCCGTGCAAAAAAATATAATATGACAGGAATTGTTAAATATGTAAGAGAATCTTTTGAAGAACTAAAGTCACATGTTAGTTGGCCTAGTTTTAATGAGGGATTGAATTTAACAGTTTTAGTTGCTGTATTTTCAGTGATTTTTTCACTGATTATTTGGGGATTAGATTCTATGTTTAGTAGAGTTATTAAAGAATTTTTTAATCTTATAAGCTAAATAATTTATGTCTGATAAAAATTCGCTTTTTAAATGGTATGTTGTTAGGGCTGTTAGTGGTCAAGAAAACAAGATTAAGACATATATTGAAAATGAGATTACCAGAGTTGGTATGGATAGCTTCATTGAGCAAATTCTTGTACCCTCTGAAAAAGTTGTTCAAATCAGAAATGGTAAAAAGGTTACTAAAGATAAAACCTATTTTCCGGGATATATAATGATAAAGGCTAACTTAACTGGTGAAGTTCCACACATTATTAAGTCTGTAACCAATGTTATTGGATTTTTAGGTGAGACAAAAGGAGGAGATCCTATCCCATTACGTCAAAGTGAAGTGAACAGAATGTTAGGTAAAGTCGATGAGTTATCCCTTCAAGAAGAATCTGATATTGTTATTCCATTTATACATGGTGAAAATGTTAAGGTTATAGACGGACCATTCAACGGATTTGACGGGACAATTGAAAAAATAAATGAAGAAAAAAGAAAACTTGAGGTTATGGTTAAAATCTTTGGTAGAAAAACACCATTAGAGCTTAGTTATATGCAAGTTGAAAAATTATAAATGTTACATAATATAAAATGATACTATAGCTTCCAATAATAGGATCATTGAAACTTAAATTAGTAATATGGCAAAAGAAATAGATAAAGTTCTTAAGTTACAAGTAAGAGGAGGCGCTGCAAACCCATCTCCACCAGTAGGTCCTGCATTAGGAGCTGCAGGTGTAAACATAATGGATTTTTGTAAGCAATTCAACGCTAGAACTCAGGACAAACCAGGGAAAGTTTTACCTGTGGTGATAACAGTTTTTAAAGACAAATCATTTGATTTTGTTATTAAAACTCCTCCGGCCGCCGTTCAACTTTTAGAGGCAGCAAGAGTTAAAAAAGGATCTGGTGAGCCAAACATTAATAAAGTTTCAAAGGTAACGTGGGACCAGGTCAAAGCTATCGCTGAAGATAAAATGGTTGATTTAAATGCATTTACTGTTGAATCTGCGATGAAAATGGTCGCTGGAACTGCGAGATCTATGGGTATAAATGTTAAGGGAGGTAAAGCCCCTGAATAATTTAAACAAAATGGGAAAATTGACTAAGAATAGAAAATTATCGGAAGCAAAAATTGATAAAACTAAGTTATACAATTTAGATGAAGCATGTTCATTGCTTAAAGATATTACCACAACAAAGTTTGATGCATCTGTTGATTTAGCTGTCAGGTTAGGAGTTGATCCTAAAAAGGCTAATGAAATGGTTAGAGGTGTAGTTTCTCTTCCAAATGGAACTGGGAAAGACATGAAAGTTCTTGCTTTAGTTTCACCTGATAAAGAAGACGAAGCTAAGAAAGCTGGAGCTGATTTTGTTGGTCTTGATGAATATATTGATAAGATTAAAGGTGGTTGGACTGATGTAGATGTTATAGTGACTATGCCAAGTGTTATGGGTAAGTTAGGTCCACTAGGTAGAATTTTAGGGCCAAGAGGTTTAATGCCTAATCCAAAAACTGGTACTGTCACTATGGATGTAGCCAAAGCAGTTTCTGATGTTAAAGCTGGAAAAATTGATTTTAAGGTTGATAAAGCTGGTATTGTTCACGCTCCAATCGGAAAAGTTTCTTTTTCGCCTGATAAAATTGCAGGTAATGCAAGCGAATTAATTCAAACATTAATTAAGCTTAAGCCAACATCATCAAAGGGTACATACATTAAAAGTATTTTTATTTCATCAACTATGAGTCCTAGTTTAGCTATTGACCCTAAAATATAATTCTAATTATGACCAGAGAAGAAAAATCAGTAGCGATTAATGAAATACTTGAAGTATTAAAGTCGAATCAAAATATTTATTTGGCAGATATTTCGGGTTTAAATGCTCTTGAGACATCAAATCTAAGAAGAATGTGTTATAAAGCTGGTGTGAAATTATCGGTTGTTAAAAATACATTGCTTGAAAAAGCAATGGATGGTTCTGAAAAAGATTTTGGTGGATTAAAAGAGACGCTTAAAGGTAATACTTCAGTTATGATTGCTGAAGTTAGTAGCGCACCTGCTAAGGTTATTAAGAATTTTAGAAAAAAATCTGAAAGACCAATACTTAAGGGTGCTATGATTGAAGAAGACATCTTTATTGGTGATGACCAATTAGAAACATTATTTGCGATTAAGTCTAAAGAAGAAGTAATTGGTGATATAATAATGTTACTACAGTCTCCAGCCAAGAATTTAATTTCTGCACTTTCATCAGGTGGAGGAAGGCTTTCAGGAATTCTTCAAACATTATCAAACAAATAATAAAAAACAATAATAAAGTAAAATAAAAACAGAAAAATGGCAGATTTAAAAACTTTCGCAGAGCAGTTAGTAAATTTATCCGTAAAAGAGGTAAGCGAGCTAGCTGACATTTTAAAAAATGAATATGGTATCGAGCCAGCAGCAACAGCAGTCGCAGCTCCTGCAGCAGCAGGTGGTGGTGCAGCCGGAGATGCAGGTGAGGAAAAATCAGAATTTGATGTAGTTCTTACAGCAGCAGGTGGATCTAAGCTCGCAGTTGTAAAATTGGTGAAAGAGTTAACAGGTTTAGGTCTAAAGGATGCTAAAGAGCTTGTTGATGGCGCACCAAAGACAATCAAAGAAGGAGTAACCAAGGACGAAGCTGAAGGATTCAAAAAATCCTTAGAAGAAGCTGGAGCTGAGGTTGAACTTAAATAAGTTCAATTTTAATCAAATTAAGGCATAGTTATAGATTAGTATTTATGACTATGCCTTTTGGTGTACTTAAACGATTTTTCATTATTCATTTTTTAAAACAAAAACTATATGTCAACGAAATTAGCTGAAAGAATAAATTTTTCTTCAATTAAAAACGCTAGTGAGTATCCAGATTTTTTAGATATTCAAATTAAATCTTTTAAAGATTTCTTTCAACTAGAAACTAAATCGGATGAACGTGGAGAAGAGGGTTTATATAATACATTTCAGGATAACTTTCCAATTACTGATGCTCGAAATCAGTTTGTATTAGAATTCTTAGATTATTTTGTTGATCCTCCTAGATATTCCATTCAGGAATGTATTGAAAGAGGATTAACTTACAGTGTTCCACTAAAAGCCAGATTAAAGCTTTATTGTACAGACCCTGAACACGAAGATTTTGAAACAATTGTTCAGGATGTATATCTTGGAACTATTCCTTATATGACTCCGAGCGGAACTTTCTGTATTAATGGTGCTGAAAGAGTCGTTGTTTCACAATTGCATAGATCACCTGGTGTATTTTTTGGTCAATCCTTTCATGCAAATGGAACAAAATTATATTCCGCGCGTGTAATTCCTTTTAAGGGGTCATGGATTGAATTTGCCACTGATATAAATAGTGTAATGTATGCATACATTGACAGAAAAAAGAAATTGCCAGTTACAACATTATTCAGAGCTATAGGTTATGAAAGAGATAAAGATATTTTAGAAATATTTGATTTAGCAGAGGAGATTAAAGTTTCTAAAGCTAATTTAAAGAAGTATTACGGAAGAAAACTAGCAGCTCGTGTACTAAATACTTGGCATGAAGATTTTGTTGACGAAGATACAGGTGAGGTTGTTTCAATTGAAAGAAATGAAATTGTTCTTGATAGGGAAACAGAAGTTGATAAAGACAATGTTGATGAAATAATCGAGTCTGGTGTAAAAACTATATTAATTCACAAAGAAATTACTCAACAAGGTGAATATGCAATTATTCACAATACTCTTCAGAAGGATCCTACAAATTCGGAAAAGGAAGCTGTTGAGCACATTTACAGACAGCTTAGAAACGCTGAACCGCCAGACGAAGAAACAGCTAGAGGTATTATTGATAAATTATTCTTTAGCGACCAAAGATATAATCTTGGAGATGTTGGTAGATATAGAATGAATAAAAAACTTGGTTTAGATATTGGAATGGACAAGCAAGTTTTAACAACTGAAGACATAATTACAATTATTAAGTACCTAATAGAACTTATCAATTCTAAAGCTGAAATAGATGATATTGATCATTTATCAAATAGAAGGGTTAGAACTGTGGGAGAACAATTATCGTCTCAATTCGGTGTTGGACTTGCAAGAATGGCAAGGACCATCAGAGAAAGAATGAATGTTCGTGACAATGAGGTATTTACTCCAATTGATCTGATTAATGCTAAAACATTATCATCTGTTATTAATTCATTTTTTGGAACAAATCAGCTTTCACAATTCATGGATCAAACGAATCCTCTTGCTGAAATAACTCATAAAAGAAGATTATCAGCCTTAGGGCCTGGAGGTCTTTCTAGAGAAAGAGCTGGATTTGAAGTTCGAGATGTTCATTATACACATTATGGAAGATTATGCCCTATTGAAACGCCTGAAGGTCCAAATATTGGTTTAATTTCATCCCTGGGTGTATTTGCTAAGATTAACAATATGGGCTTTATCGAAACTCCATATAGAAAAGTAAATAAAGGAGTGGTTGATTTAAAATCAGACCCTATTTATTTAAGTGCTGAGGAGGAGGAAAACAAACTGATAGCTCAATCAAATATAAATGTCGATAAATCAGGTAAAATAATTGACAAAAAGGTAATTGCGAGACAAGAAGGAGACTTTCCTCTAACAGAGCCATCAAATGTTCATTATACCGATGTTGCTCCAAATCAAATTGCATCAATTTCTGCATCTTTGATACCATTTCTAGAGCATGATGATGCAAACCGTGCACTTATGGGGTCAAATATGATGCGTCAAGCAGTTCCATTATTGTTACCTCAGTCCCCAATAGTGGGTACTGGTTTAGAAAAGCAAGTTGCTTCTGATTCTAGAGTACTTATTAATGCTGAATCAGATGGTATTGTAGAATATGTTGATGCAAATGAGATTACCATCAAATATAACAGAAATAAAAATGAAGTTTTAACAAGTTTTGAATCGAACACAGTTACATATAAACTCACTAAGTTCAAAAAGACCAATCAAGGTACTTGCGTAAACTTAAAATCTATTGTTTCGAAGGGAGATAAAGTTTCTAAAGGACAAGTTTTATGTGAGGGATATGCAACTAACAATGGTGAATTAGCTCTTGGAAGAAATATCCAAGTTGCTTTTATGCCTTGGAAAGGATACAACTTTGAGGATGCGATTGTGATTTCTGAAAAGGTTGTAAGGGATGATGTTTTCACATCGATTCATATTGACGAATATTCTATTGAAGTTAGAGACACAAAACTTGGTAATGAAGAATTGACTAATGACATTCCAAATGTTTCTGAAGAGGCTACTAAGGATTTAGATGAAAATGGTATGATTAGAATCGGAGCTGAAATAAATGCAGGTGACATTCTTATTGGTAAAATTACCCCTAAAGGTGAAAGTGATCCAACCCCAGAAGAAAAGTTACTTAGGGCCATTTTTGGTGATAAGGCGGGAGATGTTAAAGATGCTTCCCTAAAGGCCCCGCCATCTCTAAACGGAGTTGTAATTGACAAAAAGTTGTTTGCAAGATCTGTTAAAGATAAAAGGAAGAGAATTCAGGATAAAGAAGATCTTAAGTTATTGGAAGATTCATATGATATTAAGTTTTCAGAACTCAAAGATATATTAGTTAGTAAGCTTTATAGCGTATTAAATGGTAAAACATCCCAAGGTATATTTAATGATCTAGGCGAGGAAGTTTTTCCAAAGGGAAAAAAGTTTACACAAAAAATGTTGAATTCTGCAGATGATTTTGCCCACTTAGTTTCAACAAAATGGGTAACAGATAAATCAACAAATGACATTGTTTCACAAATTATTCATAATTACAAGATAAAGGAGAATGATTTACAAGGTTCATTAAGAAGAGAAAAGTTTACAATTTCGGTTGGTGATGAATTACCATCAGGTATATTAAAATTAGCTAAGGTTTATATAGCAAAAAAGAGAAAGCTTAAAGTTGGAGATAAAATGGCAGGTAGACATGGCAACAAGGGTATTGTTGCTAAAATTGTAAGGGAGGAAGATATGCCTTTTCTTGAAGACGGGAAGCCTGTTGATATTGTTTTAAACCCTTTAGGTGTACCATCAAGGATGAATATCGGTCAAATCTATGAAACTGTTCTAGGTTGGGCAGGTTTAAAGCTTGATAAAAAATATGCGACTCCAATTTTTGATGGGGCATCAATTGACGAGATTAATAAAATAACAGATGAAGCCGGTCTGCCCAAATTTGGTCATACATATCTCTATGATGGAGGTACTGGTGAGAAATTTGACCAGCCTGCAACTGTCGGAGTTATTTACATGCTAAAGTTAGGTCATATGGTTGATGATAAAATGCATTCCAGATCAATTGGACCTTACTCGTTAATCACTCAACAACCATTAGGTGGAAAAGCCCAATTTGGTGGACAAAGATTCGGAGAGATGGAGGTTTGGGCTCTTGAAGCTTATGGCGCCTCAAGTACTCTTCGCGAAATCTTAACTGTCAAGTCAGATGATGTTGTTGGAAGAGCGAAAACTTACGAGGCTATTGTAAAAGGTGAATCCATGCCTACACCAGGTTTGCCTGAGTCATTTAATGTATTGATGCATGAATTAAAAGGTTTAGGATTAGATATAAGATTAGAAGAATAATAAATTTTACACACAAATTATGCGTAGAAAAAAAGATAATACCGCAATTAAATTTAATAAAATCTCTATTGGTTTAGGTTCCCCGGAATCTATTTTATCAGCATCCAGAGGAGAAGTGCTAAAACCAGAAACTATTAACTATAGAACACATAAACCTGAGAGAGATGGTTTATTCTGTGAAAGGATTTTTGGACCTGTTAGGGATTACGAGTGTGCATGTGGCAAGTACAAGAGAATTAGATATAAGGGAATTGTTTGTGATCGGTGTGGTGTCGAGGTTACCGAGAAAAAGGTTAGAAGAGATAGGATAGGTCATATTAATTTAGTTGTTCCAGTTGCGCACATATGGTATTTTAGATCACTGCCAAACAAAATTGGATATTTATTGGGCCTGCCATCTAAAAAGTTAGATATGATTATCTACTACGAAAGATATGTAGTTATTCAGCCTGGAAATGCAAAAAATATTGAAGGCGAACCTCTAAGTAAAATGGATTTTCTAACTGAAGAAGAATACTTAAATGTTCTAGACTCACTACCTCAGGAAAATATGTACCTAGATGACAGTGATCCAGAAAAGTTTATTGCTAAAATGGGTGCAGAGTGTTTGATTGAACTATTATCAAGAATTGATTTAGATGACCTTTCATATCAATTAAGGGATAAAGCTAACAATGAAACTTCTAAACAAAGAAAAACAGAAGCGCTTAAAAGATTGCAAGTTGTAGAATCTTTTAGAGAAGGTAACCTAAACAGAGAGAACTTACCTGAATGGATGATTATGAAGGCCATCCCTGTAATACCTCCTGAATTAAGGCCTTTGGTACCACTAGATGGTGGTAGATTTGCTACATCAGATTTAAATGATTTATACAGAAGGGTTATTATTAGGAATAACAGGCTTAAGAGATTAATTGAGATCAAAGCACCTGAAGTTATTTTAAGAAATGAAAAAAGGATGTTACAAGAATCAGTTGATTCTTTATTTGACAATACAAGAAAATCATCGGCTGTTAAAACAGAATCAAATAGACCTCTTAAATCACTTTCTGATTCTCTAAAAGGTAAGCAGGGTAGATTTAGACAAAATTTATTAGGTAAACGAGTTGACTACTCAGCAAGATCTGTAATTGTTGTAGGTCCTGATTTAAAGTTATTTGAATGTGGTCTTCCCAAAAATATGGCAGCTGAATTATACAAGCCTTTTATCATCAGAAAATTGATGGAAAGAGGGATTGTTAAAACTGTTAAATCTGCTAGAAAAATCATTGACAGAAGAGACCCTGTCGTTTGGGATATTTTAGAAAATGTTTTAAGAGGGCACCCTGTATTACTTAACAGAGCGCCTACACTTCATAGATTAGGAATTCAAGCATTCCAGCCAAAATTAATTGAAGGAAAAGCAATCCAACTACATCCTTTAGTATGTACAGCATTTAATGCAGATTTTGACGGTGATCAGATGGCAGTTCATTTACCACTTGGTCCAGAAGCTATATTGGAGGCTCAACTTCTTATGTTAGCTTCACATAACATTTTAAACCCCGCAAATGGATCACCTATTACAGTTCCTTCTCAGGATATGGTACTTGGTCTATACTACATGACTAAACAAAAAGTATCAACTGACGATGTCAAAGTCGTTGGCGAAGGTCTTACTTTCTACTCTCCTGAAGAGGTTGTAATTGCGTATAATGAAAATAAAGTTGATTTAAATGCAACAATAAAAGTTAAAACAAAAGATTTGGATCCTGAAAATAATCTTGTTGACAAGATTATTGATACTACAGTTGGTCGAGTTCTTTTCAACGAAAAAGTTCCTGAAAGAGCAGGCTTTATTAATGAAGTACTAACAAAAAAATCTCTACGTGATATAATTGGAGATATTTTAAAGATTACTAGTGTACCTGAGACAGCTGAATTTCTTGATGAAATTAAAACTTTAGGTTATAAGTTTGCTTTCCAAGGAGGCTTATCTTTTAGTCTTGGAGATATAATCATTCCAAATGAGAAATTTGAAATGATAACTTCAGCTAATAAGCAGGTTGATGTTATTAGGTCTAATTATAATATGGGGCTAATCACTAATAATGAAAGATATAATCAGGTAATTGACATATGGACTTCTACTAACGCAGAATTGACTGAATTGTCGATGAAAAGAATTAGAGAGGATCAACAAGGATTCAACTCTGTATATATGATGCTTGACTCTGGAGCAAGGGGATCTAAAGAACAAATTAGACAGCTAACTGGAATGAGAGGTCTTATGGCAAAACCAAAAAAATCAACTGCAGGAGGCGGTGAGATTATTGAAAATCCAATTCTTTCTAACTTTAAAGAGGGACTTTCTATTTTAGAGTATTTTATTTCAACTCACGGAGCAAGAAAAGGTTTAGCAGATACAGCGTTGAAGACTGCTGATGCTGGTTATTTAACGAGAAGATTGGTCGATGTTTCTCAAGATGTGATTATAACCGAGGATGATTGTGGAACTTTAAGAGGAATAAATGTCTCTGCCCTAAAGAAGAATGAAGAAGTAGTTGAGAAAATTGGAGATAGAATTGTCGGAAGAACATCATTACAAGATGTTTATGATCCTATTTCAGGTGAGCTTCTTGTTAAGTCAGGTGAAGTAATTGACGATTTGATTGCCAATAATATTGAAAACTCATCTGTTGAAACTGTAGAAGTTAGGTCAGCATTAACCTGTGAATCAAAGAGGGGTATTTGTGCTAAATGTTATGGAAGAAATCTTGCAACTGGAAAAGATGTTCAAATGGGCGAAGCGGTTGGTGTAGTTGCTGCTCAATCAATTGGTGAACCGGGTACTCAGTTAACCCTGAGAACTTTCCATGTTGGTGGTATTGCAGGAAACATTTCTGAGGAAAATAGTGTTATATCTAAATTCGATGGTAATATTGAAATTGAAGATTTAAAAACCGTAAAAGGAAAGAATAACGATGGTGAAGATGTAGAAATCGTAATTTCAAGAACCTCTGAAATAAAAATTTCTGATCCAAACACAGGTTTAACCTTAAGTAACAATAACATTCCTTATGGTTCTTTCATCTATGTGAAAAACAAGAAAAAGATTAAAAAAGGAACACTTATATGTGAATGGGATCCATATAATGGTGTAATCATTTCCGATTATGCTGGTAAGATTAGTTATGAAAATATTGAATCTGGAATAACTTATGAAGTTGAAATTGATGAACAAACAGGATTCCAAGAAAAAGTAATTATTGAATCCAGAAATAAAAAGTTGATTCCAACATTACTCTTAAAAAACTCTAAGGGTGAAATTATTAGGTCATATAATTTACCTGTAGGAGCCCATCTTGTTGTTAATGATGGTGATAAAATTGACCTAGGAAAAATACTGGTAAAAATACCAAGAAAGTCAGCTAAAACTGGTGATATTACAGGTGGTTTACCAAGAGTTACCGAATTATTCGAAGCTAGAAATCCTTCAAATCCTGCTATTGTAAGTGAAATTGATGGTGTAGTTTCTTTTGGAAAAATTAAAAGAGGTAATAGAGAAATTATAATTGAGGCAAAAACTGGTGAAGTCAGAAAATATTTGATAAAACTTTCAAATCAAATACTAGTTCAGGAAAATGACTATGTAAAAGCTGGAACACCTATGTCTGAAGGTTCAATTACTCCAAATGATATTCTAAATATTAAAGGACCATCTGCTGTACAGCAATATTTAGTTAATGAGGTTCAAGAAGTTTACAGATTACAGGGTGTAAAAATTAATGATAAACATTTTGAGGTTGTGGTAAGACAAATGATGAGAAAGGTTAAAATTCAAGACTCAGGAGATACCATTTTCTTACAAGATCAACTTGTTCACAAATCAGACTTTATTGATGAAAATGATAGTATTTATGGCAAGAAAATTGTCGAAAATGCTGGAGACTCAACTACATTTAAGGTTGGTCAAATTATTTCTTCTAGGGACCATAGAGATGAAAACTCAATATTGAAAAGAGAGGATAAAAATCTAGTTGAGGCAAGAGATGCTAGACCTGCGACAGCTACTCCGATTCTTCAGGGTATTACAAAGGCTTCATTACAAACAAAATCATTTATTTCTGCTGCTTCATTCCAAGAAACAACAAAAGTTTTAAATGAATCTGCCGTTAATGCAAGAGTTGATTACCTTGATGGGTTAAAAGAAAATGTAATTGTCGGCCATAAAATTCCTGCTGGAACCGGACTTAGAAAATATGATGATATTTTGGTTGGTTCAAAGGAAAGTTATGACGAATTAATGGACGTTTCAATGCCTGATCAGGAAATGAATACTAACTAGTTTTATTATTATGGAAAAAAAGAATGAACAAAAACAGAAAATTAACATTGAGCTTGATGAAAAAGTAGCTGAGGGAACCTACTCAAACCTAGCTATTATCAACCATTCGGTTTCTGAGTTTGTAATTGATTTTATTTCTGTTATGCCAGGATCTCCAAAAAATAAGGTCAAATCAAGAATTATTATTACCCCTCAGCATGCAAAAAAGTTAGCTAAGGCTTTGAATGATAATATAAATAGATTTGAAAAAAACTTTGGTTCAATTAAAGATTATGATAACCCAAAATTTCAGTTAAATTTTGGACCAACTGGCAAAGCCTAATTTTATTAGGTTTATTGAATTTGCCTTTTTACTTTTGGTATATGCGGGAGGAAAAAGTTGTTTTAGTAGATAAAGATGATAATCAAATAGGTCTTATGCCTAAAATGGAGGCTCATCGCAAAGGCAAACTTCACAGAGCCTTTTCAATTATAATTTTTAATAGTGATAGAAAAATTTTACTTCAGAAAAGAGCTTCCACAAAATATCATACTCCAAATCTTTGGTCTAATACTTGTTGTAGTCATCAACGTGAAGGTGAAGACAACTTAAATGCAGGAAAAAGAAGGCTTAATGAGGAGATGGGTTTTGTTACCAATCTGCATAATTTCAGCTCTTTTATATACAGAGTTCAGTTTTCTAACGGATTAATTGAACATGAAAATGATCATATAATGTTAGGTGTCTTTGACGGAGTTCCAAAGCCCAATCCAAATGAGGTTGACGAATGGAAATGGATAGATATTGATATTTTGGTTAACGATATGAAAATCAATCCTGACCAATACACAGCTTGGTTTATGATTATTATGAATAATTATTATGAAAGTTTAAAAAAATGGAAATTACAGTAAGTAGAAAAGCCCACTTTAATGCGGCGCATAGATTACATAATAAAGAATGGCCCGATGAAAAAAATAGTCAAGTGTTTGGAAAATGTAATTATCCAAACTACCATGGTCATAATTATGAACTAATTGTTAGCGTTACAGGAAAAATTAATCCCGACACAGGCTATGTTATAGATATGGGTGAGCTAAAGAATATTATAAAAAATGAGATAGAAGAGAGGCTAGACCATAAAAACTTAAATTTAGATGTCCCTTATTTCTCAAATGTAATTCCATCTGCTGAAAATATATGTATATATATTTATGACATCTTAAGAAATAAGATTAATAAAGCATTAAAGTTATCTGTAAAACTATATGAAACTCCCCGAAATTTCGTTGAATATTCTGGAAATTGAATAAATATTATACAGAAATAAGAAAAGAAATTGAGAGCCTTGGCTTCAATGTTATTGACTATGATTTCAATAGACCATGGGGAGGGTTTTTACTAATTGATGAGTCTCAGTCACAAGATTTTATCAATGCTTTTATTGCTAAAGAAAATTTGAAAATTGAAGGTAGATTAAGCCCTAAAATTTTGATTGTAAATCCCAACTCTAGATTATCATGGCAATTTCATTACAGAAGAAAAGAAATATGGAGAGTATATAAAAACTCCGTCGGTATTATTAGA
>CACOFE010000004.1 GCA_902626365.1 uncultured Bacteroidota bacterium | reverse complement strand
GATCCGTCAATAAAAAATCAAAATTTTATTGAGGATTGTGAAGTTTGCTGCAATCCTATTGATTTTCAAATTTCTATCGAAAACAATGAAGTCATTTTCTTTCAACCTGAAAAAATTGATCAATAAATTTTAGATATGTCAAATACAAAAAAACTAGACTTAATTATTTGGGGAGCAACAGGCTTTACTGGTCAGCTTGTTAGTCAGTATATAAGTAAGACCTATTCGAGCACTGATCTTAAATGGGGAATAGCGGGAAGAAATAAAGAAAAAATATTTTCTGTTGCCAATAAATTAAATATCAATGATGATAGAATTTTTATCGCTGATAGTAATAATATTGAAAGCCTCGTTAAACTTACTTCAAAAACAAAAGTAATTTGTACAACAGTTGGGCCCTATGCAAAATATGGAACTAATCTTGTTGAGGCTTGTATCAGGTCTTGCACAGATTATTGTGATATTACAGGGGAAACCCAATGGATAAGAAGAATTATTGATAAATACCATAAAATGGCAGAGGAAAAGAAAATTAAAATAATTAATTCTTGTGGTTTTGACTCTGTTCCATCTGACATGGGTGTTTATTATTCTCAAAAAATAATTTTTGAAAAAACCGGTGAATATGCCAGCATGATAAATATGAGAGTGGCAGGAGCTAAAGGGGGAATAAGTGGTGGAACTTATAATAGCTTATCTAATGTTTTAGAGGAAGCGCGTGTAGATAAGGATGTGCGAAAAACTTTAACCAACCCCTATGGACTCAACCCTGTTGGAAAACAATTTGGTCCTGACAAGCAAGATTTACAAAAAGTAATTTTTGATAAAATATCTAATTCATGGATTGCTCCGTTTGTTATGGCAGGGATAAATACTAAAATTGTAAGAAGAAGTCATGCATTGATAGATTTTAAATACGGTTCAGACTTTTCTTATGATGAAGCAACTCTTACTGGTAGAGGAATTTCTGGTCAAATAAAAGGTTTCCTTAGTTTGATACCAATATTTTTAGCAACACGAAAAAAAGGAAGTGCGATAAAAAATTTAGTTGATTATATTTTACCCAAATCAGGTGAAGGACCCTCTGAAGCAAAGAGGGTAAATGGATATTATAATCTTAGATTTTATCTAACTGTCGGAAATAAAACTTATGTAAGCAAAGTAATTGGAGACATGGATCCAGGATATGGTTCTACTTCAAAAATGTTAGCTGAAAGTGCGATTTGTTTAGCTCTAGACAAAACTCCAGAAACATTCGGTATACTGACTCCTTCAGTAGGATTAGGAGATTCTCTTTTAAAAAGACTTCAAGAAAATGCAGGATTAACTTTTGAATTTAATATTTAAGGAATTTTTCTTAGAAAAACCGCTTTGTTTATGGCTTGATTTTTTTCCTTAAGAAATATCATACCATTTTCCAACACCCATACATTATTTTCTGAACCAAGATTTATTTTTTTATTTAAAGAGTCATCAATTAAAATTTCATTATCTATTAATTTCCATTTGATTTCTTCCTCCTCCTGATAATCTAAAAAATCAAATGTTAATAAAGCAATATCATTCCTTTTAAATTCTATATACATATCCGCTGAATTAAGAATATCCTCAGCAAAACCCGATGCTAACTCTGCGGCCATTTTCTCAAACATATCTAACTCTTTAATTTCTTCCTTCAATAGTTGCTTGACTTTAATTTTAATTTCCCATTCACCTATAATATCAGAGTGCTTGATCTCATTCTGTGAAAAGGAGATTGAAACTATAAATATTAAAAAGTAAAAAATCTTCATCTTTTAAACCGATTAAAATTTTAAGTGCCTCACTGTATTTGTATCGTCGTATTTGATAATTTCATTAAGAGATGCTATGCCAAGCTCAAGATGATTTTTATCATATAATTTTGAATTCTTATCATCTTCAATTTTAGTTTTGATTCCGTCAGGTACCATAGGCTGGTCCGTAACCAAAAGTAAAGCACCAGTTGGAATTCTATTATGAAAACCTACTGTGAATAATGTAGCTGTCTCCATATCTATTGAATAGGCTCTTACCTTCTTCAAATATTTTTTAAACTTTATATCAAACTCCCAAACCCTCCTATTTGTTGTGAATATTGTACCTGTCCAATAATCGGTTTTTTTGTATTTTAAAGCTGAAGAAATTGCTCTTTGTAAAGAAAATGAAGGCATGGCTGGGACTTCAATTGGGAAGTAATCATTTGATGTTCCTTCTCCTCTAATTGCACCAATTGGCAAAATATAATCACCAATTTTGATTCTATTTTTTAATCCTCCGCATTTACCAAGAAACAATACGGCCTTAGGCATTAGTGCAGTCAATAAATCCATTACAGTAGCTGCATTTGGGCTACCCATACCAAAATTTATTATGGTAATATTGTTATGTGTTGAGGAGGGCATGTTCTTATCTAATCCGTTAACCTCAACATTATTTAGAGAAGCAAATTCATCAACATATTTCTGAAAATTTGTCAATAAAATATATTCTCCAAAATTGGTAATTTCTACTCCAGTATACCTAGTAATCCAATCCTTGACTATTTCTTTCTTTGTTTTCATATTGTAAAGTTAGTAAATAAAAAAAACCCCGACGATCGGGGTTTTTTCAATCTACAAAAACAAAAATCTAATTTGCTTGTGGAATTCCTTGAGAATTTGTTCTTGGTGACCAATGAGAATGCATTACCTTCCACTCTCCATCTTCGTTTACCCAAGTTTGAGAAGCCCTTGTTGCGTAAGGAACATTTTGCTCTCCATCTTCAAAGTTAATAAGCCCGTCTGCGTCGAATGTTACAACGGCTGTATTCATGTCAGAAGACATAAAAACCTGATGATTGGACATTTCAAAAGTGCCAAAATCCCAACCTCTAACTGCATTCACCTCGTCTTGACTTTGAACAGTCAAAGGAGATCCATTTGAATTATATATTGTTGTTCCAAGGTCAGCTGAAACCCACTTACTAGCGGTATCCCAATCACGTGTAATGTACGCAGATTGAAAATCATTTGACATTGCTGTTATGTCTGCAACAACTTGATCAGCATCAACAGCTGATACAGTTTCTGTTGGGTTAGCGCAAGAAAAGCTTACCAAAATTGAAAGTAAAAAAATAAGTTTTTTCATGTTTATTATATTTAGTTGAAACATTATAACTTAAAAAAAAAATAATTATTGTGTGATAAAGTAGTTTATTCTGATGAAGTTCTACTTATTGTGTATTCTAAAATAAATAGAAGTAATATTATTGAACCATTGGCAACTGCCAACTCCATAATACTAGCATTATCATTAGAAAGAGCATTAATCGCAGAAACTCCAATGATGACAAAAAAATATGTCATTTCTTTAACCTTAATTGTTTCTGTTCTGAATCTTAATATTGCAAAAATTGCAAAAAGTCCTAATGCAAAACCTAAATCTAATTTAACATTACTCAACAAGAAACAAAGTAAAAATGTAATAAGTCCAGCAGAATTATAAGTAAAGAAAAACTCATTCAATGACTTTTTGCCTTTGTTATTGAATTTGAGATAAATAAACTTGGAGATAAAAAGGACAACAAAAATATTGAGCAATAGAATTGTAATAAGGTCCGTTAAGTCTTGATTATTTGCAAAAATTAATTCCACTTTTTGATCAAATTGTAAATTGCTGGTGCAATTAAAAAAAAAATCGAAAGAATTCCTAATCATAATTTAGTTTTTCAGGCAGTTTTGTAACTTGTTAAAAATTAAGAAATATGAGAAAAATATTAATTTTTATACTATTCCTGGGCTTAAATCATACTCTTTCTGCCGAAAAGAAAAATCAAAAAAAGACAATTGACTCGTTAACAGTTGATATGAATTTTAGTGAAGGTTTGATTAATACCTATACTAATGAAGAAAACAAATTATATTTTGAAATTTCCGAAAGTTTATTGGAAAAAGAACTTTTAGTTGTAACGAGATTGGCTCAATTACCTGGAAGTTATGCTGGATACCTAAACGCTGGATCTAAAACAGCCGAGCATGTTGTTCAATTTGAAAAGCATGCAAAAAAAATTCTGCTTAAAGAAGTTAGCTTTACTAATATTTCTGATGAAGAAGATCCTATATCCCATAGCGTATCGGTTAATAATTTTAAACCAATACTTGGAGTTTTTGATATAAAAAACTCTGAAGACGATAAATATCTGATTGATGTCTCGAGTTATTTTATGTCTGACTCACCTGGGTTTAATATTATAAGATCTTACGAAAAAGACAATTATAAAATTGGTGGTGTTGATAAAAAAAGAAGTTTTATCGACTCTGCGAGAAGCTTTCCAAGAAATACAGAAATACTTCACACCTTAACCTTTAGTGTAAATAAAGCACCACGAGCAAATAGAACAAAAACTTTTAGTTTTCAAATAAATCATTCAATCATTGCTTTACCAGATAATCCCATGCCAATTAGATATGAGGATGAAAGGGTTGGATGGTTCACGATAAATAAAATAAATTATAGTTCTGAAAAATTAAAATCTGACAGTTATAACATCGTCAGGAAATGGAGACTTGAGCCGTCTGATCTTGATGCTTATAATCGTGGTGAATTGGTTGAGCCAATCAAACCAATAATATACTATCTAGACCCTGGTACTCCTATGAAATGGAGAAAATATTTTAAATTGGGAATCGAAGATTGGAATAGTGCTTTTGAAAAAGCAGGATTTAAAAATGCAATAATAGCTAAAGACCCTCCCAGCAAAGAAGAAGACCCAGATTTTAGTCCTGAAGACATAAGATATTCAACTGTTAGATACGTAGCTTCTACAACAAGGAATGCTATGGGGCCGAGTGTTTCAGATCCAAGAACTGGTGAAATTATTGAAAGTGATATTGTATGGTATCACAACCATTTAAGATCTTATAGAAACAGATATCTGTTAGAAACAGGAGCTGCTAATCCTAGCGCAAGAACATTATTTACTCCAGAAGAAGAAATTGGAGAAATGATGAGACAAGTCATTGCACATGAAATTGGACATGCTTTAGGATTACCTCATAATATGAAAGCTAGTAGTGCTTACCCAGTGGATTCATTAAGATCAGGTAATTTTACACAAAAATTTGGTATTGCAACTACCATAATGGATTATGCAAGATATAATTATGTTGCTCAGCCGGGTGATGAAAACATCAGGTTTGTTAGACAGCTTGGGCCATATGATGATTACTCGATAGAATGGGGTTATAGATATTTTGGTAAGAGTCCAGAAGAAGAAAAAGAAATTCTTAAAAAATTTGTTGATGAAAAATCATTAAATCCGATTTACATGTTTGGGGGATACGGAAACGATCCAAATTCTCAAACAGAAAATATTGGTGATGATCCTGTTAAAGCTAGTATGTATGGAATTAATAATTTAAAAATAGTTGCAAAAAACTTAAAAGAATGGACAGTAGAACCTAAAGAAAATTACAATGAGCTTGATGAGCTTTATGGTGAATTAATTGGAGTTTACAGAAGGTATATCTATCATGTACTTAATCTCGTGGGTGGCATTTATGACACCCCTCATAATGAAAATCAAAAAGGAGTTGTAAGGTTTGTAAATGTTGATATTAATAAACAAATGGAAGCGCTAAAATTCATGGAAAAAAACCTTTGGAATACCCAAAATTGGCTAATGGATAAAAGCTTAATATCTCAAATTAAAGGCGAAGGTGTTTTAGGTTCTCTTCAAGGATTACAGCTTAGTGCATTTAATAGATTATTAAGTGTAACTAAACTAAATAGAATCTTGTCCGCAGGAGAATCTTTAGAAGGATACGCACTTTCTGCTGAAGGATTAATCGATAATTTATTTGAAACAATTATAAAAAAACCTGAAAAACCGGATCTCTCTGAGCAAAGATTACAAATTCATTTTGTCGAAAGAATTGACGAGCTTATGGATGAGGAAAAATTAAATCCAACTATTAAAAGTCTTTTATTAGACACCAAAAACAAGATCCATAAATTTGCTAAAAGAAGTGGTGGCTCTCATTATAAATATTTAAAAACCATAAGTGAATAAATATGGAATGGTATAAAAAGAATAGAAAGTATTTTTACGCAATAGTGATCTGTTGGTTTCTATACAGATTGATTACAGCAATGATGTACTAGTTTAGTCTAGCATATACCTGATTGCTAATGAACTTTTTGAAAATGAAATCTTAAGTTCATTATGCTTTTCTCTGGAACTCTTAATTTTAAGTGATAAATAGCTAGTGTTTGCAAATTTATTTATCAGATCGTTTAACGGCCCACTTGGTAATAAACTTTTTTTCTCTGGCTTATGAAAAATACCATTCAATTGAAATTGAAAATTATTTTGATATTTAAATTCGTCAAAGGATATGTTTTTAAATTCAACAAATTGAGGGTTGTTGTTTGAAAATGAAGTTAAACTAAATAATAATAAAAAGGCTACTAAACGATACATGTTGAAAGATAAAAAATAATTTACAATTCAGGATTTTCTTTTTTTGAATAGTCTACTTTCCAAAGACCTAATCTATACCACAATGGACTTTTGAAAACTAATTTATCTGGGTACTCAACTTCTCTTTGTTTAATAATAGATATTATTTTTTTTATATTCTTTCTGCTAAGCAGATTATTTTTCTCAATCCTTAAGCATACTTTATCGTTAAAATCAACAAACCAAATTGTTTCCTTTCTTATCTCTTTGCCATTTGTATCTTTAGTAATTTCAGTTACATTTATGAAATGTTTAATATCGCTCCAAGATTTTACATTGTATTTGACATTTGGAAAAAATAAAGACTTTGAAATACCATTAGAATTTACAGTTACCCTAAATAAGATCAAATTTATTAGTATAAATAGGATGGGTAATGAAAATTCAATATAATCGAATATTACAATATCACCTTCAAAGTGCAATTGTATAACAAAAGCAACAAAAACACCTGAAATTGTAGCTCCCCACATACTTAACTTTAATGTTGATGTATCCCACATACTAATATTATAAATACTGCACACAGTGCAATTTTTGTATATTGTGCAAAATAATCAATTTTATGAAAAAGTATATTTATTTATTCTTATTTAGCGCACTAGTTTTTTCATGCTCTGATTCAGAAACAGATAATTCTATAGACAATCTAACAATAGAAGAACATATTCAATTAATTAAAAACCACGAAGGTAAAATTGAAATTAGTTTTGACGAATTACCTGAAGTTTCTCAAAATCACATAAATAATCTAGAAAATAGTATTACGGCTGAATTGATATTATACGCTGAAAATTTAGGTTATGAAGTAAAACTTAGAAGACAATCTAGAAGTTTGATTTCTATTTTAAATATACTTTATATATACTTTGATGAAAATGGTGAGCCGCTTTTTGATGAAAATTATGATGAAGACGATGATGGTTATTATGATGTTTTTGAAGAATGGGGGAATTACATGTGTTTTGATATTCAATTTCCTGTTCAAATAACTATGCCTGACGATTCTCAGGTTTCTGTCGTGAATGAAGATGAATTATTCGAAGCTGTGGATTTATATTATGAGATGAGTGATGAGTATGATGGATTACCTGAAATTAATTTTCCGATAAATATTATTTTCTATTTTGAGAATGAAAATGGAAACGAACAGCAAGAAGTAATTGAAATCGAAAGCTATGAAGAGCTAGAGATGTATTTTGATGTGTGTCTCGATGAGGACAATAATGGCTGGGATGATGAAAGTTGGTTTGAGATTGATTGTGTTGACCTTGTTTATCCTATTTCAATAGAGAATCCTGAAGGTGATATTATATATGTAGAAAGTGAATACTATTTGCATGAATATATTGATCAATACTATCAAAATTGTAATAGTGATGACTGTGGAGATTTTTCGTTAGTATACCCCTTAACAGTAGAATATTATTCTGAAACGAATGATCAAACTCAGATTTTAACAATAAATTCAGAAGAAGAATTACAAGAGCTTTTAGATGAGCATTGTTATAATGATGATGGCGAAGACGGACTTGATACATGTGGTGAAATCGTTTACCCAGTAACAGTCGAAGCTCCAAACGGTGATCAATTTACCGGGAATAGTGAAGAGGAAATTATGACTTTTATTGAAGAATGGTCTTCAAATAATTGTAATACGATGGAGTGTGACACAGATTTTGAATTGGTTTTTCCAATAACAATGGAGTTCGAAGATGACCAGGGTGATATAATTGTAATGACAATTCAATCAGAAGTTATGCTTGAGGAAATAACCGAGCAATATTGTGAAGATTAAAATTAAAAAGAAGTAGTAATCTCTACTACCTCTTTTATCTAAAAACTTAATTATTTATTTTTTATTAAATTGTTGTAACTAACTATTTAATAACCAAACAATAATGGGCTATAAAAATGATGTTTTTATATATCTATGGATTGTGCTTATTATATATGCAATTCTTTATTCCTTTTATAAAAAGTATATAAAAAAATAATTTTGAATTTTTTTAGATGTTTTAATTCCTAATAAAATGAATAGAAAAATTTCGCATAAAATAAGAAGAGCTCATAGGTATTTAGGGCTTTTTTTGGGAGTTCAATTTTTAATGTGGACAATAAGTGGATTGTATTTTAGCTGGACTAATCTGGATGAAATTCATGGTGATCAATTTAAAAATCTTGATTATCAACCAATAGCTTTTGAAGATTTGATTAGTCCCTCTGAGATTAATCATTCTGAATCGATTAAAACCATTGAAATACGTGATATAAAAAAAGAACCTTTTTTTTTAATAAATGATTCTTATTTGTATAACGCAAGAACCGGTGAACATAAAAAGATGATTTCTCAAGAAGATGCTATTTATATAGCAAATAATCACATGAAAGAAGGCTTAGAAATATCAAGTATTGAAACAATTTATGTAGTTGGTAAACACCACGAATATAGAGAAAAGCTTCTTCCGGCTTATGTGATTAACTATACATCAGATGAAAATTTAAAAGCATATATTTCAATAGAAAATGCGAAATTCCAGACAGTAAGACATAGAGATTGGAGGTGGTTTGATTTCTTATGGATGACCCATACTATGGACTATGAAGGAAGAGATGATTTTAATAATACGGTTTTAAGGATCTTCTCGCTATTGGGTCTTATAACTGTAATTAGTGGATTTTCATTATGGTTTGTATCTTCACCAACCGTAAGGAAATTTTTGAAGTGAAAAATTATACAGATATCATAATTGTTGGTGCAGGGCTTTCAGGTGTAGGGGCAGCATGTCATTTGGAAAGAAAAAATCCTGAAAAATCATATGTGATTTTTGAAGCAAGAGAAGAATTAGGTGGTACATGGAGCCTGTTTAAATATCCCGGCATAAGGTCAGACTCTGACATGTATACATTTGGTTTTTCATTTAAAACTTGGGATAACCCAAAGTCTTTTGCAGACGCTCCTAATATTTTAAAATATTTAAATGAGGCGGCAAATGAATACAAAATAAAAGATAAAATTAAATACCAAACCAAAGTATTAAAAGCAAACTTTGATACTCAAAATAAACTATGGTCAATAACGGTAATTAACAAAAGTGGAATTGAAGAAACACATTACTCTCAATTTCTCTTTTCTTGTACGGGATATTATAATTACGATGAAGGTTATACCCCTGATTATAATGGGTTAGAAAATTTTGAAGGTAAAATTATACATCCACAACATTGGCCTGAAAATTTAGATTATAAAAACAAACGGGTTGTGGTGATAGGTAGTGGAGCTACAGCAGTAACAATTGTCCCTGAGATGGCTGATGAAACATCTGAAATTACAATGCTTCAAAGGTCACCAACTTACGTGGGGGCTTTTCCTAATAAGGATAAATATGCTGAATTATTTAAAAAATATTTTCCAAAAAAAGTTGCCCATAAACTGATAAGATTTAAAAATATTTTTGTTCAAATTCTATTTTTTCAGGCATGTAAAATCTGGCCTAACTATATGAAGAAATTACTTGTAAAAGCTGCTCAAAAAAAATTAGGTGATTTTCCAGCTAAGCCCCATTTTGAGCCAAATTATAATCCTTGGGATCAAAGGTTTTGTGTTGCACCAGATGGAGATTTATTTAGAGCTATTCGTAAAGGTAAAGCTAATGTTATCACTGATAAAATTGAATCATTTAATAAAAAAGGAATAAAACTAGCATCCGGTAAAAATTTAGATGCCGATATAATTATTAGTGCTACAGGATTAAAGCTGTTGGCTTTTGGTGGGTCAAAGATTAGTATTGATGGGGTTACTTATAATCCTTCAAATGCAATTACTTATAAAGGGCTAATGCTTAGTGGATTGCCAAATTGTATCTTTTTTGCTGGATACACCAACGCTTCTTGGACATTAAAAAGTGATCTAACAAGTGAATATGCAAGCAGGCTATTTAAGTTAATGGATAAGAAAAATTATTCTTTCTTTATGCCTAAAGTTGAGAATCAAAATATGAATATTTCCCCTTTACTAAATCTTAATTCTGGATATATTCACAGGTCATCTCACCTATTCCCAAAACAAGGATCTAAATTACCCTGGAAACTATATCAAAATTATTTTTTTGATTATACAATGCTTAGAATTAATAAAATCAGAGATAAAAACTTAATACTTAACTAATAACCATAATTTTAAAACGACTATGAAAAATTTATTTAGACTTTTATTTTGCACATTTTTAATGACATGTGGTTCAGATGAAGATTCTGGAAATGACAATGTAATTAATTTACCTGCCAGCATTTCAACCAATGTTAGTTCTTTATCATTTGAAAATACAATGGTCACTCAGGTTTCTGATTCTCAAGTTTTAATTATAAGTGCAGAAAATACTTCATCTGAAATAAATATCAGCTCACCAATTGGTTATGAAATATCAACTGATAATAACTCTTTCGCCGAAGATATTTCTTTTGTTCCAGAAATTTCAAACGAAATATATGTTCGTTTTAGACCGTCTGATGCCACCAACTATTATTCAACACTTGTAATATCATCCGATGATATTGGTAATAATATCAATATAAATTTATTTGGTGTAGGTACTCCGATGATTCACAATTACCAAGCTTTTCAAAATCAAGCTTTAGGTTATGGAGGGGGATTTAGTCAATCTGCTAGTCAGGTATTTAACTTACATGATGATTTGTCAAATATCCAAGAAATAAAAATGTATCTACAAATTGATTGCCCATCAACTGGATGCGATGATTGGGATCGTTTTGCAAATGTAAAAGTTAAAGATCAAAGTACCGGAAACTGGTATGAAATAGCTAGATATATAACACCATACTGGGTGGGAACTCAACAATTACAAAGAGGACTTGAATTTGACGTTACTGATTTTAAAATGCTTTTAAAAGATAGTGCTGAGCTGAGAATATATATTGAAAATTGGACAGCAAAAGCTGATATTGTAAGCATTGATTTTGATTACATCGTTGGAACCCCTGATTATGAGAATTATGCTATTTCGGAAGTGCTAAATCTTCATTCAAACTCAATAAGTGGTGTTCCGTATGGCGTTTCTCATAACGTAGATTTAGAAAAATCAATTCTAATCCCAAATGATTCAGAAAGTATAGAATTTAGAACTATTATTTCTGGTTGGGGCCATGCAACTCCTTACGATGCTGATGGAAGGCCTTGTGCTGAATGGTGTTATAGAACTCATGATATTAAAATTAACGGAGGAAATACATATCAACATAACCTTGGTCCAATCGGATGTTCAGCTAACCCAGTTAGTAATCAAAGTCCTGGAAATTGGATGCCTGATCGTGCTGGCTGGTGCCCTGGTATGGCTGTTCCGGTCAGAATGAATACACTAGATACAAGCTTTAGTGGCTCTACAATTTCATTTGAATATGATTTTGAAGATTGGACGAGTGATGGTGCTGGGGGAAATGCTTTCTATGCTATTTCAACCTATATAGTAATTAAAAGTAATTCTGAAATTTCACCTGCAATTATTACAGATTAAAAGGTACCCCATTTATTTTTTATCATAAGACCAAGTCCTGCATTAATTAAAATTAATGAGACTGTACCGACACAAAACCAGTTTGTATTTTCATATTTAGAGATGACTGCTTCTCCGAAAATGCATAGTCCAGAAGAAAATAAAATCAGACCGAGTAAAGCGAGGAAATATCTTTTCATATGCTATGCTCTTTTTATTAAAAAATAATTTTTTATGATTACAATTTACAATAATTTAAAAAGACCCTAATGTCTGCATTTGTTTTATTAAATTTGAGGTAATTATTTATTCCTATTGGAACTTTTAATACTATACATTTTTTTAACCATCAGTCTATCTTTTTTGTGTTCCATTCTAGAGGCTGTATTGCTAAGCATAAATACCACATTTATAAAAATTGAAATCAAAGAGGGTAAAAAGTATGCTAAGACTCTATCTGACCTAAAGAATTCGATCGACGAACCTTTGATAATTATTTTAACTCTTAATACAATAGCCCACACAGTTGGGGCAATCTTAGTGGGAGTTCAGGCTAAGGTGGCTTATTCAGAACTAAATCTAGAAAACACTTTTTTCCCAGGTGGAATTTCAGATGAAGTTTTGGTGGGGTTTGTTTCCACAATAATGACTATTATGATTTTACTTTTTTCAGAAATTATTCCAAAAACCATTGGTGCTAAATATTGGAATAGCCTAGCTAGATTTACAACAATTTTTCTTTCGTCCATAATTCCTGTTTTCAAATACACTGGGATTTTATGGATTCTACAAGCATTTACAAAATCCATTGGAGCTTCCAAAAAAGAGCTTTTTTTTAAAAGGGAAGACATTTCAACTATTGCAGAAATTGCAAAAGAGGAAGGAATAATCGGAAAAAAAGACTCAAATTTTATAAAGAATATCGTTAAGCTAAGAAATGTTAGTGTAAAAGAAATTATGACTCCATATTCAGTAATGGTTACAGCAGATCAGAATTCGACAATTAATGAATTTTATCAAAAAAATCCTGAGCTAGTATTTTCAAGGATTCCAATTTTAAATGAAAATTTGATTGAAGCTTATGTACTAAAGGACACCATATTGGAAAGTATAATAAATAATAAAGGAGATTTTAAATTAAAAGAGATAAAAAGGCCAATAATTATATCTACTGAAAACACAAAAATTCCAAAACTTTTTGACAAGCTATTAAAAAAACGTGAACACATTTCACTTGTAGTTGATAGTGAAAAAAACACTATTGGAATTGTTACACTTGAAGATATAATTGAGACTATTTTAGGTTATGAAATTGTTGATGAAACAGATATGGTTGATGATATGCAGTTACTAGCAAAAAAAATAAGCTCAAACGGTGGTAAAGAGTAATAATTTTATTTACATTTAAGTATAATCAAAACCTATTAACTATGAAAAAAATAATCTATTCAATATTAATTAGTGCTTTTATTTTCTCATGTAATTCTGAGACTGATTCTGCTGTAAATCAATCTTTTGAAGAAAATTCAAAAACAATGCAAGCACTTTTAACTAGCTACGCAAATGAAGATGTTGACTATTCACGTTTTTCTGATGATGCAGTATTTAGAGGTACTCTTCTAGGTGCACCTGACACGTTGAGACTTGATCAGATCAAAGCAATTCATAAAGACTTTTTTGCAAAGTACGATGTGAAGCACATGGCACCATTTAATTTTCTCCAGGGAGTAAATCCAGAAACTGGCGAATCTGATGGATCTGTTAGATTTTATTATGACATGCAAGTTACTAACTCTGAAAATGGTAAATCTGTTGTAATTCCTATCTACGAATCATTTGATTTTGATGATGAAGGTAAAGCTATATATGTCCAATGGTATTGCGATTGGACGGCATCCATATCATCACTTGAATAAAATTATTAAAAAAGGCTTCTAAATTTTAGGGGCCTTTTTTTATTGCATTCTAACGTGATTATACAAGCTTATGAAATAGAGTAAAATTGCTCCCCACATTATATAAATAAAATGTGATGATGGAATCCAAAAATAAGCAAGAAGAATATTAGTAAATAATAAAAAACCTAAAACAAAAAGATATTTATTTCTAAAGCTTTTTTCTTTGAAAAACTTATTACAGGCAAATACAATTAGCATCAAGCCTGTTCCAAAAACATATAATCCTAAAAATCTATAAATCTGCTTAAGGTATGCCGCGAGTGTGTCATTTCCTTCAATTAAAAACAATTCATTGAAGGTCATCGCCAGGCGCTCCTCATTTGCTACTTGATCCAAAATCCATGGCTCTGAGCTAATCAACCACCTGATTCCTGAAATAGAAATTACTACTGCAATCATTATTACGGGATATTTAATGAATCTATTTAGTTTATTTTGCATGATATAAAGTTATACTTAACAATTTACAATAAATATAATATAGCAGCATACAAAATGCATAGCCTTTAAGTCTATTGCAATAATTGAAAATATATTTAAATACTTCTAAATCTTCTTGCCCCTGTCCAAGAAACTTTTTTGGTTCTTCCCAAAAATAACTTTGACTCAACTCTGTCGTTAAATTCGTTTCTAGCTGAATTTAATTGAGTGTTTCCGTTGTCTTGATTTTTCATCATTTAATATTATTAAAAAAATTCGGCCGCAAAAATATATATATAAACTTGATTATTTACACTTTTTTTTGTTAAATTTTAATTAATATAAAAATGATAAAAAAATAAGTAAAACTATGAAATCTATATACAACTTTTTTAAAGTTAAGTTTTGTTACAGAACTTATTGGAGGCAGTGGATAGTATTCTTAGTAATATGTGTAATACTTTATCTTTGGGCGGAACTTGGTGTGGGAATTTTCTTTCAAGATACTTGGGGGGGAGACTAAATAACTTACTATCTTGTATATACAATAAATAATGAAAGCTATGACTATTAATTTTTTTAAAAAAACAATTTTACTACAGGTATTTCTCTTTTTTTCTATGATTATATTATTCATAGTTGAACAAACTTATTTTCCTTATGAAGAGGTTGACTCTGAGCCAACTATAATAGAAGGAATTTTCTTTATTATACTTTTAATTTTGATTCCTTTTATGTGGTATTTCTTATATAAACTAAAACCTATTGGTAAAAAGTTATTTATATTTTATCTTATAATGGGCGCTATTAGTTATTTCGTGATTTCAGATGATTCATATATTCTCACGAGTGTAACGCCTTTTACCCCTTTTTTAGAATTTAGTGAGAATGCATTGATCCTTTTAGATGGTGTAATTATAGCATTTTTATTTTTCACAGAAGTAAAAGGAAAATTTAAATAATATGGGGAAGTTCTTATTAAAACTTCTTAAATATCTGCTTAAATTTATTGATGATTTACCTATAATTGGTGCAGCAAGAAAATTTGCAGAAAAAAATTTAGAAATTACTCTACTTGTAGTATTTATTATATTTCTTATCTATTTACTTTATAAATTCAAAAAAGAGAAAAAGAAATGAAAAAGTTAAAGTGGTATAATAAAGTTATAATTGTTTGCTCGATAATAGTAACTTTATGTTTAATCTATATTCAATTTAAAAAATGAAAAAGTTAATACTATTACTATTTATTCCACTTGTATTTAATTGTAGTAGTGATAATGAGGATGTGCCAAATATGTGTGTTGATGAGTCATTAATCAATTTAGATTATGCTTGCACTGAAGAATATCAGCCTGTATGCGGATGTGACGGAAACACCTATGGAAATAGCTGTGAGGCTTTTAATTTTTATGGGGTTATTGCATATGAAGATGGACCCTGCAACTAAACCAATTCTTTAAATACTTAAATTAAAATATTAACTCTATACTAATATCATAAATATTTTTATTAGTATAGAGTTAATAAAAAATTTATTCAGCAGAAGTTACGCCTCTGGTTTGTGACCAAGAAATAATTTTTCCATTCTCAACCTGATACCATTCATTATAGTTACTTCCATCAGATCCTGCAAACCCAGCATTAACCCATTCTCCTCTGTTGTTAGGATGATCTGTTCCCTCAGGTTTGGAGGGCTTAATAGAAAATGCGTATCTAAATACCCATTCCCCAGAATTTCCTTCTGCAAGTCCATCCTGATATTGTTTCTCAATAATCGCAACAAACTCATCTCCATTACTTGCAGTTGTACCATTATAAAATTGTAGACTAGCCCCATCTGCAATAAAAGATTTTAAAGCATCATAATCTCTTTCTGCCCAAACCTTATCCATTGCAATAACAACATCAACTGATGCTTGACTTCCCATCATAACTGTTTGACCCTCCATAGGGGCAAATCCATTGGACTCAACCTCACATTCTTGACCACAAGAAGTTAAGATCAGACATAAAGTAAATAAGTATGTAATATTTTTCATAATAAAAGTTTAAAAATTAGTTTAACAATATAGTTAATTTTTAACGTTTAGGGCAACATACTACAGACAGTTCTGGAGTATTTTCTTGGCTAAAAGAGGAAAAATATATATGAAAGTAAAAAAATTAGTCTCACTAAATCCATCTTCTTGTTTTAGTCTTATATAACATGTATTCTTTACCAAATTTTTCGGCGAGAAAAATCTCTTCTCTTTTAATTTGAAATCTATTTATCCAACAAACAAAAAGGATAGGTGTTATAAGTGAGAAAATATTCAAATAGAATATTGATGTTGATATGACTATCATCAACAGACCTAAATACATAGGGTTTCTTGAATATTTATAGATTCCTGAGGTTATGAGTTTGTTAACTTTTTTAAACTTTATCGGGTCAATTGTAGTTTTTGATTTTATAAACTTAAGAATTGGATTAATTAAAATAAGCACTCCGACTAAAAGTATAATAAATGAAATTAAGTTTTGATTTGGCAGGAGAATTAAATCAATTTTTTTAGATGAAAAGTAATTAGAAATAACTAAAACCAGAACTAATAGAGGTGGGGGTATTTTTAACATTTTCAAATATCAATGCAATAGTTGTTCGTTAAAATAGTGAATTTTAATTAATGCCGACATATCAATATCCTCGTTTCTTACTTGACTAACCATAAACAACTTACTATATTGTAGATACATTAAACTAAACATTATGAAAAATTTATTTTTATTATTATTTATCCCTTTATTCTTTTTTTCTTGTATTGAGATTGAAAAAGAATTTGAAGTTGGAAAAAAACTTGAAGTTGTAATTGTTGAGTTTGGAGATTTAACAAGCCTTAGTGATGACAAACAATATGGAAACTTTGAAATTAAAGTTCCCGAAATTGATGATGATGTAATGGAAGGGGGCGCTGTGCTTGCATATATTGAAAGAGCAGCAACCGAAGAAAGACCTCAAAGATGGAGTCAGTTTCCTCAATACAATCCTGTATGGAAAGAAATTGGAGATACAACATTTTCTTATTTAAGTTATGGGGAAGGTTTTGTTAGAATTTCTTTGCAAAGTGAAACTTCTGTTGAAGGAATTGCAGAAACTTATAAGGGTTTAAAATTGAAATTAGTAATATTTGATTAATAATTTTTAGTTAATTAAACGTTTATAGTTATGAATAAGTATTTTTCTTGGTTTTTATTTATACTTTCAATTGCTTCATTATGGATGGCATTAGTTATTTTAACTTCAGCTAGTTTTAGCACTCAAGACATGGGAGAAACCATTTTTAATTTTATTGGTTTATGTTTTTTTTCATTGCTTTTCTTTATTATAATATTGGTTTTAATAAAATATGATTTTTTCAAAAGAAAAAAATGAAAAAGCTAATACTTTGATAATATGGATAAAATCGAAAAACTAATATACTCGGTTAAATATCTCCCCGCAGTTTTATATTTTGGATCTGTTGGGTTGATTGGATATGACATTTATTGTAATGTAATTAAAGAAACGGAATTTCTTAATGAATATACTGAGACGCCATTAGCTATCTTGTTTTTTTATATGACATATTTAGGAGTGAAAAATCTAAAAAAGAAATAATGTTATAACATTAGAGTAAACCAACATACGATATGAAAAAAATAGTTACACAAATCAGATCAGTAGTCAGATATTTTTTATGCTTGTTTGGAAAGTTGTTTGGCTGAGTAATAAAATATATTAAAGCTGTTAAATAATATCTTGAACAAAACTCTTTTACATACGGATACACTTAAAGATTCTCTACTCAGTGATAATTCATTTGTTGTTATTGTGCTTGGGCTTGGGCTTTGTTTAGCATTTTTAATATATAAATATTTGAAAAAATGAAAAAGCTAATACTATTATTATTTAATTAATCTGATTAATTTATATTAATTTTATTGATAGGTGGAAATCATTGATTACATATTTATAATTTGCTGTGTAATAGGCATTTTTGCATTATTAGTATTAATAATACGTCCATTCATTCCAAAATATATGATGCTTGAAAGTAAAGAAATTAACATTAAGAGAGGAGAAAGAATTGGTGCTGTCATGGGGATTATTATTGGGGTTTTTATACTTTTTTATTTTAATGTTAATGGTTATTATGATATGATTGTTGACTATTTAAAAAGTCTATTATATTAGAGCAACATACGATATGAAAAAGCTAATACTATTACTATTTGTATCTTTAATTTTTGAAGCCCCTATGAACTCCCAGAGTCTTGATTTGATTAATCCATCTAAAGAAATCGGAATAAAAAAATGGACCATCGTAAACGATGATGTTATGGGGGGTATTTCCAACTCTACTGTTCTAATTAATGACAAAAAACATTTAATTTTTAGAGGTAATTTATCTCTTGAAAATAACGGGGGATTTGCTTCGTCAAGGCTAGATATTGGAAAACATAATCTCAATGGTATAAAGTTTTTTGAGATTAAATTAAAGGGGGATGGGAATAATTATAAACTTAGATTAAGGCAAAAAAATATTCGAGCTTCCTATTCCTGTGATTTTAAGTCTCAAAAAAATGAATGGATAATTGTAAAACTTCCAGTTGAAGATTTTAGAGCAACTTGGAGGGGATATACATATTCAAACTATCCAGACTTGGATCTTGAGAAAGTAAATTCGTTAAGCCTTCATATTTCTGACAAACAGGAAGGTAGATTTAATTTAGAAATAGAATATATTAAAGCCGTCAAATAAACCATCTTAATTTATGAAAAAGCTAATACTATTAATCTTATTAATTATATCCATTGATTCTATTAGCCAAAACTACACTTCATATTTCACTGGTAATAATAATGATGTTTATCGAGAAACCAATGGAGGTGTTTGTCTTATGGGAGGTGCTTCAGAGGACGATAATGCAATGACTTGGTTTTTGGAGCGCTCTAATGGTGGTGATATATTAGTTTTGAGAACATCTGGAAGCGATGGTTATAATAATTATTTATTTAGCGAATTGGGTGTAAATGTTAATTCTGTTGAAACCATAGTGCTTAATAATAGTTCTGCTGCAGATGAGTCATATATTCACAATAAAGTTTTGAATGCTGAGGCTATATGGTTTGCAGGGGGAAATCAATGGAATTATGTTAATTATTTTAGAGGCACTCAACTCAATACATTAATTAATCAAGCTATTTCTGAAAGAAATATTGCAGTGGGTGGTACTAGCGCAGGTATGGCAATAATGGGTGAATATTACTTTACTGCCCAAAATGGGACAGTTACATCAAGTGAAGCATTGTCTAACCCTTATAATGTCTCAGTTACCGTTGATAATTTACCTTTTTTAGAGGTTGATTATTTATCTAATGTAATTACTGATCAACACTATGACGATCCTGAAAGAAAGGGACGTCACATTGTTTTTATGTCACGAATACTGACAGACTATGGAACTCCTGTATTTGGTGTAGCTTGTGATGAGTATACGGCTGTTTGTATTGACCAAAACGGAAACGCTAGGGTTTTCGGAGAGTTTCCAAATTATGATGATAACGCATATTTTTTACAGGTAAATTGTGAGATTTCGAATAATTATCCTGAAATTTCCTCGCCGAATGTGCCATTAGAGTGGAATGCAGACTATCAAGCAATAAAAGTTTATAATATTAAAGGTACTGTGAATGGTGAGAACTCTTTTGATCTTAATTCCTGGAACACAGGAACTGGAGGTGAATGGCAAGAATGGTATGTCTTAAATGGTCAATTATATGAAAATTCAAGTAATGAAATTGAATGCAATCCAATGTCAAGTGATGGGCTGCAAAATTTTGAGATTAAATTACACCCAAACCCCACTTCAAATTATATTTACACAAATAGTAATTTAAGATTAGAAGCAGAAGTTTTTGATATATTTGGAAGACTAGTAATGAAAGGATATTTCACAACAAAAATTGATATCTCCAGTTTAGAGAAAGGGGGATATATTCTCAATCTTACAGACGGTATAAACACCTCAACACATAAAATAATAAAAGAGTAAGAAACGATATAAAAAAGCTAAAGAGCGCCATATAGTTGCCATATAGTTTCCACTTTTTAACTAACTTGTAGATACATTAAACAAATTAGAATTATGGAAAATATTTCAACAGCATTTCAACTGATTGTCGCAATCTCTGTTCTTATTGTTTGGATTTTCAGATATGACAATATTGTAGTGGAATTTAAACATTATGGATATTCAGACTTATTAAGAAATTTTGTAGGGGTTGCCAAAACATCAACTTCAACATTATTAATACTTGGGTTATGGTATAATGAAATTACAATTTATGCGTCCCTATCAATGGCTTTCTTCATGTTGTGTGCGCAACTTTCTCATATAAAAGTTAAAAATCCTTTTATTAAGTTTGTTCCATCGCTAATATTTTTGATTATGTCTTTATTTATTGCTTCGTTTAATTGTGGCTTAATTTAATGGACGTATATAATATAATTACAGTTTTCACAGCCATATCCTTTATTGCTTATGGTATAAATTCTTTTATTTCAAATAAAATGATTTTGGAATTTGAAAGATGGGGGTTGGGAAAAAGAAGAAAGCAGATTGGCAGTGTTCAACTAGCCTGCGGTATAGGAATACTGATTGGTTTAAAATTAAATTTAATACTAATTATCAGCTCAGTAATTTTAATAATTATGATGGTTGTAGCTGTTTGTGTTAGAATTAAAATAAAAGATAATATTTCTGAAATTCTACCTGCTCTGGCCTACCTTATTCTAGGAATAATAATTTTACAACAATCGATATGAAAAAAGCTAATACTATTATTATTTATTCTAATGGTATTTGTCTGAGATAATTTTGAAGAATGAAAATGATATATATAAGTTATTTATTTTCCTTATAGTGCCTTATAAGTCTTCTTATGCCTAAAACAAAATAAATTGCACTAAGTCCAAGAATCCATACTGCCATTGTGGAATTATTCATTTCTTCTGGAATATTTACATAAACCAGTATGGAAATAAAACCCAAAACTAAATATAATCTGCCAATATTTAATAAACTGTACATCAATGATGTTTTTGTGATATTGCGAATACAAATTATATACCAGAAATACATACGTATACTTTGTTTAAGGTGTATTACGTAATATGTACCATAATAATTTATAGTTCAACATACGACATATCAATATCCTCGTTTCTTACTTGACAAACCCTAAACAACTTACTATCTTTAAAAGAAATAAAAATTATAAATATTTAAAATTAACAATATGAAAAGAATAATATATTTTACATTAATTACCTCATTATTATACAGTTGTAATGTGCAAAACCCTAATCCAGAAAAAACATTGGATGAAGCAAGTAGTTTCATTTCAAGTCAATTTGATTTTTTTACAAATAGCAGTCTAGAACAGGCGAAAAATACGTTTTCTGATGATGCAGTTTTAATCGGAACAGACGAAGCAGAATACTTGAGTGGTTGGAGTGAAATTGAACCTTCAATAGTTGGACAACTGGCAATCAAAAACCCTAAGTTTGAAACCAGAGATTTAAATATTATAATGAGTGATGGTGGAAATATGGCGTCCTACACACAGCTTTTAGATTTCACTTTCACAGTTGGTGAAGATTCGGGAGAGATTAATAATGTTAGAAACAGTGGGGTGATAAAAAAAATTAATGGAGAATGGAAGGTTGTTCAAATTCACTGGTCAATTGGGGTTCAAGGTCAAGCAGTAGAATATGACTATTAATCTATAGAGCAACACGCGATATGAAAAAGCTAATACTATTAGTATTTATTCCACTTGTCTTTGGTTGTAGCGATGATGAAGGCCAAACGATTGTTAATCCCTGCATCTCTGACCAAATTTTCAGTCAGTCCAGAGGGGATTGTAATGTGTCTTTATCAATTGAAACATCATACAGCCATAATATTACAGAAAATTCAAGAATAATATCCTCAAATAGTATTCCTAATCATATGGTTGGTCTATTTGGTAATGTTCAGGGAGCATTAAATCCGCATTCAATTTCTGAGCAGAACCTCGTTTATAATTTACCTATTAGTCCTGTCATTGCTCAAAGTTTAATTCCTTTACAAGGTTCAAATGGGCCAAATTATTCATTTGGTATAATGTTAAACGGTATAGAGTTGGACCCAGTAGCTGCTGAACCTTTTCCACACGAGGGACTTGATAGTCCAAATGCAAATTGGGATTGGAATTTAGAAGCAACAAATACACCATTAGGATTAGATTGTAATAATGGTCACGTTCAACCATCTGGTCAATATCATTATCACGGAGCACCAATTAGTTACTTAGATAGCCTGTCTTCAAATACAATGAATTTAATTGGATATGCAGCTGATGGTTTTCCAATTTACTACAAATATGCCTTTTCTGACCCTTTTGATGAAACATCTTCTATAATAGAAATGACAACGAGTTATAGGTTAAAAACAGGTTTTAGACCAGGAGATGGAATATCTGCTCCCTGCGATGAATATAACGGAGTTTATGTAAATGACTACGAATACATAAGTGAATTGGGTTCACTTGACGAGGCCAATGGTCGAGAAGGGAAAACTCCTGAATATCCAGATGGAATATATTACTACATAATAACTGATGATTTTCCAGGGATTCCTCGATATTTTAAAGGTATCCCATCAGATGATTTCAATCTTGGAGGATAAAAAAACCAATATACAATAAACCGTAAACAACTTTTTAATTAACTTGTAGATATATTAAACAACGGATTATAATGAAAAGTTTAACTCCTGCTCAAAAAACTTTACTGTTTATTTTTTCTTTACTAGCTATGGGAGGATGGCTTTCAGTAATTTTTATTGATTATAAATATGGTCATGGTATTGCAGCTATAGGACATTTAGGTCAAGTGTATTTTTTTAATATTGAGCGGAAGAATGAGCGGAAGAATAAATAGTTTCACATACTAAAATTAATTAATAAATTTTTATTATTGTTTTGGAGACCCAAATGAGTTGCCACTTTTTATAAGGACTGCCATATAACTGCCAAAAAATTGTACCTTTAACTTGTAACTATTAAAAAAGAAACCTCCGATTTCTCGAAGGCTTTATTCTGTGTAGTGTAGCGGTTTCGCTTGCTCCCCCTCTTGGGCTCGAACCAAGGACCCTCTGATTAACAGTCAGATGCTCTAACCAACTGAGCTAAGGAGGAATTTACTTTTCAGTGTGGGCAAATATAGATAATATTTTTAAAATTTAATTTAATTTTAATATCAAATATAATTTGACTATAATGGAGTTTTTTTTAAATATTCCGAATAATAAAAGAGATAATAATTTAACAGAACAAATATTATCAGAGAGTGATTCTTTAGAATTTCATAAAACATTACCTAACTACTCTGTTAGTCACTTATTTGAACTAAAAAGTTTATCAGCCAGTCTTGGTTGTCGAAGTATACATTTAAAGGATGAGTCAACAAGATTCAATTTAAATGCTTTCAAAGGACTTGGAGCTTCTTATGCGATAAAAAAATTATTAATGGATTACCCTGAAATATCAGTGTTTTGCACGGCAACTGACGGTAATCATGGAAAAGCAGTAGCCTGGTCTGCCTCAATAAATAAAAAAAAGTCTGTAGTTTATGTTCCAAAAGATACAACTGCTGAAAGAATTGATGCAATTGCACAATTTGGAGGAGAGGTTATACAGCTTAATATGAATTATGAGCAAACATGTAATTACGCTGCAGAACAAAGTAATTTAAACAATTGGATGCTTGTTCAGGACACTTCATGGGATGGATATGAAAAAATTCCAGCCTTAATAATGTCAGGCTATTTAACTCATTTCAAAGAAATGGAAGACTCAATTAATTTATTTGATAAGCCTAAAGTGGATGTTATATTTCTTCAATGTGGAGTAGGTTCATGGCCAGCATCTTGTATATGGTATTATTTAAATAGATACGAAAAAAATAAACCAAAAATAGTTTTAATAGAGCCACAAGAAGCTGCTGGAATACTAAGCTCGTTTAAGCAAAATGAAAGAGTTTCACCAAAAGGTAGTTTTAAAACAATTATGGCAGGTTTAAATTGTGGAATTCCTTCAAAAAGTGCTTGGGAAATCATCAAAAAAGGTTGTGATGCAGTTCTTACAATTTCCGATGATGATGTTAAAGATGCAATGAGAACATTATATAAACCAAATGAGAATGATGCAAGAATTATTTCAGGAGAATCAGGAGCAGCAGGTCTTGCTGGTCTTATGAAATGCATTAAAGATCCTGCATTATCAAAATTAAATGAACACATTGGTTTAAATTCTAAATCTAGAATTTTAATATTTAATACTGAAGGTGATACAGATAAAACCAGCTATAAATCGATTGTTGATTTATAATAATTTAAAATAAAAAGGGAATTACAGCTTTTCGGTCTTTTGGGTATTCTACAAAGGATTTTTTATACCAATTATGGTGATTCATGGCTCTTGGAATCAGATTAAATGCAGTCCAAAACGCAAAACTCAAAGCACCTAAATTAAACACAATAATTGCGAATCCAAACCACTCAATAATTTCTCCAAAATGATTTGGGCATGAAATATATTTAAACATTCCCCCTTGAGGAATTTGATATTCTTTGTTTTCTTTACGTAATAATATTAATTTATTATCTGAAGATCTGTTAATATACATGCCGGTAAAAAAGATAATTAGTCCAATTAATGTGTTAATTCCAAAATCAAGTTGTGATATATTTCCTATCTCATATCCAACAAAAAAACCATTAAATAAATTAAAGATGAATGCACTAATTACAATTACTAAAGGCATTTTTTTTCCTTTAGTCTTTAACTTAATTGGAAATAAAATCGTTCTATAGAAATAATGTAAAATCCATAATGAAAGTATTAATATTATGATTTCATTTTTTTGAACAGGAGAAATTAAAACTATTACTGGCATTAAAACCAAAGCAGGTAATTCCATCCAAAACCAGCCCAACCTATTATCAATAGTAATTCCCCATTTAGAATTTGAATGTCTTCCGTAAGGAGCAATAGTTTTTGAGAAAATTAAATATATAAATGTACATAGCCCTATAAATATCCAAAGGAATAGTAAATTATAAAACCAACCCATTTTAAATTATAAAATTGAATAATTTGTAAATGTCATTTCCGTTTGCAAATATGACTAGTGCCAATAAAATTATGAATCCAATAACTTGTACGGTTTCCATGAATTTATCAGAGGGTTTTCTTCCTGAAACCATTTCGTAAACTAAAAACATTGCATGGCCTCCGTCTAAAGCAGGAATTGGTAATAAATTTAAAACTCCAAGCATAACCGATAGGAGAGCTGTACTATTCCAAAATGATTGCCAATCCCATGTAGATGGGAAAATATTTCCTATAGCAATAAATCCTCCAAGACCTTTATATGCTCCAGTACTTGGGTTAAAAATAGCAACTAACTGATCAAAGTAAAAGCCCATAAAAGAAACAAAATTATTTGTTCCTACAGCTATACTTTCTAAAAAGGAATACGAATTGTTGGAAACTTTCATAAGACCTAGATCAACCATATTTTGTACAGTTGCTCCGTGCATAATACCTAGTTTACCGTCTTCATTAATATTAAGAGTTTTTTTAATTCTAAATGAGTCCCGTATTAGTTCTACTTCAATAGTTTGATTACTATTTTGCTGTAATAAAGGTACTAATTGGTCAACGTACTTTATCTCTTGTCCGTTAACCGCAACAATCCTATCTCCTTGTCTAATGTCATAATCTTTGTTTAAAGATTCTTCGGAGACACTTTGAATAATAAACGGCATTCTAAACTCAAATGAAGACATATCTTCACTTGATGATAATTTGCCAAGAAAATCGACTGGCAGTTGAATTTCTAAAATATTTCCGTCTCTCTCAACCTGGTAATATGTAGATCCTATAATGGACTTTCTTAAATCTGAATATGTTTCTAATGTTTGTCCGTCAACAGTTATTATCTTATCACCTGTCTTGAAACCAGCTTCTTTTAAAATAGGATTGGTAATTACAAAACCATCATCTATTGAATCCAATGAAATTGAAGAGGAGCCATAACTATAGGCTAATCCTATATAAATGGTAATTGCTAAAATAAAATTAATAGTAACCCCTCCCAACATAACGATTAGTCTTTGCCACGAGGGCTTAGATCTGAACTCCCAAGATTTTGGTGGTTTTACCATTTGCTCCTTATCCATACTTTCATCAATCATTCCAGCAATCTTGACATATCCGCCAAGAGGTAACCAACCTATACCCCACTCAGTTTCTCCAATTTTTTTCTTAAACAATGAAAAATTAACATCAAAGAATAAGTAAAACTTTTCAACTTTTATTTTAAAATATTTCGCGGGCCAATAATGACCAAACTCATGCAAAACAATAATTAAAGAAAGACTTAAAATAAATTGTGAAACTTTAATTAAGATTTCCATAGACTTGTTTAATTAGCTGACAAAAGTAATTGATTAATAGTAAATTAAAAATATCTATTTTGATTATTTAATGTAAAACTGTTGTATTTTTGCATACCACAAAATTTGATTGAAATTGAAGCTATTTAGAAAAAGAGATTTTATAACTGTAGGATTCATTTTAATTTTTTCTGCAGCAGCGGTTTATATGTTTTACGTAATTCTAAAACCTATTGAAGTATTACCTATATATCAACCAGCTGAAGTAAATGAGAAACTAGTAGACTCATCAATAATTCATGTTGCTAAATACCATAAAATATCTGATTTCAAGTTGACAAATCAAAACGGAAAAGAAATTACACAAGCTAACTATAAAGACAAAATTTATGTTGCTGACTTTTTCTTTACAACATGTCAAGACATCTGTCCTGTAATGACTAAAAACATGTACCAACTACAAGAAATACTTAAAAATGACAATGAAATTTTACTTTTATCTCACACGGTGATTCCAGAAGTTGACACAGTTGAACAGCTTAAAGAATATGCCATTGAAAACAATGTTGATGATTCAAAATGGAATCTATTAACTGGTGATAAAAAACAAATCTATGAACTTGCAAGAAAATCCTATCTTGCTGTTGAAGACAGTAACTTTAATGAATTTGATATGATTCATACTGAAAATTTCATGCTGATTGATAAAGAAAAACAAATTAGAGGTTTTTATGATGGGACAAATTCTGAGGAGATAAATCGGCTATTGAAAGACATAGAAATTCTTAAACAATCTTATAATTAATAAAAATGAAATATATATTACTTACAATTTTTCTTTTAAAATTTAACTTTCTTGTCTCACAAGAACTTATAATCGGAGAAGAAACGGTTGACCCAGGAATCGTGTTTATTTTTGAGGGTGCTGTTAAAGATCATGTTATGCCTAGTGGAATGCACCTTAAAGAAAATGAAACTAATGTACATATTGAGGCTCGAGTAAATTGGGATATCAAAAATACCCCTAAGGGATCACCCGAGGGTGGCTTTGTTGCATATTTACATATCACATCCAAAGTTACCAACCAAAAAACTGGCCTAAGCACATTCATTGATTTGATACCTCACATTAACCTGATTGACAACTATCATTATGCTAGGAATATTTCTTTGCCAGGTAAAAAAGATGATTTATACACGGTTGAATTTAATGTAATTCCGCCAACAAATATTGAGCTTTCACTTCATAAAGACTGGTTGAATAAATATGGTAATCAGCTTATGACTAACCAATATTTTATATATGAAAATGTGAATTTTGAGGAAATAGCAAATGCCTCTAGAAAATAAACTATCCTAAAGCTACGTCAAGACACATCATAACAATAAATCCAGCAATTAATCCCATGGTAGCAATGTCAGCGTTTCCACCGCTTTGGCTTTCTGGAATTACCTCTTCTACTACAATAAATATCATTGCTCCAGCAGCAAAGGCTAAAGCATAAGGTAGTATCGGATATACGGCAATTACAATAGCAGCTCCGATAACAGCAAAAATTGGTTCAACAATTGCAGACAATTGTCCCCATTGCCATGACTTAAATCTACTAAAACCAGCTCTTCTCATCGGCATGGAAACGGCAAATCCTTCAGGGGCATTTTGTAATCCCATTCCTATAGCTAATGCAATAGCTCCACCAAGAGTAAATCCAATATCCATCCCTGAGGCTATCGCACCAAAGGCTACCCCTACGGCTAAACCTTCAGGAATATTATGAATTGCTATTGCAAGAACTAATAATTCAGTCTTTTTTAGGTCAGTTTTGGGTCCCTCTGCCTCTTCAATTTTTTTAAATAAATGTAGGTGGGGAATTTTTTTATCTAAAAAATAAATAAAAAATGCACCAAAGAAAAAACCTATCGCTGGAGGTAAAAATGAAGGTAGAGATGTAAGTCCTAACTCATGTTGTTTTTCAACTGCATCAATAGCTGGTGACAACAAAGACCAAAAGCTTGCGGCAATCATCACGCCACCAGTAAAACCAAGAGAAGCGTCAAGCAATTTACGATTTGCAGACTTAAAGAAAAAAACTAATCCAGCGCCCATTGCTGTTAAAATCCAAGTGAATAATCCAGCACAAAAAGCCTGGAGAATTGGATTACCCAAGCCTATAAAAAACTCTTCTAAAGCAGTTGCAATACTTTCCATAATTGTGTTTTGACGAAAATACTAAAACAAATCTTATATTAAGAGAAAACATTTTATATTTGCAGTAATTTATAATTATTCTAGATATGTACCCTGAAGAACTAGTTTTACCTATGAGAAAACAACTTACCGATCAAGGTTTTAGTGAATTAAAATCGGTTGACGATGTTGATAATATGATCTCCAATGAAGGAACAACATTGGTAGTTGTAAATTCAGTTTGTGGCTGTGCGGCAGCTAATGCAAGACCCGGCGCAATCACAAGTTTAACTAACGATAAAAAACCAGATCATCTAACAACTGCTTTTGCGGGTGTAGATCGAGAAGCAGTTGAAAAAGTTAGATATTATTTAGCGCCATTTCCCCCTAGCTCACCCGCAATAGCCTTATTTAAAAATGGTGAATTAGTTCATATGCTTGAAAGACATCATATTGAAGGAAGATCTGCTGAAATGATCTCTCAAAATTTGAAAGGTGCTTTTAACGAGCACTGCTAGTTATAATATCTTAGAATATCAAGGTTAACCTTTTGTTTTAGTTTATTTAAATTAATTACTTCAGTCTTTCTAATTTCATTAGGTCTTCCGTAATTTTTAAATACTGTATATTTTATAAAGGTTGGGTTTGATTCATCTTGAATTGAATAATTTTCAATGTTAATTATCCATTTTCCTCTATCCGATTTCTCAATTATAAATTCCTCAGTATTATATCCGTAATTAAGCTCATCTTCTAAGAGTTCTTTATCGTCTAAAATTGTATGAGACCAGTTATAGTATTTGTTTTTTGGGTCAACAAATTGAACATTAAATTCAACTGCAGGATCATTCCAATCAAAAATAATTCTATAATCAAAACCGAAATTTCGCCAATCATTTTTCGGAACATATGTTTTTAAAGTTTTTAATGGGAAGGCTGTCTGACTTAATTTATCAAATTTAGTCCAATATAAGTGAGCAGCCTCATTAACAACGGTTTCTTGAAGCCCTAACATGTTGACATTCTTTAACTTATTATTTAGCATTAAATCGTATAAACTAGCTGCTAATTCATAATCGTGATTTTCTTTGTAAATCAACACTAAATCTCTATATGATTGTTCATCAAGTGGTCGTATTGATAGTAATCTTTGATATATAATTTTTGCAGTTTGAAAATCTCCAATTTTTTCAAGATGATAAGCAATAGTTTTTAGTGCCTTGGGATTGTCCTTTGCCTTTTTTGCAATTGATTTTAATATGGTAACTGCAAATTCTTTATCTATTTTTTTAAAATAATTAAATGATTCGATGTGAAATAGAACAGATAATTCATATACTCCACTACTTAAACTCAAAAATTGGTTTTTGGCTTCATCAAAAGACTCTGCCGCCTTATAATCGTTGATATAATATGGCATTATGGAGTCTAATGCTATGCTAGGTGTTTGTTGATTGTAATCATTTCCTTTAACCTTTAGGTTATTTAATAATCTTTGAGCCTTTCTTGATAAAGATTTCATTTTGATTAAAAACACGCCTCCTCTACCTTGACTTCCATAACGGTTTGTTGCCGCTAGTGATCTCAATAAAGTTATACTTTCTATCTGTTGTGGATCTATAAAATTAGGGACTTCATTATAAATCAAACCCTCAATATCAAATATTGCAGCTGCAGAGTTATTAATAGAAAGTGAACCACCTCTTACGTAAATTTGTGCCTGGTTGCCAGTTGCTGCACCATCCTGATTATAGGCAACTTGTACATTTGTAAACTTGCCGCGAATTGCATCTACTATTGAAACAGCGCCAGGAGAAATATCTTCTGATGTAATCGTTGAGGTTGAGAAACCAACAGATTTTTTCTTTTTTTTTCCATAGCCTGTGTCCACTTCATCACTTAACTCAGTGGTTCCAGTAATAGTTACTTGATCTAAAATTTGGGCATCTGTCTTTAATAAAATATACTTATCATCTAAGCTCTCAACCAATAATTGCTTTTCAATCATTCCTAGATAATTAACAACTATAACATCATCAAGGTTTGCTTTAATCCTAAAAAAACCTTCAAAATCTGATTTGGCTTCAATTAAAGAATTTTTGATTTTTATTGATGCTCCTTGGATTGGTCCTTTAACGCTAAAAACCTTACCAAAAATATAATTGTCTTTAGTATCATCTTCATTAAACCATAAACTAGAGCTGTTAGCTTTCTTTAAAAAAAATTTATTTGTGTTATTTAAGAATTTATAGAGATTATTAGCTGAAGTTTTTATTGTATCATACCCATGTGCTGAAATAATAAAAATATCATTGTTTTCAATACTTCTCTGTAAATAATTCAAAGAGAACTTCCCTTCATCATCAGTCAGTGCGCCAATATTCTTATTTAAGAATTTAACTTCAGAAAATTGAATTCCGGTTTGGGTTTCATAGTCGAGAACTTGAGCATTTATATTAATTTCAACAAAATCATTCTGTTGGGAACATAAAAATTGAATTGTAAAAAATGTAAGAAGTGCAAATAACTTTTTCAAAATCTATATTTGGTGCGAATATCTTGTTTTTTTATAACACTAGCTGTTAAAAAACACATAATATTTAGTTAAAGTCAGGCTTTCTCTTATTTAAAAAAGCTGAAGTTCCTTCAATGAATTCTTTTGTTTCGAAACACTTGCTAAATTCATTTATTTCGAATTCAAAACCGTTTACATCTTGTCGAAAATTAGCATTTACGCTTTTAATTGCATTTTTTATAGCATTCGATGAATTTGACAAGATTTTTTTTGCTAGATCTTTAGCAAAAATCATTAATTGATCATGAGTAGTTTTATAATTTATCAAACCAAACGCTAAAGCATCATCAGCATCGATCATTTTCCCAGTTAAAATCATGTCTAAAGCTCTTCCTTTTCCGATTAACCTAGGAAGTCTTTGAGTTCCACCATAGCCAGGAATAACTCCTAATGAAACTTCTGGTAGACCCATTTTAGAATTTTCAGAGGCTATTCTAATATGACATGCCAAGGCTATCTCTAATCCTCCACCAAGTGCATAACCATTTATTGCAGCAATTATTGGCTTTGGACAACTTTCAATGGTTTCTGATAATATTTTGTGTCCTGATTCTGAAAGTTCATATGCTTCTTCCATAGAAAAATTAACAAACTCTTTTATATCTGCGCCAGCAACAAATGCTTTATCTCCAGCTCCAGTTATGATTATTAGTCTTACATCAGGATTTGCAATTGATGATTTAACTGCGTGATCTAACTCTGAAAAAGTTTCAATATTTAATGCATTTAGGTTTTTTGGTCTATTGATAGAAATTATATTAATTCTATCATCAATTTCATATGTTAAATTATTGTAAGACATATTAGTTATTTTTTGGGGAAGGTAATATTAAAAGTTGTTCCGACATTACTCTTTGAGGTAAAAGTAATACTTCCATTATATGCTGTAATTATGCTTTTTATCATTGACAGCCCAAGCCCCATACCACTTGATTTTGTTGTAAAGCTTGGTTCAAATATTTTTTCCATATCCGTTTTGGAAATACCATAACCATTGTCTGAAATTGAAATATTTACATCATCATCTTTTTCAGAAATATCTACGTTTATTTCAGGGTCTCTATCCTCCGGAATTGCTTGAAAGGCATTTTTTAGCAAATTAGTTATAACCCTAATTAGCTGAGTTCTATCAAAATTAGCAAGAATTTTACTTGATGATGTATTAAAGCTAATTTGATCTCTATTAAAAATATCAATAGCAAGTTCAACCACTTCAACTACATTTAATTCTTCTTTTTTGGGTTCAGGCATTTCTGCAAAATCTGAAAATGCGGTAGCAATTGAACTCATAGTGTCTATCTGCTGAATTAAAGAATTACTAAACTCTTTAATTCTTTGCTTGCTAAACTCTTGCCCTTTACTAAAGCCACGCTCAAAAGTTTGAATACTTAACCGCATTGGAGTTAATGGATTTTTGATTTCGTGTGCTACTTGTTTTGCCATTTCTCTCCATGCTGTTTCCCTTTCACTTTTTGCAAGCTTAACCGCACTGCTTTTAAGCTCATCTATCATTGTGTTATAAGAATCAATGAGAGCAACAACTTCCTTGGGTGTATTTTTGACATTAATTTTAACATTTTGATTTTGAAGATTTGTTCTTTTTATTGTTTCACCGATAGAATCTAATGATTTTGTAACAAAATTTGAGATAAAATATGCGATAATAAATGCTATCAAAATCATATTTCCATGTACAAAGCCTAAACTGATTAAAAACCCACTAAGCTCTTCCTTACTACTTGAATCATCTGCAAAATAGGGTATATAAATTATACCCAAAGGTTGGTTTTGAAAGTTTGAAACTAAATTATAAGATGATTTAAAGTAGCTTGAGTTTTTATCTTCGATAACATACCTAGAAGAGTTATCATTTTTAAAGTATTCTAAAATTTCTTTATCTAAAATGGTAGTACCTCTGACACCAGTTAAAGCAGTTGAGCTTTTTAATAATACTCCATCCAAGCTGTATAATTCAAATTCCAAATTATGTACATCAGCCATTTCCAAGATCATGCTGTTATTTAATGAGTTAATAGAATTGATTCCGTTTTTTTGTAACTCATACTTTATATCAACTAGTAAATTATTTTCTTTCCTTTCTAATCTTCCCTCATGATATTCGGAATTTTTTTTATTGAATTGGAATAAAGTTACACCTGCAATCATTATGGATTCAACAACTATAAAAACCATCATATAGTAAAAAATCCTTGAACTTAATGAAATATTATTGTCTGGCATTTATATAATTTGAATGGATTCGCTGTTAGTTTAAATTAAATTTAGTAATAATTTAAAAACCTAGAAATTTTCATAACATCTAAATAAAATTATTTGGACGATTAAATTCATATCTTTGGCAAAAATAACAGATGATGAAAAAGTTTTTGAAATTGACGCTAATTGTTATAGGAGCTCTCGTCTTATTGATATACATATTTAATATTGATTATATATTTAAGGGTGTTCGAACAATTTATTTGACCGGAAATAATACTGCTTTTATTTCAGATTATGAATATTTTGATAACAGGGAAATCAAAAGCGCTAATCCTCAACCATGGGCTCTTCACAAACAATATAATACTATTGATGAATCCGACAAACTTAAAGAATTGAATGATGAAAGAGATACAAAATCTTTCTTGGTAATTAAAAATGATAGTATTCTTTTTGAAAAATATTATGATGGTCATAAACAAACTGATATTTCAAACTCATTTTCTGTTGCAAAAAGTATTGTAACTAGTATGATGGGTAAGGCTATTATGGAGGGTAAAATAAAAAGTCTAGATCAGCCAGTCAGTGATTTCTTTGAGGAATATAAAAATGGATTAGCTAGTGAATTAACCGTTGGTGATTTAGCGTCAATGTCGTCTGGAATGAAATGGAATGAAAAGTATTATAGTGTAATTAATATTACATCCGAGAGTTATTTTACAGATGATTTAAGATCAGTTATTTTAGGACAAGAGATTGAAAACAAGCCCGGTAAAGGATTTAGGTATTCTAGTGGTGATACCCAGCTATTGGCAATGATAATTGAAAAAGCTACCGGGACAAGTCTTTCTAATTATTTGAGTCAAAAATTCTGGGGTCCAATGGGTGCAGAAAATTTAGCGCTTTGGCAAATTGACAGTGAAGAATCTGGAATGGAGAAAGCATATTGCTGCATTGCTGCTACAGCAAGAGATTTTGCCAGGTTCGGTAAACTTTATATTGATAAGGGAAAATGGGGTGATACGGAAATTCTCGACTCCTCTTTTGTTGAACTTTCGTTAAACCCTGTCTTTGATGATAGTCCTTTCTATGGTTATGGTTGGTGGCTATATGAATATGAAGGAAAAAAAGTTTTTACAATGAATGGTCATCGAGGACAATTTGTTATCTCTTTTCCTGATGAGAATATAATTATTGTTAGACAAGGTGATTTTAATAATAAAGGAAGAGTACGCGAGCGGTCTGGAGATTTGTACCAATATATATCCGAAGGATACAAAATAGCAACAGCAATTGAATAATAGTTGAAATTAAATAAAGAAATACTGCTAAATGTAAATAATCTCTGTGTTAGGACTACAGAAAAAACAAACCAACAAAATTTAATCGATGGGATTTCATTTAAAATAAAAAAAAATGAAATCATTGGGCTTATCGGAGAATCTGGGAGTGGAAAATCACTAACCTCTTTAAGTATTCTTGGGCTTCTTGAAAAGAAGAAGTTTAATATATCTGGTGAAATTATCTTTGACAATAAAAACCTTTTAAATCTTGATAATAACGCAATGATGGAAATTAGAGGTTCTGAAATTTCAATGATTTTTCAAGAACCAATGAGTGCTCTAAATCCAACAATGAAAATTGGCAAACAACTTTTTGAGGTTTTTAAAGCTCATAAAAATTTGTCATTTGAACATACTACTGAAAGAATCAAAAAACTAATAAAAAAAGTTAAACTAGATAATGTAGAAAATTTACTGGAAAAATATCCTCATCAAATTTCAGGAGGCCAAAAACAAAGAGTTATGATTGTTATGGCATTGTCATGCAACCCAAAACTGCTCATAGCTGATGAACCAACCACCGCGTTAGATGTTACAATTCAAAAAGAGATAATTGAGATTTTAAAAAACCTACAAAAAAGTGAAAACTTATCAATATTGTTTATTTCTCATGATCTAAGACTTGTCTCGAATATTTCTGATAAAATTTTAATTATGAGAAATGGTAAAATAGTTGAACAAGGCTCCAATAAAAGTATCTTCAATTCACCAAAAGAAAACTATACAAAAGCTCTTTTATCATTGATTATTAATGATAAAAAAAGATTAAAAAGATTACCAACTGTGGAGAGTTTTGATAAGAACCTCAATGAAGAAGCAGAAACAAAAAGTGAGAGAAAAAACAGATTAAAAAATATTTATTCTGGTAAACCAATTTTAGAAATTAGAAACGTATCAAAATTCTATAATACTTCAAAAAATTTATTTGGAAATAATAAAGGTTTTAAAGCACTTTCAAAAATCAGTTTAAAATTATTTAAAGGTGAAACTTTAGGTTTAATTGGAGAGTCAGGATCAGGTAAAACAACTTTATCGAATGCTATACTTAAAATTCATGAATTTGAGGAGGGTGAAATTCTGTTTAAAGGAAAGGATATTTCAAAAATTAAAGAAAAAGAATTACTAGAATTTAAAAAAGATGTTCAAATTATTTTTCAGGATCCTTATGCGTCTCTCAACCCAATTCAAAATATATTTCAAATAATTTCAGAGCCAATAAAATTTCATAGAATATGTTCAAATGATGGAGTCTATGAAAAGTGCAAAGAGTTGATAAATGATGTAGGGCTTAATGAAACTTTTTTGCGTCGATTTCCTCATGAACTTTCAGGCGGTCAAAGACAAAGAGTTTGTATAGCTAGGGCTATTAGCGTTAATCCACAAGTGCTTATTTGTGATGAGTCTGTCTCCGCTCTTGATGTTTCAATTCAAGCAACAGTGTTAAACTTATTAAATTTACTGAAGAAGAAATATAACTTTACATATATATTTATTTCTCATGATCTTTCGGTAGTTAAGTACATGTCTGATAAGATCATAGTACTTTATAATGGTGAAATAGTTGATTATCAAGATGCTGATTTGCTTTTTGAGAAACCAAAAGATAATTATACCAAAAGACTAATTAAAGCGTCATCTTAGCCATGGAAAAAATTTGGATTCCAAATAATTATGAGTCTTCAAATTTATTTCAATTTGAAACATATCTAGAAAAAAAATATGATCTATCTTTTTCAAATTATGCCGAACTACATGAGTGGTCAATAAAAAATTTGGAGAATTTTTGGGAATCAATAAGTGAATTTTATAAAATCCAATTTGATGAACCATATAGCTTCATACTAAACAAACAAATCCCTTTTTATAAATCGAAATGGTTTGAAGGGGCAGAATTAAGCTATGCAAATCATATTTTACGTCATGCAAAAAATAATCATATTGCAATTGTATATAAAAATGAATCAAAAGATTTAGTTGAAATTTCGTGGAATAGCCTACTAGAAAAGGTAAAAGAAATAAGGACCCACCTAATAGAATATAATATAAAAAAAGGTGATGTTGTTGTGGGTTATTTATTAAATCATCCTGATACGATAGCTTCTTTTATTGCTGTAAATTCTCTTGGTGCTGTATGGTCATGTTGTTCACCGGATTTTGGAACAGATAGTATAGTAAACAGATTTGAACAATTAAACCCTGCTGTTCTTTTAGCACATAGAAAATATTCTTATAATGGAAAAGATTATAGTCAAGAGAAGAAAATTAAAGAGCTTCAAAGAAAGCTTCCTTCAATTAAAAAAACAATTGTGTTTGACTCAACATTTGATTCTTGGAATCTTAAATCAAATTACTGGATTGACTTTGAATTAGAATCTGTTAAATTCGACCATCCTATATGGGTTCTTTTTTCTTCGGGAACAACTGGAAAACCCAAAGCAATCACTCATGGTACTGGGGGTATATTGTTTGAGCAATATAAATCTCATTCATTACACCAAAACATAATAAGTGGCGATAGATTTTTTTGGAATACCACAACAGGATGGATGATGTGGAATTATGCTTTGGGTTCATTACTATGTGGTGCAACTCTTTGTCTGTACGATGGCTCTGCAAATTTTCCTGATATTGGAGTTCAATGGAGGTTTGCAAAGGAGGCTAAAATTAATCATTTTGGAAATGGGTCACCTTTATTTATAGCAAGTATGAAGCAAGACTCTAAAGATGTTAATAATGAGAATTTAAAATTTATTAAAACTATTGGAGCAACAGGGTCGCCTTTGTCCACTGAGGCATTTAAGTGGTTACAAAAAAAGCTGCCAAGCGCCCAAATAATTTCATTAAGTGGTGGAACAGATGTCTGCTCTGCATTTATAGGTGGATGTCCTAAATTACCTGTATATGCTGGGTTTTTACAATGTAATATGCTAGGTGCTTCAATACAGGCTTGGGATGAAAATGGCAATAGTATTAAAGGAAAAACCGGTGAATTAGTAATCACTGAGCCATTACCATCTATGCCAATATTCTTTTGGGGTGATGAAAATTATGAGAAATATAATAATTCTTATTTTAACGAAAATCAGGAAGTTTGGACTCATGGAGATTGGATATTTATAGATGAATTGAGAGGAATTTTAATGCAAGGAAGGTCGGATGCAACTCTGAACAGAAATGGGATTAGAATTGGTACGTCTGAAATTTATTCCGTCTTAGATAACATTAAAGAAATTAAAGATTCCTTGATTATTGATTTAAATATTGGTGATTCTAGTAAACTAATATTATTTGTGGAATCAGAACACGAATTAAATAAAGGTTTTAGAGGTGATATTATAAAAGCAATAAAAAGTAAATGCTCTCCAAGACATGCTCCAAACTTAATTTTTTCAATTTCTCAGGTACCATATACTATTAGTGGTAAAAAAATGGAAATTCCTATAAAAAAGATTTTGTCTGGAGAAAAAATTGAAAATGTGGTTTCAAAAGGTGCTATGAAAAATCCTGAATGTATTGAAGATTTTTTAGTTATTAAAAATCAATATCTAAAATCTCTTGATCAGTAGTCCTTCCCGAACTGGTACTATCAATTACAAACTTATTACAATCTAATTCTATAGTTAATTTTTTTGGTCGTTCAAAAGATTCTTGAGAGATTAGTAGGGTTGAATCCTGATATACACTTTTCATATAAACTCCCCAAATTGGTAATGCCATTGAAGCACCCTGACCATAAGCTATATCTTCAAAATGAATTGCTCTATCTTCAGCTCCTACCCATACACCTGTAACTAAATTTGGAACCATCCCGATAAACCAACCGTCACTTTGATTTTGTGTTGTTCCAGTCTTACCGGCAATGGGATTAGTAAACTCATATGGATAGCCTGTCACTACATTTTGATAAGCTCTATTGAATTCATCAGCGCCAGTTGTTCTCAACCGTGTTCCTGAGCCTGCCTTTGTAACACCCTCCAGCAAATTAACAGTAACATAAGCAGCTTCTTCACTTAAAACATCTCTAGTTAAAGGTTGATTTTTATACAAGGTAGTGCCGTTTTTATCATCTATCCTTTCTATAAAAACTGGCTGTGTATACACACCTTTATTTGCAAAAGTGGAATATGCTGCAACCATTTCATAAACACTTAGATCAGGCGTACCAAGCGCAATAGAAGGAACTGGAAGAATTCTTTGTTCTATTCCTAAATCTTTAGCTAATTTAACAACAGTGCGTGGTCCAATTCTGTCCATCAATCTAGCAGTGACAGTATTTACTGAATTCGCTAAAGCATTTTTTAAAGTTCTCGTTCTTCCATATTTATCACCAGAGTTTTTAGGGCACCATTGCTCAACGTTTCCAAATTTATTTTTTTCTATACAAAATTGGCTATCAGGAAATGTGTCACAAGGAGATAGTTTTAGTTGATCTATAGCTGCAGCATAAACAAAAGGCTTGAAAGTTGATCCAATTTGACGTTTACCTTTTTTTACCATATCATACTGAAAATGCCTGTAGTTCATTCCTCCAACCCAAGCCTTGATGTAACCGTTAGTAGGGTCCATGGACATCATACCTGGCCTGAAAAAAGACTTGTAATATTTCATTGAATCTAAGGGGGTCATTATTGTATCTATCTCTCCTGCCCATGAAAAAACAGTCATTTCTTTTGGAATATAAAATGATTCCTCAATTTCCTCATCATTTTTTTTCAAATCATATTTCATTTTCCTCCATCTCTCTGATCTTCTCATAGAAATTCTCAATAAAGTATCTACAGCACCACTGGTTAACTCACGAAATGGAGCAATAGAATCATCTAATGTTTCATTTTGTTCAAAAAATTCTTTCTGAAGCCTTGGCATATGAGATATAACAGCATTTTCTGCCATTTCCTGCATAGTATAATTTATGGTTGTGTAAATCTTTAAGCCATCTGTATTTAAGTTGTACTTTGATCCATCAGGTTTTCTATTATTTACATTGTTTATCCATGTTTTCATGTGAGCTCTCAAAAACTCTCTAAAATAAGTTGCTAGACCTTCTCTATGAGATTCAGGCGTATAATTTAAATTAAGGGGTTGCTGTTTTAAAGAATCAACCAAAACTTCATCTAAATAATTGTATTTTTTCATTTGACCCAAAACAACATTTCTCCTATTTTTAACTCCCACTGGATTTCTATGAGGTCTAGGATTATACAAAGAAGAATTTTTTAACATCCCAACTAAAATTGCTGATTCGTTTATATCCAAATCAATAGGCTCCTTGCCAAAATAAATTCTTGAAGCACTTCTTATGCCATCACCATTATTACCAAAATCATATAAATTCAAATATTGAGTGATTATTTCATCTTTTGTATAGTGTCTTTCTAATCTTACGGCAATTATATATTCTTTAAACTTCTGAGTTAATCTCTCGATTATATCTCTTGAGCCCTCGCCTGTAAATAGCAACTTTGCTAATTGCTGAGTAATAGTACTTCCTCCGCCATCCTTTCCCAGCTTTAATGCGGCTGCAACAGTTCTTTTAAAATCTATTCCTGAATGAGAATAAAACCTAATATCTTCTGTAGCTATAAGAGCATCTACAAGATGATTTGGAAGTTCTTCAAAGGTAACAGGAGTTCTGTTATCATTAAAATAATATTTACCAAGAGTTTTTCCATCTGAGCTAATGACTTCACTGGCTAAATTAGTTTTTGGGTTTTCCAAAACTTCAAGGTCTGGCATATCTCCGAATCCACCTATTGATGCATAATAAAAGATGAAAGCAATAAGCATGATTGGGGTTAAAAAAAATAACCACATCAAAAACGAATACCATTTATATTTTTTCTCCAATGCTATTTTATTTTTTCTACTTTATAACCAATATCAATAACTCCATTTAAATTTTCAATTCCTCCAACTTTATTAATAATTCTCATTGCATGTTGAATTGAAACCAAATATTTTTTCTTATTAACTAAGCTAATATTTTCTTTGTGTAATAAGGAATTCTCAACAATATTAATTCTCTTATTTCCAGTAAAATTTCCATACTTATCTGCTAATTTATATTCTAAAGTGTCAATTGACAAAATATTTGATGAGTCCTCTAATGATACAATTAAAAATATATTGTTAAAGGGATATTTTTCATCAATTCTTAGATTAATAAATGATTTATATGTGAGATTTTCTCTAGAATCAAGTTCAAAACTAAAATATTGAATAGAATCCTTATGCCAAATTCCATCAACAGAATTATATTTAATGTAATCAATGTTTGTATTACACGAAAAGAATAAAAATAAAAACCCTAAAGTTATTTTATATCGCATTTATTTTCTGTTTTTTTCTGTCAAATCTAGTTATACTATCTTCTGTTTTTTTACTAATTCCTTCTACAGAAATTAAAGAATAATCTTCCAAAGCAGAGACCTCCTTATCAGAATTATTAATGTTAATCATTTTATTTAAACCATTTAAATCAAACTCAAACCATTCCATAAACTTACCTTTATACGCGTACCATACACGTTTTTTGAAAATATCTGTTTTTTGAAGAACAGCTATTCCTTTTGCTGTTTTTATTTTAAAATCTTTTTTTGGAAAGTCTTTTAAAGCATCTAAATAAGTATCAAGCTCATAATTTAGACAGCATTTTAATTTTCCGCATTGGCCTGCTAATTTTTGTGGATTAATTGAAAGTTTTTGATATCTGGCTGATGATGTATTAACTTTTCTGAGATCATTTAACCAGGTCGAACAACAGAGCTCCCTTCCACACGACCCAATTCCACCAAGTCTGGATGCTTCCTCTCGTAATCCGACTTGCTTCATTTCAATTCTAGTTTTAAATTCTAAAGCATATTTTTTAATCAGTTCTCTAAAATCAACTCTTCCTTCAGCAGTGTAATAAAATGTTACTTTTGATCCATCAGCCTGAAATTCAACGTCAGAAATTTTCATTTTTAACCCTAATTCAATAGCAATTTTTCTAGCTTTTATTTGTACTTCCGGCTCTTTTTTTATTAAGTCTTGCCATTGATTAATTTCGTTCTCGTTTGGATAGCGAAGTAAGGAAAAAAGTTCATCGTCAATTTTTATACCTTTCTTTTTTAGTTGATTCTTGACAAGTTCTCCAGTTAGTGTAATTTCACCTATATCATACCCTTTTGTAGACTCAGTTATAATTGGATTACCTTTTGAAACAATCAAATCATTATTTCGAAAATATCCTTTTCTGCCATTTTTAAATCTAACTTCTACAATTTTAAATTTATCACTAATAGATGAGGAAATGTCAGCTAGCCAATCAAAAACGATAAAAGTTCCACAAGTACCACTTGCACAATTACCATTGTTGTTACATCCTCTTGGGAGGCCATTGATACTATTATTACAGCTTTTACAACCCATTACTTTTTAAAAGTTGTTATTTTATCAGTTCTACCTTTTTTAAAGATATCATTACTATTTTTCTGGCCCTTCCTCAGTTTTTTTTGAACTTTATATGGCATTTGGCTAATTTCAAGACAATCATAAGAACAACAATTTTTCATTTTTATTTTACAGTCATCACACTGAATAAATAATAAATGACATGCATCATTAGCGCAATTTGTGTGAATGTCAAATGGTTCTCCACATTGATGACACTGTGCAATAATTTCTTCACTAACTTTTTCAACACGTCTATTATCAAAAACAAAATTCTTACCAATAAAATTATTTTCTAATTGTTTGTTTTCCACTTGACGTACATATTCAATTATACCGCCCTCTAATTGATAGACATTCTTAAATCCCTTGTATTTAAAGTAAGCACTAGCTTTTTCACATCGAATTCCTCCAGTGCAATACATAAGTAAATTTTTATCTTCCTTGTGATCCTTTAGCTTGTCTTCTATTAAATCCAATGAATCTCTAAAAGTATCAACATCGGGGCAAATTGCATTTTTAAAATGTCCAATCTCACTTTCATAATGATTTCTCATATCTAGAACGATTGTATTTTTTTCTTTCATCAAGCTGTTAAACTCTTCAGCGTTTAAATGAATTCCTTTTTTGGTAACATCAAATGAATCATCATTTAATCCATCGGCTACAATTTTATCCCTTACTTTAATTTTTAATTTCAAGAATGACTTTGTCTCATGTTTTAAAGCAACATTGATTCTAACATTCTTTAAAAATGAAATTGAATTAAGATGTTCAATGAATATTTTTAAGTTCACTTCAGGGAGTGATAGTTGAGCATTGATTCCTTCCTTTGCAATATAAATGCGGCCTAAAACGTCAATGGAGTTCCAAAAAATAAATAATTCATCCCTAAAGCTTTTTGGATCATTAATCTTTGCATACTTATAAAATGAAAGAGTAATTCGTTTTTGATTTGATAAATCTAAAACCCTAGACATCTCGTCAGAGCTTAATTTATTGTACAGTTGCATGCTATACCATTTTTAATTACTAACAAAAGTAGAAAAAAAGATAAAAATCATATACTAGTATATTGTATTGTGTAAAAAGATATCCTAAATTAGTAATGATAAAAACTTAATTATGGCCAACGATAAAGCAGACAAATTAAAAGCACTAAAATTAACCCTAGACAAGCTAGATAAAACATATGGAAAGGGCACGGTTATGAAAATGGGGGATTCGCCTAATGAGAATGTAGAGGCAATTTCCTCTGGATCCTTAGGACTAGACATTGCTTTAGGAGTTGGCGGGTATCCAAAAGGAAGAGTTGTGGAAATATATGGACCTGAGTCCTCTGGAAAAACTACATTGACTTTACATGCTATTGCAGAATGTCAAAAAAAGGGAGGAATCGCAGCGTTTATTGATGCTGAGCATGCATTTGATAGGTTTTATGCCGAGAATTTAGGTGTCGATATAGAAAATCTGATAATATCTCAGCCAGATCATGGAGAACAGGCGTTAGAAATTGCCGATAATTTAATTAGATCAGGAGCAATTGATATGGTAATAATTGACTCTGTTGCAGCACTTACACCTAAAAGCGAAATTGAAGGTGAAATGGGAGATTCAAAAATGGGTCTTCATGCAAGACTTATGTCACAAGCTTTAAGAAAACTTACTAGCTCAATCAGTAAAACTAATTGTACGGTAATGTTTATAAATCAATTAAGAGAAAAAATAGGTATAATGTTTGGAAATCCAGAGACAACAACTGGAGGTAATGCTTTAAAGTTTTATGCTTCTATCAGATTAGACATTAGAAGATCAACCCAAATTAAGAATAGTGACGGAGTAGTGATGGGTAATAAAACCAGAGTAAAAATTGTAAAAAATAAAGTTGCCCCACCTTTTAAATTAGCTGAATTTGATATTATGTATGGTGAGGGGATTTCAAAAGTTGGTGAAATTATTGACTTAGCTGTAGAATCAGAAATAATAAATAAAAGTGGTTCTTGGTTTAGCTATGAAGGGACTAAGCTCGGTCAAGGAAGAGATTCCGTAAAAACTTTGCTAAAGGATAATCCAGATTTGATGGAAACACTTGAATCAAAACTTAAAGAAATTATTTAGGAATTTCTTAAATCATCAAGCATTAATTTTCTGACATCTTCGCTTAGCTTGACCCTATCCTCTTTTACCATGCCTTTGGTCTCAATTGGCTCATGAATCTTTACTCTTAATATTCCAGGTGTACCTTTTGAACCTCCAATCAGTCCTCCAAAACTCCAAGGAAAACGCTTTTTATTATCCAAAAATGTCATAGGAACAATTGGAACTTGATGTTCAATTGCCATTGTGAAAGCACCATGTTTGAAAGGTGCTAGTTCAACTTCTAAACCAGGAACTGTGCCTTCAGGAAAAATTCCCAAACTTATTCCTGCGTTTAATTTTTTCTTGGTTTGTTCAAAGACCTGCTTTTTGCTATCGTTACTTGATCTATCAACCAAAATCATTGTTCTTTTATAAATAGACCCAAAAATTGGAATCTTGTCTAACTCTTTTTTACCAATAAAAACCAGTGGGTTTTTTCTTACAGTAGAGACCAATAGCATAACATCTATCATAGAAACATGATTGGCTACAAATATATATGGGCTATTTTTTTTTGTTTTTATATTACCTTTTCGTGATGGGAACATACCCATTCCTAATAAAATAAGATCAGACCATAATACACCCATTACATAAAACTTTTTATACCAATTTCTGTTTAATAGAATTATAAGAAAGGAGGGTAAAATAATTATGATAGTAAATACAAATACTAACAAGTAAAACCATATATTGTAGAATGTCCAGAAAATGTATTTTGCTACTTTCACAAGTTTCAAAACTAATTAATTTATTTTAATAAAAAATTTAACTTTGTTATTATGAGTGAAAAACCTAAAAGAATACTTACAGGAATACAAAGTACAGGAATACCCCATTTAGGAAATATTCTTGGTGCGATTATTCCTGCTATAAATTTTTCAAAAGAAAATGATGTAGAAACATATTTGTTTATCGCAGATTTTCACTCTCTAACTCAAATTAAAGACTCTAAAGAATTAAAACAAAATACACTATATACTGCTTCAGCATGGTTGGCATGCGGTCTTGATCCATCTCGGACTGTTTTTTACAGGCAAAGTGATGTACCACAAGTAACTGAGCTAGCCTGGTATTTAAGTTGCTTTTTTCCATACAATAGACTAACGCTAGCACATAGCTTTAAGGATAAAAAGGATAGATTAAAAGATGTTAATTCTGGTCTTTTTAACTATCCCATGCTAATGGCTGCTGACATTTTACTTTACGATGCCAATATTGTTCCTGTAGGAAAAGACCAGCTTCAACACTTAGAAATAACAAGAAATGTTGCCAATAGATTTCACAATGTTTTTGGGGAAACGTTTATTCTGCCTAATGAATATTTACAAGAAGAATCTAAGCTAATCACCGGTACTGACGGAGAGAAAATGAGTAAAAGTAAAAATAATATTATCAATATTTTTGCTTCAGAAAATGAGTTAAAAAAACAAATTAAATCCATAGAGACTGACTCCACTGAACTTGATAGCCCTAAAGAATGGAGAACGTGCAATCTGTTTAATATTTATAAGTTGATTGCTGATAAAAATCAAATTGATGCAATGAAGAGTAAATATAAGGGAGGTGGATATGGATATGGACATGCAAAAAATGATCTACTTCAATTAATTATTGAAAAGTATTCAGAGCAAAGAAATAAATTTAACCACTATGTTTCAAATCCAAATGAAGTGGAAGAAATTTTAATAGAGGGGGCTGCTAAAGCAAGTATTACAGCAGAAAAAGTTTTAAGCAGAGTACGAAAAAAATTAGGATATTAAAATAAAAATTTCATTTAATTTTATATCTTAGATTTTAATAGCCGTTACATGAAAATTAGTACTTATATTTTTGAATTGTTACAAAGTCAAGATTGCGTTATTGTCCCAAATTTTGGTGCTTTCGTTGCAAGAAATATTTCAGCAAAAATTAGTTCTGATGGATCTAAAATTTTCCCTCCTAACAAAGAACTTTCTTTCAATAAAAATGTAGTTAAAAATGATGGGTTACTACTTAATGCAATTGCATCAAATGAAAATATTAATTATGAGGCTGCAGAACAAAAAATTATAAATTGGGTTAAGAGAGTAAATAAGAAACTTGAAAAGCAAAAATATATTGAAATAAAAAATATAGGTTCAATTTCTTTAGAAAACAGCAAATATATTTTCATTCCTAATCAAAGCTCAATTTTTCTTAAAAGCTCCTATGGGTTTAACTCAATAGACTCATCGTACATAATAAGACAGCAGAAAAATATTAATAATAGCTATTTAAAATATGCTGCAATGCTTATAGTCTTTTTGTCTTTAACCGGATTATTTACAAAAAGCTATTTTGACAGTGTAAATGAATTTAATAAAGCTTCTTATGCTGAAGCAAATCTAGAGATTGAGAAAAAAATACAAAAAGCAACTTTTAATATCAATGCATCATTGCCGGTAGTTAAGTTGCCTATTCGAAAACAATATGGAAGCTTTCATATTGTTGCAGGTTCATTTAGACTAGAGGAAAATTCATTAAAAATGATATCTCAACTTAAAGATAAAGGGTTTATAGAGTCAAGAAAGGTAGGAGTCAATAAATTTGGCTTAATACAAGTTGCTTACAACAGTTATGATACAGTTGAAGAAGCTAGAATAGCTCTTTCAGATATTAGGGCTAAGGAAGACATTAACGCATGGCTTTTAATAAAAAATTAAACCTCCTGAGATATCAAAACTCCAAAAGATTCACTTACGATACTTACAGATTCCGTTTTACCTGGTGAGACAAATGCATTAAATAATCTGTTTGGTGGAGAATTACTAGCCAGAATGGATAGAGCGGCTAGTATCTCTGCAAGACGTCATGCGGAAGAAATTGTGGTAACATCTTCTGTTAATAATGTCTCATTTGGCAAATCAATTCCTATCGGAACTACGGTTACAATCGAAGCAAAAGTTTCAAGAGCATTTACGACATCAATGGAAGTTTTTATTGATGTGTGGATTGACGATGATAGTGGAAAAAAAATAAAAGCAAATGAGGCGATATACACTTTTGTTGCCGTAGACAAGTCTGGAAAACCAACAAAAATTGATAAGATCAATCCTGAAACAGACCAGGAAAAAAATAGATATGATGCTGCCTTAAGAAGAAGGCAGCTAAGTCTTGTATTGGCTGGTAAAATGAAAGCTGATGATGCAACAGAATTAAAAGCACTATTTTCTTAGATTATAATTTATAAATCCAAGTCCTTGGGTTTTGAGGAACACCATTATAAAAAATACTAAAGCTTAAAATCGTTTGCCCATTTAATGGGTCTGTTGCAATCTTGCCTATTACTTCCTTCGTCTTTAACTTATCTCCTTTTGAAACATAAATTTGTGAAAGATTTTTATATACTGTAAAGAAATTTCCATGCTGAATAAGAACAGTGCGACTATTATTTTTAGAAATAATTATAGAATATACTTCACCATCAAAAATAGTTCTAGCCTCAACGTCACTAGATGTCCGAATTCTAACTCCGTTGCTTTGTATAGTAGCAGTTTTTACAATTGGATGAGGTTGCTTTCCAAAACCCAAAACCACATTACCTCTTATAACAGGTGAAGGTAATCGACCTTTATTTGCATTAAAGTTTTTTGAGATTAATTGAGCCTCTTCGCTTAATTTAAATCCTCCATCATTTCTTTTTGAGTTAGCTAAAGCTTCTCTAATTAATTTCTCAATTTTTTTATCTATATCCTTAGATAGCTTTTGTTTCTGTTTAATCTCATTTTTATATTTCTTTTGATCCTTATTAACTTCAGCTATTAACTTATTGAGATCGTCATATTGAATACTTAATTCTCTTTTTATATTTTCATTTTCATTTATTAATAACTGTTTATTTGTCTTTTGCGAATCAAGAACGACTATAACATTTTCTATTTCTGAACTAGTGGATTTAATTTTTAATAATGTTTTATTTTGAAAATTTACATATTGTTTAAAATATTGAATCCTTTTATATGCTTGCTGGAATGATGATGATGAAAATATAAACATCAATTTATTTAAGTTAGATTTTTTCTTATAACCTGTTATAAGCATTTTAGCAAATTCTTCTTTTAAAGACACTTCTTTATTTTTTAGATTGGTAAGCTGAATTTCATTAGCATCAATTTCGTTTAAAATTAGATTTAACTGATTATTAATATTACTAATTAAATTTTGTTGTAGTTTAATTTTATAATTTAAATCCTCTGCATTAGAAATTATCAAGCCTTTTCTCTTAGAAGAGTTGGACAATTTTAACTCAATTACTTTTATCTCATTTTGAATTTCTTTTTTTTGTTTTTCTAAGGCTTGCTGTGATTGTGATCTTAAATCAGTGACAATAAGCAAAAGAAAAAATAAAAGTATTCTAGTAGGGTTCATTATAATTTAATGCGCTTATAATTTTTAGGTATCCTAAAGGGAATATTAATTTTTTCTAGAGAAGAAATAGACTTAATCTCAATATATAGGTTTTCTAATCCATTATTAGAAAAACGGATTTTTGTGGGTAAAATTTGATCATCGATTATAGTATAGTCGTCATATGATACTTCAAAAAAATTATTTTGATCTTTAAAAGAGTGTTTGAGAACTCTGAAGTTGGAGGGGCTGATGGAAACAGTAGACTGAACTACTTTAGAATTGATAGTGAATTTATCGTCTCTAAAAATATAGCTATTTGCTGTTTTTTTATATAAAGAGGAGGGGTCAAATTTATGAATTAAAATACCTAATATTAGGTTTTGAAATATTTCGAAATTTGAATCAAAGCCAATTTTATCGTTTATATAATTAATATCAGATGTAAAGTAATTCTTTTCAATTTTATTATAATACTTTATCGAATCATTATCAATTAGTATCCTAGCGGCTCCAAGCGATGCATTAATCCATATCTTTTCATTAGCTGAAATCCGCATGGTTATAGTGTTTGATTTTATTTTATTATTATCTCTAAATGAAACCTTAGCTTTTGCTTGAATATACTCTATACTATTAAGATTATTATTGGCATTACGTATAGATTTTTTTGGTGTAAACTTTCTGGTGCTTTCATTATTTTTTTTTGATGCATTATAAAACAAAGAACATGAGCTTAAAAAGAAAACGGAAAGCAAAAGAATAATTTTTTTCATAATCTTATATTATTTGCCAGTACTTCCAAAACCTTTATCTCCCCTCAAAGATTCATCTAATTTATCTACTGCTTTCCAAGAAACAGTTTCATGCTTTGCAATAACCATCTGAGCTATTCTATCTCCAGAATCAATTTTAAAATCTGAATCTGATAAATTAATTAATATAACACCTATTTCACCACGATAATCTGCATCAATTGTTCCTGGTGAATTTAAAACAGAAATTCCTTTCTTTAAAGCCAATCCGCTTCTTGGCCTTACCTGAGCTTCATAACCTGGCTTTAAAGAAATAAATAGCCCTGTTTTAACCAATACTCTTTGTAGCGGCTTGAGAACTATTGGGTCTTTTAGAAATGCTCTTAAGTCCATACCAGCTGAAAGCAGGGTTTCATATTTTGGAAGCTCATTATTTGAGATATTTACTATTTGAATAATCATCTTATCAAATTAAATAACTTAATTATTTGTCTTTTTTCCTTGACCAAAATTACAAGATTCATAACCATTATACATGCTATTCCAACTAATATATTATCTCGAAATCCGTAAAAAGAAATAGATGATAAGGAAATGGATAATAATATGTAAAATAAAATTTTTGAGGCGTTATATGGGATAGGATAATATTTTTTTCCGATCGTATAGGATAATAATGCCATAGTAAGATATGCTATAAGTGTAGCTACTGCCGATCCCAAGAAACTATAATTTGGAATTAAGATTATATTTAACAATAAAGTTATTGTAGCTCCTACTACCGAAATATATGCGGCAAATTTAGTCATGTCAGTAACTTTATACCAAACCGATAAATTTTGATATATACCAAGGCAAAAATTGGCAAGTAAAATAATAGGTACAATATACATGGCCTGCCAATACTCAGGATCGCCAATGAAAATTACTTTTAAAATATCCAGGGCTACCACGACTAAAACCAGTATCGAAGAGCCTATTATAACAAAAGTTTCAAGAACTAGAGCATAGCTCTGTTTTGAGCTTTTCTTATCTGCTTCGCTAAAGAAAAAAGGTTCTATGGCGAGTTTATATGCTGTAGAAAACAATGTCATGAAAATTGCTAATTTATAACAGGCTGCATACATTCCAATTTCAGTTTTTGCTATTGAAGCTGGTAAAAGAAAATCTAATAAGATTTTATCGAAGGTTTCATTAATAGTAAATGCTAATCCTGAAATTAAAATTGGAAATGCATAAGCAAGCATTTTCTTGAGTAATTTGAAATTAGCTTGATAATTTATTCTGAAATAAAACGGTATTAATAATAATAAGGAAACAAAACTTGCAATTAGGTTAGCAATAAAAATATAAGCAACTTCATAATTTTCAAAATATATACTCTGCAAAAAGTTATAGGATTCTGAAAGATCTTTTAGGAAGATTAAAAGAAAAATATTCAAAGAGAAATATATGATTACATTGATGATTTTGATTACTGAATATTTAAATGCGGCTCCTTTTAATCTTAAGTATGCGAAAGGGATAACAGTAAGGGCATCAATAACTAATATCCATACTACAATACCAAGGTAACTTGTGCTGATTCCTGTGAAGCCTGAGATGTTTAATTTAAAAATGCTAAATAGTGAGGCAAAAATAAATGATGTAATAATAATAGAAATTGCAGCTGTATTTAAAACATCATTTTTATTTTTTTCGTTGTTATAGAATCTAAAAAAAGAGGTCTCTAGTCCATAGGAAAGAATAACATTGAACAGTATAATATATGAGAAAATAAGTGAAAGTGTGCCAAATTCAGAAACCTCGCTTATAACGCTCTTATCAGTATGGACTCTAACCAAAATAACACTCATAATTCTGGGAAAAACAGTAGCTATTCCATAGATAAATGTTTGCTTAAATAATTGCAGAAATTTTGCCAAAATTTGAAGGTTTGTTACTTAAAAATAAAGGAATAATAATTGGAAAACAAAAAGTGTGTAAATCAACTATCCATTTAGAGCTTCAGCTCCACCAACAATTTCAAGAATTTCATTGGTGATGGCCGCTTGTCTGGCTTTATTATAAGTTAGTTTTAGTTGATCTCTTAGCTCAGTTGCATTATCTGTTGCCTTATGCATGGCTGTCATTCTAGCGCCATGTTCTGACGCATAGGAATCTCTGACAGATTTATACAATTGTGTTTTTAAAGACTTTGGAATTAACTCAGAAATAATTTCGATTTGAGATGGTTCAAAAATATAATCAGAAGAATCTTTTTGATCATCTTCGGAGTTATTGTTTTCGATTGGAAGAAATTGCTCTGAAGTTACTATTTGAGTCGCAGCATTTTTAAATTTATTGTACACGATCTCTATCTTATCAAACTCTTTAGAAAGAAATTTATTCATCAATAAGTCGCCAATTAGTGAGATATTTTCAAATGAAAGCTCATCAAAAATATCATTATTTGTTTCTGTTACGTTAAAGTTTTTTGATAAAATATCAGACCCTTTTTTGCCAATACAAAAGAAAGAAACTTTTTCACTTGAAGATGTTGCTATTTCAGAGCAACGCTTAATTACATTTGAATTAAATGCACCACATAAACCTCTATTTGAGGTAATGCAAACAACCAATTTATTGTTAACCTTTCGGGGCTTTAAATAAATATTCTCAAAGTCAACAGAATTGGATAGATCTACCAACATTTGTGTAAGCTTATCAGAGTAGGGGCGCATTGCTGTGATGGCATCTTGAGCTTTTTTTAGCTTTGCAGCAGATACCATCTTCATAGCACTTGTAATCTGCATAGTTGAAGAAACAGACGATATCCTATTTCTGATTTCTTTTAAGTTTGCCATTTTTTAAAACTTTGAAACCAATTCAGCACAAACTTTTTCAAGTGTACCAGTTACTTCATCGGTTAATTTTCCCTGCTTAATAGTTGATAAAATTTTTGAATGTTTGTCGTTAAGAACTCTCAGATATTCTGACTCAAATTCCTTGATTCTATCAACTGGAATATCTCTTAACAAATTTTTTGAACCCACATAAATAATTGCAACCTGATCCTCTACCTTAAAAGGATCATTTTGTGCTTGCTTTAGTATCTCAACATTTCTTTTTCCTTTTTCAATTACATTTAATGTTGCTGCATCTAGGTCGGAACCAAACTTAGCGAAAGCCTCTAATTCTCTAAATTGAGCTTGGTCTAACTTCAGAGTTCCTGAAACCTTTTTCATTGACTTAATTTGAGCTGAACCACCTACTCTGGAAACAGAGATACCAACATTAATTGCTGGTCTAACACCAGAATTAAATAAATCTGATTCTAAGAAAATTTGGCCATCTGTAATGGATATTACATTGGTGGGAATATAAGCTGAAACATCACCTGCCTGGGTCTCAATTATTGGAAGTGCAGTTAAAGAACCTCCTCCTTTAACAATTGCTTTTAGGGATTCTGGTAAGTCATTCATCTCTTTAGCAATTGCATCGTCATTGATAACTTTTGCTGCTCTTTCTAATAAACGTGAATGTAGGTAAAAAACATCTCCAGGATATGCTTCCCTTCCTGGTGGACGTCTTAATAAGAGTGATATTTCACGATAAGCTACAGCTTGTTTTGAAAGATCATCATATATAATTAATGCTGGTCGACCGGTATCTCTAAAATATTCTCCAATTGATGCACCTGTAAACGGAGCATATACCTGCATTGCTGCAGGATCAGAAGCATTTGCTGCAACAATAGTAGTGTAAGCCAACGCGCCTTTATCTTCCAATATCTTTGCTATACCTGCAACAGTTGAAGCTTTCTGGCCAACGGCAACATAAATACAATATACAGGCTCCCCAGCATCATAGAATTCTTTTTGATTTAAAATTGTATCGATACACACCGTTGTTTTTCCAGTTTGTCTGTCTCCGATTACCAGCTCTCTTTGACCTCTTCCGATAGGAATCATTGCATCGACAGATTTTATACCCGTTTGCAATGGCTCGTTAACCGGTTGTCTAAAAATTACACCCGGTGCTTTTCTTTCTAATGGCATTTCATATAATTCGCCTTTAAGCTCTCCTTTACCGTCAATTGGATTACCAAGGGTGTCAACAACTCTTCCCACAATACCTTCACCTACTTTTACAGATGCAATTCTTGAGGTTCTTTTTACAGTGTCACCTTCCTTAATGTCTGTAGAGGTTCCTAATAATACTATACCTACATTATCTTCTTCTAGATTAAGAACTATTCCTTGGGTTCCGTTGGAAAATTCTACCAATTCACCATACTGAGCGTTTGAAAGGCCATAGGCTCTGGCGATTCCATCACCAACTGTCAATACGCTACCAATTTCATCAAGAGATGATGTTGAGTCAAAATCTTTTAATTGTTTTTTTAATATAGCTGAAATCTCAGCTGGATTTACTTCGGCCATAATCTTTAATTTGTAAGTTCTGTTTTTAAGTTATTTAAGTTTTGTTTTATACTTGCATTATATTCCTTGCCGTCAAACCTAACTATAAAACCACCAATAATATTTGGATTAACAACATTAGTTATGTTGACAGAATTTGCATCTTTGATATTAATCATAGATAATATTTCTGATTCCAACTTATTATTAATGGGTGAAGCTGTTATTATTGTAGCCTCTTTTATATTATTATGTTTATTGTATAATTGTATAAAACTACTAGCAATATCACCAATGATTTTAACTCTTTTGTTTTGGATTAATATATCTATGAGTTTTTCAGTAAGGACATTGTTTTCGTTAATCAGTGATAAAATTAATTTTTTCTTATCATGATAGTTTATCTGAGAGTTAGATAATAAATTTTTGAAATCAAGGGAGCTAGAATCTAATTCATTAATAAAGTTCATGTCTCTATAAACTTCATTTACAGAATTTTCTTCATTGGCAATATCATAAATTGCCTTGGCGTATCTTATGGCTGCTCTAGATTGCATTAATTAAGTTTAGTTTTATCTAAAATATTCTGAATATTCTCAGCCTGCTTTGACTTATCATCAAGCTCTTTTGAAAGTAATTTTTCCGCAATATCTAAAGATAAATCAACAACGGTGTTTTTCAACTCCTTCATCGCTGCTGATTTTTCATTTTCAATAGCAGTTCTTGCTGATTTGACAAGTTTATTAGCTTTTTCTGTTGCCTCAATTTCGGCATCAGCAATAATTTTAGATTTAATCTCTCTTGCTTCCTTTAGTAAAGATTCCCTTTGAAGCTTTGCCTCACTTAAAATCTTTTCGTTATCAGCTTTTAGATTTGCCATTTCCTCTTTTGCTTTTTCAGCTGCAGAAAGAGCATCTGTAATTGACTTTTCCCTTTCAGTTACTGCTCCTAAAATTGGTTTCCATGCAAATTTTGCAAGAATAAAGTATAGGATAGCAAATGAAATGGTTGTCCAAAAAATAAGACCAATATCTGGGGTAACTAAATCCATATTAATTAATTAATTAAAATAATTTATATATCTATTTAATTAGGGATACTACAACAGCAAATAGCGCAACTGCCTCAACGAAAGCAATTAATACAATTGCTGATGTTTGAAGCTTTGCTTGCATTTCTGGCTGTCTCGCCATAGCCTCCATAGCTGATCCTCCAATTTGGCCAATACCTATACCTGCGCCAATTGCGGCTAAACCTGCGCCAATTGCAGCAAATGCTCCGTAATCAACCATTGTTTCTTGTAAAAAAATAATTAAACTCATGTTTTTAAAATTTAAAATTAATGTTCATGTTCTTCAATTGCACTGCCAATGTACATGGCAGACAAAATTGTAAAAATATATGCCTGAATGGCAACAACTAAAACCTCTATAAGACTGATAAATACAGAAAAGAATAAAGATACTGGAGCTAACAGTATGCTCTTAAAAATAAAAATCAGTGATATTAGGCTTAATATTATAATATGTCCTGCTGAAATATTTGCAAACAACCTAATCATTAATGAGATTGGTTTTATGAAAATACCCAAAAATTCTATTGGGGCAAGAAATAATTTCATAGGAACTGGCAGCCCTGGCATCCAAAAAATATGTTTCCAATAATCTTTATTCGCAACCAATGTGGTAATAATAAAAGTTATTACAGCAAGAACGAATGTAAAGGCTATATTTCCGCTAAGGTTTGCACTAAATGGGAAAAAAGGAATAAGACCCATTACATTATTTATCCATATAAAGAAAAATAAAGTCAATAAAAATGGCATATACTTCTGATAATTTTTCTCACCAATCATTGGGAGAGCAACTTCATCTTTTATAAAAAGCACTAATGGTTCAGTGAATTTTCCAAGTCCAGTAGGCTCCCCATTTCTAGATTGAGAATAAGTTCTAGCTGTTGCAACAAAAATTAATACAAGTAAAACCATAGAAATAAACATGGAAAAAACCATCTTGGTAATTGAAAGGTCAAGAGGTTTTTTGTTTAGTACAAATCCGTTATCATCGTAAATTACATATTTACCCAAATAGCCGGTCTGTTCTGCATAATAGATCTTCTCATGATATTTAACAAAGGCCTGTTTCTTTTTCTTTACAATAACTTTTCCTGAATCATCATGATCAAATTCAGATGAAAGGAATGTGACTAGTCCATTTTCTGTCCAAAGTATGATTGGCAGAGGGAAAGAAACTGCGTGTCCATTAATATCCATAATATGAAATTCGTGAGAATCTTTTATATGATGCATGATCATTTCATTTACATCAAACTCTTTAGAATTGTCTGATGCTTCGATTGGATTAGCCAAAATATTTGCAGAAAAAAGTAATAGTAAAAGTGAAGTGCAAATCCTTGAAAATCTTAAAAGCATTTTTGCTAAAATTTCTTCTTATTAATATGGTTGCAAATGTAAGCACATTAAAGGAAATTTCAAACAAAATAAATCAAGAAGTTTTAAATGTTGTTTAATGATTTTTTGAGATTGAGGATTTCCATTGTCAACAATAAAAAATATACTGGGAAAAAATTATATACTACCATCGTTATATCAAAATCTTGGTAATTGTTATAATAAATAAAGTAAGTAACAACTGCAAGCATCTTTATAAATGTAAGTATTACAAAAGAAGTTAGAGGATTTGTTAGTTTGTAGTTTAGGTTAAGTTTAAAAAAAAACAGCAAAACTAGAACCGCAAAATAGTTAAAAAAATATATTGAAATTAAGGGTGTTTTTTCATTCTCAAGAATTTCTAAAAATAAAAATTGATGAATAAAAAAAAGAATTAACGTTGTAAGGGTAATAATAAAGAAATCTTTGATTTCTATTGAAAAATTATTCATTCTTAGTAACCTGAATTATTGTATAATATATTGATAATAAAATTGAAAAGATTGCAAATATTAGTGTGAATAAAGAGTATTGGTTTGGGTAAATTTCATCAAGCTTAAGCCCTAAAAATACACCGACTACAATTACAACAAGCATTTGAAAAGCTAGTTGAGAATAAATTATAAAACTATGCTGATTTTTCTTTCTTTTCTGGGGCTGATTTTTCTTCACTATTATTTAATTCTTTTACTCCGCCCTTCATAGAACATGTGGCATTAAATGTTGCTCCTGGCTCTACTGAAAGTTTAGCAATTTCTACCTCACCTTCAATATAGGCAGATGATCTTAGAGTTAACATGCCAGATAATTTTAATGTTCCTGAAAAACCTCCCTCAAAATCTGCGTTTTCACCCTCAAGACTTCCGTTAATTACTCCTGTTTTACCAACAACAATTTTCCCAGATGTTTTTATATTACCTTTAATATTACCCTCTATTCTGAAGTCACCCTCACTAAATATATCACCAACTAATGTCGTGCCTTGAGTAATCATATTTTGTTGATTTGTATTGCTCATAATAAATTATTTTTTTTCAAACTTATCTAAATTTTTGTGTATTTGAATCGTTTTATAATTATCAGATGATAGTACAAAAAACGAATCTGCCTCAATATCTATGGTTTTTTCAAGTCTTTCCGCTAATCCTAAACTTCCATCATAACTCTTTAGACCATGTACAACAACAAATGTAATAATATTATTGTAAAAATCTTTAGACACTCTAAGATCTAGATAATCAACGTTATCAATATATTGTTTTAAATCATTAATCTGGCTTGAAATTTCATCATGTGATTCCATAGTAAATTGATAAATAATTTTATAATTATCAGACATTTTGTTGTTTTTGAAATTGTCGTTTTGAACTGCAGGCAACACCTCGTCTAAAATTAATTCTGCTTCTTTTCCCTCAATCGTGGTAGAATAATTTAACTTAATAAAAGTTAAAGCTTTTTCATATTCTTTAAACCCATAAACTCTTGCAATGGCTAAAGCTTTTAAAAATTCCAATTTAGGAACTATTGGTTCCCCGTTAAAATTTAAAATATATTGATTGCAATCATCTATAACTTGAATATACTTTTGTTCATTAAAATCAAGATATAATTTCTCATAAATTGCATTAGAATTCTGCTTTTCTTTTGAAACAGCGGTTGGGTCCAGCAATATCTCAGCATATTTTGAATTTCGGTGATTTACAATAATATCTTGTCTATATTCTTCGGCTTTAATGACTGAATCGAGAGACAAAAAATTCTTATAGATGAAATATTTCGATGGAGGTATTAAGTCTTCACTTGGTTTATTTTCAAGTAGTCCAAAAAGCTTCTCATTTGAAATTTGATATTCATCAAACTGATCTTTATAAATAGACCCTAGTCTAAAATAAGCATCATTCCTTCTTTGATTTATACTATCAATCAAACTTGGATCTTTTGGGATTAAACCTAAATAGTAATCCACAGAAAAAATACTATCCTTGTTTATAGTATTGACTTGATCTAAAGACTCTTTATCTTTTATGTTAATGCTAGAAGCTGACCATCTCCAATTATCTTCTAGCCTTCTGTTTCCCCATCTATTTTTAAAATCATTTTTTCCATAAGCAACAGCTGTAGTATTATAAAAATAAAACAGAGCAGATTCAGAATCTACAAGGGTTGTAATTGAATTTGATGAGCCTAAATTATTATTCTTTTTTTGTTGCTTCTTTTCTTTATCTTTTAATTTGGATACATAATTATTAAAGTAAGACTTCCTTTTTTCGTCAGACATATTAATTACCTTAATGGTGCTATCCAGCTCCATAGCAATAGTTTCATAGAAAATTAAATCGTTTAAATTTTCTCTTTTTCTCTTTATTTTTTTAAACTTCCTCGTCCTACTGTTTAGCTCGCTTAAAGTGCTATCATAATAAAGACCTGCCTGTAAATAATCTTTATTTCTAAAGTTTAATTCAGCTAATTCATTATAATTTTTTGCGATTAAAATTTCGTCGTCTGGGTCTGATCTAAGTGATTTATTAAAATAAAATACTGCTAGCGAATCATTTGATCTTTTTAAAGAATCTTTCAGGATTATCTTTGAATAATTTTTTTTAAGATTGAGCATTGCTATTTGATGATAAATAATATCTAGAAAGTTGTTGTTTTCAAAATTTTCTACTAATTCTTTTAATTCTAAAATTGAATTGTCAATAGAATCTGAGGTGCTTGATCTATTTATGTATGACTGTATGTAAAATTTTCTTGGAATTTTTCTGTTCAGATTAATAATTTCTGAGTAAATGTCATAAGCAGTATCGTTAATCGATAAGTCTTGATAAAGCTGAGCCAGTAAAAATGTTTTTCTTGGATTATTCTTTAAATCTTTAAATTGCTGGTTTGATCTTTTCAAATAATAAGATGCGCTATCGATTTGTTCTACATTAATAAAAGCTTGAGCTAAATAAGAATTTGCCAAGGATCTTTCTTCAATCAAAAGATTATCTTCCTCTAGTAATTCTTTTAAATTGTCAATTGCAAATTTATTTTGATCGAGTCGAATATTAATTTTTTCCTTCCAAATTTTAACCTTATTAATATATTGACTGGTTGGGTACTTATATAAAATATAGTTAAATGCTTCTAAGGCTGGTATAAATCTGTTATCAAAATATCTTGATTTTCCTAGCAGAAAATATGCCTGGTCCATAATTGGATTTCTTTCTTTACCGTCAACATTCATAGAATGTTTTTGAATTGCCAAAGTAGCTTTTTCTTCAGCTTTTGTGAAATTCGTTTCGCGTTCTTCATCGTCCAGGTCGTAAAACTTAAATTTTTCTATTGGCAATAAAGTCCAAAAATTCTCTTTTAAATCATTTTCTAAATCAACCAAGCCTTCGGCATATAAATTGTTACCATTAAAAAGAAAATTATACTTAGTTGTAAGAGAATGAAAATTTTTATTTAAAAATTTATCTTTTTTCCTTGAACATCCTATGACGATCAAAGAAAGTAAAAAAAGTATTGAGATGTTTGTAAATAATTTTTTCAATTTATTGGCCTAATTGTTAGATTAAAACAGAATATATCTGATGATATTGTGCATTTCACAAAAATAGTCATCTTTTTATTATGATATTGAAAATATTTAAATTCGTAAATAAATATAATTATGGGAGTGATCAAAATAACTTTTAAGGTTGATGGGATGGAAACCTCTTTCGAGGGTAATGAAAATAAAACACTTTTAGACTCTGCAGTTGAAAATGATGTTGATGCTCCGTATTCTTGTAGAGGCGGTGCATGTGCCACCTGCATTGGAAGACTTAAAACAGGAACTGTAAATTTAGAGCAAAACTATATTCTTACTGACAGTGAAATCGATGAGGGTTTAATCATTACATGTCAGGCTTATCCTACTTCTGAAGAAATTTATCTTGATGCTGATGATATTTAAATTATCTCGTTAACTCTTTTAAATATTATTTCTGGTCGTATAGAGTTAATCGCATTAACATAATCTTTAGGACATTTTGACCCATATATAGTCACTGGAACTTTTGGGAATTTTTTTAAATCCGGGATAATTGAGTTTTTCTCTGGCTGATTAAATGGGCTGTAGCCTGTGAAAGGGTGTGTTGCGCCCCAAACAGTGATGACATTTACTCCAAATAAAGAAGCAATATGGCCATTTGCAGAATCCATCGATATCATAACATCAAGATTCGATATGACGGCCATCTGCTCACTAAGAGAATAATTGGAGGAAATTATATATGAGTTAGTTTTTTCTTCAGAAATCTTTTTTATCTTTTTTTCTTCCTCACCAGGAGCCCCAAAAATCAAAATTTGACAGCTAGGGCCGATTAAATCAATTAGCTTCAAAATATTTACTAATGAATATTCTTTACAATTATGCCCAGCAAAAGGAGCAATACCAATTAATGTTTTATTTAAATCAAATTCATGAACTTTATCATTAATATTAATCTTGCTATAAGTTTTAAATAGTTCTAAGTTAATATTCATTTCTTCTAAAGAAAAAACATCGGCATATCTTTGATGCATAAGTTTTAGCCTTCTAAAGATTGACCCATTAATCAAAGATTTTTTTTCTTTTCTTCCTTTGTCTATGACTAAGATTCTGTTGAATTTATATGCTAAAAACATTCTTAGAATTTTAGTTCTTAAAACATCGTGTAAATCAATTATAAGGTGTGGATTTATCTGGCTGATTTGTCTTGAAAGACGAAACAAGCCATAAATGCTTTTGTGTTTAGGTTTAAAAAAGAGAAAATTAATATTTGGAATTTGATTATATAAAGCAGAGAAAAACTCAGTTGTTAAAATGGTAATTTTAACCCCAGGATAGTTGTCTCTCAATACACTAATAGCCGGTACTGTCATTGCAACATCACCAAAAGCCGATAGTCTTATTATTAATATATGGCTGCTCAAATTAGATTGGTTTTTTTAAAGTATTTATTCATAGTCTTCATATGACTTTTCTTCAACAAAACCAGAGCCTGTAAGTAAATTGATTGATTTTTTTATTTCACTTCTTTTGTCATTTGTAAAATAAACCGCTCTTGCCAGGCTTACAAAATCAGATCCAAAGTCTTTATTTCTCTCGCACTCTCTGATGTCATCTTCAATTGTCCACAATTCTGAATTTATTTCAGCCAATTGTTTATATAGGTTTTTAAGTTCTTCACCATATGAGTCAAATAATTTACCTGCTAAGGGGTTTAATTCATCATGTTCTTTTTGAATATTAGTCAGTTTTTTAACATCACTTATATTGGATAGTTTTAACTCTAAAATTGTTAATTTATCGAGTAATTCACCATTGGATACCTCTACTTTCATTGTTGGTTTGTTTTTAAAAATTAAAAGGATAAGAGTTAATTAAAATAATTGTTAAAATTACTACTTCAAAAAACAAATTATCTCTTAGTTCAGAAATTATTTTAATCAAAGTTACCAGAAATGGAAAAAATAAGAAAATAGAATACTCTTTAATTAAAAAAGCCAAAAAGATTGAATTTAAAAAAAAGATAAAAAGAAACAGGTTTTTTATTCTTTCAGTCAAATTATTGCCAAAGAATTTAAAACTGTAATAAATGAATATTAATGAGCAGGTAAGAGCAAAAAACCAATGGTAAAAACTAGCATTTAATATAGCTTTTACAGAGCTAAATCTTATCCAAACCAAATCTATATATTCGATAAAGGAATTAACTGACAATTCAATGCCGGTTATTAGGTTTGTTAAAACAAATATGATTAAAAATGCTGTAATGTATCCAATTAAAATTTTAAAAAAGTCTTCTAAATTTAATTTGTAAAACATATATGAGCCTGAAAAGATTGTTATGAAAAAGAGAATATTTATTTCGTGTAAAAATGTTGAAATAGAAAACCAAAATCCAATATCAAATAACTTCTTATTAAGATTTTTGTTTGACTTTAAGCTGTATATTTTTCTTACAGCCAATAATAAGAAAAAATATGACAAAGTAATCTTTAAATCACTTGGCATTTTTAAGTAAACTCCAGAAAATAATATTAAACCAAGGGTTATGTAATGATTGTTTTTTAAAATTGAGTTTTTTGAAATGATAAAAAGAGACAAAAGAAATATAGAGCAAATACAAATTTGAGAATATAAATCCTCAGTCAATATATTTTTATTTCTAAGCAAAAACACGACTATAAATGAAACGGATATTGCAACAATTACTTGTGCTAATTTTGTGAATTTAAAAAACCTTATTATCATTTAAAGATTTGTATATTTGCAAAGTAAATAAATATGATTCACAATGAAAGAGATCTTTTACGGTATTGAAAATCTTTTTGTTAATTATTTTTTTATACCCTTTGACGTCCTAAGAGAAGTTGGCGACTATAATTGGTGGCTTGCAAATATCATGGCCTGGGTTTTTACCGCAATTGGAACAGCTGCTTTTTGTTATTGGATGGTTCAACTTAAAAAATTTGACGATAATGAAGAGGAAGATATGACAATCACCGCCCATGATTATTTATAAGTCAAATCCTATATCTTTTCTATAGTACATTTTTTCAAAACTTATCTTTTTTATTGAATTATAGGATTTTTCTAAAGCTTCTTGTACTGAATTTCCCATTGAAGTTACAGCTATTACCCTTCCTCCATTTGTTTTGACTTTTGCATCTTCACACTTCGCTCCCGCGTGAAAAACCAGAGAATCTACAACTGAATCTAAACCAAAGATTTCCTTGTTTTTTTCATATTGCTCTGGATAACCGCCTGAAACCAAAAAAACTGTTGCTGCTTTTTTATCGTCAATAATAATATTATGATCTTTCAAATTGCCGTTGCCTGCAGCATATAAAAGCTCTAATAAGTCAGATTTTATTCTTGGTAAAACTACTTCTGATTCAGGATCACCCATTCTTACATTATATTCAATTACATAAGGATCATCATTAACTTTAATGAGCCCAAAAAATATAAACCCTTGATAATTTATGTTGTCTTTTTTAAAACCTTCAATAGTTGGTTGAATTACTTGTTGTTCAACTTTTTCTGTAAACTCTTTTGTTAAAAAAGTCGGAGGTGAAACAGCTCCCATTCCTCCAGTGTTTAGCCCAGTATCTCCTTCACCTATTCGTTTATAATCCTTTGCACTAGGCAACAACTTATAGTCTTGGCCATCAGAGATTACAAAACAACTCAATTCAATACCGTCTAAGAACTCCTCGACAACAACACTCTTGCTAGCATCTCCAAACTTTGAATTTATCAACATTTCATGAATTTCATTTTTTGCTTCATCAGGGTTATCAATTATTAAAACTCCTTTTCCTGCTGCTAATCCATCCGCTTTTAGTACATAAGGAGCTTTCATTTCATCTATATAAAAAAATGCATCATTAATATTTTCAGCGGTAAAAGTTTTATGTGAAGCAGTTGGAATATTATGTCTGTTTAAAAAATCCTTAGCAAAATCCTTACTTCCTTCAAGCTGAGCAGCATGCTTGTTTGGGCCTATCACAATTGTATCCTTTAAATCCTTATTACCTTTTATAAAATCTGTCAACCCATTCACTAAAGGCACCTCAGGACCAACAACCACCAATGAGATATTTAAATTTTTAATAGCTTCTGCTATTTGTTCAAATTGATTCACTTGGATTTCTAAATTGGATGCTATTTTACTAGTTCCGGAATTTCCAGGCGCTACATATAAATTTTTACACAATAAGCTTTGTCTGATTTTATAAGCAAAAGCATGCTCTCTACCCCCAGAGCCCAATATTAATACGTTCATTAAGTTTTAAAATTTAATATGCCTTTTTTTGGCCAGTTAAAAAATTAATTGTTGTCAAAAATACAATATTTAAATCCAAGATTAAAGACCAGTTTTCTAAATAATAAATGTCATATTTTACCCTGTTTATTATATCTTCATCTGTTTCAATTTCTCCTCTAAATCCTTTGACCTGCGCCAATCCTGTAATCCCAGGTTTTACAAAGTGGCGAACCATAAACTTGTCGACTGACTTTGAGTATCTTTCATTTTCTTTAATCATGTGGGGTCTTGGTCCAACGACAGACATATTGCCGATTAATACATTAAAAAATTGTGGTAGTTCGTCAAGGCTTGTTTTTCTTAAAATTTTTCCGATTTTGGTCACCCTCTTATCATTTTTAGTCGCCTGCTGAATATCTGCATCGTTATTTTCTATCATTGATCTAAACTTATAACAAGTAAACTCTCTGAACTTTATTCCATTTCTGGTTTGTTTAAAGAACACTGGTCCTCGACTCTCAATTTTTATTATCAAACCTATGATTGGTGTAATCCATGATAGTAAAAAAATAATTACGACTAGCGAAAAAACAATATCAAAAGTCCGTTTTAAAATTGTGTTAAAGTCATTAGATAGCGGCATTTCTCTTAATGACTGAACAGTTGATAGGCCATATGTATCAGTTTTTAATTTTTTTGATAATAGACCGCCTCTTTTTGAAATAAATTTTAAAATTTTAAAATTGTTTTCACAAAATGTAATTAAAAGACTAATTTGACTTTCATCTAATTCATTTGCTGAACAGTAAACTTCATCAATATTTCTAGTAAGAATAAAATCAAAACACTCCTCTAGGTTTAAGTCCGAAGGATGGTTAAATTTAAAAGTCCTTCTATTCTCATAGCCTAATTCCTTTTGATTAATAAAAAATTCTTTTAGTTCTGATACCGACTCATCATTTCCTATTATTATTGTCTTCCTAAAGTTTCCCCCAAAACCTAACCTATAGCTTTGTAAAGCATAAAACAGCGTAAGCTTGAATAATGAAATTATGATAAATGTATACAGCAAAAACACTAAGGTTTGTGATAATCCAGGCGTTGGGCTTTGAACTACCCCAAAAAAAGCAAAAACTAAAATTGAAAATAATAATAACTGATAAAAAATAAATGATATTATTCTAATCAACTTGGTAAACCTATATACTTCATAAAATTTTGTTATAAATGCAGAAATTATCCAAAGTGCAGAAAAAACAAGTATTGGAACGACCTTAAATAGACTTTGGTCCAAAAACAAATAGACAAAAGAACTAACTACCAACAAATCAAATATTATTGAAATTGGTCTTAGATATTTTGAATATCTCCCTGCATACTTTTTTACCATTAGAAAACTTTTTCTTTTAATTTTAAATCAATATAATTTCGAATATTTGTTGCAAAATTTTTCTCTGAAAATTGGTCAGCGTGAATACTAATAGCCTCATAATCAAATTCAATCTTTTTAAAACGTATTAATGCTTCTAAAATTGCATCAACCGACTGAGAATTAAAAAATACTCCTGTTTTTCCTTCAACTACTGTTTCTGAAAGACCGCCCATATTATATGCTATTACTGGGGTTCCCGTAGATTGAGCCTCTACCGGAGCTATCCCAAAATCTTCTATGCCTGCGTGAACAAATGCTTTTGCCTTGCTAACTAATTTCATGACCTCAGATGGTTCAAGAAAATCAAAAAACCTTATGTTAGAATTGGAAATTTTTTTTAATCTATTCTTCATTGACCCATCTCCAACTACATATAGTGTCTCTTTAGAACGATTAAAGGCTTTAACCAATAAATCAACTCTTTTGTAAGGCTCTAATCGTGCTGTTGTAATGAAATAATCTTTTTTTTCTTTTACCAGTTTAAACAAGTTAGTATCAACTGGTGGATATATGACCTTTGAATCAATATTATATGTTTTTTTAATCCAATTTTTTACAAAATGAGAATTTGCAATTATATAGTCTGGTCTTTTAGAGTGGTTAATATCAATGTGACGTAACAATTTTAAAAGAGGGGTCAAAATTAACCTTTGCCAAGATGAAAAATAAATTTTCTCATTATCCCAAATATACCTCTGGTTTCTTGCCTGATAATAACAAATATGTATTTGACCTGTTTTCTTTTTAAAACCTTTGGCAACCGAAAAAGAGGAAGATATAATCAATTTATTGTCTTTGTCATTCTCAAATTTTGAAATGAAATAAGGAAATAAAAAAAACAGGTATCTAAAATTCGACTTCAAAAATTTTAAATTAGATTCAATAATTTGAACCTGTTTATCTTGAAAAACCTTTGCAAGATCATTGTTTGACATTATGTTAATTAGGGTATAACATTTTTCAAAATCATATTGCCTGTTTAAGACTGTTAAAACCCTTTCGGCGCCACCATATTTATCAAGCCAATCAGCTACTAGTATCTTTTTCATTTTGTGAATTGATTATATAAACCGCTGTAACTATTGTTAAGGGCAAAATAAATGATCCTAGCTGTCTGTGAAATAAATTTTCAATCACTAAAAACAGTATCAGACTTAAAATTAGGTTGAGCGAATAGATGTTCTTGTAGGTTGTTAGCACAATTTCTCTTAAAAAGACAGTAAATAAAATAAGGCCAATAAATCCAAAAGAAAGTATAATGTCTATGTATTGGTTGTGGGTGTTAAAATTTCTTTGGATAAACCAATTTTTTCTTTTATCGATTGGCATTAGCTTGTATTTTTCAACTAATAATTCTTGTGTCTTGTAAGTTCCCAAACCGAACAAGCCTAAATTTTGCTCTTCGAAGATTTGTAGTGAAAACCTCCATATATCATATCTTGGTTCATGAGTTTTAATCTTTTCAATAAAAGATGTCCTTACGGAATCCTGTGAATACAAAAACCTGTTTGATAAGTTTTTGTTTGTTAAAATAATTGCTGAGAAAATTACAAGTGATGCAAGCATAACAACGATGGTAAAAACCGATTTTGATTCGTAAATAATTGTAATTAAAAAAATCAAAAATGCAATTAATAGTGCGCTTCTTGAGGAAATTAAAAACAAGGTGAATATAAAAAACAGAATTAGCAAGGCACAAAAAACCTTTTGTTTATTTCTATTACTTGTTCGAAATAAAAATGATAATAAGACAATTGAAATTACAACGAAAAAACCTAAGTATAATCTTTGGGTAATAAATAAGTCTTCTACCGAGGATTTTGAAATTAAAAGATCCGATGAGTTAAAGTAGTAGGCAACAATGTTCAGGTCTGTTATCAAGCTGCTTACTAAAACCCCCGAGATAAACCCATAAATTAAAAATCTTTTATCATTTACAAATGAAAATAAAATAAGTAATAATATTATTTGGGCGATTTTACGTGACTCTGGAAAATCATCAAAAAAAGAACCATTAAACAACGAGTAAATAACAATGAAGATTAAAAATATGGCAAGGGCTTTAAAAAATTTCTGATTAATTATATTGATTACCTTGTCTTTATTATATGAAACAACCATAATTAAAAAAAGACATATCATACATATATTAACAAACGCCTTGGCATATGTCATAAATGGAATGGAAACGCAAATTAAAGCAGCTAAATAGTTATATGTTTTTTCTAAATTAAAATTCATCTTGCTTTAATGTTTTTTTTATTGTAGTTGTTGAGCTTCTAGAAAAAAAATATAAAACACAGCTTCTAATTAGCCCATAAACCGGATAGAACCCCAGCCTAAAATTATCTATTATAATTTTTATTCTGTTTGCTACTTGTAGTTTTCTTTTTTTTGTAGAGATAGAATTGCCATCAATTATATAGTCTAAAAGAACTTCTGGCATATTTGCACATTTAAAATGCTTGATTACTTTGAAAAAAAAAGCATAATCTTGAGCTGCATAACGATACTCTTCTGGATATTCAGGGACGGTTTCTAAAATAGCTGTTTCGAAAACAACTGTTGGGTTTATAAACATGCTGTTTAAGAACATCTTTCTTTTTATCTGATTGTGATGTAGTGGGTGTTTTATGTTAAACAAAAAATCTCCATTAGAATCTAATACTCTGGCCCATGTACCAACAAGCTTAATTTCATGATTAGCTTCTAAAAATCTTAATTGTTTCATGAACTTATTTTCATAACATATGTCGCCAGCATCAAGCCTAGCCATATATTTGTAGCTGCCCTTTTTTACGAATTGTAAACATTTATTAGCTGCTATTCCAACTCCATAGTTTTTGTCTAAATATTGAAAGAAGATCTTTCCTTTGTTTTTATAAGATGATATAATTAATTTTTCATTTAGCTTTAAGGGGCTGCCATCATCTGTTATAACAATGTCAATTTCAAACTGTTCGCTAATTGATTCAATTGTTTTTAACAGTCCATCGAAATTGTTGTAATGCGGAATTGTAATAATGAGTCTTTTATCCATTTGTTACATTTTTTCTTAATTCAATAATCCAGATCATGGCTATACATAGCCAAAAAAAGTAAATTCTGAATGAATCCATTTTAAGCCAATTAAGTGAAAACCCAATCATTGAAATTAAAATTATAAAAGCAATAATTGAATTTTCAGATTTTAAATTATTATAGCACCACAGAAAAATTTGCAAAATGATTAATCCAAAAAACAGCAACCCTACTAGGCCTGTTTCACTAAGGATTCTTAAATACATGTTGTATCCAGGCGGGAATCTTTTATCATTTTGGTTAAGATATTTCAATCTAAATTCCCAATTATTTTTCTTTGCCCATGCTGGATATTTTTTTCTAGACTCAAAGGCTTGAAGACCATATCCTGTTCCCGAAATTGGGTATTCAGTAAAAACCCTAAACATAGCTTGTTGAATTCCAAACCTGGACTTGTTTGAAAGCGCATGAGTTGAATCATCTAATTTAAAGGAATTAATTTCTTTTTTTACATATTCAATTATTGGTTTATTAAAATAGGCCAATGTTAGAAGAGATATTACAGAAAAACCTAAAAGTATTTTATAAATGTTTTTTAATGAGTTTTTATGTTTAACAAAAAAGAATAATGCAATCATAAATTGCATTATTATTGCAAAAAAAGCTGCTCTTGACCCTGACATAAAACCTAAAAACAATACAATTATTAATGGCAAATATTTTAGCTTGTTTTTTTCTGTTAATACATAGCTAAACATCCATCCAGCTATTGACAATAAGTATGTGCCTAAGGCTGGTGGTTCAAAGGTTACAGACGAGATTCTTTGAAGTCTCATGTCAGTTTTCGCTTCTGTAAATGGAAAATAATCAAAGAGGTTAAGTAGTGGTTTTTTTAAATGAACCATGTTTAACTTAACTATTAAAATCTCAATAATAGAATAAATAAACACTATTATCAAAGATGCTAAAATGACTTTTCTAATTAATCTGAATACATTGTTGATGTTTGTTTTTTTAAATCCGTTATAAAAAGTTAGTGGGATAATAAGTGAGGCTATAATCAAAGAGCCAAATTGATTAATAAATCTTGCAATGCCTGTAGTCTGTTTAAAATAGTAGTCAAAAATATTGTGAGCATTTAGTAGGGTGGCCAAAAATGACCACAGTATAAAAAGAATTAGAAACTGAAAAATTAAATTATTTAAAGGTATCTGAATTCTTTTTTTTAATAGTATTAAAACGAAAGCAAAAGAAAAAAACAAGAAACAAGAGTCTCTGTAATATTCACCCAAAAACCCAATTCCAGACCAAGAATTAAAAGGAATGAAAAATATTCCTATAAGAATTGTCCAAAGAATAATATAATTAATTCTTAATCTTATCATTTAATACTCTTTCCAATTTGAGATGTTAACGTCTAGTTTTTTTAGATTTTCAACATCATTTTTAAAATAATTTTTTAGTTGCTCTATTAAATTCTGATCTATTTTTTCCGGCTTTATTCTAAATATTGATGTTAGTCGCATTAAAATAATTTTCAAAAAAGATGTGGGCTTTATGAACCTCTTTATCGTGTTTTTAAATTTAGAGGGTTGGAAAAAAAGCTTTGTTACAAAATTTTTTTTATAATTACCCCCTACATTAAACTTCTCAGAAATCGTTTTAAAGCTAAAGCTATTATCGACCCCCAAAAACTTATAAACCTTCTTCATTGTTAAAGTAGGGTTTTTGTCTAATTCCTCAATTGTTAAAATTAATACACTACTAAAGGTCGTCTTTGCTTTGATAATCTTTTCATAATAAGTAGAGTTAAATTTATAATACCAGAAATCCGAATACTTATTATTCATTCTTTCCTCTTCAACAGCTATAGCATCTTTAAATGACATTGTTTCCCTTTGCTCCTTCTTAAGGTGTAAATAATTTGAGTATGCTCGATTTATGGGGTCTCTTAAAATTATAATCACCTTTGGGTCGTTTAGGTATTTTTTAATTTTTGAAAATTCACTTGGGTAGTTTATGTATGAAGGTGATGCGTCACCAATAGCTATTTCGTTTTTAACATTTTGGAAATAGCTTAGGTATTTTTCTGAGCTGTTAATTTGCATCTGTTTGACTATATCGTCTTTTGGGCCATTTTTAAGTTTTGAAAGGATTTTAAATGTGAAAAAATGTAGCTCCTTTTGCTCAGGCATAAATATCTCAGGGTGTTCGTTTAGATAATGGTGCAGTGAGGTTGTACCACATTTTGGGAAACCAGCAATTATGAAATTAGGTTTTTTCATATTACGTTAAAAAGATTTTTATTTTATCTCTTGAATAAACAAATACAGTAGTGATTGAATTCCAAATTATTAAACTTGTAAGAGTAGCTTTGGCTGCCCCGTTAATGCCTTCAACAGGTATAAAATAAAAGTTTAAGGCAATATTAATGGCTAAACCCAAAATCAATATTTTATTCAAAGTTGTTTGACGGCCCGTCATATTTAAATATATGGCGCCAGGTCCTGAAATAGAATTAAAAAATTGAGCAGCTAACAGAAAAACTAAGGCTTTATTAGCTTGCGAGTAACCTTCTCCAAACATATTTAAAATTTGTTCTGAGAATAAAAATAATACGCTTAAAACACAGATGCTTATAAAAAAAATAATCCTTGTAGAGTGTTTGATTAAAAGCTGCATATCATGCATGTTTTTCTTTTCATATATTTCTGCTATTCTTGGAGCAATTACGATATTTACTGACATCAGTGCCAAGGTTGTAACCATAGCCAATTTTACAGAAACGGAGTAATAGGCAATCTGGTCAAAACCCTCATAAATAGATAGGATAATAATATCAATACTTTGCATTATAAAATATGCTATTGCACTCAGCGCCATTGGTGCTGAAGTTTTGAATATGTCTTTTACGGAAAATTTTTCGGAACTATCATTGGGTTTTTTCAAGCCGGCCAACATGTTAAGAACCTTAATCCCTGAAAATACTGAAAGTAAAACAAAGCCCAATAAATAAGCCTCAACTAAATAAGATTGTTGATTATATTGAATTAGAATTATTGCAAATATGAATACCGGAATATACCTAAACAAGCTCCTGTATACTTCAGATAAAATTGTGTTTTGAAGAGCCCTTATAGTGTCAATATTTAAAATTGTTGTTGCGAAAAAAATCAATGTAAGAATTGACTTTAGAATCAGCGCATAGGATTCAGTACTATTGAAAGTTTGGGTTATAGCTGATTCATTAAATAAGCCAAGAAAAAGCCCTAAAATAATCAGGCTCAGAGCAACTATTATTCGAAGCATTTTAAAGTATATGGCTCTTATGGACTCAATGCTTTTTCTAGCTTTTAACAGGCCTGAATAATAAATGATGGATTGGTTTGTTCCCATCAGTGCAAGTCCTCCTAAGACCATTAAGGTAGACCTAACAAAGTCATATCTACCAACATTTTCAGCGGTAAAAAAGTTGGTAATAAATAGTGTAAAACCAAATAAAAGTAAAACACCAAAAGATCTGATAATTAAAACAGAAAAACTCTTTTGTGTAAGATCTTTGATTGACATTTAGCTAGCTCTGTCTAATTTATCTAGGTATGAGTAAAGACCAATAACTATTGATGTTATTACATAAATAAATAAAAACAATAATGGATAATAAACCATTTTATTTGAAAGTATAGAATTGTTTTCAATTAATATATTTGCCTCGTTTATTACCATTACTGTTTCTTTAGTTGTAAGATTCTCTTTTTTTAATTCTTGGTTTTCGCTTTGTAAAGAAATCTTAGTTTTAATTAGTTCGTTTGGCCTTACGTCTTTATTGTCAATATACAACTGAGTTGTTTTAGTCTTATTCTCACTTGTGTAATAATCAAGCAGTTTGTCAATTTGCTTAATAGTCTGCTCATTGTCGAATATGATACTTGAAATTCTTTGTAAGTTTCTTTCTCTGAGCTCAGTAAAAAGAGGGTTGTTATTAAAATAGTCTATAACCTTATTTACTGTCCCGATAGATGAGTTGTTTGAAACGCTTACCTTAATAAAATGATAATCGTAGTCGGACTTAAAACCTTCAGTGACAGAAAAACCATCCTCATATTCTAGGTTTTCAAATAAAGCTCTTATTTCATTTGCATTTATATCTTTAGCCATTATGTCTTTTATGTCAATAACAGGAGAAATTGAAACTTCATCAACAGACTCATCCTCATTTAGCTTAATTTCTTGAGTAAAAAAATCAGCATCTTTGCTGGAAATTTTTAGGTTAATAAGGTCCACTGCATCATAAACATAGTTTCCTGCATCAAAATTAATTTTCACAAGAACAGTGGCTTCTTTGGCGTTTGGCAGTTTACTGTCTGTTAAAAAATATCCCAATAGAAGTCCCGCAATTATAACAACTAAAAGTTTTTTCCAGCCTAATAAAAAACTTTTTGACCTTCTAAAAATTTGTAACAATAAGCTAAGCATCATTAGCTTAATTTTCTCTATCAGAACTATTATGTCTATTTCTTCGTTTTCTTTAAAATTATTTTTCATTTTTTAGTTTTGGTTTTTTTTAAACGCTTTTTTTAATAATTTATTTTAGATTGACTCGATTAGATTAAGTTTTTTTAACCTGTCGGCAATTTCTCTATTATCAGCAATTTTTGGAACTTTATTTTGTCCTCCTAATTTTCCTATACTACTCATATACTTTTTGAAACCCCCTTTTATAATTTTGCTTATTACTGGTTTCTCTATTATTTTTCCTTCTATTAAGTCTTTATAATATTTGTTTTGTTTTTGAAGCTCGTAATCTAATAAGCTTTTAAAATTATTGATTTCAACCACATTTCCTTCAAATTCAATAAACCATTCGTGACATGCTGGTAAAGATTTTGATTTAAATCTGGGGGCTACTGTAAACTCAACAACTATATTCCCAGTTTTTAACATTGCCTGTTCTATTGCCTGTTCAACCTCCTTAACAATTACATGTTCTCCAAAAGCAGATAGGCTTTGTTTAAGTCTTCCACTAACAATAATTCTATAAGGGCTTATGCTTGTAAACTTTACTGTGTCGCCTGTATTATATCCCCACAATCCTGCAGAGCTAGAAATAATCATAACATAATTTATATCCTTTTTTACATTTTGAAGTGATATTCTTTCTAGTCTATTCTCTCTAAAATCCTCAACATTAATAAACTCATAAAAAATTCCGGCATTCAAAATTAGAAGAAGGTCGTTACTGTCTTGCTTATCTTGAAAGGCAAAAAAACCCTCACTTGCAGGAAAAATCTCAATACTGTCAACTTCCTTTCCAATTAGAGAAAAGAACTTTTTTTTATATGGTTTGAAATTAACTCCTCCATAAATTAAAAGACTAAAGTTTGGGAATACTTCTGAAATTTGTTTGTTGGTTTCTTGAACAATTTTTTCAAAATACATTTGTAGCCATGAGGGGATTCCACTAATAATTGTCATGTCTTGGGTAATAGTTTCTTTAACTATATTTTCAACCTTTTTTTCCCAGTCTTCAATGATATTTGTATCCCATGATGGAAGCATATTGCTTTTCATGTAAAACGGAACATGGTGAGCTGAAATTCCTGAAAGTCTACCGCTTAATATTCCTGAAATGTCTTGTAGGGTTGGGCTGCCTTGAACAAAAATATATTTACCGTTGACAAAGCTTGTTTTATTAGTTTCTGCAACATAAATCAATAAAGCGTTTTTCGCTCCGTTTAAATGGTTTGGTAGGCTTTCCCTTGTGATGGGAATATATTTTGCGCCCGAGGTCGTACCGGAAGTTAAAGCAAGATAAATTGGTTTTCCAGGCCATAAAATATCCTTCTCCCCAGATTTAACTTTCTCAAAGTATTCTCTCAGTCCCTCATAATCTCTTATGGGTACCCTCTTCTGAAATTCTTGATAATTTGATATTTCCGAAAACCCATGATTCTTGCCAAATTTAGTATTACGAGCTTTTTTAATTAAATAGTTGAATTGGTTTTCTTGAGTTACAATTGGCTTATTTGCCCAATTATAAACTTGGTTCTTTGCGAACCTTGAGGCTATTTTTAATAAGGCATGCTTTAGCATTATTATTTAAAATTTAATAGTGGCTCTGGATCTATTGGGGTTCCATTTTTCCAAAGTTCAAAATGTAAATGTGGTCCAGTGCTTAAATTTCCTTGATTACCTGAATAGGCAATCACTTCTCCCGCTTGAACAAAATCATTTTGTTCTTTTAAGATTTTTGAATTATGCTTGTAGACTGAAATTATATTTTCTCCATGATCAATAACAACTACATATCCTGTCTCTAGTGACCACTCTGAAAAAATAATTTTTCCGTCAAGAACGGACTTAACAGGTGTGCCAATATCGGCTGCGATATCAACAGCAAAATGATTTTCATTAAAATTAAAGCTTTGGGTTATTTCCCCTTTAATTGGAGAAAAAAACATTTTGTTTTCAATAATAAGCTCGTTGTTAGTCAGGTTAAACTTATCCTCATTTTCAACATATTTTCTAAGTATAGAATCTTGTGAATTTGGAGAAACTGTAACAAAATCGGAGTTAATTAAACTGCTGTCTACCGACAGCTCATCTCTTGGGACAAGCTCGTCTATATTTCCAGAAAGAACATCTTCAATAGATTTATAAAACTTATTATTAAGGGCTATTTGCTGTTCTAAAGAGTCTGTTTTTTTTGTAAGATATATGGCTCTATTTAAAAGATCTGCTGAAGAATAGCCTGGAACCATCTCTCTCAATTGAGTAAAAAAAACGATGCTTATTGTAAATGAGATCAGTATTATGGAGTATACCAGTATTATAATGAACGCATTTATTTTGTTGGCCTTGAATGAAAATTTTTCTTCAAACGTGTCTTCACTTGATATAACAACTTTATAGTCATTAAATATTCTTTTTAAAAAGCTTTTTTTTTGTTTTTTGTTTTTCACAGTATTCAAAAATACTTAAAATTAGCTTACTCTTGAATAGAATTGTCGGATATAGCAACAATTACAGGTATTATTATTAACTTTGCTTAAAATTGTTTGCAATGGATTTATTTATCACGCCTCTTTTTACAATTGGACCGCTTCAAATAGTTGTGATAGTGGTTGTTGCTTTAATTGTTTTTGGACCTGTTGGACTTGGAAAAAAATTAGGGAATCTTGTTAAAGGAACAGGAGAAGGTGTTAAAGAGTTTAAAAAAGCTTTGGAAGAAGGGAAAGATGATGATGAGAAAAAAGAAGACTAGTCTTTTAGGGTTCTCATTATAGCTTCAAGCTCAAATACATACTCCCTTTTACTTGATCCTGGGGAATAAACAAAGCCGTCCAACATTATATATTCATCTTGTTTGGTGTCAGACATAAATTTATAATTTAAAAACGGACCAGCCATAAATTGCCCTTGAATTTCCCACAAGCCTCTTGTTTCTAATATTTGTTTACCTCCAATATTAATTTGCTGGGAATTTGGTGTATAAATAGGATCTATTGACATAAATGTGTTTTCGACTGGCCCAGGAATGTGATGTTTAGAAATTGAGTCTCTTATTTTCAAGACAGAGCTGTTGTTTTTGTCGTTGTATCTTGAGATAAAAAGATTGACCGAACCTGTTTCTATGTCTCTTCTTATCCATACAAAGTTGGTGTCGACTTTTGCAACCCGATAAGCAGAAGGAAATCGCAATGTCAAACCAGTACTTTTTTTAATGGCTTGTGTTTGGTTTAGGTTTTTTGCTATTCTTCTTTGCTTCTCCTGAATCTCATTGAAGTATAAGGCAGAATATATAGCGTTCATGTTCTGGTTAATAGTTGTAATGATCTTCTCTGGAGTTGAGCCGGTAACCTGAATAATTCTTTGGGGTGAAGCGTAAGTGTTTTTGAAATTAAAAACCCCTTCTGTTTCAGAAATATCAATCTTTAGGATTGTTCTTGATTTTGTTGCAAAACCTGTGAATATTTTACTAGGAATGTGGCTAAGGCTAAACACAGGCTCAATTTGTGGAAGACCATAGATTGGTCTAGCAAAATTTTCTCTTATAACTTCTCCAACGTTCCCTTTCCAGATGTCATCACTTGATACTACCGAAATATTATTAATGTTTCCGCTTGAATTCGGTAAAAGCTTTTGATTGTTATCAGAGCATGATAACAATAATGCTAAAAAAAATAAAATAAATGCTTTTTGCTTCATTTTTTAAAACTATTAGACCAATTTACAATAATTAATTTTTGGGAATTCTTTTAGGAAATATAATTAGTTTTTGGTTTTCCTTTATATTGTCATTTTTAAGATTATTCCAGCGTTTAATATCCACGACTTTTACACCAAATTTTCTTGCAATCTTTCCAAGAAATTCTCCATAGCTCACTTTGTATATAAGTTTTGAGTCTATTGAGTAAAGGTCTGGTAGAGGCTTTTCCCTTTTATCAAATTCAGTTTTTGAAAAAGCGTAAAATTCATCTTCATTTTCTATTAGTTTATCCGCTAACTCTATTGGTAGTCTAACTGAATTAACATTTTGACCAGGGATAATTCCATGAATATAAGAAGGATTTAATGTTTTTATTGAATCTATTGAATAGTTAAAAAATTTAGAAAAATGTTCAAATGCAAATTTTTCTTTTATTATGACTTTTTCAGTTTTTAAAATCGGTCTTTTTGAAATATGCAAATTAATTCCATGCTCGTCAGCAAACTCTAATATATACATGGTGGCGATAAATGAGGGAACATAGTTGGCTGTTTCTGTTGGTAGAAACGGCCTTATATTCCAGTAATTTGTATGTCCCCCTGACTGTTTTTTTGCTCTAGATATTGTTCTTGGACCCGCATTATAAGAAGCAAGAACAAGGTTCCAGTCGGAATGTATTTTATAGAGTTTTTTCAAATACTTTGTTGCTGCTATAGTGGACTTTAGAGGGTCCATTCTTTCATCAATATAGCTGTTCATCTTCAGGTCATTTTCCAGTGCGGTGTAAAACATAAATTGCCAAAGGCCTGTAGCGCCAACTTTTGAAACGGCTGCAGGGTCTAATCTAGACTCAATTATCGGAAGATATTTTATTTCTATTGGAATTTGATTGTTTTGCAAGTGTTCTTCGAAAAGAGGAAGATAATAATTGATTTTTTCAATATTATCGTTGTAAAAATCTACCCTAGTTTTTAAATATCTTTTTATTTTTTTTTCAACCTCGGGGGTAAAATACAGTTCTAAAGGAGTTTTAGCATCTAATCTTGCAAGTCTATTTTTGATTGTGTCAGAATCAAAATTGTAATCAATTAAATCGCTTTCAAAGCTATTGATCTGACAATAATTATGCTCGATTATAAATAAAAAAATAATTAAGCATAGTTGTTTAATTTGCATAATTCTCATTGCGAAAGGGCGTTAATGCCTGGTAACAATTTTCCTTCTAAGCTTTCGAGCATTGCCCCTCCACCAGTACTAATAAAGCTTACTTGATTCTGTAAGCCAAACTTTTTAATTGCCGCAACAGAGTCACCACCCCCTATCAATGAATAGGCTCCATTTTGTGTAGCTTTTGCTACAGTTTTTGCCACAGAATGAGTTCCTTTTTCAAAAGAAGGTATTTCAAAAACACCCATGGGTCCGTTCCATAAAATAGTGCTACTACCAAGGATTACTTGTTCAAATTTATCCATTGTCTTTGGTCCAATATCTAAGCCTTGCCATCCTTCAGGCACTTCATATATGTTTGTCACTTTTTGTAATCCAGAATTTGAAAATTCATTTGAGCACAGTATGTCTTCTGGTAAAAAGACATTAACGTTTTCATTTTTTGCTTTGGATAAAATCTCTGTACAGCCATTGAGCCTGTCGGCCTCAAAAATTGAGTCCCCTATTCTACCGCCATTATTTTTAATAAATGTGTATGCCATTCCACCGCCAATGATAAGATTGTCAACAAAGCCTAGTATGTTTGCTATTACAGAAATTTTGGAAGAAACTTTAGCTCCTCCAATTATGGCGGTAACAGGTTTTTTAGGCTTGTCCATTAGTTTTTTTAAACTGTTTATTTCTTTCTCTAAAAGCATACCCGGCGCTTTTTCACTAAAGAATTGTGCAATTGTTGCTGTTGAGGCATGTTCCCTATGGGTTGTTCCATAAGCATCATTAATGTATATGTCAGCTAGGCCTGAAAGCTGTTTAGCAAAACGCTCATCTGCTTTTGTTTCCTCTTTATAAAACCTAAGGTTTTCTAAGAGCGCTATCTGACCTTTTTTTAAATTAGAACATATTTCTTTAGTCTGATCCCCTATAGAATCTTCTAAAAATATCACATCTTCACCTAATAATTTTTTTAGTTCAGGAATTATTTTCCTCAGCGACAATTCAGGGTTTATTCCATCTGGTCTTCCTAGGTGGGATGCAAGAATACATGCTCCTCCGCTTGAGATAACAAATTCAATTGTGGGTAGTGCGGCAACAATTCTGGAATTGTCTGTTATTTCACCCTCATCATTAAAAGGTACATTAAAGTCAACCCTAATAAAAACCCTTTTTCCGTTAAAGGAAATTTCATTAATTGATTTCATTTTGAAAATATACGTGTCAAATATAATTCTTTATCTTTGTTTTCAGTCTAATTAGATGGAGCAAATTCAGTTAAATACATTAAAAGAGTCTGTAAAAAAAGGAAGAATTGCAAACACCTATTTGTTGGTTGGAAAAGCTAATTCAGATGTTTTAGGGGCGGGGCTTGAGCTAGTTAAAGATATTATAAAAAGTCCCTTTGCTGGAATGGAAATACACCAACAACAAGAGGCTTTGGCAAAACTAAAAACATTAACGAATCCTGATATACACTACTTTTACCCAGTCAACACAACTGCGGAGATTAAGACAAAGGCAAGCTCAAAAGACTTTATTGATAAGTGGAGGGAGCTGGTAAGTGAGAATACAAAAATAAACTTAGTAGACTGGTATAACAAAATAGGGCTTGGCAACAAGCAGGCCGCAATTAATAAGGATGAGGCCGAAGAAATTTCAAGAATAGCATCCTTAAAATCTTATGGGGGAGGCCTGAAGATATTTCTAATTTGGATGGCCGAGAAAATGAATATAAGCGCATCAAATAAGCTGCTTAAACTATTCGAGGAGCCACCTAAAAATACAGTTTTTATATTGATAAGCGAGAATGAAGGAAGACTTCTGCCAACAATAACATCTAGGTGTCAAAAAATCTATATTGGCCCTCAAAACACTGATAGTCAAGGTGTTATGGCAAATTATGAGGTTTTGTTTTTAGACTGGGTCAGGGCTGCTTTTAAAGTAAAAAACAGTAAGTCTGCGATTAACGGTTTAATAGAGTTTTCAGAAAAAATAAGCAAAAAAACACGTGAGGAACAAAAAGACTTTTTAGCTTATTGTTCAACTGTATTTAGAGATTCTCTTCTATACAGCTATAAAGCTGTAAATAATTCAGAAAACTATTTAAACGGATTGGTGCTAGAAAAGTTTGCACCATTTGTTCATGAAGAAAATATAGAAGAGTTTTACAATGAAATTCAAAAAGGTTTTGCCGATATCGAAAGGAACGGCAACCCTAAAATCATTTTCCTTGACATATCTATTAAGCTTACCAGACTGCTTCATGTAAAACCGACTCAAAATGTCTGATCGATGGTTTATAATCGCTAACCCTTGTTCAAACTCAGGAAAAACAGCTGGACTAATCGACTTGGTAAAGGGCAGGCTTGAGTCCAATTCAATAAGTTATCAGATTAGAGTTACTAAATACTCGGGGGATGAGATAAGAATTGTCGAAGAAGCAACAGTTGCTGGTTATTATAAAATTTTAGCAATTGGTGGAGATGGCACTGTGCAAAAAGTTGTTGCGGGCATAACCATCCAAGAAAATATTCCCACAGAAAAAATGATCTTTGGTTTAATACCTTCAGGCACAGGCAATGATTGGGCAAAATCTAAAAAAATTCCCTCAGATGTTTCTAAGGCTGTTGACGTATTAATCAATGGCTCGATTAATGAACAAGATGTGGGTGTGGCTAAAATAGTTGGCAAATCAGGTATAAAAATTAGATATTTTGTAACCTACTCGGGTGTTGGCTTTGATTCTTTTATGTTAAAAAAAATTGAGGCATATAAATGGTTGGGAAAGTTTTCGTATTTAGTTTGTGCAATTATGAACTTTGCAAAATATAAAAACATTCCATTAAAGCTTATAACTTCAAAAACCGAAATTGAAGCAGAGGTGTTTTTGCTTGGCGTTGGTATTTGCAAATATACGGGCGGAGGAATGCGGCTAATAAAAAACCCAAAAGGCAATGATGGGTTGCTGAATATTACAATCGCACAAGAATTTAGCAAATTTGATATCATTCGAAATTTTTTTAATCTTTTTAATGGGTCTATTTTTAAACAACGTAAAGTTTTGACACTATTAGACTCTTCAGCAAAAATATGCGCTAAAAACGGCGATTTGGTGTGTCAGGGGGATGGCGAGATTTTTGGTGTCGGGAAAATTGAATATTCTGTTATAAAACAAGGGCTTAGATATTTGTCTTAGATTTTTTAAACACAAAAACGTTAGAGGAGTATTCTTTTGTAAAAAAAGCCTTGAGGTTTGAAAGTGTGCCAACCATAATTGAATTAAAAATTCTAAACTTCGATTTTTTATATTTTTCTGAGAGTAAAGAAACGTAGTATGCGTCAAATAGCAATGGTTTAGACTTTATAAATCTAAAGCCGTGGCTACTAAAAATTTCTTTTATTGATTTTTTGTCAAAATGCCACAAATGCCTTGGAGCATCATACGCTGCCCAAAAGCTTTTATAATAATTTGCATCAAAGGAGCGATAGTTGGGAACAGCAACGATAACGGTTCCTCTGTCATCTAATATTTGGTAAAACCGCTTAATAACATTTTCTAATTCGTGGACATGCTCAAGAGAGTGCCAAGCAGTGATGCAGCTGAACTTTTTGTTGTCTATTGTTTTATTAAAAACAGAATCTAAAACCTGTTTCGAAAAATCAGGCTTTAAGGGGTCTATTCCAAAAACATTAAAGTTTCTTCGTTGAAGTTGTTGTTTGAAATATTGATCTCCTGAGCCAAAGTCTAATATCCCATTAAACAATTCTTTTTTACTTAAAAGACGAAGTTTTAACCAAAAATTAATATTTCTAATAAACCTATATACAAAGAAAAAAGCGCCTGAGCTCGTTGAATTATGAGAAATGTATTTATCTGCGCTATAGTATTGTTGAATTTTGTTTTTAGAGGGAGTGGGGCGGGTTTGTAGTAATCCTGGAAGCCAAGTCTTTTGAATTTTAAAAGCTTCATTTGTTAGAAAATGGTCTACAACCTCAATATGTGTTTCATTTTGTTCCACGTGAAACATTTAGCGCCCCATATAAACAAGAAGAACAGAAATGTCATTCGGAGACACGCCGCTAATTCTTGATGCTTGTGAAATGGTTTCTGGTTTAATTTTATTTAATTTTTCTAAAGCCTCAGCGCTAATCGATTTAAGCTTTTTATAATCAAAATCTTTGGGGATTTTTACAGACTCCAACCTGTTCAATTTATCGGCATTGTTTTTCTCTTTTTGAATATAGCCGCTGTATTTTATTTGAATCTCTGCCTGATCTTGAACCTCTTCAGAAAGATTGTTGGTAGAGATATATGATTCTACGCTGCCACAGTTTTTAAGGTCCTCAAGGTTAATATTGGGTCTTGATAAAATTTTATCTGCTTTGCCTGATTGTTTTATCAAGGCCGATTCTTTAGTGGTTAAGACGGGATTAATTTCAGCAGGAAGAATGCTTTGTGTTTTTAAAAAGGTTATTAGTTTTTGGGACTGCTTATATTTAAGATCACAAGCAGCCAATCGCTCGTTACTTGCAAGACCAAGCGAATGACTAACCGCGGTAAGCCTTTGATCGGCGTTGTCTTGTCTTAAGAGCATGCGATATTCTGCTCTTGAGGTAAACATTCTGTAAGGCTCATCGGTGCCTTTGGTTATTAAGTCATCGATTAAAACACCGATATAGGCTTCGTCTCGTTTCAAAACAAACGGATCTTTTTCATTAATTTTTAAGACAGCATTAATTCCAGCCATTAAGCCCTGTGATCCCGCCTCTTCGTATCCGGTGGTTCCATTGATCTGCCCCGCAAAGAAGAGGTTTTCAATAAGTTTAGTTTCTAAAGAATATTTAAGCTGGGTTGGGTGAAAATAATCGTACTCAATTGCATACCCAGGCCTGAAAAACTTTACGTTTTCAAAGCCAGGGACGGCCTTTAAAGCGGTAAACTGAACTTCCTCTGGCAAAGAGGTAGAAAAACCGTTAACATAAACCTCAACTGTATTCCATCCTTCAGGCTCAACAAACAATTGGTGGCGCTCTCTTTCTGCAAATCGATGTATTTTGTCTTCAATTGAAGGACAATATCTTGGGCCCACACTTTTTATTCTGCCATTAAACATTGGGGATCTGTCAAACCCTTGTCTTAGCAAATCATGGACCTCTGGACTCGTATATGTCATGTGGCAGGAAAGCTGATTTGTAAGTGGTTTAGTGCTGTTTAGATATGAAAACTTTTGTGGGTTGGAGTCTCCAGGCTGCTCTATCATTTTTGAATAATCAAGAGATCTTCCATCCACTCTCGGGGGTGTGCCGGTTTTCATTCTTCCAGATTCAAAACCAAATGATACCAACTGCTCTGTAATTCCAGTTGCAGGCTTTTCTCCAGCTCGACCGCCGCCAAAATTTTTGTCCCCAACATGAATTAAGCCGTTTAGAAATGTGCCGTTGGTAAGAACAACTGATTTGCTTTTAATCTTTTGGCCTAGACCTGTTATAACCCCGCAAAGCTTGTCTTTTTCTACCCATATACTCTTTACCATTTCTTGATAAAAATCAAGGTTTGGTGTGGCTTCAAGCATTTCACGCCAATATTGAGCAAAGAGGGCTCGGTCGTTTTGAGCACGAGGACTCCACATTGCAGGCCCTTTAGACAAATTAAGCATCTTGAACTGAATTGAAGATTTGTCTGTTACTATGCCGCTATATCCGCCAATAGCGTCAATCTCTCTAACTATTTGCCCCTTTGCTATACCTCCCATAGCGGGGTTGCAAGACATTTGGCCAATAGTTTGAAGGTTCATGGTAACCAGAAGAGTTTTTGCCCCTAAGTTTGCTGCTGCTGCTGCTGCTTCACTGCCGGCGTGACCGCCGCCAACCACTATTACATCGTATTCTTGGCTAAACATATAAAAGTTTCACGTGGAACATTTGTGCAAATATAATTTATTTATGAGTTGTTTGAAAAGAGGCAATGGCATTGTCTTCAATTGATCTCATGACGGTCTTTTCCTTGTCGGTCTTGTCGTTATAACCGCACAAGTGAAAAAGGGCGTGACACAAAACCCTAAGTGTTTCATTTTCAATGCTTTGAGAGAATTCCTTTGCGTTTTTCTGAACTTGTTTTTGGCAGATAAAAACTTCTGCAGATATCTTATTTCCTTCAGAGTAGTCAAATGCTATTACGTCTGTAATATAGTCGTGATTAAGAAACTCATTGTTTAATGATTGGATTTCATCAGGAGACACATAATTATATTGGATGTTTTTGATTTTGTGGCCTTCCTTCTTTGCAAGTGACATCAGCCAATCAGAAACTGATTTCTGGTCTTTTAACTCAAAGTCTGTATAGTAAACGAAGTCAATCATACAAACAAAACTACGCAATCAATTGATGAATTAATGTTTTATATTTGATAAAAATTATCTTTATCAATATTTTGAGACGAGTAAGATTTGCCCCAAGCCCAACAGGACCTCTACACATAGGGGGTCTTCGAACAGCGCTGTTTAATTATTTATTTGCTAAAAAAACGGAAGGATCTTTTATACTTCGTATTGAAGACACTGACAAAAAAAGAGAGGTAGCTGGGGCTGAAAAGTATATTGTTGATGCGCTAAACTGGTGTGGCATTGTGCCCGATGAAGGGCCTGAAACAAAAAGCCCTTTTGGGCCATACAGGCAAAGTGAAAGAAGCCATCTTTACAATAAAGAAATAAAGAAGCTTGTTGCAGCTGGGCATGCCTATTATGCCTTTGATTCAGAAGAAGAGCTCGCATCGTATAGAAATGAGTGTGAAAAAAAAGGCGAAACATTTATATATAATTACAGCAATCGTCTTTCTCTAAAAAACTCTCTTTCTCTAAGTAGTGGAGAAGTTGCAGATTTGCTTGAAGAAGGCGAAAAGCACGTTGTAAGGTTTCTAGCGCCAAAAGACAAAACCGTCAAAACAATAGATTTGATAAGGGGTGAGTCTAATATTAATTCTAGTTTGTTAGATGATAAAATTCTAATGAAGGCAGATGGCACGCCAACATATCATTTTGCCAATGTTGTTGATGATCACTTAATGAAAATAACACATGTAATCAGGGGTGAAGAGTGGCTGCCGTCTTTAGCGCTACACTTTCTTTTGTACGAAGCATTTGGTTGGAAAAAACCTAGTTTTGCACACCTTCCTTTAATTCTTAATCCTAATGGAAAAGGGAAGCTTAGTAAAAGAAGTGGTGAAAAAGGCGGCTTCCCAGTATTTCCAATTAAATGGGAAGGCGAGGTTAAACTAGAGGGCTTTAAAGAACACGGGGTCTTGCCTAGTGGGTTGGTAAACTATTTAGCTACATTAGGGTGGTCTCCCAAAGAGGGCTCTGAAGTGCTTTCTTTAGAAGAGCTGACAGAAATGTTTCAGCTAAAAAGCGTTGTCTCTGCTGGCGCAAACTTTGATTTTGAAAAACTTAACTGGTATAACCACAAACACATTCAAGATGTCAGCAACGAATATCTTGTTGATGAGCTTCAAAATTTAAATATTTCAGCTCAAAAGACAAACAAAGAGCGTCTGACAGAGGCTGTGGGGATGGTTAAAGAGAGAGCGAACACTGTTTTAGAGCTGTGGGGTCTGTTGGAATATTTGTTTTTTGAGCCACGAAAATATGATGATAAAAGTTTGAAAAAAATCAAAAAGGACGGTCTAGATAAAATATGTTCTGAGATAATTTCACTGTGTCATAGTTTGGAAAAGCCTGATTCTCTTATAGAAAACCTAAAACTTTGGGGAGATGAAAATGGTATTGGCGCGGGACAAATAATGATGACAACTCGTGCTGTTTTAGTTGGGGGGTTAAGCGGAATAGACCTTCAAAAAATCGTTTCCTTTATTGGTCTAGCAAGTGTTTCTCAGCGCACTAAAGTTTTTGTGGAAAAGCATATTTAACATTATTTTAAAATAAATTTTTTCACAAAAGCGTGTCTTTTCAGTATCTTGTTCGTTACGAATCAAAACTATTTTAAAATGTTATTTTATACTATTGTACTGCCTATTGGGTTTTTATTATTATTCTTTACTTTCTTTATTGTTAAACAACAATCTGCGGCTATTGTCGAAAGGTTTGGAAAGTTTGTAAGCGTAAGACAATCTGGTCTTCAATTAAAAATTCCAATTATTGATAATGTTGCTGGAAGACTTAGCTTAAGAATTCAGCAATTAGATGTTGTTGTGGAGACAAAAACAAAAGACGATGTTTTTGTTAAGCTTAAAGTCTCTGTTCAGTTTAAGGTAATTAAAGATAAGGTGTATGATGCTTTTTATAAGCTTGATAACCCTGCAGACCAAATCACAAGCTTCATCTTTGATGTTGTTCGTGCGGAGGTTCCGAAGCTTATCCTCGACGACGTGTTTATTAAAAAAGACGACATAGCCATTGCTGTAAAAGGAGAAATTCAAGATGCAATGACAGAATATGGCTTTCAAATAATTAAAACCCTTGTAACTGACATTGATCCAGACGCTCAGGTTAAGGAGTCGATGAATAGAATTAATGCTTCAGAAAGAGAAAAGGTTGCTGCACAATTTGAGGGAGAAGCTCAGAAAATTTTAATTGTTGAAAAGGCGAAAGCAGAAGCTGAAAGCAAAAGACTTCAGGGTCAAGGTATTGCCGACCAAAGACGTGAAATTGCAAGAGGGCTTGAAGACTCTGTAAAAGTGTTAAATGGAGTAGACATAAACTCTCAAGAGGCGTCTGCACTAATTGTTGTAACGCAACACTATGACACTCTTCAGTCTGTTGGTGCTGAGGCAAACAGTAATTTGATATTGATGCCTAACTCTCCTCAGGCAGGATCTGAAATGCTAAACAATATGGTGGCTTCCTTTACAGCAAGCAATCAAATAGGGGAAGAGATGAAAAAGGCAAGGTCACAGAAAAAAGGAAAAGAACCTAAATAGGCTTTTACTTTGTCCAAGAGTCTCTAAGGCCGACGGTTTTATTAAAGATAATGTCGTCGGCTTTGCTTTTTTTATCCACCGTAAAATATCCTTTTCTTTGAAACTGAAAGGTTTCGCCTTCAGCAGCCGAGGTTAATGATGGTTCTGCTTTTGCACTAAGAACCTTCAATGAATCTGGGTTTATGTCTGTTAGAAAATCTCCTTCTTTTTTAGCCCCAGGTGTTTCTTCTTTGAAAAGCCTGTCATAGCTGTTTATAGTTATGTCTATGCTGTCATTTTGTGTAACCCAGTGGAGCGTGCCTTTTACTTTTCTTAAGCTTTGCTCTGTACCAGAGCCGCTCTTGCTTTTAGGGTCATATTCGCAAACCACCTCTAGTATGTTTCCTTGGTCGTCTTTTTTAACGCCCACCCCCTTTATTATATATGCGCTTTTTAGTCTAACTTCTTTTCCTATAGTTAGTCTAAAAAACTTTCTGCCGGCCTCTTCTTTAAAGTCTTCTCTTTCAATATATAAGTGTTTGCCAAAGGGTATTTGTCTTTTATTTTTAGAGTCTTTTTCTGGGTTGTTTTCTGAGTGTAAAACTTCAGTTTTGTCTTCTGGATAGTTTGTTATAGTTAGCTTAATGGGGTCAAGGACAACCATTTTTCTGTCGGCTTCTTTATTTAAGTCTTCTCTAACACAAAACTCGAGCAGTGAAAAATCAATTACGTTATCTCTCTTGGCAACACCAACTTTATGAATAAATTCTCTTATTGACTTTGGAGTATAGCCCCTTCTTCTAAGCCCAGAAATTGTTGGCATTCGCGGATCGTCCCAGCCGTCTACTAGTTTTTTTTCAACAAGCACCGAAAGTTTTCTTTTGCTCATTATTGTGTAGCTTAAATTAAGCCTTGCAAACTCTCTTTGTTTTGGAAAAATTGGAAGAGTCTTTGTGTTTGTTTTTAAAACTTCGATAAACCAGTCATATAGTTCTCTGTGAGGCTTGAATTCTAGCGAGCATAGAGAGTGAGAAACCTGTTCAATATAGTCGCATTGTCCGTGGGCCCAATCGTACATTGGATATATTTTCCAATCGTCTCCAGTTCTATGGTGGGGCCTGTTAAGAACCCTGTATATTATCGGGTCTCTCATCAGCATGTTGGGGTGAGCCATATCTATCTTTGCTCTCAGAACGTGAACTCCCTCTTTATGAAAACCATTTTTCATTTCTAGAAAAATTTTGTGATTTTCATCAACACTTCTGTTTCTAAAGGGGCTGTTTTTACCAATTTTGGTGGGCGTTCCTTTTTGTTCCGCCATCTCTTCGGAGGTTTGTGAGTCAATGTATGCTTTTCCTTTTTCAATTAAGAAGAGCGCCCACTCATACAGTTGTTGAAAATTATCTGAAGAATACGTTTCTTCAGACCAACTATAGCCAAGCCACTTAACATCTTCTTTTATCGCTTTTACATACTCCGTTTCTTCCTTTTCAGGATTGGTGTCGTCAAACCTTAGGTTGACTGGGGCATTATATTTTTCTCCAAGTCCAAAATTTAATCCTATTGCTTTAGCATGACCTATGTGTAAATAGCCGTTTGGTTCAGGGGGAAACCTAAACTTAAGCTTTTCGGTGTCGAAGCCGGAGCCTAAATCTTCTTTAATGATTTGCTCGATAAAATTTTCTGGTTTGCTTTCCACAATAGTTTGTTTTTAATAAGTTTACCAAAGTTATCAAAAGAATAATAAATGAAGGCTACAGTTAAAGTTGAAAATCTTAAAATATATGCGTTTCATGGCTGCATGGAAGAAGAAAAAGTAATCGGAAGCGACTATGTTGTCAATATTTGTGCGGTGTGCAGCGTTGGAAAAAAAGCTTTTGGGGACGAAATTGGGGGCACTGTCAATTATGTTGATTTAGCAAGAATAGCAAAAAGGGAAATGTCTATAAGGTCTAAGCTTCTCGAAGCTGTTGTGAATAGAATTATTAGCTCTTGCTTTAATGAAATCTCTGTCTTAGAACAGATTTCGGTAACCGTTTGTAAAATTAACCCTCCAATTAACGCAGATGTAGCCTCTGTTTCGGTTTCGATGGATAAAAAGAGAGAGGATCGTTAAATAAAAAATTTATCATAAATTTGCCCTCTCTGCTAAATTGGCGCCTTGGCCGAGTGGCTAGGCAGAGGTCTGCAAAACCTTGTACGGCGGTTCGAATCCGCCAGGCGCCTCGACAAAAAACCCCATCTATTAAGAAGGGGTTTTTTATTTTTATTAGCTAGATGCTATTCGGAAACCATTGACTGAGCTACTTCTAGCTCCTTTAGCATTGCACTAGTGTCATTTCTCAGATATGATCTTTCTATTCTATTGTCGTCTCCCCACATGTAAGAAATTTGTGTTGGAACTTCTACAGCAACACCGCTTGCTTTTCCAACTCCTGTCCATAAAAACCATGCTCTGGTGATGGTCAGGTCTTGTTCCTTGTATGTAGTTGTTTCGATCCAGGCCGACTTTCCTTCGTCACCAAAAACACATTTTATATTGTCAAACATTTCGTGGTGAGATGCTACAAGCGCTAAGTTTTCTGATATTGGAATTGAGTCTGTGCTATTAGAAAAAACATATGCATCCTCTGCATAGACATCTGCAATACCTTGCATGTCGTTTGCCATATATGCATCAAAAATTGCAGCAACTGCTTGAGATTTTTCGTCGTCAAACTCAACAGTTGGACCTTGATAGCAAGAAAACATAAGAGAAAGAGTTAAAATTGTAAAAATTGATTTTTTCATTTTGTTTATAGTATTGGTTTGTGGACTAAATATACTTAATTATTTGATTGCCAATGTTATAATTAAGCTATTAAACCCCTTTTAATATCAAAACAATTCCTGAAATAATAAGAATTAAAGATATTATAGAGTTTACTATCACTATTCCTTTTCCTGTCAATAGCGTTTTAAATCTATTGGCAACTGAGATTTTCAATAAGTCTGTGATAAAGTATGATAGCAATACTATTGAAAAAAACAAAACAAAGTTTGTAAATGATTTTCCGCTGGCGGGTGAGGAAACGATAGTTACACCCCCCCAAAAAATAAAAACTCCAACGTTTAAAATGTTGATTGCAAAACCTTTTGCAGCAAGTCCAAAATAATTTTCTTTTGATTCTTTAATATCTGGTTGGTCTTTGTTTTTCTTTGCTCTATTTATCCAAGAAAACAGGCCGTATAAAAGAAGTATTGTTCCGCCTAAAACAAAGAGGCCTTGTTTGTTTTGCTCGTCTTCTAGTAGCTGAAAACTTCCTAAATAACATATACCTATAAAGCATACGTCAGCAAACATAACCCCTAAGTCAAATGCTACTGCCGCTTTGAACCCTTTAGTTATACTTGTTTCTAGAAGGACCCAAAACACTGGCCCCATAATAAAGGCGGTAAAAAATCCTACTGTAATTGGGGTAAAAACATTAAAATCCACTACTGATCGTAAATATAATTAACAACCCCTCCAACGGAAATGCTTTCGGTTATTTTGTCGGTTTTTTCATGAACATTAATAACCCCTCCTAATTTACTATTAGCTTCAAGCTCTTTGGTTGCCGAAACATTAAGCACTCCACCAGTTGTTGAGGTCGCATATGTTTCCGTTGTGGTTAATTTTTCTGCATTAATTTCTGCTCCAGTTGAAACAGTAGTGTCATGGTATTCAGCTTTACCTGAAAGATTTATATTAGCTCCGGTTGCTGCTATGGTATTAAGTGTATTTAGATTGACTAAAAAGTTTTGTGTTGATCCTGAATTTGCTTTGACATTTAAGTCAGCCTGTTTCAATGTGTCTTTTGAAAAAACATTTGAGCCTTCGTGTGATATTATATTGTAAAGAGTTTTGTAATACAGCGTAACTTTTGTTCGGTCTCCAGAAAATCTGCGCTCTAAGTTTAATCTAATTTTTAAATCTCCATTCTTATTTTTAACAACAACGAAGCTTGTATTCTTGCCAGTAATTTCTACTTTGTTTTCTTCTGATTTTACCAACTCTAAATTTATTCCATCGTAAACGGCAACTTTTGAAAAGTCTCCTAAATCTCTGTCAATGTTTACTTGGGAAAGGGCTGGAATTGTAAAAAGTAATAGTATATAAATAGTGTTTTTCATGTCTTAAAATTATTAAATAATTACAAAATCTAGATGCTTTTTAATTAAATCTGCTTTTTTTACTTCAACTGTAATACTGTCCCCTAACTGATACTTCTTCTTATTTTTCTTTCCTATTAATGACGCCTCTTCGCTGCTGTAATAATATTTGTCGTCCTTAATATCTTTAACATATACCATTCCTTCACATTTGTTTTCTTCTATTTCAACGTATATGCCCCAGTCTGAAACTCCTGAAATTATTCCTCTAAAGCTCTCACCAATTTTATTCATCATAAATTTTATCTGCATAAATTTTATCGAGTCTCTTTCTGCTTTTACAGCATTGTTTTCCTGTTCCGAACAGTGAGTAGCTTTTTTTTGTAGGTTTTTATCCATTTTGCCATAATTTTTATCTAATATGTCTTGTAATAGTCTGTGAACTATTACATCAGGATATCTTCTTATTGGTGAGGTAAAATGGGTGTAGTTTACAAATGCTAACCCATAGTGTCCTATATTGTTGGTAGAATATTCTGCTTTACTCATGCTTCTAAGAGCTAAAGATTCAATAAGGTTTTGTTCTTCCTTTCCTTTAATTTGATTTAATAATTTATTTAAAGAATTTGATATTCCTTTTGAACTAGTTAGATCTAGTGTATAACCAAAGCTTTTAACAATATGCTTTAAGGATTTTAATTTTTCATTGTCCGGGAGATCATGAACTCTATAAATATATTTTTGTTTCTTAATTTCTGTAAAAAGTTCCGCTACTTTCTTATTTGCTATTAGCATAAACTCTTCAATAAGTTTGTTGGCATCTTTAGATTCTTTAGTATAAACTCCTACAGGCTCTTTTTTTTCATTTAGCTTAAAATAAACTTCTTTTTTATTAAAATTAATAGACCCTTTTTTCTCTCTTTTATTTCTTGTTTCCTTTGCTATTTCATCCATTATTAGAATGGCTTCAACAGTTTCGTTTTCTATGCTATACTCCTTACCTGTTAATGAGTTTTGCTTGCTTATTTTATTTTTTTTTGTTTCAATAATTTCTTGGGCTTCTTGATAAGAGAATCTGTGGTTACTTTTTATAATAGTTCTCCCAAACCAGTGTTCCTTTATATTCCCTTTTTTATCTATAATTACAGAGGTGGAGAAAGTTAACTTCTCTTCATTTGGTCTTAATGAACATACTTTGTTTGAGAGTTTCTCAGGTAACATTGGGATTACCCTATCTACTAAATAAATTGAAGTTGCTCTATCATATGCTTCTTTGTCTAATAATGTTCCTGTTTTCACATAATGTGATACGTCAGCTATGTGAATTCCAATTTCATAATTTTCTTCATCAATTTTTTTAAATGAAAGTGCATCATCAAAATCTTTTGCATCTACTGGATCAATAGTAAAGGTTAGTATATTTCTATAATCCCTTCTTTTTTTTATTTCTTCTTTTGAAATTTTTTCACTTATACTTTTAGTATATTCTAATACATCAGATGGAAAAGATAAGTTTATATTATTTTGGGTTAGAATTGAATCAATTTCTGTTTCATGTTCTCCAGGTTTTCCTAAAACTTTTTTGACTTTTCCAATAGGTGAAAGATCTTGCTTTTTCCATTCTAATATTGTTACTAGAACCTTGTCTCCATCTTGTGCATCTCCTATATTAATGTTAGGAATAAAAATATCTGTTTGAATTCTTTTATCATCAAGAATAGTAAAAGCAAAATTTTTATTTATTTGAATAATTCCTACATATTCATTTTTTTCTCTTTTTATTAGAGAAATAATATTGGCAACATAGAATCCTTTTCTTTTTCTGCTTAGTATTT
>CACOFE010000003.1 GCA_902626365.1 uncultured Bacteroidota bacterium | reverse complement strand
TAAGAGTAGTAGATAATACTTCTCTTCCGAGAATATTATATAAACTAACGTTAGTTTCATTTGTTTGTGTAGCTAATCCCTCTATTGTGATGTAGCTAGCATCTATTTCTTTGTAAGCATTCAACATACTTGTTGATACCTCTTCATCACTCATTGTATCAGTACTCATGTGGATGAAGAATCTTCCAACTCCTTCTAAATCGCTAGTAGGAGTGTAAACAAAATCGCCTTCATAAAGGTTGGTGAAGGTTCCTTCCTCAATATCTTCCAGGTAAACATTAGGATCTGGAATAGTTGCTGTGTGAAGATTAATTCTAAACTCTTGACCAGCTGATTGATTAATCACAAGGGGAATCACTGCGTTTTCCATAGCATCAAGTCCCATAGCGTTAATCGCCATCCCATGACCTTCATCTTCCTCAATTAATCTCGTCATGATAGCGGCATTTTCATAATAATGACCAGCATCCCATCCACGATCTAGACCCATACCAAGCCCCTCGTCAAAGAATAATCTCGTTTTACCAATGCCAGTGCCATCATTATAAATTCTAAGCTCAACCTCTGTGTTTTCCATTATATCACCAGAGATAAAGTCGTCTGATCCAGTGACTGTTTGCATTTCTTCTTTAAATGTAATGTTGGCAGCAGTAGTACTTCTAGCAGCCACCATAAATGCCTGGCCTGGTGCGATCTTCGCTGATGAAGCATTATTATAAATATCGAAAAGCTCACTTAAACCATCATTATCAGTATTCGCATCATATCCATATACCCCAACAAACGTGTCATCAATTACATCATCATTAACTTCTAGGAAGGTGTCGGCCGTTGTATTAGGCCCAATTGTAATATAGGATGGATAAGGATTAGAAATTAAATTCCATCTATACCCAGAAGCATCTGTAAAGCTTTCAATAGAAACGGTCTCGGTTGCATCAGTATCAACAGTTCCGGTAAAGGCTAATGTTGCACCACTATCAGTTGCCATTTGATACCCCTTTCCTTTTGTAAAGTTCCCAGCGTCACTTATGTTAGTGGTAGAGCCCGCCCCATCACTTGTATAATTTTCCCACGCAGCTACTGTTGAGCTTTGCGAGTTATCAAAGGTTCCAATAGCATATTGATTTGAACCACTTCCCCCTCCAGTTGCTAGCGGCGTATCATTTGTGGTAGCAAATGAATTAATTGACAAGCCACCAACAGGTGAACCGATCAAATCCCATCCAGAACCGTTACTGACAGAATTTACATATCGATGGTAAGTTATATTTCCAGACGAAGTTCCCTGAATAATTAAAGATGAGTATGTAGACGAAGAAGAATTTAGATTTACTGTACCGCTATTTGAATAATTGCCAGAAAGGCTTAGTGATCCAGTAGCTTCAATGTCTAAAACACCATTAGTTTTTACAGTAATATCTGTAAGAGTTATGTCGGTTGAAATATCAGGATCATTAGCGGCATTATGAATAAAAACCTTATCTCCTGTTGCAGGAATAACGCCGCTTGACCAGTTGCCGGCTGTTGCCCAGCTGGTATTTGAGCGGCCGGTCCACGTGTCTATGTCTGTGGCTCCAATCCAATATCCAGGATCAAAACCTGTAGGAGCATATTGATTTCCACTCCCCCCCCCCGCTATCATTATCAATGTCCCAGTCGTTGACATCCCAAACAGATTTAGGTATCGTTGTCGTACTGACTCTTTCCGCTCTTCCGTCTTCAAACTCATGTCCAGTGCCAGTGCCGTCTTCACCCGCTACACCAAACATATCAATAACTGTCCATGTTGAAGAGTCCCCATAAGTTATTCCGCTAGACGAGCTAACAATAGCAATGTTGTCGTCTCCGTTGCTATCTACAGGGCCTCCGTCATCAGCATTATCATCAGGCTCAAAACCATAAATCGTTCTAAAATCGGAGTCACCCACATTATCATTACTTATTATACAAAAGGTGTTGGGCGCTAATGACGAACCACAAGAAGAGCTTAAAGAAATCTTAGAAGTTGGGTCTGAATTACCATTAGTCCATCGTAACAGATAATAATTTGATAAATCTACGCTTCTATTAGAAGAATTATAAACTTCTACATATCTGTATCTATTAGAGCCAGACGTGTTTTGTGGGTCAGCCAGCTCAGTAATTATTAATTCTTTCTCATCGTCGGTAACGGAAATAGTATGCTGGCTATTAACCAAATTTGCCGACGATCCCTCATCAACCGAAACAGTTAGAATGATCGTTTCATTATGATTGTCGTCATCATTTTTTATTGTAACAGAAATATTTTGAGAGCCATCGCTGTTAAACGTTAGCGAAGAAGTGTCTAAAGTATAGTCTCCATTCTCAGCAGTGCTAGATCCATCAACAGAAATACTTATGGTAACCGGAGCACTGTAGCTCGACATAGTTGCACTAATATTTGTTGAGACATCTCCATTGGTCTCGTTGACAGAGCTTGTGCTGTTAAAAGTAATCCTCGGAGAAGAAAGATCCCACCAGTCCGCGACCGGTGGCGTTGGACCACCCCAGATAAGGTGGGCAAGATATGGGTTGTCAATAAAAGGATTTCGATTTCCTTGCTTCGATTCAAAAGTATTATTTCTTAATTTTTCAATGTCGCTTGGCTCGTCTAATCTGTTCCACTCTAAAAAAATATCAGGCATGTCTTCATGGTAATTGTTGCTTGAAGAAGCAACATCATTTGGGTTTATCTCCGAAGGATATCGAATATACATATACATTATTGCTCTTGCGACATCACCACGGTAATCATCTCCTCCAGTTCCACTACCGTCGCCTGGAAAAAAAACACCACTATTTAAAACAGAGTCTCCAGAACCGTCGCCATAAACATTATTATTCCTTGATGCATTCATTTGAAAATCACAAGCCCTAAGATTATGCAAATCATTTCCCGAAGGCCCTCCGGAAGAATTGGATGTCGTAAGAGCAGGCGTTGCAAGAGACTTAGGAAACATGTGTTCTCTGTTCCAATAACCAATATCATTACTGCCCCCCTGCATTAAAGTTTTGCTTCTAGTATAGTCGTTTTTTGGCACGCCATCGGTCAGAACCTCATCAAAGCCATAAATTAAATAAACATCATTTGTGCTTTCTTTTAGGTCACTTATTTGTAAAGCGTCCCAGGTATCTTCATTTGCAGAAGTGTAGGGCAAATTAACATGATTTGTTGAAATTAATGTGTTAAGCTCAGTTTTTAAAGCGGCGCTTGAAATATTCCAGTCAGTAATCGAGTTATAATAGTCGTCCATTACTCCGTTAGACTGAGCTATCGCAACAAAGGGAAACAAAAAAAAGAATAATAGTTTTTTCATAAGTCGAGCAGGTTCAGTTTTTTGTTTAGACGAACACCTCTGTCTGTTTTTTGAAGCGAAGCAAGCTCTACAAAAGCATCATGTTCAAAGAACAGATGAACGTTTTTTTCAAGACAATAATTTAAGAATAATTCTTTCTCCTGCAAAGACATTAGCGGACGAATATCATATCCCGGAATATACGGCAGGGGTATATGGCCATGCGTGGGAACAAGATCAGCAGCAAAGGCAATTTTTTGCCCTTTATAACTAATGATCGGAATCATTTGTTTTTCAGTGTGGCCATCAACAAACAAAACATCAAACCCAAGATTAGATTTGGTTAAATAATTGTTTTCGTCTTTGTCTAAATAATTCAATTGACCAGATCCAATAATCGGATGAATATTTTCTTTCAGAAAAGAAGCCGCCTCTCTTTTGTTGGGTTTCATTGCCCACTCCCAATGATCTTTGTTGCTCCAGTATTTTGCATTTTTAAAAGTAGTTTCAAGAGAGCCTTCACGGGTCTTAATTACAGCGCCGCCGCAATGATCAAAATGTAGATGGGTGAGAAAAACATCTGTTACATCATCGGGGTGAAACCCATGTTTTTTTAAGGAGGACTCAAGGGTGTCTTCTCCCCACCTGTAGTAATAACTGAAAAACTTTTCACTTTGCTTGTCGCCCATGCCGGCATCAATTAAAACCAGCTTGTCCTCGTCTTCAACAAGCAAACAACGAGCAGCAATTTTCACCATATTGTTGCTGTCAGCCGGGTTGGTTTTTTGCCAAATAGATTTAGGAACAACACCAAACATAGCGCCACCGTCAAGCATAAAGTTTCCAGCAATTATGGGGTATAAATTCAATTGAAATATATATTTAGTATTTTTAATAAATATAAAACAATAATTTGAAGAAATTAGAGAGAACATTGTCTTTGCCTGGGGCTATTGCGGTGAGTATTGGAGGAATGCTGAGCGGTATTTTTGTCCTCCCAGGCCTAGCAGTAGGAATTACAGGGTCTTCTGTGTGGCTGGCGTTTTTAGTGGCAGCACTATGTATATTGCCGGCGGTTCTTTCAAAGTCTGAGCTAGGCACAGCAATGCCAAAATCAGGAGGAACCTATGTATATATCGAAAGAGCTTTTGGCCCACTTTTCGGAACCATCGCAGGAATAGGTCTTTGGTTGTCACTTCTTCTAAAAAGTGCATTTTCATTAGTTGGTCTTAGCGCATACTTATATGTGGTTGTAAACATTGACGAGGCTTATACCAAGGCCATTGCCCTACTAGCTCTTTTGCTAATATTTTTATTAAATGTTTTTGGGCTAAAGAAAGTTGAAAAGACGCAGCTGTTTATCGTGTCGGTTAGTTTAATTTCTCTGATTGTTATTATAGTGCTTGGGTTTAGCTCTTTTGACACAAAGCTAACTGAGCCCGTTTTTTCTGATGGCGCAAATGGGTTTATAGCTGGAGTGGCGTTTTTATACATTTCTTATGCAGGAGTAACAAAAATTGCTGCCATTGCAGGAGAGATTAAAAACCCAGCCAAAAACCTTCCTTTAACAATGATCATTTCCTTGTTTTTGATAACTACAATATACTGTTTGGTTGCCCTTGCGCTGGTTGGGAATGTAGAGGCTTCAATTTTAGCAACAGACATTAAGCCTATACACACGCTTTTTCAAACAATTGGAGGAGACACCTTTGGCTTAGTTGCTGGTGTGGTTGGGGCACTTACGCTTTTATCAATGGCAAACTCTGGGGTTTTAGCTTCATCAAGGTTTCCGTTTGCTATGTCCAAAGACGGACTACTTCCAGGTTATTTATCAGGGATCAACTCAAAGTTTATGACCCCGGTTTCAGCAATTCTTACAACATCAACCCTTATTGCACTAGCGATTGTTTTTTTAGACGTAGTTAAGATAGCAAAACTTGCAAGCGCATTTAAAGTTTTGATGTTTATATTTAATGAGCTCACGGTTATTGTTTTGAGAGAAACAAATGCACAGTGGTACAAGCCAACATTTAAGTCGCCCCTATATCCATATGTACAGATTTTCGGAATTCTAAGCGGAATAGTTCTTCTTGCATTTCTAGGCATTATGCCTGTCGTTTCAGTGATAGGTGTGGTAGCTTTGGGGTTCTTTATCTTTTTGCTCTACGGAAGCAAATCGGACAGAAGCGGAATAGCTTCAAGCTACGGCGTTATGTCGTTCTTTTTTAAAGATGCATCAAAAATCAGAGAGTATGCTGATGACACTGACGTTACAGAAGACGCTATTACTACTGATGCCGAAGTTGTTGTTCCTTTGCTGGGAGAAGAAGAGTCACCAGAAATGCTTGTCGAGATGGCCTCGGCACTAAACAATAAAAACTCTATACAAGCTTTTGATATTACGGAGGTGCCAAACCAAACAGACTCCTCTGTTTTTATGGAAGATTCTCCCGCTTCTACATCATTAAAAAGAAGAATACAAAGACTTGCAGATTCAAAAACCCTCTCAGTTGGTTTCGATGCGGTAGTAACCTATGAGCTGTCACAAACTATAAATAGGCTCAGCTCCCAAGAAACATGTAAATGGCTTGTTATGGGCTGGGGCGCAAGACCAAACTCTGGTATTTTTATCAGCAATCCAATAGGCTGGTTGTTGGCGAATATAAACTCAAACCTTGCGCTATATAAAGACAATGGAGTGAGATATATTGGCAAAGTAGTCTTAGCCTTAAGGCCTGGTAGAAAGGATAAAAACTTTATCGGAATAGCCAACAGTGTTTGTAAACACTTTGGAGCAACTCTAACCCTTCTTCATGTTGTTTCTGAGAACAGCAGAACAACCGAAACCATTAAACACAGGTCAGAAGAAAAATTAAAACAATCAAAAGTAAAAGCTACTGTTGAGGTGGTAAAAAGCGACAAGCCTGTTGAAACAATTTCAGAAATTTCTGCCAGCTATGACTTGTTAATTCTTGGTACGCCCGAAAAAGACAATTGGATTAAGGTTTTGTTTGGAGGAGGAAAAGACAAGTTCACAGAAAGAGCGGCCTGCTCAGTTTTAAGAATTACCCTTAAGGACTAGTCGTTTAGTTTTAGCACAGCCATAAAAGCTTCTTGAGGAATTTCAACACTACCAACTTGACGCATTCTTTTCTTTCCTTTTTTCTGGTTTTCTAAAAGCTTTCTTTTTCTAGTTATGTCCCCGCCATAGCACTTTGCAGTTACATCTTTTCTGACCGCCTTGATTGTTTCCCTGGCAATTATCTTTGTACCAATGGCAGCCTGTATAGGTACGTCAAATTGCTGTCTAGGAATTAATTCCTTAAGTTTCTCACATATTTTTTTGCCCATTCGATATGCGTTGTCTGTGTGAATAAGGGCTGACAAAGCATCAATAGGTTTTCCGTTTAAAAGTATATCAACTCTTACCAGCTTAGACTGTTGAAGTCCGATAGGAGAGTAGTCAAAAGACGCATAACCTTTTGAGACAGTTTTCAACCGATCATAGAAATCAAAAACAATTTCTGCCAAAGGCATATCAAAAATCAACTCAACCCTTGTTGTGGTTAAATATGTTTGACTTTTTATTACCCCTCTTTTTTCAATACACAAAGACATAACATTTCCGATAAAATCAGACTTTGTAATAACAGCAGCTTTAATAAAAGGCTCCTCAACTCTGTCAAGAGATGACGGATCAGGCAAATCAGAGGGGTTATTTACAAGAATGATTTCTTCGGGGTGTTTTTTTGAAAAAGCATGATAGGAAACATTAGGAACAGTAGTTATGACAGTCATACCAAACTCTCTCTCTAACCTTTCCTGAACAATCTCCATGTGTAACATGCCAAGAAAACCACACCTAAAACCAAAACCTAGTGCAGCAGAGCTTTCCGGAATAAAAACCAAAGACGCATCATTAAGCTGAAGTTTTTCCATTGCACCACGAAGCTCCTCATAGTCCTCTGTGTCAACCGGGTATATACCGGCAAAAACCATTGGCTTTACATCCTCAAAGCCAGATATAGCCTCATTGGTTGGGTTTTCAAAATCTGTAATAGTGTCTCCAACCTTGACTTCTTTTGCCTCTTTTATTCCAGTAATAAGATACCCAACATCTCCCGCAAAAATTTCTGTTTTAGGCTTTTGCTTAAGGTTTAGGGTTCCAACCTCATCTGCTCCGTAAGATTTATTAGTAGCTAGAAATTTAATTTTTTGATTTTTTTTGATTGAACCGTTGATCACACGGAAATAGGTTTCAATTCCTCTAAACGGGTTGTAAACTGAATCAAAAATAAGAGCCTGTAGGGGTTTTGTTGGGTCTCCCGATGGAGAAGGAACTTTTTCTATAATTGCAGACAAAATGTTTTCAATTCCGAGGCCTGTTTTTGCACTTGCTGGAATCACATCTTCAGCTTGACAACCAAGAAGATCTACTATGTCGTCGGTTACTTCTTGAGGGTTTGCGCTTGGAAGATCCACCTTGTTCAAAACAGGGACTATTTCTAGATCGTTTTCCAAAGCAAGATAAAGGTTCGAAATGGTTTGAGCCTGAATGCTTTGTGCCGCATCAACAACTAGTAGCGCCCCTTCACAAGCGGCTATAGACCTTGAGACCTCGTAGGAAAAATCAACATGGCCAGGGGTGTCTATTAGGTTTAGAACAAAGTCTTCTTCGCCATGCTTATAGTACATCTGGATAGCATGAGATTTTATTGTAATACCTCTTTCTCTTTCAAGGTCCATGTCGTCTAACAACTGGTCTTGTTTTTCACGATCAGTGATCGCTCCAGTGAATTCTAAAAGCCTGTCAGCCAGCGTGCTCTTCCCGTGATCTATATGAGCGATAATGCAAAAATTTCTTATGTTTTTCATCAGCTGTTCTGAGTGAACAAAAGTAAGTAAAAATTATTGTTATCAGGCTATATTAAAGACTTGGTTATCTTTGCAAATACAAAATTAAAAATTTGGTAAAGATTGGAAACATAGAGCTAGGAGACTTTCCTTTATTGCTCGCCCCAATGGAAGATGTGAGCGACCCCCCATTTAGGGCCCTCTGCAAAGAGCATGGAGCTGACGTAGTTTACACGGAGTTTATTTCATCAGAAGGGTTAATAAGAGATGCTGCAAAAAGCGTTATTAAGCTTGATATATATGAGAAAGAGCGTCCGGTTGGGATACAAATCTTTGGAGCAAACCTTGATTCAATGCTTCAGGCCGTTGACATAGTTGAAAAATCAAACCCAGACATAATAGACATCAATTATGGCTGTCCTGTTAAAAAAGTTGTTTCTAAGGGCGCGGGAGCAGGAATTCTAAAAGACATATGCTTGATGGAAAGCTTAACCAAAGCAATTGTTGAGAGGACAAGCCTACCTGTTACAGTCAAGACAAGATTGGGGTGGGACCATGATTCAATCAAAATAGTTGAAGTAGCAGAAAGACTTCAAGACATTGGCTGCAAAGCAATTGCCATTCATGGAAGAACTCGCGCTCAAATGTATAAGGGTGAGGCAGACTGGAGCTATATAGAAAAAGTAAAAAACAACCCAAGAATGCACATTCCCGTTTTTGCAAACGGTGACATAAACAGCCCCGAAAGAGCAATGCACATTAGAGACAATCTTGGCTTAGATGGAGCAATGATAGGCAGGGCTTCAATCGGAAACCCTTGGTTTTTTAACGAAGTCAAACACTACTTTGAAACAGGTCTTCACAAGCAGCCGGCATCTATAAAGGAAAGAGCAGCAGTTGCAAAACGACACCTAGAAATGTCAGTTGCGTGGAAAGGAGAAAAACTGGGGGTTTATGAAACAAGAAGACACTATTCCAATTACTTTAAAGGGATAGAAAACTTTAAGCCATTTAGACAAAAACTGGTAACAACTGAATCTTCAGGTGAGATATATGAGGTTCTTGATTCTATTTCTGAGAAATTTGCGGAATACTCTTTTTAACATAATAAGAGACGAAAGCAGAGGCAATACAGCCCAAAATAACCACAACAAAAAATACAAATAAGAAATTCTTTAGCTCAAAAACAACAGGGTAAGCAAGAGAGGGGGTTATCATAAAAAGAGACAGTTTTTGTTGCAATAAAATAAGCCCAGCGCCAATCAGCACACCTATAAAGCAGCCTGAAACAGTAATCATCACCCCTTGATAAAAGAATATTTTACCAACCTGCTCCTTAGACCCGCCTAAAACAAGCAGTGTTTGAAGGTTTTCTTTTTTTTCGACCCCCATCATCATAAGAGCACCAAACACATTAAACAGAGCAACAATTACTATTAAAGAGAAAATTAAATAAACAGCAAATTGTTCGGTATTTAACATCTTATAAATCGTTGAGTTTTGTTGCACACGGTTTTCAACTTCAAAATCAGAACCAAAGAAAGACACTATTTTTTCAACCGAATCGACATTGCTGTAAATATCAATAGCCCCCACAGCTTGACTCTCAAGCCCAAACAGTTCTCGTGCAAGCCCCAGGCTACAAAAAACAAGACTGTTGTTTAGCTCTTCGTTTAAAGAAAAAACACCAGAGCTTATTACTCGACGAGAACTCATAATGTCTTTTTCAGAGTAAACCTGACCCTTTCCTGCTTTAGGAACATACAGTAGGGCCGGGTTTGAAAAATCCATGGTACTAATGCCTAAATCGTAAGCAGCACCCCAACCAACAACAATTTCATTTTCCTCCACATTAAACCATCGGCCCTGATACATTATCGAGTCAATGTTGTTCTCTGGAAAACCTTGATCCAAACCTATTAGCCTTACGATTCTGTTGTTTTCGTTTACAGAAATCAAAGCTTTGTCTTCATAAGACAACCCGTATTTTATGTTTTCTTTTTCTAAAAAGGATTTTATTTCTGAGCTAAACTCAAAAGTCTTCCCTTTTGTTACAGAAACCTTTAATTCGGGAGATATTGACGAAATAAATTCAAGACTGTAGTTTTTAAGCCCACTGAAACCAGACAAAACAATAAGCATTGCGGCCGAACTTATTATAACACCAATTATTGCAAGAATTGACATGTAGTTTACAGCAGTATTTTTGCTTCTTGTAAAAAAATACCGCAACGATATGTATCTAGAAAAACTCAAAACCTATTTTTTTAGAGGGTTGTCACGACCCTTTAAGGAGTCTTCAATTTTTTCAATATAATCAAGGGAGTCATCAAGAAAAAACAATAGTTCAGGAACTTTTCTAAGCTGTTTTTTTGCTTTTTGAGCCACCTCATGTCTAATTCTACTAGACATTTTAGACACCTCGCCCATAACTTGTTGAGACATCTCTGATGGAAACACACTCAAAAAGATTTTTGCAACAGAAAAATCGACAGTAACTGAAACCTTGGTGATTGAAAGCAAAACCCCGTAATTACCCTGCCTTTTGAGTTTGTTTTGTAAAATCTCTGCTATGTCTTTTTGAAGAAGTTTTGAGATTTTTTTTTGTCTTGTTGTTTCCATTGGGTAAAATTAGAACATTTACACCTTTAATTTAAACAAATATAAAATTAAACTAAATTTGTAATGTGATTAAAAAAATTGAGCATATTGGAATTGCAGTCCAAGACCTTGGTAAATCAGAGCAGCTTTTTGAAAAATTGTTAGGAAAAAAACCGTACAAAAAGGAAGACATTCAATCAGAAGCTGTTACAACTTCATTTTTTAAGGTTGGTGACCAAAAGCTTGAGCTTCTTCATGCCTCAAGTGACGATTCTCCAATAAAGAAATTTATTGATAAAAGAAAAGAAGGCGTTCATCACATCGCCTTGCACGTGGAGAGTATACAAAAGGAGGTTGAGAGGCTTGAGCCACTTGGGTTTGAGTTTATCTCAACAACACCAAAAAAAGGAGCTGATAACAAGATGATAGTGTTCCTTCACCCTAAAACCACCAATGGGGTTCTTGTTGAGCTTTGTGAAGAAATTTAAGATGTTTTGTGATTAACAAAACATTCATTAATATTGCAGACTGTTTGGTCCTATAGCTCAGTTGGTTAGAGTAGATGACTCATAATCATTTGGTCCCTGGTTCGAGTCCAGGTGGGACCACAAAAAACCCCTCAATCGAGGGGTTTTTCATTGGACTAATTCTAAGAGTATTACATCATTACCAGAGTTACCTCTAGTTCAATATCATCAAGAATTAATTTGTCCCCTAGGTTTTCAAAAAAACTTCCTGAGCCATAGCGAACATTGTATTTTGATCTGTCAAAGACCAGTCTTGCTTTTAAATTTTTTGAACCTTCTTCTGTGTAGAAAGAAACTTTTGCCTTGTGAGTACGCCCTTTAATTGTAAGGTCGCCTTCAGCACTATATTCATTTTCTGAAACCATATCAACGTTGTTTAGTTTTAATTCAGAAAAATTAAAGTCGCTAACAGAGAAAAAATCATCAGCCTTTAGGTGCCCCTCAAGCGACTTTTTACCCCTTCCAGTTAAATCGTCAACCGAAAGAGAGGTCATATTAACAACAAAGTTCCCGCCAACCAATTGATCTTCGCTAAAGCTTAAGTCAGCTGATTCAAACGCAAGAGTCCCATAATGTGTTTTTCCTGAGAGCTGCACTCCTGTCCATTTTACAGAGCTTTCTTCTAGGTTCACTTGATCTTGAGAAAAGCCAAAAAAACAGCTTAAGCTTAAAATATATATTAGTTTTTTCATGATTTTTTATTATCACATTATAAAAAATCGTGCCACAAAAGAAATTAAAGTCTAAATACCATATAGTTCTTTGGCTTTTGCAAACAAGGAAACAGTCTTGTCTATTTGTTCTTTTGTGTGACTTGAAGAAACTTGAACTCGAATTCTGGCAAGCCCTTTAGGGACAACCGGGTATGAGAAGCTTACGACGTAAACCCCGTTTTCGTATAAATATTCAGCAATATCGCTTGCTTTTTGGTCATCATAGATCATAATCGGTACGATTGGGTGTGTAACTCCTTTAATATCATAGCCGGTTTTTTGAATCTCTTGTCTAAAATATTTTGTGTTGTCTTTTAAGGTTTTTATAATATTCGGGTTTTCACTCACCATTTCTATAGCCTTAAGTGATGCACCCACAATACTTGGGGCTAATGTGTTCGAAAATAAGTATGGGCGAGACTTTTGCCTTAAGATTTCTATTATTTCTTTTTTTCCAGAGGTAAAACCGCCGCTTCCACCACCAAGAGCTTTCCCAAGAGTTCCTGTTATTACATCAACTTTACCCATAACACCACAATGCTCATGCGTCCCCCTTCCCGTTTTACCAACAAAACCAGTCGAATGACAGTCGTCAACAAAAACTAGCGCATTATATTTTTCAGCTAAGTCACATATTTTGTCAAGCTGGGCAATAGTGCCGTCCATCGAAAAAACACCATCTGTTACAATAACCCTTGTTCTGCAATGTTGTGAATCAACAAGCTTATTCTCTAGGTCATTCATATCATTATTGATATATCGGTATCTTTCAGCCTTACAAAGCCTTATCCCATCAATTAATGACGCGTGATTAAGGGAGTCGCTTATTATTGCATCCCTTTTGTCTAAAAGTGGCTCGAAAAGACCTCCGTTTGCATCAAAAGCAGCTGCGTATAATATTGTGTCCTCAGTTCCAAGAAAATCAGAAATAGACTCCTCAAGTTTTTTGTGAATATCCTGGGTTCCACATATAAACCTTACCGAAGCAAGCCCAAATCCATGAGAGTCAATACTCTTTTTAGCTGCCGCCATAATTTCTTTATTTGAGGCAAGCCCAAGATAGTTGTTTGCACAAAAATTTATTACTTCACCAGCCGCTTCAGTGTGAATGTTGGAGTTTTGAGGCGATGTTATCTCTCGTTCATTTTTATACCTTCCTGAAGCTTTGATTTCATCTAGCTCTATTTTAAGTCTTTTTTGTAGGGATTTGTACATTTTTTTCTGAATTTTGATATATACTAATTTACATGTTTTTTGAATAATAGGGTTTTAATTATTGGTGCATTAGGTCAACTTGGAGGGGTTTTTGTTGACGCTCTTTTGGAAAACGGAGACTTTGTTTTGGCTAGTGACATACACACACCTACCCCCGACCAACTCAACTGCGATTATGTTTTTCTGGATGCATTAAATACACGAAAGATTAAAAAAACAATATTAAAGTATAACATTTCTCAGATTTATAACTTCGCAGCAGTACTTTCTGCTAAAGGCGAAAGGTACCCGATGAAAACTTGGGAGATTAATATGGGGGCTTTTTTAAACGTGGTAAAGGCTTCAATAGGAACCTCAGTAAAATCCATATTTTGGCCAAGCTCGATTGCTGTGTTTTCAGAACAATCAGGCTTGGAGCTCGTAAAAAATGAAGTCCCAATGTTCCCAACAACAATGTATGGAGTTACAAAGCTTGCGGGCGAGAAAGCAATGTCATATTTTAACACTAAAGGGCTCATAGACATTAGGTCGATTAGGTTTCCTGGAATAGTATCTTCCTCAGAGCCTGGAGGCGGAACAACAGATTATGTTGTCGAGATGTTAAAAGCAGCTAAACTTAACAAGAACTATGTTTCCCCTCTTGGTAAAAATACAGTCCTGCCCATGATGCACATAAAAGATGCAGTTAGCGCAACTTTAAAGTTAATGAGCATAGACAGAGAAAAAATATCTGTAAGCAGCGCATATAACCTTGGCTCATTTGAAACTTCTCCTCAGCGGTGGAACAAGACCATAACATCACTTGGGTATAGGCTCAAATTAGAGTTTAAAGAGGATTTTAGACAAAGTATTGCAGACACATGGCCTAAGAAGATTGATGATTCACTATTTAGGAAAGATGTTTTGTGGTCCCCTGAATTCGATGAAAAATCGACAGCTAAAGACATACTAAAACTAATCTAGTCCTAGACAAATGCTAAGCCTGGAAAATAGTTTAATTAAAAATTATAAATCGATCACTATTTTGGTGATGAGCTTAATGTATGTGTTTATTGGGGTTAAACATTTTACCGACCCTCAATACTTTATAAACATAACCCCCCCACAAATAGAATATAAAAGTTTTGCTGTTTACTTTACCGGAGCGCTGGAGGTTTTAGGGGGGCTTTTAATTTTAAACAAAAAGACAAGAAAAGCTGGCGCATACACCCTTATTTTTCTTCTTATTATTGTCTTTCCAGCAAATATATACCTATATCTTTCCGAAATTCCACAGCAACTACTAGGCGTTTCCAAAACACAAGCTTTAACAAGGATGCCTTTTCAAGCCCCTTTAATAGTCATTGCTTATTGGCACTCAAAAGAAAACCACCCTAAATGGGTGGCTTATTTGTCGGCAATAATTTTTCTGCCGACAATAATTTATTTTCTTTCGATATAGTTATTCTGTCTTATACCAATAATTATTTCTAGCATCAACATCTGGATATTCAAAATCAGGATCTATCATAACCTTCTCAAATGCCTCGGAAGTATCAACCATAAACTTCCAGGTCACATTTTTTTTCCATATGTCAACAGGAAGCTCTTTTCTAATCTTCTTATCCCCTACAGTTGTTATTTCTATTGTAACAGGCATAGGAATTTCTTTCATGTTTTTGATTGTAATTAAAGCCCCTTTAGTTGGATCACCCTCAACATACTCAACATTTGTTATCGCCTGATCTAACCTCCAGCTGTTTAAAATCCATGACCTCCAAAACCAACCAAGGTCTTCACCAGAAACATCCTCAATTGTTCTAAAAAAGTCATTAGGAGCAGGATGTTTATATGCCCACCTGTGAATATACTCTTTAAAAGCATCATCAAATCTTTTTGCACCGATTACATTGTCTCTTAATAACCACAAAACCATAGCAGTTTTATAATATTGAAACCCCATGTTTCTTTCTCGAAGATTATCTGGAGCTGTAATTAAAGGCTCTATGTTTTCAGAACCAAACTGAAGGGCTGCCATATGCATATTCATTTTCCCTCTGTGGTACTCTCCGCCATTAAACTCCTTAGTGCTAATGTCATTCACAAAAGAATTAAAACCTTCATCCATCCATCCATACAACCTCTCATTTGATCCAACAATCATTGGAAACCAATTATGTCCAAACTCATGATCAGTAACACCCCAAAGCCTTCCGCCTTTTGAACGATAACTGCAGAAAGACACAGCAGGATATTCCATTCCTGCAACATTTCCAGCCACATTAATAGCTGTGGTATAAGGGTACTCAAACCATCTTTCTGAATAATGCTCAATAGAAAACTTGGTGTATTCCGTAGACCTTTCCCACGCGTTATCCCCGTAACTCTCTATTGGATATGCAGAAATTGCCATAGAATTTTTTCCACTAGGAAGATTAATCCTAGCAGCATCAATAATAAATGCTGATGATGAGGCCCAGGCAACATCCCTGGCATTTTCAATCCTAAACCTCCAAGTTATCATATCTCTTCCTAAAGGTCTTGAGCCTGGATCGTTAATTTCTTCTTGCGATCTTATCATCACAGTCTCATCACTAGCTTCAGCTTTAGCCCACCTGTCAAGCTGATCTAGCGTGTAGGTTTCAAGAGGGTTAAGCAGCTCTCCTGAACAAACAACTATGTGATCTGATGGCGCTGTTATGTTTACATTAAAGTCTCCATATTCTAAATAGAATTCACCCTGACCAATGTATGGTTGAGTATTCCAGCCGCTTAAATCATCATAAACACACATTCTTGGATACCATTGTGCAACAGTATAAACTTTCCCATTATCGGTTCTAAGAATCCCCATACGGTCTGACCCATAGTCAGGTGACAAAAATGAAAAATCAATTTTTAATGAGAGTTTTCCTCCATTTCCCTTTAATGGCTCTGTTAAAACAACTTTCATCCTTGTGTCATAAACCTCGTAATCAACATCATTTATAGATCGACTCCTTCCTTTTCCAGAAATAACTTGGACTGCCGAAATTTTAAAACCACCATCAAGCGTTTGTCCCTTAGTTCCGTTTCTGCTACCTCTAAGAGGGATTATGGCGTTTCCCCTTGAGTTTTCTATAAAAAGATTTTGATCCATTTGTAGCCATAAGAAATCTAAATCATCAGGACTGTTGTTGGTATACCTAATGATTTCCTTACCCATAATTATATCAGAAAGAGTATCAAGCTCAACATCAATAATATAGTCGGCTCTATTTTGCCAATATTTATGACCAGGTTTTCCGCTAGCAGACCTAGTTGCAGTTGAGCCGTCATTATAAAAAGCAGTTTCAAAAGCTTTTACATAATCATAGGTTGATTGATTATCTGTTTCTGTGTTTTTTTGCATTCCAGCTCTCGGCCCTCTTCTTTCTTGCGAATAGGCGTGGCCTATAAAAATTAAAAAACTGATAATAACTAAAAATAATTTTTTCATTTTCTATTTTTTAAACAAAGCCCCCGCTTGATTAGGGCGAGGGCTTATATTAACTAAAAACTTGATTTAGTCCAGCACAATTGGAGCACCGGCCTCCTCCAAGATCTTTCCTACTTTCATTACATCCTCAAAGTAGGCGTCCATTTCAGGCTTTACCCTATTGAACAATTCTTTTGCAATGTCAAAACTTCGCATATGTGTTTCTGTAGGCCCATAAGAATTTGGATACCATCCACCTCTAGCAGTAGAAAGCCTATCACTTATGGTTAGAAAATCTTTTTCACCAATTTCCGCTTTAGCATCGCTTCCACCAACTTTTCTATCTAGAGCATTCATTGTTTCGGTTAAATCATAAAGCATTTTGCTCGCTTCAGGAATATTAGATGTGATTTGCATTAACATTCTCTGATATGTTGAAACCCTTGCTTTTGACTTTTCAAACTTATGTTGATATGATGCGACAACTGCAGAAAAATCAGCTAAGTTTGCATAATATTCATCATGCTTACTTTTCATCGGATTAGTCAGGGTTCCTGACCTGATTTTTTCAACTTCAAGCTCGACAGGTCCAGCAATCTGACTAACCTCTCCGTTAACTCTTTTCATTAAAAACAAATCATATGTGCCAGGGTCAACCTGAGTTGTGATTCCGCCACCGGAACCACCTCTCCAACCCCTTCTTGAGGTTCTTGATGTAGCCCTAACAGTTGTTGGAATAGAGCTTGTAAGGTTCCAGTTAACTCTAGAAACCCCTTTTCTTAGTGGGCTAGGAATTTTTGAAACAATATCTCCATCTTTGTTTTTTACAACAAGAACTACTTGGTTTTTCTGCTCAGACATCTCGTCGTCTAAAGCATCCCAGCCAGGAAATGGTATATCGCCATCTTTTTTAGCTCTTTCAGATTTTTTTCTTTTAGCCTTCATCGATTCAGGAGCATCTTTCACGTAATATGTGATGCTTGCACCGTATTGAGGGTTGCTAGCATAATATGTTTGACCACCATCACTGCTGGTTCCACCATAAACTTGATTGAATTGAAGAGCTTTTCTTGGCTCAAAAATAACACCATCATTTGTTAGGTTTTCTTTTGTCATGCTTCTTAACGGACTATAGTCATCAAGCACATAAAAGCTTCTTCCGAAAGTGGCCAACACTAAGTCATTTTCTCTTTTCTGAATAGCCAGATCTCTCACAGGAATTGTAGGAAGGCCATTAGAAAATTTATGCCAGTTGTCTCCTTGGTCAAGACTGATGTATACACCATATTCAGTTCCTAAGAATAATAAATTGGGATTTACATGATCCTGAACAATTCTCCAAAGTAACGTTCCATCAGGAATTCCTTTAGTTATTGAAACCCACTTCTTTCCGCCATTAGTTGTTTTGAACATATATGGCTTATAGTCTCCAAACTTATGATTGTCTAATAAAACATAAGCAGTCTCAGTGTCATGAAGATCGGCTTTAATGTCATTAACAAAGGCGCTTGACGGAGTACCCGGCAAGTTGTCAACAGTCATTTTAGTCCAGTTTTCCCCACCATCTCTTGTATACTGAATTATTCCATCATCAGTTCCTGCATACAAGATGTTTTCATCAATTCTTGATTCAGATAAAGAGGTAACAGTGTTATATGTTGACATTGCATATACATCCCACGCATTGTCAAAACTTTGAACCCTGCCCATAATTGGAAGAGATAATCTTTCTTCATCTTTTGTTAAATCTCCGGAAACAGCAGTCCAGCTATCACCCCTGTTTTCTGATCTCCAAACTCTTTGTGTTCCAAAGTATAATCTTTTAGGGTCGTGATAACTAACCAAAATAGGAGAGTCCCAGTTAAACCTTTCATATGGCTCGTCAATACCTTCTTGAGGCCTAATACTCACAGCCTCCCCATTAGTCATATCAATTCTATTAATATATCCTTGTTGAGATTGAGCATATATAATATCTGGATTTCCAGGCTCAGTAGCAGGCTGGTGCCCATCACCACCTAGAACTACAAACCAGTGAGAATTTGAAATTCCACTGTATTCAAATGTTCTTGAGGGTCCGCCTTGAGTGTTGTTGTCCTGAGTACCACCATAAATATTATAAAAAGGCTCAGCATCATCAACAGCTAACTTATAAAATTGTGTTAAAGGAAGGTTCCCTACAAACTTCCAGCTAGCAGAGTCGTCAAACGACTCATAAATACCGCCATCAGTACCAATTAGCATGTAATTTGGGTCATTAGCCTTAAAAGTTAATGAATGATTGTCAGAGTGTTTTTGTCTTTCAGACATTGTGTAAAAATTCTTCCCACCATCATCAGAAACTAATACTCGAACATTCATTAAATAAATTTTATCAAACACGTGGGGAGACGCCACTAATTCCTGATAGTAGTGAGGCCCGGTTCCACCGGACACCGTATCAGACATTTTTTTCCAGCTACCACCACTGTTGTCCGACCTGTAAACAGCACCAGCCCTTTTATCAAGCTCAACAGCTGCATACAGAACATTTGGTTGCATTGGAGAAATCGCAAGACCGATTTTTCCTTTGTTAGACTTCGGAAGCCCTTTGTCGATTTTTGACCAATTGTCACCTCCATCTACACTCTTGTAAAGAGAAGTTCCAGGACCACCACCAATAAGTGCAGCAACATTTCTGTGCTTTTGCCAGCTCGCCGCATAAAGCGTATTAGGGTTATTGGGGTCAATTACAAGGTCAGTTACACCTGTCCACTCATTTATATCTAAAGTATTTTTCCATGTTTTACCTCCATCAGTTGTTTTAAATAAACCTCTCTCGCCTCCTGAGCTCCATAACGGGCCTTGAGACGCAACCCAAACAGTATTAGGGTCATCTGGATGTACAATTATTTTTGAAATATGCTCGGATTTTTTTAAACCCATATCCTTCCATGATTTTCCACCATCTTTACTGTGGTATACTCCATGTCCAATACCAACATGTCGGCCACCAACATTTTCTCCTGTTCCTAACCAGATAGAAGCATTATTGTGTGGGTCAATCGTGATACACCCTGTTGAGTAAAAAGGCATGTTGTCAGCTAAAGGCGACCATGTAGTCCCTGAGTTTTCAGTTTTCCATACACCACCAGACCCAACAGCTACGTACCAAACATTTTCATTTTCTGGATCAATTGCAATATCAGCAATTCTTCCTGACATAAACGCAGGCCCAATGCTTCTAAATTTAAATGCATTAAGTGCAGATTTAATAGGATTTCTTTCGTTTTTACCATCCTTAGGTCCCTGTCCCATGGTTAAATTATGAGAGAAAAGGATTGCTAAAGAAACCAATAATAGTTTCAAATTCTTCATGTAATTTATTTTTTTGTTTTGTCCACTTTGTCTTACGTTCTGCGTAAGACGGCTTGCTAAAATACGAAATTTTTGTAAAATCGTAGTTTTATGCCAATATCACATGGTTTTTATTCAAAAAGATCTCTAGGAATGGAAGGAAATAAATTAAGAGCATTTTCGTAATAGATCTTCTTTAAAACTTCGTCGGGAAGGTTTAACCCATACATTTTCCAAAAAGCGTGTCTTTTTCTAAAATAATTAAAGTATTCATCATCTGATTCTAAAACTCTAAAGTACGTATAAAACTCTTCCTTATTATACGAGTCTTTTCCAAACATAATCCTGTCTTGATAGTCAATGAAAAACTGACGAGCAGTCTTTGGTTGTCTTCCTAGCTCTGCTATTACAGCTCCAAACTCGGTGACAACATTGGGAAATTCATCTAGGTGATCACCAAGCCTTTTTAAATCATTACCCATCCACCCAAGATGAGCATTGATAAATGTTGTATTCTTGTGTCTTTTGAAAATTGTATGCTGTTCTTGAATAATATCTTCAAAAGGAGGAATAAAATCTGAATCACCATAAAACCTGTTAGGCTTTTCTTTTAATTCAAACCACCTTTCGTTTTGATCATCTTTTGGCAGCCAAAACTGGAAAGGATCAGCAGAGTGAATTAACACAGGAACACCCAATTCACCACACACCTCCCATATTGGCCCCAATCTTTCATCATCAACCCTAACCCTATTTCCTTTAGAGTCTTTATTAGTTAGACCCAAGCTTTTATATACTTTAAGCCCAATAGCCCCCTTGGCAACAGCGTTTCTGATAACATTAACTTGATTTTCAACATGATTTTCAACATCAACAGAATTAAAGTCAACGTTTACGAACAAGCCAATTCGACCAGGTTGGTTTTCTTCTATATTTTTTGCTGATTCATCAAAATACAGGTCTTTAGCTGCCTGAGGACCAAACCCAGACCCGCTTAGATTGACAATATAACCCATGTTTATTTCATCCATTTCTGCCACAAGCTCGTCAAGATCCATTACAGGCATATTCCACAAGTGACTGTGCACGTCTATAAATGTATACTTGGCCTTTTTAATCACTTCACCTTCAACAATTAATGAAGACGGGGGGTCATAATCTTCAAAACTCATAATGTTTTGCTTCTTCTGTATTGTATCAATAGCAAAATAGATTCCCAAGGCAACAACAAGAATAAATGATAAAGTTTTAAGAAGGTTTTTTAGGCTAAACATTTTACTAATTTAAAGGAATAGATATAACAGTTGTGTCCCAAATTAAATACATTTCAACACCTTCAATATTTTTTGAAAAACCAATTGTAAACTGCTCAATAGTATTTTTATCTTTTATTTGAGGAATCACGATAGCCTCTAAAACATCTTTAGAGTAATCAGGTTCAGAAATAGCAAAAAATTTATCACCTTCAGAGTTTAGCACTATTTTCCATTCTTTTTCGCCAGGAACTGTGTAAAGTCGGTATTTTCCTGCTCTTAACTTTTTGCCATTAAATAAAATATCTGATGAAGTTTCAAATGTGGTAGCGGCATTAGCCCCAGTTCTCCAGTATTTTCCATATGGAACCAGAGCACCATCTTCTTCAGAGCCAAAAATTAGTCTGTTTTTTTTGTATGGACGGCTGTAAACCACCTCTAGGTTTGCATTGTCTGAGCTGTAAACAACAGTGTCCTTAGGGCTTACAGGGTTGATTAGCATATATGTTACATAGCCAACAAAAGCTAAAACCAATACTCCAATTATTTTTAAGACATTTTTCATTTTATATTATTTTAATTATTATTTATTAAACCTAGCGAGATACTTGCCAATCATATCAAACTCAATGTTAACTATATCCCCCTCTTTAAGTTTTTTAAACGAAGTGTTTTCATGGGTGTAAGGGATAATTGTAACCTTAAAAGTGTTTTCCGCAATGTCAAAAACTGTAAGGCTAACACCGTTAATACAAATTGACCCTTTTTCGATTAACAGCATTTCATTTTTAATATCAAATTCAAATTTATAAATCCAACTTCCATCATTAACAGAGACGCCTATGCATTTTGCAATACCGTCTACATGGCCTTGAACAAGATGCCCGTCTAGTCTTTCACCTAATTTCATTGCGCGTTCAAGATTTATAAGGTCATTAACCGAAAAGCTTTTAAGCGACGATTTTTCTAAAGTTTCCTTTACTGCAGTCACCGTGTGGGTGTTATCACTTGTTTCAGTTACGGTTAGACAAACCCCATTGTGCGAAACACTTTGATCAATTTTAAGCTCGTTGCTTATTTCGCTTTCAATTGTGAAATCAATGTTTCCACGATCAACTTTAACATTTGTAACTTTTCCTAAACTTTCTATTATTCCTGTAAACATTATTTCTGTTTAATTTGATAAATTTACAGAAATCTTAGGATATAGCTAAAATCAATTTGAAAGATCAAGAAAACAATATTAAAGTAGGATTTACAACAGGCGACATGAATGGTGTTGGGCCTGAGATTCTTTTGAGTTCTCTTCAAAATAATGAGTTGCTATCTCTATGTACACCAGTCATTTACGGGCCATTAAAAAACTTAAGCTACACTTTGAATCATTTGGGTTTTGACATTTCATTTAACAAAATAAGTTCTGCTGACAAATCTAAAGAAGGCAAAATCAATGTAGTTGATGATTTTAAAAACCCACCCCAAATTTCATTCGGAGTGTTAAATAAAGAGGTGGGACATGCTGCTTTTGAGTCGATAAAAATGGGGGTTAAGGATTTAAAAGAGGGTAAAATAGATGTTTTAGTAACCCCTCCTATTAATAAAGAAGCTATACACTCGGATGATTTCCTGTTTATGGGGCATACTGACTATATTAATAGTGAGATTAATGGCAGCTCAACCATGATGATGGTTTCAAATGATTTAAGGATAGCTTTGTTGACAGAGCATATTCCAGTTGCTAAGGTTACAGACTCGATTACACCAAATCTTGTCGAAAACAAAGTTGACGCGCTGAACGAAACACTGATGAGGGATTTTCAAATAGAGCGACCAAAAATTGCGCTTCTCTCAATAGACCCCCATGTAGGTGATGGAGGTGTAATTGCAGAAAATGATAAAAATTTAATTGTCCCCGCAATTAAGAAAATGCAAGACTCTGGAGTTTTAGTTTATGGCCCTTTCTCTGCTGATAGTTTTTTTGGATCGGCTGAGTATAAGAAGTATGACCTAATTATTGCAGCATATCACGATCAAGGTCTTATTCCCTTTAAAACTCTGTCTTTTGGAATGGGAGTAAACTATACTTCAGGATTAGATAAAATTAGAACATCCCCTGATCATGGAACAGCTTATTCTATTGCCGGAAAAGGAGTTGCGTCTACAGAATCATTTTTATGTTCGATTTATCTTGCAATTGATGTTTATAGGCGAAGAAAGATTTATGATGAGTTCTCTAAAAATAAATTAGAAACATCAAAATAGTTTAAATCAGGTTCTTTTCTTGTAGATTTTTTAAGAAAATTTATATATTTGCTCGCCTTAAAATTTTAGAGATGAAGTCTGATAGCAAATATAAAATTGAGTTTGCAGGTTTAAAGATCGGAAGCCATCAATTTGATTTTAATGCAGACAAAAAGTTCTTTGATAGATTTAATTTTTCTGATTTTAATGATGTCTCTGTAAATATAGACATCGATTTAACAAAAAAATCAACACTGCTTGAGTTGGAATTTATCTTAAAGGGTGTAGTAAATCTAAATTGCGATTTAACTAATGAGCCTTTTGATTTTCAAATAAAACATGAAGCTTCTCTTGTGGTGAAGTTTGGTCAAGAATACAATGATGAGGATGATGAAATACTTGTTTTGCCTCATGGAGAGCACAAGCTTTATGTTGACCAGTACATATTTGAATTGATTGTGTTATCTTTACCGCCTAAGAGAATTCATCCTGGCGTTGAAGACGGAAGCTTAAAGTCAGAAATATTAGAAATATTAGAAGATCTTAAACCAAAAGAAAATAGTAATTTAGCCGACCCTAGATGGGAACAGCTAAAAAGTTTAAAAAAATAAAATAGTTTACAATGGCACATCCAAAAAGAAAAACGTCAAAAACTAGAAGAGACAAAAGAAGAACTCATTATAAGGCTGAAATGCCTCAGGTTGCAGTTTGTTCAAAAACTGGTGAGAGCCATTTATACCACAGAGCCTACTGGCATGAGGGTAAGCTATATTACAGGGGCAAGGTTCTGCTTGATAACACTGCAGAAACTGAAGCTTAATTAATATTAGCAATTAACCTCTCTAATCTTTCAATCCTTTTTTCTTGCTCTTTCAGTCTGTTTATTTCGCTTTGCTGCTCTTTCAATGCATTGATAAGCACAGGCACCAATCCTTGATAGTTTACTGCTAATATTTTATTATCATCCTCGCTTACAAGCTCAGGAAACACCTCTTTAATCTCTTGCGCAAGGACACCAATCTTTTGTTTGCCTTTCATTTCATATGACTTACCATCAATTAGTAATAGCTTAGAGATTGTAGACCCTAAAGATGTGATGTTTGACTTTAATCTTGCATCGGATTGAACTTCAACATCACCCACTACAGTAAGGTTATTGCTAACCGTGGCATCTCCGTTAAACATCACTTTAAAAGCATCAGATTTATTTAACACATTTGTTCCATTTCCTATCACAAAAGCTGTGTTTACTGGACTAAATACAAATGCTGATTGTTGGTCACTTGTAACTGAGGAGCCTGCGGAGTTAAATTGTCCAATTACTAAAGAACCATAATCACTAGCAGTTGTATTTCTTCCCATTGCTACGGAAACACTACCATTTGCCATTGTACCTAATCCCATTGCTGTAGAAACGTCACCATTTGCTGTTGTGCTTAAGCCCATTGATGTAGACGTACTTCCACTCGCAGTTGTCGCATATCCCATTGCAGTAGACACTTCGCCGCTTGCAGTTGTGCTTGCCCCCATTGCGCTGGAGTTGTTAGCACTTGCAATCGTTTGGTTACCTAAGGACGTAGAGCCATCTCCACTTGCCGTTGTGTTAACCCCCATAGCCGTGGAGGTGCTCCCGCTTGCTGTTGTCGCATATCCCATTGCAGTGCAATAGCTAGCGCTTGAAGTTGTGTTATAGCCCATTGCGGTAGAGTAGTCTCCAGCTGCTGATGTCTGATAGCCTATTGCCGAAGAATATGTTCCAGAATTGTTTGTGTCCCCAGTACTTATTTGTGCATTCATATTAAAAAGGCATATTAGTGTTAAAAGTGTAAATGGTTTTTTCATCCTAAATTATTTTTTAGTTAAGATACTAAAGTTTGAAGTTGTTTTTCAAAATACAATGAATGTGTTATTAAAAGTGTTAAAATTTTATATAATTCGCAATTATTATAAATAATAAATAATGAGCTAATGAATTAAATAATAGGTCATATTTATATAATTATTAACATTAATCGGTTAAATTTATATGGTTTTGAGTAAAAGTAGTTGTTTTTAATGCTAAAAATATTATTACATTATTCGCAATTAATAAGTAAATTTTAAATAGTTAATTTTTGTAAAATAATTGCTAAATATTAACATAAAATTCTAAAATAATTCAATTTATGGCTTAAATAGCGCTTATATATAGTAAAAATTCCATTAATATACGCGTTTATCATATTAATAATTTATTAACCTGTGATAAATCATTATTTTAACTCCTTTTTTTATCAATATTGCTTAATTTTTATCATTTTTTGTTGTTTTTTGTCTAAAAAGTGCTCAATTTTGACTTAATTAATCGATATTTATGAAACTAAAAGAAATTCAAAATTTGATAAAGTTTGTTGCCAAGTCTGGTGCAAGTGAAGTTAGTCTTGAGATGGAAAACGTTAAAATTACTGTTAAAACATCTAATGATTCACCTAAAGTTGTTGTACAAGAACCAGTTGTTATTCCTCAACAAATCCAATCTGCACCCTCACCATCAGTATCCCCTTCAATAGATACACCAGAGGTAAAATCAACAGATGAAAACAGCAACTACATTACAATTAAATCACCTATAATTGGTACTTTCTACAGGAAACCTTCACCTGATAAACCATCATTTGTAGAAGTTGGTGATACTATCTCCGAAGGAACTGTCTTGTGTGTTATTGAAGCGATGAAACTATTTAATGATATAGAATCCGAAGTTTCTGGAAAAATTGTAAAGATTTTAGTTGATGACACGAGTCCAGTTGAATTTGATCAACCCCTATTTTTAGTTGATCCATCCTAAACAAATAAGCTATTATGTTTAAAAAGATATTAATTGCCAACAGAGGTGAAATTGCTCTACGTGTAATCCGAACGTGTAAAGAAATGGGCATTAAAACCGTTGCTGTTTATTCAACAGCTGATGCAGAAAGTATTCACGTAAAGTTTTCAGATGAGGCTGTTTGTATAGGGCCAGCACCAAGTTCTGACTCATATTTGAAAATTTCTAATATTATTGCTGCAGCAGAAATAACAAATGCCGATGCTATTCACCCAGGCTATGGTTTTCTTTCAGAAAATGCTAAGTTCTCCAAAATATGTGAAGAACACAACATTAAGTTTATTGGCGCATCACCTGAAATGATTAATAAAATGGGTGATAAAGCCACTGCCAAAGCCACTATGATTGAGGCTGGTGTGCCTTGTGTTCCTGGTAGTGAAGGAATCATTGAATCTTTTGACCACTGTAAAAAACTAGCTAAAGAAGTAGGATATCCTGTAATGTTAAAGGCTAGCGCAGGTGGAGGCGGTAAAGGTATGAGGGCTGTTTGGAAGGCTGACCAATTAGAGGATGCTTGGAATTCCGCAAGGGTTGAATCTAAAGCTGCTTTTGCAAATGACGATATGTATATGGAGAAGCTTATTGAGGAGCCGCGTCATATTGAGATCCAAATTGTTGGAGATTCAAAAGGAAGAGCATGTCATTTGTCCGAAAGAGATTGTTCAATTCAAAGACGCCATCAAAAATTAACAGAAGAAGTTCCATCTCCTTTTATGACAGATAAGTTAAGGGAAAAAATGGGTGCAGCAGCAGTTAAAGCAGCAGAATATATAAAATATGAAGGTGTTGGCACAGTAGAATTCTTAGTGGACAAAAACAGGAATTTCTATTTTATGGAAATGAACACTAGGATTCAAGTTGAACACCCTATTACAGAACAAGTTATAGACTATGATTTAATTAGGGAACAAATTATGGTTGCTGCAGGAACCAAAATCTCAGGAAAAAATTATATGCCTCAGCTTCACTCGATAGAATGTAGAATAAATGCGGAAGATCCATACCACGATTTTAGACCTTCACCTGGAAAAATTACTAATTTACATTTACCGGGAGGACATGGAATTAGGATTGACACACATGTATATTCAGGCTATACCATCCCGCCAAACTATGATTCAATGATTGCAAAATTAATTACAACAGCTCAAACAAGGGAAGAAGCAATTGATAAAATGAAACGAGCATTAGATGAGTTTGTAATAGAAGGAATAAAAACCACTATTCCATTTCACAGAAAGTTAATGGACAGTAAGGCGTATGTAGAAGGAAAATACACCACCAAGTTTATGGAAGATTTTTCAATGGAAGATTAATATGAAGAATATTGTTGTTTTAGGTTGTGGCCTTGTGGGCAGAGTAATGGCGGAGGATCTTTCACAAAATCATAACGTCACATCTGTTGATATTTCCCAAGATAATTTAGATAAGATAAGATCAAAGAAGGTTGATAAAATTTGTAAAGATGTTTCTGATGCAAAAATTTTAAATTATATCATAAAAGATTTTGATTTGGTGGTTGGTGCACTACCAGGATTTATGGGTCACGAGACAATGAAAAGGGTTATAATGGCAAAAAAAAATATCGTAGATATTTCATTTTACCCAGAAGATCCATTTACACTTGACAAATTAGCAAAAGAAAATAACGTTGTCGCTGTAATGGATTGTGGGGTTGCACCGGGAATGGGAAATATCATTTTTTCTCATCATGATAAGTCAATGGAAATAACAGATTATGAATGTTTGGTTGGGGGATTACCAAAAAAAAGAGAATGGCCATTTGAGTACCAGGCAGTTTTTTCTCCAATTGATGTTATTGAAGAATATATAAGACCTGCCAGATACGTTCAAAATAAATCCCTAGTAATTAAAGAGGCCCTTTCAGATACTGAGCTGGTTGATTTTGATGAAATTGGAACACTTGAAAGCTGGAATTCAGACGGCCTAAGAACATTAATTCAAACAATGAGTCATGTTCCAAATATGATTGAAAAAACATTAAGATATCCAGGCTGTGTTGAATATTTAAAAGTGCTTCGTGAATGTGGATATTTTTCATATGACCCAGTTCAAATAAAAGGGAATTCGATAAGGCCAATAGATTTAACAGCAAAATTACTATTTCCAAAATGGCAGATGAAAGAAGGCGATGAAGATTTCACAGTGATGAGAATAAAAATTTCTGGAAAAGAGGGGGGTAAAGACAGACAATATACATACACCCTACTTGACAGATATCAGAATAATACAATATCTATGGCTAGAACAACAGGGTTTACTTGTACTTCAGTTGTAAATCTTATTTTAGAAAACAAGTTTAGTCAAACAGGAATATCACCTCCAGAGTTTCTGGGCGACCATTTCGATTATATAAACAGTTACTTAAAAGAAAGAAATGTTATATACAAAGTGTCAAAAAAATAATCTTATCTTTTTAAGACCTTAGTAGAATAAATTCCACCTTCAGATAAAATTACTCTTAAAACATACTCCCCATCACTTAAACTAGAGATGTCAACAATATTATTATTACTGCTGTTTTTATAATTAAGCACCCTTCTTCCGTTTAAATCAAATAAGCTAATTATCGCATCTTCTAAGTTATAATCAGATTTGATGGTAATATAATTATCAGCTGGATTTGGGAAAACAGTTATTTGGTCTAAGCTATATATCTCTGTGCTCAGTGTTTGACCCTCTATAATTTCTAAAGGTTGATTTACGCTGACATTATTGAGTGTATCAACTGTTCCAGATGGCCAATAAACTGTAAGAGTCGTTATATTGGTGTCTTCTCCTAAACCAAAATAGGTGTTAAGACTACCCATATATCGAAATCCTGTACCGCTTGTAACATCTCTGATTTGTGTTCCAATTTGAGGTGAGGTAATTTCAATTCTAGCCCCAATCCCATTGATATTTGAGGTTGTACCAATTGTAATAATCTTTAGCCAATTATTGCCATTGTCATTATTTTGATATAAGTTATTTCCATTGAAAACATCTAAGAATCCATCATTATTTGCATCTCCAATTGCGCCTGGCCCTGGGACGCCTGCATCATATCGAGTAAAAGTAAAATCTCCATTATTTAAAAGAATACTTCCATTTGAAAGAATATCTATATAACCATCGTTATTAAAATCACCTGAATCATTTTCAATTCCATATGGCGCATCTTCAACACCTGACCCATCTGTTCTGTCAATAAATGTTCCGTCACCATTATTTTGCATTAGTTTATGGCTACCATCTCCACTTGCACTTGCACCAACATAAACATCCATATAACCATCGTTGTCAAAGTCGCCCCAAGCAGAAGACCACGTCTGTACTGGGTCTCCTAAATTTGAGCTGTTGTCATGACCCCCTTGAGGATAGAACCCACTATAATAACCAGTGGCATCAGCAATATTAGAAAATGTTCCATCGCCGTTATTTCTCCAAAGCTCATTATACTTCCACTGAATATTTCCACCTCTACATTTAGCAATAAACAAATCAATATCTCTATCATTATCGAAATCAATCCAAACAGACCCATAGTTTCCACCCTCTTGCTCGCCAGGGTATGGAGACAGTTCATATGCTACACCTCCTATTCCAGAGACTACACCATCTTCGTTTGGTCCTTGGAAGAATTGTAAATTTCCTTCACCATCATTAATGTAGTAAACAGTTGGTTGAACATCGTGACAGACAAAAGCATCTAGATGCCCGTCATTATTTATATCAACAAAATTAGATCTTTGAGAAAACACATATTCGTTCCCAGAAATTTCAGTAAATCCACTTCCGTCGTTATTAGCTCGCATAAACGTAACTCCACTACCACCACCATATAATAGGTCTGTATATCCATTTCTATCAAAATCTGCTGCAGCCATACTCCAAGATGGGGTGTAATCAGCCTGATCAGTTGAAATGTTTATTTCCTCAAATCCTCCCTCAGTCTGTACTAATAAATTAATATTACTAGCTTGAATAGAAACTAAATCATCAAGACCATCGCCATTCATATCAACTAAACCTCTTTCTGATCCTGTAGAATTTACATTTATTGATGTAAACTCAAAAGGAGGTGGAGGCGGCGGATCGCTTTCTTCAAGGGTGAATTCAAATGTTTCAGTACCCCATCTATCGTCCCAAGCAATATAATAGGTGTTTCCAGTGTATGCATAAAAAGAACCATGAGAAAGATACCCATCACCACTATCATCATCTCCTCCTACACACTGAAGGTCTTGGCAGGTACCTTCATAAACGTGAAATCGCGTATCCAAATTATCATTAATCGCATAATCAGTTGAAATTGTAACTAAAAAATCTTGTGCAGCTGTATACGAGTACCATTCGAGCTCTCCATTAGACGCATCATATTCAGTACAGTTTGAGCCAAAGGTCTCTCCATTTATTCCGTCAACATTATAAGTTCCAGCAGTTATTAGAATTGAATCTTCACATGAATTACCTGATTGAGATAACATCTCAGCTGAGTATATCATTAAAAGCATTATAAATAGTATTGTTTTTTTCATATTGTTGTTTTAGTTACAGTCATCATCTAAAGAAGTAATCCATTCTTCGATCATAGCAATTGCTTCATCATGCACGATACTTCTTCCAATTAATGGCATTCTATATTGTTCTTCGTTACTGGTCATTCTAAAGTGTAGAACAGACCTATTAATATTACCAGGGTTAATTACCATATCAGTCCCATTTCCTAGATTGGTGTCAGGAGTTAAACAAACCCCCATATTTGCCAGATCTTGTGTTGCTTCATAACTAAGCCTTATTGGCCTATATTCACAGTGAGTATTATCAGAGTGACAATGGGCACAATTTATATCGATGTAAGATCTTACCCTATTTTCCAGCGGTTCCGATAAATCTTTCCAATTTACAACAGATTCCAAATCCTCGGGATAGGTATTCAAATAACCCATTTCCATCCATTTGTCAAGCTGATTCATTGAATGTGAACTATACTCAAGGGTTTTATTTATATTTCTTGGTTTTACACCATTAGGGATAGCCACATCAGACATTTTATGACAAGTTAAGCATTCGCTTGCACTTGGAATCCTATAATTAGCGGTTTTTTCAACTCCGTTTTGAAGCCAGGTGATATCAACCACACTTCCATCCAAACTGAACTCTGCCTCGGTTTGATCTTCATTCCATATATAGTCAGCAAATATCCAACCACTGTCTTTTTTTATCATAAGTCTCGTTTCAATATTTTTACTAACTAAGTCAGGTAAAATATTATCATAAGAAAAGTTTTTTATTAAAATGGTACCCACTGGAAAGTCAAATACGCTTGAGCTTGAAATGTAGTTAGCAGTTTTGCCATCAGGCATCCAAAGAAAACGGTTTTTAACAGAGTAATCAGTAAATAAAGAGCTGATTAGTTCATAAGGAATTACTCCATATACAGGGCTTAGTTCTTTCATATTTCCCTCAAAAAAATTGTATTCAGACAAATTATCATAAGGCATTTCAGCAAGGTTATAATTTACAGGTGAAAACTCTACTAAAACATAAGGCTCATCGCTACAGCTGTAGCTGAAAAGAATAAAACATAAAAGTAATTTTCTTAAAATGGGTTTAAATCCGCCAAACATAAATATAATTTGTCTCAAAATACCACGCATTTTTTGCATTGCAAACGAGTCTAAAGCTACAAAAATCAATTAAAACAAGTCCCTGATGATACTATCCGATATATTTTCTTTCGATTCTCTCTGACAAATTTGTCAGAATTTCATAGGAAATTGTACCAACACTTCTTGCATAATCTTCTGCATTATTGTTTTCGTCGAATATGATTACTTCATCTCCCTCATGCACATCAAAATCATTTAGCTTTACCATAAATACATCCATGCATATATTCCCTATTACTTTAGCTTTTTTACCACCTACAATAACATATCCGTTATTTGAGAAATATCTATTAATTCCGTCAGCATGCCCAAGAGGAATAATTCCAACTTTTGTTTTTTCTGTACAAATAAAGGCTCGGTTATACCCAATTGAGTCTCCTTTTTTAGCTTCAATTATTTGAGCAATAATAGATTTTAACGTATGAACTGGCCTTAACTCTTTGTTAAGCTCATTATTATAACCATATAATCCGATTCCAGATCGTACCATATCAAATTCACACTCACGATAATTATAAATTCCAGAAGTATTTGACATATGAAGAATAGGGTTATATGAAAGCTCGGATTTTATATTTGAGGATATTTTTTTAAATAGATTTATTTGAGATAATGTAAACTTTGATTCCTGAGAATCATCAGTTGCAGCTAAATGCGAATATATGCTTACTAACCTAATAGAATCACAACTTTGGATTTTACTTATAGCCTTTTCTGTTTCTTTTTCATTAAATCCAACTCTATTTAGCCCAGTGTTTATTTTAAAATGACATGGATAATTTTTTCTTTCATTAGAACTTAGATAATCAATAAAGTTATCAAGAAAATAAAATGAATAGAGGCTTGGCTCTAAGTTATATTTTATAATTTCTTTAATGGATTCAACCTGCGGAAGTAACACCAAAATAGGTGTTTTAATTCCAGATTTCCTCAGAGCAACCCCTTCGCTTACAAATGCAACCGCAAAATAATCGACACCCAAGAATTCTAATCTTTTTGCAATTTCTACACTGTTAGACCCATATCCATTGGCTTTAACTACAGCCATAAACTTTGTTTGAGAACTTAATTTGGAAGAAATAACATTGAAGTTGTGCCCAAGGGCTTTAAGGTCAATTTCTAATATTGTTTTTTTCAATCTTTATTTTTTTTTCCTGACACCTTTTTTGCTTTCTTGACAGATTTTTCAACGTATGCTGCTCGGCTTAAAGGCATGTATTCATCTTCTTTTCCTAATAGAATTCTTTTTTTACTCTTTGTTTTTCTGTAACTATATTGAGCAAGCCCGCCGGTTTTTGGACATATAGCGTGGACTTTGGTGACATATTCAGCGGTTGCCATAAGATTGGCCATATTTTTAAAAGGAACTCCTTTATAGTCCATATCAAGTCCAGCAACGACAAGCCTTATTCCACGATCAGCAAGCGTATTACAAACCTCAACAATACCATCATCGAAAAATTGTGCTTCATCAATTCCTACAACTTTATAATCTTTTACTCTTTTATAGATTTCTTCAGATTTCCTAATTGTTTCACATTGAATAACTGTGCCATCATGAGACACTACAGTGTTTTTTTTATCCCTTGTATCCAATTTGGGCTTAAAAATTATCACATTAAGGTTAGCATACTGAGCCCTTCGAATTCTTCTTATCAACTCCTCAGTTTTTCCAGAAAACATTGATCCACAAACAACCTCAATCCATCCAGTTTGTTTATTAAAGTTTAAAGTATTTTCAAGAAACATTTTGTAAATTTAAAAAAGTTGATAGCTTAATTGATTTTTAAAATTGAATCAAATAAATTTAGTAAAAAACAAGCTGATATTAACCTAAGTTAAATTTAATTTAAAGATTTTTAATGAGTAAGCTATTCATTGTACCAACACCAATAGGGAATTTAGCTGATATCACATTTCGAGCAATTGAAACTCTTAAATCAGTTGACTTAATTTTAGCTGAGGATACCAGAACCTCATTAAAATTATTAAAGCATTACAATATTGAAAACAGCGTTGAGTCTTATCACATGCACAATGAGCACAAAAAGCTAATATCAATCATTGATAAGTTAAATAGTGGTTTTGAAATTGCGTTAATTTCTGATGCAGGAACACCTGGGATTTCTGATCCAGGATTTTTATTGATTCGTGAGTCCATTAAGAACAATATTGAGATTGAATGCCTGCCTGGTGCAACAGCCTTGATTCCAGCTCTGGTTAATTCAGGTTTGCCGTCTGACAGATTTTTATTTGAGGGTTTTTTACCGGTAAAAAAAGGAAGAACTAAAAGATTAAAGGAAATATCAGAAGAGAACAGGACAGTTATATTTTATGAATCTCCTCATAGGATTCTAAAAACATTAAATGATTTATCAACTTACTATAATGAAGAGAGTAGCGTAAGTGTTTCTAGAGAGCTTACAAAAATCCATGAGGAAACTTTTCGTGGAAAAATTAAAGATGCAATTGAGCACTTTGAAAAAAAGAAACCGAAAGGAGAATTTGTAATTGTCCTTTCACCAAACTAAAAAATATGGATACAAATACAGTTATTACAAATTGGAAAAAAGGAACGACAGAGTTTGAATGCATTAACCCAAATGGCGTTTCAACAATTCTGGGAACTAGTACGGATGGAGAAGAAAAAATTGCTTCACCTAAAGCAATTATGTTAGGGTCGCTGGCAGTATGCTCAGGCCTGGATGTTATTGCAATTCTTAAAAAAATGAGAGTTGAATTAGACGATTTTAAAATAAATACAACAGCGTCATTGACAGATGAGCACCCAAGATATTATAATGAAGTCACAGTTGAATATCATTTTTTCGGAACAGATTTAGACAAAGATAAAATAAAAAAATCTGTTGATTTATCTGTAACAAGATATTGCGGAGTAATGGAAATGTTTAGAGGATTTTCTAAAGTTAAAATTGAAATTAAGTACAATTAAAATTGTTAGCAGAATCTAATAGACATATAAACGATGACAGGATTAGTTTTGATGAGGCTAATCACAATTATTTTGTTGATGGCAAAAAGATTAAATTTTCAGTTACAGAAATAATTGATAAGTTTTTCCCAAAATTTGATAAAGCTTACTGGGCAGAAAGAAAGGCTAAAGAAAAATTAGAACGAGATTATATTGATTATGATTCTGAAATATTAGAGTCAGTTATAAAACAAATCTTGGATGATTGGGAAAATAAGAGAGTTGATGCAGCATCAAAAGGGACCATATTACATGAGAAGATAGAAGATTTTTACAACTCAAAACTCCACAAAGAGTATCCTCCTGAGTTTCAATACTTTAAAAATTTTCACAATAAATACAAAAGATTAAAAGCATACAGAACAGAGTGGAGAATTTATGACGAACATCTTTCATTAGCTGGTACTGTTGACATGGTTTATGAAAAAGAAAACGGCGAACTATTTATTTTTGACTGGAAAAGAACTTCGAAATTGATTGATCAAAACAATCACCCCATTTTGAAGGATTTTAACTTTGGTTATGATGGCTTATCTCACGTAGCAGACAATAGTTTTAACAGATACACACTTCAACAAAATGTTTATAAATATATAATTGAAAAGTACTATCAAAAGAAAATCAGTTCAATGAACTTGCTAGTTTTACATCCGAATTATGATGACTATGTACATTTAAAATTACCAGAGATGAAAAAAGAGGCAGAATTTTTGATTGATCAAGCAAAAGAATTAAGCAATTAGCTTGGAAGAAAAACTAGACCCGTACGCAGCACTAAGATTTAAGGAATTTAACTTTTTTCTTGTCATAAGATTCATTCTAGTCTTTGGCTGGTCCATGCAGTTTATAATCGTTGAGTGGGAGGTTTACAGTTTAACAAAAGACCCCTTATCATTAGGTTTGATTGGGCTAGTGGAAGTTGTCCCTGCAATTTCAACAGCACTGTTTGCGGGCCACATAGTTGATCAACGGGAAAAAAAGATGCTATTTCTTCAATGTATTACAGCATTTTTATTGGTTGCCATAGGCTACTATTTCATTACAAGCCCCTATGCTTATGAAAATTATGAAAACTCTGAAATCTTAATTGGCATCTATATATTAGTATTTATTGGTGGATTTGTAAGAGCGTTTATTGGTCCAACAATTTTTTCATTAGTTGCTTTGATTGTGCCAAAACGTGTCTATCCAAACGCAGCAACCTGGAGTAGTTCAACCTGGCAATTAGCTGTAGTCTTAGGCCCAGCATTTGCAGGATTTTCCATTGCTTGGATTGGTGTTCACAATTCAATGGGAATAGTACTTGCTACAATTGTAATAGGACTTTTATTAATCGGATTTATAAAAAAGAAACCTATTTTAAATCCCAAGATTGGCGAACCAATATTTCAAAGCCTTAAGGCTGGACTAAATTTTGTTTACAAAACAAAATCTATACTAGTTGCATTGACTCTTGATATGGTTGCCGTATTATTTGGAGGAGCTATTGCACTACTTCCAATTTATGCTCAAGACATATTAAATGTGGGATCAGAGGGGTTTGGAATTTTAAGGGCAGCACCAGCCGTTGGCTCAGTTTTAATGATGATTGCTTCTGCACATATACCGCTTACAAGAAATGCTGGTAAGAAGTTGCTCTTTGCTATCTTCTGTTTTGGAATTTCCATAATTGTATTTGGAGTTTCCGACATATTCTGGCTATCGGTCTTTGCTTTGTTTATGTATGGGTTAACCGATGGAGTTTCAATGATTATAAGACAAACAATCTTACAATTAAAAACCCCAGATGAATTCAGAGGAAGAGTTGCTTCTGTGAATTCAATATTTGTAGGTTCATCTAATGAGCTAGGGGCATTTGAAAGTGGTGCAACTGCAAAACTAATGGGAACTGTGCCTGCTGTGGTTTTTGGAGGGGTGATGACAATATTGACAGTTGGGTTTACGGCAATTAAATTTCCAACATTTAGAAAATTAGATTTAACTAAAGACATGAACGATAATAAATAAATAATGAAAAAAACATTTTCATTTGTTTTGTTTTTTATTCAAATCAATGTATTTGCCATACAATCAGACACTTTGAATTTGGATGAGGTGGTGCTTAAGAGCGCACTAATTAATCAGACTAACCCTGCACTATCGGTATCAGAAATTTCTTATGATGAATATCAAATTAGACCTGTGAATTTTCAAGATGCAATTGATTTTTCTGCTGGACTTTGGATTACAAATAGTGAAAATCAAGCACAAGACAACCGAATGGCAATTAGGGGTTTTGGTGCCCGTTCAGCTTTTGGAATTAGGGGGTTAAAAATTATTCTAGATGGAATACCACTTACAACACCAGATGGCCAATCACAAGTAGATAACATCCCTTTTGAGCTAATTGAGAATGTTGAGATTATGAAAAGCCTGTCATCCACAAGACATGGTAATGCTTCTGGAGGGTTAGTAAGTATAAACACCTATTCTAATCTTTCTGACGATTATATTATTGAAGCTGGCTATGGAAGTTATGGATATAAAAATATCAGAGGAATATATTCAAAAGAAAGTGAAAAGTCATCCACTATTTTAAACATCTCTCAAGCTGAGAGTGATGGCTATAGAGATCATAGCAGCTACTTAAATAAGTCCTTGTTTTTTAAGCATGCCAGGAAATTTCAAAACATGAATTTGAAATTCAATTTGCTTTATTTTGATAGCCCGTATGCTTTTGATCCTGGAGGATTAAATATTGAATCAGTAGAGGAAAACAGATCTCAAGCTAGGGATAGAAATGTGCTTTACAATTCCCAAGAATCAATCAAACAAATACAAACGGGGGTGGTTTTAGAATGGGATACAAAACTAGGCCAGATTAATTCAAACTTATATTACAGTAATAGAGATTTTGTTGGACTACTTCCATTTACAAATGGAGGTTATGTTGAATTAAACAGAGATTTTTCTGGAGTAGAATTAAGTATTAAAGACAAATCTCAGAATTTTGAATGGATAGTCGGTACATCTATTCAAGGTCAGAAAGATGACAGAAAAAGATTTGAAAACAATGACGGTGAAAAAGGAGTCAAAGTAATGGACCAAATAGAATCCTTCAGGTCTTATGGAGCATTTATTTTGGGCTCATATAATAAACCAAAATATAGTATACAAGCTGGGTTGAGATATGACGGGCATGAAATTTCTTTGGATGACAATATTGGGATAGACCAACAATATATTGACTACTCAAAATCATTAAACGCATTATCGCCAAATCTGGGATTAATTTTTAAAGCAACTAAAAATGGAGAAATTTATATTAACTATGGTCATGCCTATGAAACACCTTCGCTAAGCGAGCTTTCATCAAACCCGTTTGGATCAGGTTTTAACGAAGAACTATCACCAATGATTTCAAAAGGTGCAGATCTAGGTTTTAGAAAATCTCATAAAAATATTTCTTATAATTTAACAGCTTTTTATATTGATACTGAAGATGAAATTGTGAGTTATGAAATTTGGGGAATGAATTATTATAGAAACCTCGGAACCTCAAAAAGATATGGAATTGAACTCGAAGGGTCTTACAGGCCAAGTAAGCTAAACACTTTTAATGCTTCTTATACTCAAGCAAATTATGAGTTCACAAACCAACTTATTAATGGGCAGCTACCTGGTGTGCCGAAATCAAATTTTTCAGTTGAATGGATTTATAATAAAGACAGCTTTTATGCAAAGTTTGACCTAAAGTATGCACATTCATTATTTGCTGATGATATGAATCAGGTTAAAGTTCCTTCATTTTTCTTGTCAAATCTTGCTTTAAAAAACTCCTACAGAATAAAAGATTTAGAAATTACAGCAGGCCTGCAAATACGAAATTTATTTGACGAAAAGTATTTTGACAACATTAGGCTAAATGCATTTGGCAACAGATTTTATGAGCCTGCAAGTTTAAGATCCTATTTATTTAGTTTGTCAACTAATTTTTAATCAAATCTATTTAGGGATAAATTTTCCCCGTCGAATTCAGCATAGGTAAAATTTGTAATCCAATCCCCAAGATTTATGTATTTGGACTCAGAATTTAACTCTAACTCAACTGGAGTGTGTGAATGCCCAAATATGAAATAATTGTAATTGTTAGTTTCTAACTTTTTTCTGCAGTATTGGGTTAGCCATTGATTTTCAATGTCTCCAATGTCCTTTTTTGCAGACATGATTTTCTTTTCTCTTGATAAAAATTGACCTAGCTTAACTCCTATGTCAGGGTGAATCCAGCTAAAGCACCATTTAAAAAATTTGTTATTAGTCACGAATTTTTTCATCAATTTATAAGATTTATCGCCTGGACCCAAACCATCTCCATGGCCAATAAAAAAGCTTTTTTCATTCATTTCAAATTGCTGGGGTTCAGTGATCACTTTTATTCCAAGCTCCATTTGGAAGTAGTCGTTTACCCACATATCATGATTTCCAGTGAAGAAGTAAATTGGAGTTCCAGAATCAGAAATTTCCGCGATTTTTCCTAAGACCCTGGTAAATCCCTTAGGGATAACGGTTTTGTATTCAAACCAAAAATCAAATAGATCTCCCAGAAGATAAATTGAATGTGCATCTTCTTTAATAATATCCAACCATTTAACAAACTTCTTTTCGCGAAGTAAACTAGATTTTGAGTTCGGAAGACCTAAGTGGTTGTCAGATGCAAAATATATTTTTTTTCCTTCAGTTACTTTCATGACTTCTTAGCTCAAAGATATGTAAAAGATTAATTGTCAGCAGCAAACCATTCTGAATATGATGTTTCAGTTTCCTCTAATTTTAGCGAGTGAAGACTGATATAATCAGGAAGCTTTGATGAGATTTTATTCGCAAAATCTATTACCATTTCTTCAATTGTTGGCTGATAATTAGCCATAACCACTTTGTGGCCATCATTTGCTAAATTTTTAGCAAGCTCTTTATGTGGTGAGTTTTTATTAAAAATTACAGAGTGATCAAATTTCTCAATAACTTCAGAATTGACTATTTTTTTTAGATCACCAAAATCCATAACCATTCCACACTTTACGTTAGAATTATCACTAACAGGAACTCCGATTACGGTTACAAAAAGATTGTAGTTATGACCATGAATATTTTTACATTTTCCATCATAACCATAAAGAGCATGTGCAGCTTCAAATCTAAACTTTTTGGTAATTCTAATCTTTGGCATTTAGTTAATTATTGAGCTCCAAATGTACATTTTTTATGAAAGCTTATTAAATGTTTTTCTGAATTTAATTATTAGCGGAATTGATCTTGATAAAATCCAAAGAGTAAACGCGTAAAAGATTCCATGCAGCCCAAGATCATAATGGTCAAATAAAATAACAAAGGGAACAAAGATTATAAAAGTTGAGAATAATAATACATTTCTAAGACCTTTCATCCACCCTAAACCTTTATATATACCATCAAAAATAAATGCAATTGAGCAAAGTGGGAGCATCGCTAATACAATCCAAAAAATATTGTAAAACTCTTGTAAAACAACAGGGTCATTATTAAATATTCTTCCTAGAGGATAATAAAAAACAAACCCAATAATACACATAATAAAACCGATTTTGACACCGATTTTTGTTAAATCATTTCCAAATTTCATCAGCACACCATATGATTTTTCACCATATAATTTTCCGGAAAGTATTGTCCCTGCACTTGAGTAGCCATCAATAATAAACGCGACAAGGAACCACAAATTAATTGCTATGGTATAAGCAGCGATAAACTCATCCCCGTATTTAGTAGCAAAGGCATTACAGAAATATAAGGTCACATTAAGTGAAGCAGTTCTAATTACTAAATTTCCAAACATTTGCATAAAAGATTTAATCTTGGGATTAAAAGGAAATTTGACAGCAAGCTTGATATTTGTTTTTTTGTACAACAATATAACGGCAAGAAATGCCATAGTTACTTGAGCAACCAAGCTAGCATAGGCAGCTCCTTGAATAAACATTGGATTTATAAAACCTTCAATTCCATATACTAAAATTATATCTAATACTATATTTAATATCGTCCCAACAATAGCAATTATCATCGGGTAATATGTGTTTTGCAATCCTCGAAATATTCCAAATATGCCTATGGTTAATAAAGTAAAGGGCAGCCCCCAAACCCTAATATTAAAATATTCAACGCAAAATTTGAGAAGATTACCGCTTGCATTGTAAAATTTAAATAAACCCTCGGAGTTAAAGTATGTTAGCAATATAATCAGAAAGCTACTGGATATAATGATTAAAATTCCTTGAGCAGGGAGATCCTCAACTTCCTCTAATTTTTTTTGACCGAGTGCTTGAGCAATAATAGAGGCAATTACACTTCTTGTTTGACCAAACACCCAAATTAACATGGAAATAAAACTACCTACAATACCAACTGCTCCAAGCGATATGGTTGCATTTTCAGCCATATTTCCTACAATGATTGTATCAGTTATTGATAAAATTGGTTCTGCAATACCAGAAATTAAAGCAGGTATTGCCAGTTTTTGAATGTCGGAAATTTTAATAGATTTTGTCAAAGGATTAGTTCATAACAATAAAAAGGAAACTCACTTTGTTTTGGAAAATAAATTCCGTCTAGTCTTTGGTATCCTCTTGATTCGTAAAATTTTAAATTTCTTTTGTTTTTTGAAAATGTGTCAAGTCGTACTGAAACATGGCTGTTATCCTTTGCATAATTTTCTGCAAAGTCCATCAAAGATTTTCCCAAGCCTTTTTTTTGAAAATCAGGGTGAACAGCTAATCGATGAACATATAAATTATTATCATTTTTGGTTTTCCATTTTACTGGCAAATAAACTTCATCCATATGCAGACAAAGAGAAATACATGCAACCACTTTACCGTTTAAGACATAAACATATAACTCCTGATTTTCTGCATCATTAATAAATGATTCTTTGTCTGGATAATATTCATTCCACTGAAATATACCATTATCAATCATATGCAGCGCACAAGACTTTGTAATATTCAGTATCGGATCAATTTCAGAAATATTAGCAGGCCTTATCATAAATAAGTGAATAAAAAAACAAATTTAAAATTAAATGCTTTATAAAATCATCTAATTTTAGATAATACTAATTTCAAATTTTTATCATGAAAAATAAATTAAAATATTCACTACTTTATTCTTTAGCTTGTATAGGCACTTTGTCTTTGCTATTATCTATTTCAGAAATTCAAAAAAATGAAACAGGAACATATCAAATAGCTACCATGTCTGATTCAGGCATTTTGTATAGACTAGATACAAGGACAGGAGATATTGTAAGAATTAAAAAAAGTAATATTCCTAAAGTTGATATATATAAAAAATAGTATATGACTCTTTTCTTATCAGCACTTTTAATCTTTGTGCTAAGACTAATCGACCAGTCTCTAACTACAGTTAGGGCCTTAGTAGTAACAAAAAACCCAGTGCTTGGTGCATTTATTGGTTTAATCGAATCAGCAATCTGGATCGTGGCTGTTTCACAAGTGATCAAAGATATAAATGACCCATTTTTAATTGCTGCTTATGCATTTGGTTTTGCCGCAGGCACATTACTAGGTATTCAGCTTGAAAAATTTATTGGTTTAGGCAGTGCAGTAGTACGAGTTTTTAGCCCTTCTAAGTCAACAAGCATTTCTAAAATACTTAGAGAAAAGGGCTTCTTAGTAACAGACATAAATGCAAAAGGTAGAGATGGGGCTGTAACTATTTCTTGGTGTATTGTTCCTAGGAAAAAACTGAGCAAGGTGCTTGGAATAATCAGGTCAGTAAATCCTGATGCGTATGTTACTACAGACTTTGCAAATCCTACTTCACTTAGAAAATAAGATCTAGTGAAACTTTGATTTAAAAATATTTATTAGGATTATCAAAACAACTCCAGAGATAAATATTGAGCTACTATTTTCAGTAAGTAATTCTATAATAGAAAGCACTCCGCCAAGAAGTATTAAAAAAATAGCTAGATTGAAAAGTCTACGATAATTATATGGATTCCAAAAATTACTCATAAATTTATTTTTTTATGATTTTAAAAGTACTACTTAGTGTATTTTTTGTAACGGTCAAGAAATATGTTCCTTTTTGATAATTTGATAAATTAATTTTTCTAACCCCAACTCCTCTAAACATCTCCTTTCCAAGAATATCATTAACAACAATGATTTCAGCCCCTTCAATTCCAAAAATATTAATTATTTCTGTAAATGGGTTCGGATAAACTCTATAGGATAAAAATAAGCTTTCATCAACATTAAGCGGAGAGCCAAATGAAACATTGTCAAAATAATATACCGTATTTTGATTTCCAGTAGATCCAAAATCAAAAAATATAGAGGCCATGTCAAAAACATAATTTGTGTTAAGTGCAGCTGTTCCTTCTGACTCATTTGAAAAGTCAAACTCCATTATTTCCCATTCCCCAGCAACTGTCGTATAGGTGTCCGTTTCAACGGATTGAGTAGGGTCCTGTGAATTTTCGATTTTTAATTTTATAGGAATCCCAGTTTGAGTTGTGCCAGAGACATAAACATGTACAAACATTTTTTTATCGTTATTCGTAATTGGAATATCGTTCAAAAATCCAGCTCCAGAACCGATTGTAACTCCAGCCCATGTTTCAGCGCCGCTATTTTTTTCTACTCTTGCGTAATTGCCGTCAACTGTTTCTAAAATTGTTGAAGGACCGTTCCCTCCAAAGTCTGTCAATACATAATATACACCAGGATCTTCAAAGGTAACTGGTAAATCCATTTGACTAAGACCTCCACTTGGGTCAGTTTGATAAATATCATCATAATAAAATGTAGAGTTGGCAGTACCGTCACCAACATTTCCAAAATCAAACATTAAAACAAGCTTTCTATATGTGTTTGAAGGTTCGCCAGAGAAATCCCATGATAGTATTTCCCACTCATTAGTCTTAGTTGTATAACTATCCCTTTCTGTTGCTGGTTCAGAGGGAAAAGCTCCTTGATCACCTTCAATTTTAAACTTGACCAATAAACCTGGGTAGGGTGAAAGAACACGCATGTTTAACGTAGTATTGGTTGAAAAGTCTAAATAACTATCAAGTTCAATATAGGTTCCCGCCCAAATATCACCCCCATCTCTTATGATTACACCAACATATTCACTTGGGTTGTCATTATCGATTTGAGGATTATACACAACATATCCTGAGCCACCATTAAAATGAATAATATCATCATTAGTAATTTGCTCATTCTCAAAATCTATAGGTAAATTGATTTGCGCCTCAATTGGATTTATAAAAAATAAAGAGCATAGAATAAATAAGAAGTAGCTACTATTTTTTTTCATGATTCGAATATAAAAAAAAATACTATGCATGCGAAGGATTTTTTAATGAATGCTTCGTGAGAAAATTGACAAATTATTCTATAAAAACTTATGAATATTGCAGCATTTGAGCTATAAAAATATTAAAACATCAAAAATTTACAGTATTATTTACAAACACCTTTTCTAAAATAAGCTATAGTGTTATATTTAGCCATTATATTTAATAACAGAAATAAACTAATCATGAAAAACTTACTTGTAGTATTTATTCTTTTCCCAATTTTAGTTTTCTCACAAACGAAAACGATTTCGGGAACTGTTAATGATGAAAATAATCTTCCACTAGTGGGGGTGAATATCACCGTTCAGAACTCTAATATTGGAGCTTTGACAGACTTTGATGGAAACTATTCAATCGCAATTCCATCTGATAAAGAAAAGGTCTTGATATTTTCTTATTTAGGCTACACAACTCAGGAGGTTGATGTTTCGTCCTCAGATAATATTAGTATTATGATGATACCAGATCTTGAGCAGCTTGAGGAAGTTGTAGTAATAGGCTATGGATCGGTATTGAAAAAAGATTTAACAGGTTCATTGTCTCAGGTCGAGGTCGAGGAAGAAGTTGCAAATCAATCTAACTCTATTGATCAATTATTGCAGGGTAGAGCCGCAGGTGTTCAAGTAGTTCAAAATTCTGCTACGCCAGGCGCTGGAATAAGTGTTAAAATTAGAGGAACAAATAGTTTGAGAGGTAATAACGAACCATTATATGTTGTAGATGGCGTAATTATTTCATCTGCCGGGGAAGATGTGTTACCAGCAGGGGTAGGAAATTTAGGCCAAGAAAGCCAAAATGGTTTAAATGGCATTAATCCAAGAGATATTGAAAGTATTCAGGTTTTAAAAGATGCGTCAGCAACTGCAATCTATGGTTCCAGAGGTGCTAATGGAGTTGTGTTAATAACCACAAAAAAAGGTAAGAGCGGAAAAGTTAAAATCGAAACCTTTTCAAATACTTCGGTTAGAGTCATGTCAAAAAAATATGATGTTTTAGATCCTTATGGTTTTGCTGCTTACGCAAATGAAGTACAGGCAAACAATGGTTTAGCTCCAAGATATTTTGTAGATGATGATTACGCAATTTATGGTGTTGAATCGGATGGTACTATTTCAGGCATCCCAGCCCGTTCTTATCATTGGCAGGATGAAATCTATCGAAATGGTATTAGCAGAAAAGTTGGAGGTTCTGTTTCTGGAGGAACTGACAATGGAAACTACTATATCTCTGCGGGATTTGATGATCAAGAAGGTATTGTTCCTACATCATCTTTTCAAAGTGGTGATATGAGAATAAATTTCAATCAGGATTTAAACGATAAGTTAATACTTGAAGCAAGAATGAGTGGTTATATTAGTTCAACAAATTTCGCTGAAAGTGGTGATTTATTGGGTGGATCAAATCAAAGCTTTATTAAACAAGCAATTTCATTTAGGCCTATCATTACAGAAGAGTTTGAAGATTTTGGTGAAGATTTAGACATTTCTAATCCTTATGCATGGATAAATGATTTTGAAGATATTTCCAAAGAAAGCAGGTATATTGGTAACCTTGCATTAACATATAAATTACCGGTACAAGGTTTAAGATATCAGGTTAAAGTTGGCGGTAATATTCGAAATAAAGAAAGAAGAAGATTTTTTGGAACAACCACATGGCAAGGAAACAATGCTAACGGATCATTGCAAATTACGGGACTGAATAATTCATCTTTTCAAGTGAATAATTTTTTAAGGTTTAATAGAACTTTAAAAAGAAAGCATAGGATTAATAGTGTACTTGGTGTCACTTATGACGTAAGAAAGGTGTCTAATAATATTTATGCTGTTGAGGATTTTGTTACAACACAATTTACAACACAAAACCCTGCCTATGGTCAGGTTATAACAAGACCACTAACCTACATTAAGGGCGATCAGCAAATTTTCTCTTTATTAGGAAGATTTAATTATACTTATGATAACACATATATCTTAACAGCAACGTTTAGAAAAGATGGTGTTTCAAAGTTTGCTCAAAATAATCGTTATGGTTTTTTCCCGTCTTTTGCACTAGCATGGAATGTTCATCAGAACAATGACTTAAAGTTATTTGAAGAACTTAAGTTAAGAGCTGGTTGGGGTCAAATTGGTAATCATGGAATCGGATCCTATGGAACTTTATCTAATTACGGGGTTTCACCAAATTTATACGGAAATTCTGACGGAGGAACAAATGTTCCAATTGCTTTACAAAATGTTGCAAATCCTGATTTAACTTGGGAAACAACAGAGCAGGTAAATTTTGGGGCTGACTTTGCTACAAATAATAAAAAAATAACAGGTACAGTTGATATTTATGAAAAGGTAACTAAAGACCTTCTTCAAAGAGTTAGTATTCCAACATCGTCAGGTTTTTCTAATATTCTGGTTAACCAAGGAGAAATAACAAACAAGGGACTGGAAATTTCATTAAACATGGATCTAATTTCTGGCAATGATTTACAGCTAACAATGGGAGGAAATATTGGTTTTAATAAAACAAAAATAACTGATTTATCTTCACAACCTTTGGATGAGTTTTATGTTGATGGAATAGCAGAAGAAAGAAGATTCTATTTTGGATCTGAGGTCACTAGAAGTAATTTATTTAGGTATCCAGCAAATGTATTTGTTGAAGGTGAAGAAACAAGTTTATTTTATGGTTTAGAAACAGACGGAATTTACCAAACAGGAGATATTTTACCAGATGTTTTTGGAACAACTGCTGTTCCCGGTGATGTTCGAATTGTTGATCAAAATGGAGACGGAATAATTGACTTAAATGACAGAACTTTCATCGGTAATCCAAACCCTGATTTTATTTATGGATTTAATTTTAACCTAACCTACAAAAGACTAACAGCGAGTATTCTATTTAATGGTGTTTATGGTAATGATATAGCTAATGGTAATCTACTACAATTAGATAATGCAGAGGGCTTAACATATTTAAATATAGCACCCGATGCTTATTATAATGCTTGGAGACCTGACGCCCAAACAAACACCTACCCAAGAATTGGTTATTCAACTAATGGACAACCAGCAATGACTGATAGAATTATTGAGGATGGAAGCTATTTGAGGTTAAGTAATTTAACTGTTAGTTATGACTTTGACGTAAATAATAATGATTCAATCAGTAATTTAAAATTATTTATAGCCGGACAAAATTTACTTACTTGGACAGACTACTCAGGATATGACCCTGAAATTTCAAGCTTCCTTTATAATGGTTTAATAAATGGAGTTGATTGGAATGGTCGAGCAAATGCAAGAACATTTATTGTAGGGCTTAACGTTGGATTTTAAAAAAATTAAAAAAACTAAATTCTTTAATTATGAAAAATTTTAAAATAATATTATTAGCTATAATTGGGTTATTCTCAATGTCATGTGACCTTGATGAAGATCCTATATTTTTAGATTCTGAAGCGGTATACACTGATATAAATGTTGCAAAAGGCGCATTAGATGGGATCTACCAGGCATTGACTAGCTACAATGCGCAAGAAAGAAGAATATTTGCAATCAATGGATTTTCTGGATTATTTACTGCAGGAAAAAATGGCGGCAATAATGTAAACAACATAAATAATGCAAACCTTTTTTCACTTAAGCCAACTTATGATGCTGACTCGGAGGCAATGTGGGGAGGATTATATTCTGTAATCGCAAGATGTAATGGCGCGATACAAAATGTGGTAACTGTTATAGAGCCTTCAACTTCAGATGAATCTGGCTTCAACGATATTGCGGGTCAAGCATATTTTGTTAGGGCATGGTCATATTTTTCATTGACTAGACTTTGGGGCGATATCCCACTTTGGTTGTCATTACCTAACAATGAAAATTTACATTTAGCAACTTCTCCGTCAAAAGATGTTTATGCGCAAATAATTGCTGACGCTGAAATGGCAGCTTCTCTAATGAATGGTAATTTTGGAACAGGATATCCTAAACAGTATGCTGCTAATATGTTATTAGCAAAAGTTTATATGACACTAGCTACTAATCCAGATTTAAGAGCTGCTGGAGTAAGTGAAATGGATTATTGGCAATTAGCCTATGATCAAGCAATGCAGGTTTATGGTCAATATAGTTTGGTTGCTGACTACAGCAGTTTATTTACAGATACTAATGAAAATTCACCTGAGTCAATATGGGAATTACAAATTAGTCAAGATGCAGCTAACTCACAGATGGGAAGAAACTTTACCCCTTGGAAATATAAATTAGGACAGCATTTTGGATGGTTAAGAGTTAGCGCAGATGTTCATGACCACCATGCTTCGACATATCCAAATGATCCTAGATTAGAAGGAACCTATTTGCATAGTTATAATAGAGCAGACAATGGCAATCTAATAACTGTCTATCCTTCAAATCCAGGTAGGCCAAATTTTTCAAAAGCACATCCATACTTTTTTAAATTCACTGAAAAGGACACACAACACAGCAATCAATATGGAGATCAAAATGTAATTATATACAGGTATGGTGAAGTATTAATAATGTTGGCCGAAATTTCTAATGAATTAGATAATGGGCAACAATTAGGATTTATTACAGAGCTTTTAAGTAGAGTGGGAATGAGCCCGCAAGGTGCTTATTTTGGAACTCAAGATGAGTTTAGAGAGGCAGTAATGTATGAATATAGATTTGAAATGTTAGGTGAAGGCGAAGACGCTCACAACAATAGAAGAAGAGGGTTCGATTATTTTTTAAATAAAACGATTTTATTCCACAACAATAATCCTATCCACAACCCTTCTGTTGACCTAACATTGAGTACTGATGAGGCTCAAGTAATGTCATTACCGATTCCGTTAATTGAAATCAATACCAATGATTTAATTGACTAAAAATTAAATTTACAATATGCTGCCATTAGTAAATTATTAGTGGTAGCATTATAATTTATAAGAGTGAGGAAATTAGTATTAATAATATTACTTAATTTATTTTGGTATCCGTCGATATCACAGAATCAACTTCCTCTTGCTAATGGTTTTTTAGAAGATATTGAAAATAATGATTTTCAATATTGGAGTCATCAAGCCAACGAAGGGGGCGATGCAACATATTCAATTGCAACTGATGATTTAGTTGAAGGAAGTACTAAAGCCTTGAAGTGTGAAGTACACTCACTTGGCACAAATGGATGGCATGTTAGCTCAAAAAGCGAATATCCATTTCAAGTGATTGCCGGCCAAAAGTATACCGTTACTTTTTATGCAAAAGTTGAAGGAGCTGACTCCAGACAAATGAAACTTGTTTTTCAATCAGAGGTTTCCGGAAGTTATCAAGGTCAAAATATTTGGATTACAAATGAATGGCAAAGATATAGTCACACCTTTACCGTTGAGCACTCTAGTGATAACAATAGGGTTCGGTTTTGGTATATGCAGTCCGATGTTACATATTTCTTAGACGAAGTAAGTATTTCTCCTGGTGATAGAATCACTTTTGCACCTAATGAAAAATTGCAAATAGTTGATGGTTTTGGGGCTGGAATTAAAAGGAGAACTGAACAATTATATGTGTTAAATGATTCTTTTAGAGAGCAGATTGAGGAATATTGTTTTAGTGACCTAGAGGTTAATATGATTCGCTTTTTTGTATATCATGATTTAGAACCTGAAAATGATAATGATGATCCTTACGACTTAGACGAATCACAGCTTGATTGGACAAGATATGACAGTGATCCTAATATTTGGAGAACTCGTTATGTTGGTGAAGCTCTACAAAATGCCTTTGACTTAAGTATCAATGGCTTTGATCATATTATTGGAAATTGTAATAGCGCTCCTGGATGGTTAAAGACTAATGGTCAGCATGATAATGGAGGAACTTTAATATCTGGAGGAGAGTCTGAATTTAGTGAATTTCTTGTTGCATTTTTAAATGGTATGGAGTCTAGATATGGAATTGAAGTCACTGCAATTTCTCCTACAAATGAGCCTGATTATGAGGTTTCATACGAGTCAATGAATACCACACCTTCAGAATTATCAAGTATATTAATAAACTTAAATGCTAGGTTATCAAATTCTGGCTTGGATCATATTAATATAGTTTCACCCGAATGCTTTAGAGTTGAATCTCAAAATTCGGGAACCTCTGCTACAAATTATATTAACACAATGTTTGAAAATTCAGCTGTTGAAGCTGCTATTGACATTGTCGGCACCCATACTTATGCAGACCCAAATCATAATGCTAATTGGAATGCATTAAAAGTAGCGGCTAATGGTAAACCAGTATGGGTAACAGAATCTGCTAATCTCAATAGTACAGATCAATCAATGACAGATGCAGCAAATTATATTAAGTGGATAATAAGAGGGTTTAATGAAGGTGGAGTTACTGCTTATATGCTACACTTATTTTATGAGGAAGCTGATAACAATGGTTATTCTAGTTTAGTTGCGTGGACCCCTACAGGTGAAATAATTTTACCAAAAAGATACTATTCATTTAAGCATTTTACAAACCTTGTTAAGAAAGGCTATAGTTTGATAAGTTCAAATTCCACCGACGAAAACGGAGTTTATGTTGGGGGTTTTATTTCAGATGATGAATCTAAAGTAATAGTTCAAATATTTAATGAGGGAAATGAAAAAGATTTTTCAATAGATGTTCCGCTTGGCGCAACATCAGTGGAAACTTTTTTAACTACTAATAATGATTCTGAGGAGTTTTCATCGTTGGGCATAAATCAAATAGATTATTATAATAGATATTTTACAGCTACTCTGCCCGAACTATCTCTAACTTCACTAGTCTTTGATATTGACGAGTCTCTTTCTAGCAGTGAGTTTAATTATGTAAATAATAATGATTTTCAAGTTGAGTTATTCCCTAATCCAGCAGAAGATCAACTCAATTTGATTCTACCTGATTATTCAAATTATAATATTAAGATTTTTAATTTGCAGGGTCAAAAATTAATTGAAAGGTTTGGTAATAATAAAGAAGTTATAATTGATATATCAACTTTAGAACACGGCACATATTTACTCAATATTACATCCACATTTAATCATAAGACAACGACTAAAAAGATAATTAAGCAATGAGAAAAAACAGACTTACTTATTATATTCTCCTAATATCTTTATTGTATTTCAACCCCTTTTATGCTCAGCAAGAACCAAAAACACCTAACATAGTTTTTTATCTTTCTGATGATCAGGATTTACTAGATTATGGGGTGTATGGAAACCCAAATGTTCAAACGAGTAATGCTGATCTTCTTGCTAGCCAAGGCATGAAGTTTTCAAACTTTTACACAGGTCAGGCAATATGCGCCCCTAGTAGATCTCAAATTTTTACAGGAATGTATCCTGTGAAAAACGGATGTATGGCTAATCATATTGGTGTTAAACCTGATATTAAAAGCATCACATCATTATTAAAGGAATCAGGTTATGAAGTAGTTTTAGCAGGAAAAAGCCATGTTAAACCAAACAAAGTATTTGACTGGACTCATTATTTTCCAAAAATTAATAATAGGTACTTACCTCTTGACCAAATTGATGATTACCTAAAAAATGTAAACAACCCTTTTTGTTTAATTATTGCATCAGATTATCCACATGGCCCATATCCACAAACATCAAATTATAGTAAAGCAGATATTTTTAAATTACCATACGACCCATCTTATATAGGAAATCACAAGCCAGGTTATTATCAAAATATTCAAGATGATAATGATCAACTAGGGCAAGTTTTAAATATGGTTGATAATTATGGCCTTAAAGAAAATACAATGTTTATTTATGCATCAGACCACGGCTTAAGTGGCAAGTGGAGTTTAAAAGAGCAGGGATTGCGAGTGCCATTTATTGTTAGGTGGCCTGGAAAAATTAAGCCAAACACTAAATCTGAAACATTGTTGACCCTTGTTGATGTTTTGCCCACTATATTAGAAGTTTCCAATACTGAAATTCCAAGCGAAATAGATGGAAAGAGTTTTCTTGAGACTTTAAATGGAAGTAAGATGAAAATTCATGATTATGTTTTTGGGGTTTCGACAAGACAAAACATAAGAGAATGTAAAATATTTCCATCAAGAATGATAAGAGGTAACAGGTATAAGCTAATAAGAAACTTTAATTCTGTTGAAGTTGTTAATTCAAACTTAGGCAACAACCCAGTTATAAATGAATTTGCTAAAATTGGAGCTGAATCGTTTCCAAATGTTCCTTATGAAGAATTATATGACTTGGAAAAAGATCCATATCAAAAAGTAAATCTAATAGACAATCCTAAATACAAACAAATAAGAAACAGGCTGTCAGTTGCTCTTGAAAATTGGATGAAAAGTCAAGAGGATTTTCTTTTAGACAATCCAATTTCAGTATTGAAGCCTACTCTTCATCCTTTGGATAAAAAGTCTAAATGGAACAACGTTCCAGATGATTTAATTGGTAAACTTAATGATGACGATTATGTTAAACTCCATTATTAGCATGTATAAAATCAAACTCATATTATCCTTTTTGTTGCTTTTTTATTCATGCTCTAATAATTTAAAAGTTCTCGAAAAGCCTCTTAACATTGTATGGATAAGCTGTGAAGATATGGGACCTATTTTGGGGTCATATGGAAATGACATAATCAAAACACCAAACCTTGATAAGCTTGCATCTGAGGGGGTTAGATATACTAATGCCTATTCAACTGCTGGAGTATGTGCACCAAGTCGATTTTCTGTTATAACCGGAATGTATTCAGCTAGGCTTGGAGCTCATAATATGAGGACAGGAGATTATCATAATTATAAAACTCCTGAACAGGTATCATACAGAAAAAATATTGGTGTTATTGATAAAGAAGGAAAAAATATTCCTGAATACGAAGTTGTCCCTCCAACTTATGTCAAACCATTTACTGAGATTCTGAGAACTAATGGATATTATTGCGCCAATAACTTTAAATGTGATTATCAATTCAACGCCCCATTTACAGCTTGGGATGAGGTTTCGTCAACAGTAAGTTATAGGGACGCACCAAAAGATAAGCCATTTTTTTATGTATGGAATACTTTACTAACACACGAATCTAGAATATGGGAAAGAAGCAATCAACCTCTAACGGTTAGCCCAGAGGATATTATAATTCCATCATATTTCCCAGACATTCCAGAAGTTAGAACTGATATTGCAAGAAAGTATTCTAATATTGAAGCAATGGATAAAAAAGTTGGAGAGCTGATTAGCCAACTAGAAGAGGATGGGTTGTTGGAAAACACTATTATTATGTTTTGGAGCGACCATGGAGGAAATTTACTTAGACAAAAAAGAGCTGTTGGAAACAGTGGGCTAAATGTCCCTTTAATTATTAGATACCCAAATAAAATGGATGCCGGTAAAGTTGATGAAAGAATAGTTTCGTTAATGGATCTAGGTCCTACTGTACTATCTCTTTTAAATATTGAGCCTCCTAAGCATTATGATGGCAAGGCTATAGCTGGAATATATGAAGATAGTCCTAGACAATATGCATTTGGTACAGCAGATCGATTCGATGAAAGTACTGATATGCAAAGGTCTGTTTTAGATGGAAGATATGTCTATATCAAAAACTTTATGCCAGAGCAACCTTTGATTTATCGTAATAAATATAGAGAGCGAATTACAATGAACTCTAAACTTATTCAAATGGACAGTTTAGATATGTTGGATGGAGATGCAAAATACATATTTATGAAAACAAAGCCTTTAGAGGAGTTTTATGATTTACTTAATGATCCTTATGAGGTTAATAATATTATCGATGACCCAAAACATGCGGACAGGATAAACAACTTTAGAATTGCTTTAGAAAATTGGCAGAAAGAAATTAATGATCAGGGCTTTATTCCTGAGAATAAATTAGTTGAATCATTTTGGCCAAACATGATTCAACCAAAGACAGAAAATGTTGAGTTTAAAATTAGGAATGACGGATTATATGAATTGACTTCAATTACAAATGGAGCATCAATAGGCTATCAAATAGATGAAAAAATAGGAACCAATAGTTGGAGCTTATATCACACACCGATTACAATCGGAGATAAACAAAAAATTGTTGCAAGAGCAATTAGGATCGGATATAAGGCTTCAGAAATAACATCAAACTAAATTTATAATGAAAAAAATTTTAGTAATCATTTTAGGAGTATTTCTAATTTCATGCAATAATAAAGTTGAACAAAAACACAATATACTTTTTATTTCAATTGATGACTTAAGACCAACCATGAACTCATATAATTATGAAGAGGAAACAATGATTACCCCTTACATGGATAAGTTAGCATCGGAGGGTGTACAATTTAATAATGCTTTTACAAACATAGCAGTATGTGGCGCAAGCAGAGCAAGTATTATGACCGGTGTTAGACCTAGTGAGAAAAGGTTCAATGACTTCTCTACAAGAGCATCAGTTGATGCTCCACATGCAATTCCACTAAATCAGATTTTTAAGGAGAACGGATATGAAACTATTTCATATGGAAAAATTTATCATCATAACGATGACTTTGCACAACATTGGACTGAGAAAGATGGAGGTGCTGATCAGGCTGATTTTCAAGATCCCGAATCTATTAGATTAAGAGACAATGCCGAAACAGGTGAGTACGGAAAGAAAAATCCCATTGTTGAATATCCAGATGTAGATGACTATGCGTATAATGATGGAAAAATTACACTTAAAGCCATTAAAAAATTTAATGAGTTTAGTAGCAATGGAAAACCTTTTTTTATGGCTATCGGATATGTTTCTCCACACCTTCCTTTTATACAACCCAAAAAATATTGGGATATGTATGACCATGATAAAATTAAATTAGCAGACAACTTATATCAACCCTTAAATTCACCTGACATAGCAATTGAAGCACAGCATAATTCAGCTGAATTAAGAAAAAATTATCTTGGAATTCCCGCAGAAGGTCTACTTGACGATGAATTATCAAAGGATTTGATTCATGGTTATTATGCCAGTGTTTCATACATGGATGCAATGATTGGAAAATTAATTGAAGGATTAGAAGAAGCTGGATTAAGAGAAAATACAACAATAATTTTATGGAGTGATCACGGATACTTCTTGGGTGAACATGGCTTCTGGTGTAAGCATAGTACTTTTTACGAAGCAGTCCAAATTCCGTTGATTATATCTTCTCCAAAATATAGCGCGAAAGACAATTCAGATTCTTTCACAGAGTTAGTTGATATATATCCAACGCTTTGTGAACTTGCGGGAATAAAACCACCAAATTACATACAGGGACAAAGCTTAACACCAGTTCTTAAAAACCCAAAAACTATTTTAAAAGATGAGATTTATACAAGATATAAGCAGGGTGAAGCAGTTATAGACAAAAACTATTCATACACTGAATTTGTAATAGGAGAAAAATATTTAGGAAATATGCTTTATGACATGAAAAACGATAAAAAGCAAAATATAGATATTTCGAAACTACCCGAAAATAAGGAGTTAGTTAAAAAATATAGTATTAAATTAGAAGAAATGAGAAATTATGTAAATGATGACCCTTTTCAAAATCAATCAAATTAAGTCATGACAATATTCAAAACATATATATTTTTTCTTTTTTTCTTTTTAAGTATTCAGTTGGTGACAGCACAGGACTTCTATGTTTCTGATTCAAATGGTTCAGACAATAATTCAGGAACAATTGAGTCTCCTTTTAAGACCATAAATAAAGGAATTTCAATGGTAAGTGCTGGTGGAACAGTATATGTTATGGATGGTATTTATCAAAACGCAAATTATGGTACTGTTGACCCTTCAACAAATACGAACATGGATAATCCACACGTGGTTACTATAAATAAATCAGGGGCTGAAGGTGCATATATTACATTAAGAAATTACCCAGGACATACACCCAAAATTCAATTTGATGGAAGAGGTGGTATAGTTATTTCTAATAATATGAATTATATAATTGTCCAGGGATTTGAGGTTGAAGGGCCAGCACAAGACATTGATTATGAAATGGCAGAGGCAGACAGAAATTATAAAATTGAGATGGCCGAAGATGAAGATGATTCCACAAATTATAACCATTCTTATTTTGGAGGAAAAGGAATTTGGGGAGGCTACGGAGCTCACCACAATATCATAATAAGAAATAATATTGTACATGACACTTGTGGTTCTGCAATTAGATTCAATGACAGCGATCATATATTAATAGAAAACAATATAGTTTATAACTCTAACTGGTGGACTTCCTCAGCTTCCAGTGCAATTGTTTTGGCTGAATCTGTTGCGGTTTCAGGTGATAATACTAATGATATTAAAATGATAATTCGTGGAAATATTGTTTATAATAATTGGAATAGAATTCGATTTTATGTGACTCAACTTCCAGATAATTCAGGTAATAATAATCCAAATTATGGAACAGCAAATTTTCAATCTATATGGGATGGTCAAGGAATATATGTAACAAGAAGTGATCCTGACTATAACGGAACTTTCTTATTTGAAAATAACTTATGTTTAAATAATGGTAAAAATGGAATTAATTTTGACCATTCACACTCTGCCTCGGCAATTTATCAAAACAATACGCTTTACTATAATGGTGTCCATGAAATTATACAAGACATCTCTGAAGCTGAAGGTAATCCAGCACATAGAGGACAAAAAGTAGGCGGGATAAAAGCAAACCATGTGTTAAATGCAACTGTTGTAAATAATATAATAGTAACTAGAGATAATGAGTTTTCAGCCCTTCAGTTAAATAATGTATACGGCACGAGAGTTGCCGTTGACAATATAATTGTAAATGGTACCTATGCATGGCCGGCTACTGAAAGCAATAACCTTATCAATGTAGATCCTATGTTTACTTCAGCACCTGAAACTGTCGATGGCCCATTGACTATTGAAGGAACTGATTTTTCACTTACTGAAGGGTCTCCAGCAATAAATGCTGGAAACCCAAGTTACAGCCCTACTCATGATATAGAAGGAAACCCAAGACCGGTTGTGGGCAGCGCAATTGCATCCACAAGCTTTGAAAATGCAACTGGCGGATGGACCGCATTTGGGTCCACAATTGAAACAACATCTGATCAATCATTGTCTGGCGATAGAAGTTTATTTACAACAGACAGGACAGCTAATTGGCATAGCCCTAGAATTGTATTAAACAATTTATTAGATCAAGGTGAGACATATACATTTTATGTTTGGGTAAAATTAGCTGAGGGAGAAACAGGCACCTCTCAATTAACTATAAAGGATACAGATCAAAACGAGTATTATAATTTAACTGAGCCTATTGATGCTTCAGATCAACAATGGACTTTATTAACTGCTGATTTTACTCACAATATTTCTAATAATTTCTTTTTGTATGTGAAAGGACCACCGGTTCAAGGCGGTGTTGGAGCTGACTATTATATTGATGATTTTTCACTTGTTACTCAAGGCTCTCCTGAGGTTGATTTTGAAAATTCTGGAGATATAGTTGATATCGGAGCATATGAGTTTAGTTTTAATGAATGTGCAAATGATACGACTCCGCCTGTAATAGAATTATCAGATTGTGGAGGACCAGGATGTAATTATGAGTATGAGATAGATTCGACATTTGATGTAGATGATATCGAACCGCCAACGGTAACAGATAATTGTGATGGTAATGTTAGCTACGATGTTTCTCATAATGTAGATACATCAACAACAGGCATATACCTAGTTACTTTTACAGCCTCTGATTATTCTGGAAATTCTACAAGTAGTCAGGTGGAGGTTACGGTTTTCGATCCATTATCCATTTCGGAAAACTATATTGAAAATATATATTTATCTCCAAATCCTGCAGAAAACATTGTCAGTATTAATAATATTTATTCAGAAAAAAATATTTCTATCTATGACATATTAGGAAAAAATTATAAATCCATTCAAATAAATAATATTGAAAATAATTCAATTTCTATCAATATTTCAAATCTTGATTTGGGGATTTACTTTATAATAATTGAAGATATAAATACCAGGCAATTAAAAACCTTAAGGTTAATAAAACAATAATATTATATAAACTAAATAATCAATTATGAAACTAACAATTAAATTTATTTTAGCTCTATTTACATTTCTATTTTACACCAATTCGTTTTCTCAAAAAAGTTTAGAATTAAAGAATTCAAATTTGGAAGGCGTAAGCCCTGAGGGTAAGTTTTGGTGGTGGAATAACGTAACACGAAAAGGGGCTGATGCTACATTTTCTGTAGAAGACTTCGATACAAACCCAGGCAGTCAAAGGGCCCTTAAAGTAGAAACTCATAGGCTGGGTGAAAAAGGTTTTCATTTAAGTTCACAGTACAATCAAAAGTTTAAGGGCAAAGAAGGAGATGCGGTAACAATAACTTTTCATGCGAAGAATAAGGGCGGAAAGGGAAAAATGAAATTAGTTATTCAGTCCGATGTTCAAGGAAGTTATCAAGGAAAGGATTTTATTCTTACCGAAGATTGGACTAAATATTCTCATACTTTTAGTTTAAAATCTGATAGTTCAAACCAAGCAATTAGATTTTGGTACATGACTGAGGGAACAGAATTTTTCTTAGACGATGTATCCATCTCAATATAAATCATTAAATTATTATTAAAATTTTATTTATGAAAAAACTTTACTCAATTGTTGTAGCTTTTTTGATGTTTTTTAATATAAGTTTATTTGCTCAGGATGGTCCGCCTTGGGATTTTAATGGAACAGACCATGGGTTTGTTGCTCAAAACTATTCTAATTTAGCTGTTGGGGACACTTATCTTACTTACACTATAGTGGATAATGATGGTGATGGAAATGGTGATTCAGCCAATCCAAATTTCAAAAATACATCAGCTAATATTGATACATCCGCAGGAAATTATGTTGCTATTACCATGCAGAATTTGACAGGTAATGCTAAATTACAAGTCATAACAACTGTGAATGGTAGTAATGCCTTCACAAACTTTGACGGACTTTCATCTAACAATTCAGATTTTGTTACTCATTATATAAATATGAGTAGTAATGCAAATTGGAGCGGGACAGTTGACACGATTAACTTTAGATTTAAACAGGGAAATGGTGTTAACAACAATGTATATGCAGGAGATGTTTTATTTGATCATATTGAAATAGTTGAATCAATTCCCGCAACACCAAGAGTTGATTATACTTTTGATGATACTTCTGATTCTGAAGGATTTACCACGGCTAATGGTGTTACTATGTCCCAGCCAGTTGCTGGAGAACTTCATCTTGAAATAGCAAACCAAAGTCCTTACCCTAAGTTGGAACAAACAGGGCTTTATAGTGTTGATGCTGATACTTATAAATATGTTCAGGTAACACTTGTAAATAATTCACCTAAAAATAAATTAACATTTGTATCACCAAGTGGAGGAAATGAATTTTCAACTTCTGATATGACCCCAAATTCCGCTGAAGCTCAAACAGTTGAAGTAGATTTATCAGCATTTACTAATTGGAATGGGACTCAAGCAAACTGGTGGTTCCAGCTAGTTGAAAATCCAGGTGATGGAGCTGTCGCATCGGCAGGCTCAATGGATATTCAACAAATTTTATTTGCTATGGAATCTATTAATCCTTCAGATGCTCCCCTTGAAGGATCCTGGTGTGAGGATTTTGATGGAGAATCATTCCCAGTTGAAGGTTGGGCAACATTCAGAGGCGAAAATGGCCTTGGTGAAGGATATGACTGGGAAGCTAGTTCAACATATTCAGTTAGTGGAGCTAATTCAGCTCACGTTAGGTATGAAAATGTTACCGGTGGTCTTGCAGAAGACTGGTTAGTTACACCAATGTTTATTCCTGATGCTTCAAATAATCATATTTCATTCAGCCACAGACAAGCTTATGGATCGGATTATGGTTCTACATACGCTGTAAAAGTTTCTACAGTAAGTCAAACAACACATGCTGACTTTACTGACATAGCTACTTGGACTGAAGCTGATTTTGAGCCAAGTGAATTCACATCAATTGAATTTAGCTTAGCTGATTATATCGGAGTCCCAATTTATGTTGCATTTGTTATGACAAATGATGACGGTGACGACTGGTATATTGATGATGTGTGCGTTCAAGCTGGACTTTCTACAGCAGATAATGAAATACTTGATATGATGGTTTATCCTAACCCAGTAGATGGTAACTACGTTAATATTCTATCTCCGGTACAAGGATCAAAAGAAATCCAAGTATTCACTGTAACTGGTAGAAAAGTAATGGATACTGTTATTAATGGAAACACATTAGATGTGAGTTCATTCAACAGCGGATTCTATATGCTTAAGGTTACAATCAATGGACAAAGTAAAGTATCTAAACTAGTTGTTAGATAATTTATTAAGCCTATAAATAAAGAATGCCAGATAAATTTTTATCTGGCATTTTTTAAATAATTTAAACCACTATGAAAAAGATATTTATTTTTCTCTTTGCTTCTATACCTTTCTTTGCTTATTCACAAGAAAAAGAAAGTTTAAAAGAAAAATTTGCAGATTACTTTTTAATTGGAGCAACTATTAATCAGGAGGATTATCAAATTATCGATAAAGACGAAAAGATTTTAAAAATTGTTTCTGAAGATTTTAGTTCTGTAACTCCAGAAAATTCAATGAAGTGGATGCACTCTCATCCAGAGTATTCAAAGTTTACATTTTCAAATGCTCAGAAAATTACAGATTTTGCTAAAGATAATGACATGTATTTGTTGGGCCATGCCTTAGTTTGGCACAATCAAGTTCCTGAGTATGTTTCGGAAATTAACGACAAAGCTAAATTCAATCTACATTTAAAAAATCACATATTCCAACTAGTTACAAGATTCAAAGGAAAAGTTGACATGTGGGATGTTGTAAACGAAGCCTTAAATGATGATGGAACTTTGAGAGAGACTGTATTTCTTGAAATGATTGGGGATGATTACATTGAAAAAGCATTTCAATATGCAAATGATTCTGATCCAAATGTTGAACTTGCCTATAATGATTATAATCTTTGGAAACCAAAAAAGAGAAAGGGTGCAATTAAAATCATTAATTCTTTAAAAGAAAAAGGAATTAGAATTGATGCTGTTGGAATCCAAGCTCATTGGGATCTTCACTTTCCAAGCATTAAAGAAATTGAAGAAACAATTGTTGATCTAGCAGCCACTGGAGTTGATGTAATGATAACTGAACTTGACATAACGGTAATACCAAACCCATATGAGTTGGCGGGAATTGCAAGAGAAGAATTTAAAAAATTTGAAGGTGATAAAAAATGGGATCCATATCAATCGGGAATACCTCACAATATCCAGAAAAAATTAACCAATAGATATAAAGAGATTTTTGAGCTATTTCTGAAACATCATGATAAAATTAGCAGGGTAACTTTTTGGGGAACTACCGATAAGTATACGTGGAGAAATGAAAATCCTATTAGAGGCAGAACAGACTACCCCTTATTATTCGATAGAGTCTACAATAAGAAGCCTGCATATTTTGAGCTACTTGAGATTGATCTTTCAAATATTAAATAATATATGATAACACAACCACTTTCTATAAAAGAAAAAATTGGATATAGTCTTGGAGACTTATCAGCTAATCTTGTATTCCAAACTTTAATCACATACTTAGCATATTTCTACACTGATATTTATGGATTAAATGCTGATGATGCAACTAAAATTATATTTACCGTTGGAACTGTTGCTGCTTTTGCTTTTAACCCAATAGTTGGGGCATTAGCTGATAGAACAAATAGTAAATGGGGAAAGTTTAGACCCTGGATATTATGGACTGCGGTACCTTTAGGTATTACATCCTTACTAGCATTTACTACGCCTGACTTTTCATACAGTGGCAAAGTTATTTATGCTGTAGTTACCTACACATTATTATTGTTATTATATGCTGGAAGCAATCTTCCGTACTCGGCATTAAGTGGAGTAATTACCGGCGACATGAAAGAGAGAAATAGTATTTCAGCTTATAGGTTTGTTGCTGTAATGTTTGCCCAATTCTTTGTTCAGGTTTTCATGCTCCCTATTATAAATTATGTTGGTGATGGAGATAAAGCACTTGGGATCGAAATAACTATGACATGGCTTGCTGTAATAGGAACTATTTTATTACTCATCACATTCATAACCACTAAGGAAAGAATTGTTCCTAAGCCTGAACAATCATCTAGTTTATCGGATGATTTGAAAGATTTAGTAAAAAATATTCCATGGGTTATCATGCTAACGGTTACCATTTTACAGTTCACTACCCTTGCTATGAAAGGGGGCGCATATGTCTATTATTTTGAGAACTATGTTTCAAAAAATTCTTTGAGTGATTTCATCTCTCCAATAATAGATTTTTTATCAAATATTGGTATTAATTTTTTTGGGAATGATCCTGTTTCTGCTGGCTTTGGATTGTTTAATGCAGGTGGAATTATATTTATGATAATTGGAATTGGTTTATCAAAAATGTTAGCTGATAAGTATGGCAAAAGAAATGTATTTGCAGTCTTTTTATTTATTTCAACCTTATTTATTTTAGTCTTTTATATTCTTTCACCTGATTCAATTAGTTTGATTTTTGGAGCTCAGATATTTCATGGTTTCTTTTATGGTATAACAATACCACTGCTCTGGGCTATGATTGCTGATGTAGCAGATTATTCAGAGTGGAAAAACAATAGAAGAGCTACAGCAATAATTTTTTCAGCAATGATGGTAGGCCTAAAGCTTGGCTTAAGTATTGGGGGTGCATTAGTAGCATCTATATTAGCAAGTTATGGATATATTCCCAACAGTGCTGGTGAGCAAACTGAATCCGCGATTTTAGGAACTAAAATGCTTGTTAGTGTATTTCCATCAATACCATTTTTACTTGCAGCAGGACTACTGTTATTTTATATCATTGACAAGAATCTTGAAGATAAAATTGAACAAGATTTATTGAATAGAAGAAAGGATTAATTCGATTTATTATGCCTGAAGAAAGTATAGATCATATAGATTTTGAAGACTTAAACAAAAGAGCAATTTCTAAACCAATTGTAACTCACTTATATACTGCTGATCCTTCGGCACATGTTTTTGGCGAGAAAATTTATATTTATCCGTCTCATGACATTGATACGGGTGATGCTTTTGATGATTTGGGCAGTCATTTTGCAATGGAGGATTATCATGTTCTTTCAATGGATAATATTGGTGGTCATATTACCGACCATGGAATGGCTCTTCATGTTGATGATGTTAAATGGGCTGAAAGACAAATGTGGGCCCCCGATGCTAATGAAAAAGATGGAAAGTTCTATCTCTTTTTTCCTGCCAAAGATTATGATGGAATTTTTAGAATTGGCGTTGCTATAGGTGATAAACCTTATGGTCCATTTATTCCACAAGATGAACCAATCAAAGGCAGTTATTCAATTGATCCTGCAGTATTTAAAGATGATGACGGATCATACTATATGTATTATGGTGGAATTTGGGGAGGTCAATTACAAAGATGGCGAACAGGAGTTTTCAACGGAAATCAGCCTGAAAGCCCTACAGCATTTCTACCTAATGACAATGAAACCGCCCTAATGCCTTTAGTTGCTAAGATGTCGGATGATTTATTAGAGTTTTGTGAAAAACCAAAGGAGGTTCAAATATTAGATGAAAACGGAAAGTTACTTTTGGCTGGAGACAATGACAGAAGATTTTTTGAAGCTGCTTGGCTTCACAAATATAATGGCAAATATTATTTCTCTTATTCAACCGGCGACACCCATTTTATATGCTATGCCATAGGAGATAATCCTTATGGGCCATTCACTTATAAAGGAAGAATTTTAAATCCAGTAGTAGGTTGGACGTCACATCATTCTATATGTGAATTTAAAGGAAAGTGGTACTTATTTTATCATGACTCCTCACTTTCAAAAGGGGTTACCCATTTGAGATCAGTAAAAATTGCTGAGATTAAGTATGATAAAGATGGCAATATTAAAACCTTAGAACCATACGGGCAAAATTGACTTTTTATTATGAAAAAAAATCTTCAAAATAAAACACTTGAATTCTTTGAAAAAAAGTACAATTTTGATATTGTAGAACCCTTTTCAGGAAATGTGCAGTATAAAATGATTCACATAAATGAATTTTCTAATTTTTTTCTGCATCATATAATGCTTTTAAAACAGCATAATATGCTCCTTTTCTAGAATAATCTTTATTTACCATCCACGCCTTTTGATCTTTTCTCCATCCTCCATATGGAATGTCATCTCTAAATCCCCAGTCGCTAATTATTTTTACACCAGCTTCTTTTGCTGTTTTAACAAGGTTATAATATATTTTATTTTGTTCATCAAAAAACCATTTCCAGTCATCCTCTGACTTTATAACATCTGAAACTTTTTTATGATTCCCCCCTTGCCCCCAAAGATTTAGACCCACGTCAAGCTCGGTTATATAAACCTCAACACCTAAATCAATAAATCGTAAGATATTTTTTCTCAAATTCTCATAGTTGTAATTTAATCCAGCATTTAAATGACATTGAAAACCAACAGCATCAACTCTAACTCCAGTATTTTTTAAATGCTTAATTAATTGGTAAACTCCATCGGCTTTTTTTCCTCCAAAAGCAATATTAAAATCTCTGATTTCCAATTTTGCATTAGTTAAATCAGATGCCACATCAAAAACTTTTCTCACAAATATTGGATGTTCGTCATTAATTTTTTGTTCTCCCTCAAGTCCTGACATATCTTTTTCAAAACCCATATCCATCCATTTACAATCCTCTTTTTCGTTTCCAGAAACTCTATATTTTCCAGATTTACCCATTGCAAAAATTTCATTTATTACATTGAATACATCAACTTTGTTTTTGTTATCATTAGCATTCAAAACATTAGACACAAACAGCTCAATAATATACTCTAGCTCTTCTGCATTGTAATTTGTTTTTGAAAACCATGCTGGAAAATATTTGTTTGGAAAAATCAAACAATGATGCATTATATGAAATTCATTTTCTATTCCCCAGTTAACTAATTCATCAAAATATTTTGTTTCTATTTTAAAATCCTTTAATGAATTTGGTTTTTTCTTTGGCCAAAATCCTCCATCCCACGCTGGGTATATTGATGGCTGTATTCCAGTATAATTTTTTAAAACAAACTCCCTGTTTTTTTCTGCTTCAGTACCGCGTAAAATTGCTTTATTTCTCTCACCTCTTACCTGAGTCGTAATAATTAAATCTCGTGAATAATCTTTAAGAAAAGCATCTTTATTATAATTCTGGGATTGTATATCTAATGACATTATAACAATGACGCATAAAGCACGAGTTATTATTCCTTTCATATTTACTTTTTCACCTTAAATAAAGTTATGATAATTATTAATTTTTATTGATATTTAGTAAATAGTAAATTAAAAAATGATGACAATAATTACAACAATATTAGGAATTACATTATTTGATAGATTTTTAGAAGGGGGATCACTATTTATGTCTCTAATTCTTATCTGTTTATTGATGTCAATATTTTTTACAGTAAAATCTATTTTAAAAATCAAAACGGATAAAGAAGTTTCAAAAAAAATTCTTAAACACATAAGTGATAGTGGTACTTTAGGCTTAGCTTTTGGAGTAATGGGAGCTTTTTTAGGATTAATATCTGCTTTTGATGTTCTTGAAGCAAGCGGAGCAGCTGAGCCAGCAATAATTGCAGGAGGCCTAAAAGTAGCTTTATTATCCCCTCTATTTGGACTTTTTACTTTTTCAGTTTCTAAACTAGCAATTTTAATACTTAGAATAATTCAAAAATAAAATGAATGCTATGAATTTCTTAAAATCATTAGTCTTTTGCTTTTTTCTAACAACTTTAACTACTTTCTATTCTCAAGAAAATCAGAAACCAAATATTTTATTTATTTCAGTAGATGATTTAAAACCCAGTATTGGCAGCTTTGGTGATGAGTTTGCAGTAACACCAAATATTGATGAACTTTCAAAAGATGCAACAGTTTTTTTAAATAATCAAAATCAACTTGCTATTTGCGCTGCTTCAAGGGTCAGCTTTTTGACTGGCCTAAGACCTGATAAAACAAAAGTTTGGGATCTGAAAACAAAGATGAGAGATGTGAACCCAGAGGTTCTTACACTACCTGAACATTTTAAAAATAACGGATATCAGACAATTGGCGTTGGAAAAATTTATGACCCAAGAGCGGTTGACGGTGGGAGAGACAGAAGGTCATGGTCTGTTCCTTTTGTAACTCAAAATCAATTAACATTTTCCGATGGATATAGTTTTCCATCTGGGGGCTTTTATCAAGGCAAAGAGAATAGAGCTGTAAGAGCAAAGCTTAGACAAGAGGCTATTGATAAAGGGGTTAATAACTTGAATAAGTACGAGTCAGATAGATTTAAGCCTCCGTATGAAAATGCTGATGTTCCTGACGGTGCGTATATGGATGGTGCAATCGCAAATAGAGCAGTTGAATTATTGGACCAAATGGATACTACAAAACCATTTTTTCTAGCCGTTGGTTTTTTAAGACCTCACTTGCCTTTTAATGCGCCTACTAAATATTGGAATTTATATAAAGAGGAAGAAGTTCAATTAGCAGAGTTTCAAACCAAGTCAAAAAACCCCGTTGATATTGCTTATAAAGGTGGATGGGAAATAAATACATATAAAGCTCCTGGAATTGAATATATAGAAAATGATGAAGGTCTTTTAATTCTCCCAGATGATATTCAAAGAAAATTAATTCATGGTTATTATGCAGCAACAAGTTATATTGATGCACAAATAGGTAAAGTTATTGCCAAATTAAAAGAAAAAGGCTTAGATAAAAATACAATTATCGTTTTATGGGGTGATCATGGTTTTCACCTAGGTGATCATAGTATGTGGACTAAACACACAAATTTTGAGCAATCAACTAGATCACCATTATTAATAAAAGATCCAAGAATTAAAAAAACAGTAAGTGTAAATTCTCCAACTGAATTTATCGATGTATTTCCGACACTTTGTGACTTGGCAGAATTAGAAATTCCAGAGGTTCTTGACGGAATAAGTTTAAGGTCTCAAATAATGGGAGAACAAACAACTTCAAAAATATTTGCCGTCAGTCAATATCCAAGACATGGAAATATTATGGGCTATAGTTTTAGAACTAAAAGACATCGATATACCGTATGGGTAAAAAATAAAAAGAGTACTGAACCTATATATATTGAAGACATATTTGCTGAAGAATTATATGATTATGACAATGACCCTCTTGAAACGGACAATATAATTAATTACCCTGAACAACAAAGAATCAAGACTACATTTCAAACTTTAGCAGCTAGATTTTTTAACACCCAAATTGTTAATGAGCCTGAGCCAGTCAATAATAAAGTAACCAAACAATATATAAAAGCAGCACCAAATAATAAATGGGCAAATGAACGATCAAAAGTCATAAGTAGATATGTAGCTGCTGAAATGCAGATGAATAAAAATCAAGCTAAATTTTTACAAGAAACTCTTTATGATAAGTATGCTAGAAACAATGAGCTTACATCTTCCAAGGGTCTTTCAAATGATGAAATTGAAGCGATTTATAAAGAAACTTTTTCAATGATTTCGCAACAACTTTTGAGTAAATTCACAAAGAAACAATTTGAAAGAATCAGTGAATTAGAAAGAGAAAAAATGAATGAACTTAGAAAGTAAATTCAAACTTTATGCAGAAATTTAATTTTTCTTTAGTTACACTTTTTTTATTCTTTTTTAATTTAATCTTTTCTCAAATTAGCCCTGAAAGGGTGCTTTATAAATCAACAGATCAAGCAGACCTTAATCTATTTGTTTATAAGCCAGTTGATTTTAATAAATCTCAAACTTATAGTTGCATCGTTTTTTTTCATGGGGGAGGTTGGAACTCAGGAGATTATAAACAATTCGAAAGACAATCAATATATTTTGCATCAAGAGGAATGGTTGCATTTTCCGTTGAATATAGAATAAGGAATAAACATGGAACAAGCCCAATTGAGGCTATGGAAGATGCAAAATCAGCAATCAGATTTATAAGATCAAATGCTAAATTATTTTCTGTTAATCCAAATCTAATAGCTGCTGCAGGTGGATCTGCGGGGGGGCATTTGGCTGCTGTAGCCGGAAATATTGATTTATTTGAAAACCCCAATGAGGATTTAAGTGTAAGCTCAAAGCCTAACTTATTAATCCTTTATAATCCGGTTTTGCATTTTGGTCGAAAATGGCAATGGATAAAAAATCCATCGGATGCTTCGCCATATGAAAATTTGAAAAAAGGTGCTCCACCAACAATTATATTGACTGGAACAGAAGATAAAATAGTTCCCGTAGAATTGGTCAAAAACTATAAAAAAAGAATGGAGTCTATAGGCAGTAGATGTGATTTGATTTTGTATGAAGGCGCTGAACATGCATTCTTTAATAGGGGTGATGATTTTGTAGATACAGTTTTGCAGACAGATATTTTCTTAAAATCCAATTGGTATTTATCTGGGCCACCAACAATAAAATAATTAGCCAGTAAAATAGTTTAAAATTGCAACAACTATGATTACTAGAATCACTGATAAAACCAAATCTACTTTTTCATAGCTATTTTTATTTTCTAACTTCTGCTCCTTTGTTAATGTTCCAAATGATAAACCTACAATTTTACTATATTCGGGTTCAGTCGTAGAAAGCGTCACACTTACACACAATAGAATTGAAAAAATAAACATCAGTATTGCCATATGTGAGAAATTAATTGTGGCAAAAACAAACATATAACTATCAACTATTGTATCTGATGATATTTCAGGCTGAAAATAAATTTCTGAACTAAGCCTCATAATTAATAGAATTAAACCAGCCATCAGAGTTGTTATAGCTGCTTTTGAATTAACCCTTTTCCAAAGAATACCTAAAATGAAAACAGCAGCTACTGGTGGGGCAATATAGGATTGAACATTTTGAAGATACTGATACATAACACCACCACCGATTTTTTCCATAATAGGAATCCAAATTATTCCAAGAATTACTATTACAGTAGTAGCCAGCTTACCAATACTTAATAATTTTTTCTCTGATTCATTAGGTTTTAATTTTTTGTAAATATCGATTGTAAATATCGTTGAGCATGAATTAAATACTGATGCAAGTGAGCTCATAAGTGCTGCCATAAGACCTCCAGCAACTAAGCCTTTGAGCCCAACAGGAAGTAAAGTTTTAACAAGCATCGGGAAGGCTCTATCCGCTTTTTCAACAGAAAACATTTCTGGATTTTGAATTGATAATGCAAATGCAATAATTCCAGGTATCAAGAAAATGAATATAGGCAATAGTTTTAAATATGCTCCAAAAATAGCACCACGTCTTCCAATTTTAATATTGTTGGCAGCAAGGGTCCTTTGAACAATATATTGATCTGTACACCAATACCAAACACCTACGATTGTCCCACCAAATAATAATCCAGTCCATGGAAAATCAGGATCTGACATTGGTCTCCACATGTTAAAATGATCAGGGCTTGCAGCAACAACGGTGTTTCTTAATTCAACCCATCCACCGACTTCTTGTAACCCAAGATAAGTAATTATTATTGACCCTAGAATAAGAATAATAGCCTGTAGAGTTTCGGTATAAATTACAGCTTTCATTCCTCCAATCACAGTATATATTCCAGTAAAAACTACTACTCCAATAGCTCCGTACCAAAAGGGTATTCCTAGCAATTCAGAAACAACTATTCCACCTGCGTATATCGTAACGGAAACTTTTGTTAATACATATGCAATTAGAGAAAAAAGAGATAAAAACCATCTTGATTTTGAATCAAATCGTTTCTCTAAAAACTCAGGCATTGTAAAAGCTCCGCTCCTAATATAAAATGGTAAAAACAACCAACCCAATAACAAGACTATCCATGCATGAAGTTCGTAATGAGCCATAGGAGTTCCAGATTCAAATCCGGTTCCGGCAAGACCGACTACATGCTCTGACCCAATATTAGAAGCAAAAATTGAAGCACCAATTACAAACCACCCAACATTTCTTCCGGCCAGAAAATAGTCTTCTGTATTTTTATTTTTTTGTAAAACAACCCAAACTGCAACAAGAATCAGTGCAAGAAAATATATTCCTAAGACAATCCAATCTAAACCCTCTAATACTGTTGTCAAAATATATTATAAATACTGGTTCAAAATATTTTCAAATAACTCCTGCTTTCCACTTTCGAGATTTATTTCGTTTGCATCTTTAGCAATGTTATACAAATCATTCAATTCCAATTTTCCATTTTCAAAGTCCTTTCCTTTACCGCTATCAAAAGTTTCATATCTTCTTTTTCTTAGATCAGAATAGGATGATGATGTCATAATTTTATCAGCTGCAATTAGTGCACGCGCAAAAGTATCTGCACCTCCAATATGTGCATAAAATATATCCTCAATATCTGTAGAGTTTCTTCTGATTTTAGCATCAAAGTTTATTCCTCCGCCTTGAAGTCCACCAGCTTGAAGGAATACTAACATTGCTTCAGTTGTTTCAAAAACATTATTTGGAAATTGGTCAGTATCCCAGCCATTTTGGTAGTCACCTCTATTGGCATCAATACTTCCAAGCATCCCTGCTTTTGCAGCTACAGCAAGCTCGTGTTGCATAGTATGCTGCGCAAGGGTTGCATGATTAACTTCAATATTTAGTTTAAAGTCTTTATCAAGTCCATATTCTTTAAGAAATCCAATTGCAGTTGCAGAGTCAAAATCATATTGATGCTTCATTGGCTCCATTGGTTTTGGTTCAATGAAAAAAGTTCCTTTGAATCCTTGAGATCTAGCATAATCTTTAGCCATGGTTAAAAACCTTGCCATGTGATCAAGTTCCCTTCCCATGTCAGTATTTAGCAAAGACATGTAGCCTTCTCTTCCACCCCAGAACACATAATTTTCTCCACCTAAAGCAATTGTTGCATCTAAGGCTAATTTTACCTGAGCACCAGCATGAGCAACTACGTTAAAATTTGGATTGGTAGCTGCCCCATTCATATATCTTGGGTTTGAAAAACAGTTTGCTGTTCCCCAAAGAAGCTTAATTCCACTTTCCTCTTTTTTATTTTTTATGTAGTCAACTATTGTTTCAAGTCTTTTTTCTGATTCTGAAAACGTTGTAGCTTCCCTGACTAAATCAAAATCGTGGAAACAGAAATAATCAAATCCCATTTTGCCTATAAATTCAAATGCAGCATCAGCTTTATCTTTTGCAGCCTTAATCGGGTCAGGATTTTTATCCCATTCAAAGTTCAATGTTCCTGGTCCAAAAGGATCAGATCCAACCCCACAGAATGAATGCCAATAAGCAATTGCAAATTTGAAATGTTCTTTCATTGTTTTTCCAGCAACTACCTTACCAGGATCATAATATTTAAAAGCAAGAGGGTTGTCTGAGTCAGCACCCTCGTATTGAATTTTTTCTATTCCCTTATAATATTCTTTACTCATAATTATATTATTTGTTTTTTAATATTCCTTGTAAATCTTCTTTCCATCTTGAATATGCATCTTCATATTCAGATCTATTCTTAAGTGGTAAAAATGTCATTACGTGATCGTTTTTAGTTATTTTTTTTCTAAATGAATCCAAATTATCATTCATAATTCCTGATGCTCTGGCAGCACCAAACGCACCAGTTGTATTATAGATTTCAATTTCATGACCTATTAAGGTAGCAACAGTATTTGCAAAAATTTTAGATCTAAATAAATTATCATTACCAGTCCTAACCACATTGATTAACGCATTGTCATTTTTTAAAATTTCCATTCCGTACATAAAAGAGAAAGCAATTCCCTCTAATGATGATCTGTATAAATGACCATGGCTATGTTGATTCAAATTAATGTTACATATATGTGTTCCTATATTTTTATTATTTAACATTCTTTCAGCTCCATTACCAAATGGTATAACCGAAATTCCTTCAGACCCAACTGGAATACTTGATGCTGCTTCATTCATCTTTTCATATGATTTGCCAACACTATGATTTCTAAGCCATCTGTACTGTATGCCTGCTCCATTAATACATAGTAATTTTCCAATGGATTTGTTGTTATCATTATAATTAACATGAGCAAAATGATTTATTCGAGACGGTTCCTTAGAGTTAATATCGTTTGTAATTGAATAAATAACCCCTGAAGTTCCGCCTGATGCTGCTACTTCACCATTATCAAAAACATTTAAAGCAAGGGCATTGTTTGGCTGATCGCCAGCTCTGTAGGTAATTGGAATTCCAATATTTAATCCAGTTTCTTCAGATGATTTCGAATTGGTAGCTCCTTGATTCGTAAAGTTGTCAACTAAATCAGGAGTTAGATTGGGATTAATACCATAGAAGTCTAGCAACCAATTTGCGATTTCATTGTTTTTATAATCCCAAATTATTCCTTCAGATAAACCATTTCTTGTTGTGTTAATTTCACCAGTTAGTTTATATGCGATAAAATCTCCAGGCAACATATATTTATATATTTTTTCATAGACCTCAGGTTCATTTTCTTTTACCCATTTTAACTTTGATGCCGTAAAGTTTCCAGGTGAATTTAGCAGATGTGACATACACTTATCCTCACCCAACTTTTCATAAGCATCATTTCCAATATTGACCGCTCTACTATCACACCAAATAATAGAATCTCTAAGTGACTCCCCATTTTTATCAACTATTACTAGTCCGTGCATTTGATATGAAATCCCAATCGAAATAATTTTTTTAGGATCAATATTAGATTCTTTATAAACTCTTTTTATAGCAGTGCACGTGTACTTCCACCAGACATTTGGATCTTGCTCTGCCCAGTCATTTTTTAATGAGCTTATACTCATTTCATTTTTTGGTTCATGTACACTTAGAATACTCTTGCCTGAATTTGCTTCAACTAAAGCTGCCTTTACAGAAGAACTACCAACATCTAGACCCAGATAATACATTTGAAATTAGTTAGTTTATTTTATCAATACTAAATATAAAAAAATAGAGTATTAAAGCTTAATAAAAGAGTTATTTATTTAGAAGCATTTCAGGTGTTGCAACTGTTCTAAATCCGGTGTGGTCAGAGCCTGAATCTATACTGACTCCCATCCTTGCAGAAATTCTATAGCTTGCACAATAAGAATCATGACATAAAAACGATCCACCTTTCATTACATATTGTATTTCGTATGGGTTGCTTGGGTTGTAGCAACTACTAGCGCCTTTGAGATTTTTTAGTTCAGTTTCAGTGCTTATTTCTGAATAGTAATTGACATTAAATAAATCGTCTGTAATCTCCCAAACATTTCCAACCATATCAAATATACCAATGCTATTTGCAGGAAAAGATTTTACTGGGGCAACCATCTCATATCCATCAATTGATTCATTTTTAATAGGAAAATTACCTTGCCAGGTATTTGCATTTGAGTTCAATAAATCTACATCATCTCCCCAAGGAAAAACGGCATTTTTATAATTTCCTTGAGCCGCTGATTCCCATTCAGCTTCAGTGGGTAATCTTCTGTTAGCCCAATCACAGTAGGCTATTGCATCTTCGTATGCAATATGAACAACTGGAAAATTACCCTTATTCTCAATGCTTGATCCTGGCCCTTTTGGCGCTTTCCAATTTGCACCTGTTTGCCATCTCCACCATTGAAAATAATTTTCCATATTCTCAACGGTTTTTATTTGATCATTAAATATTAAACTACCAGGCTGTAAAATCGAGTCGTGAGGTTTTGGTGTTCCAACTGGAAGATTTTTTTTCATTTCTTCCCAATCTATTTCCCTTTCAGCTACTGTAATATATCCCGTTTCATTAACAAACTTTTCGAATTGATTATTTGTAACTTCAGTTGCATCAATAAAAAAACCATCAATGTAAACTTCGTGGGATGGTTTTTCCCTCATCATTGCAAAAGAGTCATTATTCTTTGCACCTTTTGTGTAAGATTTACCCTCAACCCAAATCATTCCTTCAGGATTAATGAATGAGCTCTCAACGGTTTTAGTTGCATCAACACAAGAAAAAATTAATGTAAAAATTAGGAAAAAAAATCTTGATAAGTAATACATTAATTTCTGCTAAATTTTGCAAAATCAGGATGAAAATAGAAAGGTAACCCGAAAGGTTTTACAAATTCTTTTAATTCATCAGATGCAGTGCCATAAACATCTATTTTGTTAATCGTAAAATGTTCCATGAATTTAGCAAAATGGGTTTCTAGTGGTCCTCCCTCAGAAATATTTTTACCATGCTGCATCATCGCATTTCCGTCTAAGTATCTTTCAATTAAAATTACTTTATCGCCTGAATTGTAAAAACCCCACCCAAGAGAGTTGGGCTCATTCATGTCAATAGCATCTGTGTAATACTTAGAAAACTCAGCAATATCATCTTCTGATTTACCCTCATTTGAATTCATATCAACTACAAAGATTATTTCATTTTTATTGTATTGACTTTTTTCAGGTGTTTCACAATTGAATAAAAGCGCTGCTAAAACGATTGTAAAAAGAATTTTCTTCATGTTATTTTTTTTGGTTAATTGCTGAAATTAATCAAAAATTTGATAACTTAAAATATATAATTAAAAGAAAGCAATGCCTAGTAAATTTTTTGGAAATAGATTTGACAAGCAATCAAATAATAAAGGAAAAAATTCTAATAAAAAATCTGCAAAAAATAAAGCTCAGAATCAAAACAACAGAGCCAAATCTGGAGGTGTTAGAAAAGTAGGACGAGGGGGGTAATAAATGAGAACCTTGTATATAAAATTATCTTACTATATCGCATTATTCATCGTCTATGGCCTATATTTTGATATTAGGCTTAGTAGTAAAAAATGCAAAACCGTTAGAATTAATTTATTACAAATATGAAAAATCTACCGTTAGTGTTTTCAGCAATGATTGTTGGAATCACTTTATTTCAATCAGCGCTTGTTGCCCCAGCAATCAATAAACTCATTAATGCTGAAGATTCAAGTGTTTTCTTAAGATATATTTGGCCTAAATTTTTTATTATCATCGCAATTATTTCATTGGCCTCTTTCATAATTTTAATAATTAACTCAAATCAAAATTTATTTAAATACATTTCTTTCATAAGTTTTGTACTTATGCTAGTTTGCTATTTAATCACTCCAATGATTAATGAAGCTAAAGATTCTTTAAATGACCAACTATGGACAGTATTACATCTATTAACAATAATACTTACATTCATTACATTGATCATAAATACATTAACTATTATTTATTGGAAATCTACCAGTTAATGAAATTTTCAAAAAAATTTATATCATTATTTTATATTTCACTTGCATCTTCTTGTACTTATAAATATGATGGAGATAATGCTATTATTAATGATATATTAGAATCCCAGAATTATCAAGGTGAAATCTCAGATCTTATTGGTTATGCTGTATTAACAATATTTTTGTTTTTTATAATTGGCTATTTAGGGAACAAGAAGAAGAAATAAATCAGCTGACAGTAATATTCAAAAACCTTAACAACACCCACAGTTTTTTTTGGGAATGTAGTTTTCAGATTTTTTAATTTTACAAGAATAGAAGGGATATTTAGCAAGAAATAATTCACCTAATATAACGTCAGAAATATAATTATCTCCTCCAAATTTATTTCTTATTATAGAACCAAACTCTTCGATTGTGTATAGTTTATTCTCAAGCCCTAAAGGATCATTCTTTTCTTCCATAATACAAATTTACTACATTCTTCTTATTAATTGAAGTGGAGAAGATGGGACTCGAACCCACGACCTCTTGACTGCCAGTCAAGCGCTCTAGCCAGCTGAGCTACATCCCCATTTTAATATCCCATTGCGCTACCATCTTTTCTTGATTCTGAAGCACCAAAATACACACCCATTTTATCATCATACATTATTGCTTGATATCCACCAAATGAACCTAGATCGAAAACTACTTTGTGTCCTAATTCTATTAGTTGACGAATTTCCTTATAATCAAATCCAGACTCAAGTGAAAGTTCACCTCCATTGAGCATATTACCACCCGTTGGTTGTTGATTTGATAAATGTCTCATTCTTGGTGCATCTCCAGCCTCCTGTAGATTCATTCCAAAATCAATTAAATTAATTACTATTTGAGCATGCCCTTGTGGTTGCATTGCCCCACCCATTAATCCAAAGCTGACATAGGGTTTATTATCCTTTGTTATGAATGCTGGAATTATTGTGTGAAATGGTCTTTTTTCTGGCTCATAGACATTGAAATGCCCATCTTCTAATGAAAATAATTCTCCTCTATCTTGTAACATAAAGCCTAAACCAGGAGGCACCATTCCAGACCCCATCCCACGATAATTACTTTGAATAAGTGAGACCATATTACCATCCTTATCTGCTGTTGTTAGGTAAATTGTATCTCCACTCTCGATTTCACCTGCACTCACTTTTAAGGCAGCTTTATTTGAATTGATTTCAGTTCTTCTTAATTCTGAGTACTCTTTTGAAATTAAATAATCAACAGGGATTTTGTTAAAATCCATGTCTGCATAATACTTTGCCCTATCAGCAAAAGCAATTTTTTTGGCTTCAGTAAAATGGTGAATATATTCTGCTGAACCAAACCCCATAGATTTAATATCATATGCTTCCAATAAATTTAAAATTTGAAGTGCGGCAATTCCTTGCCCGTTTGGTGGTAGTTCCCAAACATCAAAACCTCTGTAATTTGTGGAGACTGGATCAATCCATTCAGACTTATGATTTTTTAAGTCATTATATGAAAGGAATCCGCCTTGCTCAATAATAAAGTCTGACATTACTTTAGCAATTTCCCCTTCATAAAATCCTTTTCTCCCCTTTTTTGCAATTATTCTTAATGTATTTGCTAAATCTTTATTTTGAAAAATTTGGCCTTTTTTTGGGGTTGATCCGTTAATATAGTAGGTTTCTTTAAAGTTAGGATATTTATCAAAGTTCAAGCTAGCTTTTTGCATGTAATATGAAACAAGTTCTGTAACGGGGAATCCGTTATCAGCGTATTCGATGGCCGGACTTAGTACCTCATGCATAGCAATACTTCCAAATTTGTCATGCATTTCAAACCACCCATCTACACACCCAGGAACACTTACAGGCAATGGACCATATGCGGGTATTTCAGAAAAACTTTTATTCTTAAAATAGTCTAAGGTTAGGTTTTTTGGAGATCTCCCACTTGCATTTAAACCATATAGTTTTTTATCTTTTTCAACCCAAATTATAGCAAATAAGTCACCACCAATTCCATTTCCAGTAGGCTCCATAAGACCAATTGCAGCATTGGCAGCAATAGCTGCATCAATTGCATTTCCACCGTTTTTTAAAATATCAATCCCTACTTGTGTTGCTAAAGGATGACTTGTAGCCACCATACCATTCTCAGCAATGACTTCTGACCTAGTTGAGAATAATTCACCGGTGATTCTATCTTGAGAATATGATTTTAGACTTAATGTAATTATAATTAGAAATAATATATTTTTCATGTGGTACTTATTTAGTCTAAAAATATGTAAAATAAAATTATTATTGCACGTTTGTACTGCAAGCATATGATGTGTACTTTTGTATTTTAAAATGTATTTATTTTGAGACAGTTACTATTAATATTATGTATTGGATTTATTAATCTTTCATATTCTCAGCAATGGAAAGAAATGGCTAACGATATAAACGTCAACCTATATGAAGTTGTAGCTGAAGCTGAAGCATATTTTGAAAATATTGATAAAACAAAAAAAGGTTCTGGCTGGAAGGCATATCAAAGATGGCTATATGAAAATGAGCCAAAATATTATCCCTCCGGAGTCAGAAATAATGTTGAGTCAAATTTTGTTTCAAAAGAATACAAAGAATTTATTTCCAAAAATCCCTCGTCAAAGAAATCTAATTTTGAAAACGGATGGGAGGAGTTAGGTCCTTATTATATTGAAGAAGTCACTGGACATTATGCAGTTGGACTTGGAAGGATAGAGACATTTTACATTGATTTAAATAATGATAACAGAATATTTTTAGGCTCAAGGAGTGGAGGTTTTTGGAAGACTTTAGATGGTGGACAAACTTGGGAAAATACAACAGATTTTTTATTTGCATCCGGAGTAAATACAATTGCTGTTTCTCCGGATAATCCAAATAGAGTTTTGATCAATGTAAGAAATTCTTACAATGGAACTACCCATGGGATTTATGAATCTCTTGATGGAGGTGATACTTGGACAATTACGAATTTCAACCCTGACAATTTGAATTGGGGGGGTCTAGGTACAAACAATAGAATTTATAAAATAATGTACCATCCAACAATTCCAAATCTCGTTTTTGCTGGAACTAGTGAAGGGCTTTTTAGGTCAGATAATAATTTTGAATCATTTTCTTTTGTTCAGACCGGTAACTCGTGGGAATATAATCAAGATTACGATTATATCGAATTTCATCCAACGGATGAAAATATAATATATGCATCAACTTTTAATAATGATTCTCAGATATATGTTTCATCAGATAGAGGACAAAGTTTTGTTCAATCTGGATCAATTCCAGGAAACAATAGTAATATTCAATTGTCAGTTTCTGCTGCATGTGAGAATTGTGTATTTGTTGGTTCTAGTGATGGTGTTTGGAAATCTGATAATATAGCTGACAGCTTTACATTACAAGGAAATCCAAATCTTGCAAATTATGGTGCCTTCGCTGTTAGCGATACGGATGAAAATTATATGTTATTTGGTGATATTGATACACATATGAGTAATGATGGAGGTCAGACCTGGAACCAAGTAACTTATTGGGCAACAGGTAATGCCAACTATGACACTACAGGTCAATATGTTCATGCTGATATTAGAGGGTCAAGAAGTTATAATGGAGTGTTTTGGGTGAATACAGATGGGCTTTTAGGAAAGAGTGTTGATAATGGTATAACCTGGGAAATTTTTGAAGGGCAATCAATTAGAGAAAACTATTGTTTAGGTGTAAGTCAGTCAAATCATTTTAGAACTATAACGGGGTCGCAGGATAATGGAACTAGTATTAAAAATGAAAATAATTGGATAGAATTTTATGGTGCAGATGGTATGGAGGGAATTATACATCCGTTAAATGATGATTGGATGATTGGTAGTTTGCAATTTGGAGGTAAACGAAGAACTAAAGATGGAGGTTATAATCAGGATGGTGTAAACCCAGATGATTTTAGCGGTGATTGGGTTACTCCCTTGATGTATGACCCAAATAATCAAATGAGCATTTATACGATGACTAATATTTTATATCGAAGTGATGATTTTGGTTCTAACTGGACAACACTGGCCAATAGTTTTTTCGGAGGAAATATTCAAAATGCTGCAATTGCTGAAAACAATTCTGACATTTTAGCCATATCTAATTATAATAGACTAAAAATTTCAAATGATGGAGGATTAAATTTTGTAGAGGTTTCTCAATCTTTACCAAATCAGTTTATTAATGACATTGCTTTTGACCCAAATAACGACGATACAATTATAGTAACTTATGGAACTTATTCAAACAACAACCAAAAAGTTTATATAACTAATGATCAGGGAAATAGCTGGGAAAACATCACATACAATTTAGGCAATATGCCGATTAGAAGTGTGGTAATCGATCACACTGAAAATTCAACGATTTATTTAGGAGCTGAAATTGGAGTTTATAAAAAATCAATGTCTGAAACCTCTTGGGAATTATATAATGAAAATTTACCAAATACAACTATGATGGAGTTGGAAGTTGTATATGGGTCAAATACTTTGAGAGGAACAACTTGGGGAAGAGGTGTTTGGGAATATTCTCTTGTGGGAAGAGAAAATTATCCATCAATAAAAACAACAACTATTTCTAATCAACCTACAGACACTCAGCCAAAGGAAGGCTTAGATCAATTTGTTACTTCAACCATAGAGTACGATGGTGATTTAAGTAGTGTTTATGTTGAATGGTCAACACAATCAGACTCTGATACAATACAAATGTCTAATTCAGAAAATGACGAATGGATATCAAATTCAGCTATTCCTAATTTTGAAGCTGGGACAAAAGTATTTTTCAAAGTCTTTGCTGAATCCAATGAAGGGTTAGTTTCTGAAACTTATAGGTTTATGTATGAAGTAAGAGCAAATGTTTTATGTACACCATCTATGAATTGTGACTACAACGATGGCTTTCAATTATTCCAGTTACAAGATATAGACAACAGTTCTGGTTGTGAAGGTTATGGAGATTTTACTTCTTTATCAACTGATTTGGAACAAGGAATGGAATATGAATTAACCGTTACAACAGGATATGGAGATCAATATATTAAGGTCTGGATTGATTACAATGATGACCTTGATTTTACCGAGGATGAAGTTGTTGTAAATAACCATATTATTGCACCTGGAGTCGCTGGCGGAGTTTATACAGAAACAATAAACTTAATTATTCCGGAGGATGCAACTTTAGGTCAACACATATTAAGAGCTAAAGCAAATTGGGCAGCTGACGTACCCATTGATCCTTGTGTTGAAACTACATATGGTGAGACTGAAGATTATTCTGTGGTTATTGTGGAATCTTCATTAGGAATAATTGAAAATACTTTTCCAGAAAACCCAATCATATATCCAAACCCAACGGATGGTAATGTTTCAATTGATCTACGAAAAAATTATAATAATGTTATAATACAATTAAACGATATTCTTGGAAGAAAAATAATTGAAAGATCATATAATCAGGGAAGAGTTTTCAATTTAAATATAAATGAAAGTCCAGGAGTTTATTTTCTAACAATAGTTGCCGAAAATAAAAGGGTTGTATTTAGATTGGTAAAAAACTAATTTAAATTAAATTCCTGTAATACGGGTAATTCAACATTGTTGAAATCAAATAGTGCTTGATTCTCCCAAACTGAACCGTTTTCAGAATTTTCTCCGTCCCAGGCAATTAATTCTGCACCCCAGTAACAAAAACCAACTCCACCACTAACCCCCAAAACAACTGTTTTTAAATCTCTTAAAAAATTTCTTTGCCCCTCAGGGGTTGCTGGGTAGTCTGGTAATATCAGATGTTCGTCTAGCCCTACAATATTATTAGTCCAATCATTCCACCCTAATGTAAATGGGTACGCAGTTTCAGCGATTAAAATCTCTTTCCCAAAGTTTTCAGAAAGATTTGATAATTGACCCTCCAATTCTTCTAATGATTTTCCATGCCATTTTGGATAATATGAAATTCCAATAACATCATAATCAACTTCATCAACTAAGTTATAAAACCATTGGGAAGCTTCGTATCCAGCAAAATGCAATATTATTTTAGTCGTTGACGATAAACTTCTTACAGCACTTACCCCCTGATTAATTAGCTCTAAAAATTGATTTGGATTATTTACAATATCACCATGTGGAAATAAAATACCGGTATTTATTTCATTTCCGATCTGAATATATTCAGGTTCAATTTCTGTCATTATTAGATTAATGTGAGAATATAATTCTTCCTTTAATTCATCAAAATTTAAAGATTCCCATTCAGATGGTAAAATCTGCTGTCCCGGATGCGCCCATGTATCAGAAAAATGAGGAGTTATCCAAATTCTAAATCCTAGTGATTTTAGTAATGTTGAAAATTCTTTAATTCCTTGCAATGAAGACACATCCTCAGTTGGATTAACCCATAATCTCAATCGAATTGTATTAACACCAGAGTCTAGCAACGAGTTAAGGAAGTCTACTTGATCTCCCTGAGCATTATAAAATAACGGGTTTGATTCAGCAATTGTAGGAAAATATGAAATATCAACAGCAGATATTAAATCTGGTGATACACCTCCCCAATGATCATTATTTTCTGAGTTTGATTGACAACCAAAAACTAATATAATTATTAATATGTACGTTAATCTATTCATTAATTTTTAATGTGCATTTCGGATAGCTTATTTATTTTTTTATTATCTAGGTATTTATCATTTAAGGGAAAATATAAACAATTAATCATTGCTAGACCTAATTTACTACTAGTTGTTATTGTTGGAATTAATTTCATTAATGGATAAAAGGGAATCATTAATGTGTAAAACAAATTATATAATTTGGTTTTTGCTGTAACACCATTTTCAGGAATTAATAGCCCTAGCCTTATCATGTAGGCATCTTTCAGACCTTTATTTAAAATATAGTTCTCTGTCTTTCCTTTTATATTTGCCCATGGAATTTTACTGTTTTCATTTTTACTTGTTCCTTCACCTGAAACATATGTCATTATTGAGTTAGGATTAATTTCGTAAACAAGATCAGTTAATACTCTGGTCATTTCAAAAGTGACCCTATAATAGTAATCGGACTTTTGCCCAAAAGATGTTATGCCCATACAATGAAAACACGCATCACAATGATTAATTTTATTTTTTAATTCACCCATTTTTAAAAAGTCATCTAAAATGAATTCATAAACTTTAGAACTTTTTAAATTAACTGGAACTCTATTAATCAAATAAATTTTTGATATTCTATTATCATTAATACATTCATTTAAAACTGATTTTCCAACCATTCCAGTACTTCCGGTGATTAATACATCCATGTTAATTTTTATTGTAAATTAGAATATGAGGCAAAATAAATTAAAATTTTTGTTATTCTTTTTAATCATTGCTTTAATTTCTTTTGAGTCTAATTCAACCGAAATTGATTATAATCCTTCATCTGAAGTAATCAACTCATTTCATAAGATTGCTGATAGTATAATTTCTCTTTTAACAATTGAGCAAAAAGCTTCACAAATGTTAAGCACTTCTAGATCTATTCCTGAGCATGGAATAGAAATGTACAATTGGTGGAATGAAGCATTACATGGAGTTGCCAGATCAGCAAAAGCAACTGTATTTCCTCAGGCAATTGCGATGGGAGCAACATTTGATCCTGATCTGATTAGAAATACTGCAGATGCCATTTCAACTGAAGCTAGGGCTATGTATAATATTTTTAATAAAAAAGGAATGAGATTGGAATATACTGGCTTAACCTTCTGGTCACCCAATATCAATATTTTTAGAGATCCAAGATGGGGAAGAGGCCATGAGACCTATGGGGAAGATCCTTATTTAACGGGAAAAATTGGAAAAGCCTTTGTTAACGGATTACAGGGAAATCACCCTAAGTATTTGAAGGTTGCGGCAGGCGCAAAACATTTTGCCGTTCATTCAGGTCCAGAGGCAATTAGGCATAGTTTTAATGTAAAAGTTAGTCCTCAGGATTTAAATGAAACATATCTACCCGCTTTTAAAGAGTTGATTGAAGCAAATGTGGAAATAGTAATGTGTGCATATAATAGATTAAATGATGAGCCATGCTGTGGAAGTAAGTCCTTATTAAATGATCTACTTAGAGAAAATTGGGGGTTCAAAGGACATATTGTTTCAGATTGTGGCGCTATAAACGATATAAAGTCAAATCATAATTTTACAATTTCAGATGAGGAAAGTGTTGCATATGCAATAAGGGGCGGTGTTGATCTTAATTGTGGATCATTATATAATTTAATTCCTAAAGCCATTGAAAAGGGCTATCTAACCGAAAAAGATTTAGATAAATCATTAAAAAGATTATTGATGACAAGATTAAAGCTTGGAATATTAACAAAAGTTAATGATAATCCATACGTAGGTTTAAACGAGAGTCATATAAACAATAAAGATCATATTAAGTTAGCAAAAGAAGTAGCCTCAAAGTCAATAGTACTATTGAAAAATAAAAATAATATCCTTCCACTATCCAAAAATATAAATAGGCTTTTTATAACTGGGCCAAATGCTGCAAATGTAAATACATTACTTGCAAACTATAATGGATTAAGTCCAAATATTGTTACTCCACTAGAGGGTATTACTACAAAAGTTTCCAATGGAACAATAATAAGATTCAATCAGGGACTTGACCTTATTAGTGATAATAATAGAATGGATTGGTCGGCAAGTTTGGCAGGTTCAAGTGATGTTACGGTTGCTGTAATGGGAATTTCTGCATTAATTGAAGGAGAAGAGGGCGCTGCAATTTCATCTGACGCGAATGGTGATAGAAATACAATATCTCTTCCAAAAAATCAAATTGAATATCTTAAAAAATTAAGAAAAAGTGCCGGTGATAAACCGATAGTTTTAGTTATAAAATCAGGGTCTGCTATAGATCTTTCAGAAATCTCTAAATATGCTGATGCTATTATTTATGCATGGTATTTAGGAGAACAAGGCGGAAATGCAATAGCTGATGTTATTTTTGGCGATGTTAATCCTTCTGGGAAGTTGCCAATAACAATTCCCGAATCACTATTTCACCTTCCAGAGTATAGCGATTACAATATGGATAATAGAACTTATAAATTCACAAATCATAAACCAATGTATCCTTTTGGATTTGGATTAAGTTATTCCAGCTTTGACTATTCGGACCTTTCACTCAAAAAAAATAAAATAGATATTGGCAGTTCAATAGAATTGAATTTTGAAGTCTTTAATAATAGTAATATTCCAGGTGAAGAAGTAGTACAAGTATACATAAATGATGTAGAGGCTTCTTTTAGAACACCCAATTCATCATTGATATTTTTTAAAAGAATATACTTGGGCTCTGGCGAAAAAAAGAAAATTAACTTAGTCATTGACGATAACATGATGGCATCTTACAATGAAAAGGGTGTGAAAGAAATAGAACCAGGAAATTTTAAGATATTTGTTGGTGGAAGCTCACCCGGGGAACGAACTAAAGAACTTGGAAAGATGATAAAAGAGGTAAGTTTCACTGTTCAATAATTTATATGAAAAACCTAATATTGAAATCAATAAAATATTTTTTTATAATTTTTATCTTATCGAGCTATGGACAAGAAAAATTTTCAAATCCCATAATAAGGGGTGGATATCCAGACCCATCTATTTGTAAAGTAGGAGATAATTTCTATTTAGTCAATTCTTCTTTTGAATATTTCCCAGGCTTACCTATTCATAAAAGCAAAGACCTTATTAATTGGGAGTTAATAGGTTACGGACTACACAGAAAATCTCAAGTTGATTCAACAGTAAATTTGATCGATGTTCAGTCAAATGGCGGAATTCATGCTCCAACTATAAGGTATAAAGATGGAGTTTATTATATAATAACTACTAACGTTTATTATGATGAGGAACAGAAGAAGGCCGACATGGTAAACTTTATTATTACTGCTGAAAATCCTGCAGGCCCATGGTCAGATCCAATACATATTCTGGGTGCTCCTGGAATTGATCCAGACTTATTTTTTGATGATGATGGCAAGGTGTGGTATGTAGGTAATCAAATGCCTGAAAATCCCAATTTTAATGGTGAAGGGGAGATTTGGCTTCAAGAGCTAGATATAAATGAATTTAAATTAGTGGGGGAAAAATATCTCTTGTGGAGAGGTGCATGCGGAGGTGTTTGGGCTGAAGGGCCACATATGTACAAAAAAGATGGAAGATATTATTTATTAATTGCAGAGGGAGGTACAAGTTTTAATCATGCTGTAATGGTAGCATTAAGTGATAATATTGAAGGCCCTTACATATCAAATCCAAGAAATCCCATAATAACATCAAGACACCTTTCTTATGATAATTGGGTCAATAGTACAGGTCATGGCGATATAATTCAATTAGATGACGGAAGAAATTACATTGTTTTATTGGGTATTAGAAATCAAATTAAAAGAGGTTCTAATATGGGAAGAGAAACTTTTCTTGCCCCTATTACTTGGGAAAGAGAGCCCTTTGAATGGAAAGAAACTAAACACTTATGGCCAGTAGTATCTCCTAAAACAGGTCGTATAGAATTGTCAAATGATATTGTCTTTAATAACTCTATTCAAAATATAGAAATATCTTTTAAGGACAATTTTGAATCAGATAAACTGAATCTAAAATGGAACTTTAGGCGCTACCCTATTGAAAATATATTTCATTTAAACAAAAAAGATAAACGTCTCAATTTAATTTGCCATCCAAATCAGATAAAAGAAAGAGGTAGAGCCGCCCTATTGGGATTTAAACAAACTGAATCAAGTTTTGAATACTTAACACAAATGCATTTTGAACCGAATACCAATGGATCAGAGGCAGGAATTAGTTTTTTTCAAAAAGACGATAATTACATTAATTTTACTTTAATAAAAGATGATGGCAAACACTATCTTCAAGCCTATGTTGTCAAAAACGGTGAATTAATATCAACAAAAAAAGAACACCTTGAACAATTCAAAGGTCAAATAAAATTTAAAGTGATTGCCGACAAAGAAGCTTATAAACTTTATTTTTCAACAAAAGGAACACATTTTAATCTATTTGCCAATTTAGATGGTTCTATACTAAAAAGTAATGGATATACTGGTGCTCACTTAGGTCTTTATGCAACTTCAAATGGAAAAAAAACAAAAGATTCAGCTTCTTTTGATTATGTTAATTATCTGATAAAAAAGAAATAATATATTGTATATGCAATCATACTGAAACTGATTAAAAAACTTAGTTTCACAAGTGATTTATTCTGAGGATTTTTTCTAATTAAAATTCTGATTATCCAGTTTAAGACAAATAATGTTATAATTATAATTAATGGTGTATACATAAATCAAAATTAGATTAAATTCCTTTTAATCTCTCATAAAACTTACTAAATTCTTCTGAGTACTTTCTGTTATTTCTGAATGATCTTATTTCTTTAACTTTTAGTGCATCCATTTTTTCATTTGTTTCGTCTAATTGAATTTGCTCTTTATTATTTTTTTCTATTACATAAGACCATATATAAGGAGAAGCATTTTTATCAAATCCTTTTTGCCCTAGTTTTAAATTCCAAAAAATTAATTCATCATTTTCATTTGTCATGATGTAGTGGCCGTTGGACAAAATAATAAGTTGCTGAATTTTTTTCTCACCAATAAATGGTTTTAGCATATCATGATTTTTAGGAAACTTTTTGGTAAAAACAGGCATTGATTTATCAAACAAAGAGTAGTATGTAAACATATAAGAGTCCTCTAATTCAATTTGAGAAGACCACAGTATACTATTAAAGTATGTGGCTCTTGTATTAATATCTTTATACTCAATATTATTTTTCTCTAGTGCTTCTGCTATTTTATAATGAGCTATTCCTTTAAATACTAAAGTAGCAAGTAGATATGTAGAACTTATAATTAGCCCTAATGAATTATAGATTTTTCTTTTTCTTGAAAGTCTATCTTGAAATGCTGTTAATATGAGGAATGTTAAAAATGGAAGGGTATATATTGGATCAATTATGAATATGTTTTCAATTGCTACACGCCATTCAAAAGGCCAAAATAGTTGAGTCCCCCACGTTGTTTGAGCATCGAGCAATGGATGCGTAAATATTGCTAAAAAGAACATTTTGAACCAATCTTTAAAACTTACATCTGTATAGCTAGAATAAATTTTTTTTAAAACCCATGCAAGTATAGGTGCAGCAATGAATGGAAATATAAGTGAATGAGAAAATCCTCTATGCATTACAGATGCCGTTAGATCATCAACAAAAAATCTAGTAACTATATCTAAATCAGGAATAGTTCCAGCTATTGCACCAAGTACAATAGCTTTATTGCCTATTTTCTTTCCAAGGGTTGCTTCTGCAACTGATGCACCTAAAACAATTTGAGTTAATGAATCCATAAAAATAAAAATGCTAAATTAGGTTTTTTATTAGCTTAAAAACTTTAAAATTTTATTAAAATTTAAATTTGAAAAAACTAATTATAATACGTCATTCAAAATCTTCATGGAAAGACTTAAGTCTCGGAGATTTTCATAGACCATTAAACAAAAGAGGTAAAATAGATGGCCCCATAATGGCTAACTTTTTGGGCAGCAAAATAAATAAGATTTGTTTTCTACACTCTAGTAGTTCGGTTAGAACATTTGAAACCTCTAAATTTTTTATAGATAGAATTAAATTTGATAAAATCAAATATGACGATTCTTTGTATCATAGTTCTTCATTTTCAATATTAAATCTTATTAGGAATTATTCAGATAATTTTTCTTCAGTTGCGATTATCGCACATAACCCGGGTTTAACAAATTTGATCAATGAGCTAACAAATATTGATTTAGATAATTTGCCAACAACTGGTATTGCCGAAATAGATTTTAATTGCATCAAATGGAATGATATTTCATTAAACAACGGTAATCTTATTCAAATAAAATTCCCTAACCAATTAAAATAATTTTATATATTTAGGAAGCTAACCAAATATTTAATATTATGACACTTATAATGGTTTTACAGCTTATAATTGCAATTGGACTAATAAACGTTTGGCTTTTTAGATTTAATAAAGCTACAGAGTATAGAGGTGGAAATGCCACAAATATGAAAGAAGAGTTTATCGCATACGGCCTACCAGTGTGGCTTATGTATTTTGTTGGGGCAATGAAGGTTTCTATCGCACTTATGCTAATTATTAGCTTTTGGGTGGAGGAATTACTTTTATATAATCTGGTTGCTTTAGCTGGATTAATGATTGCGGCAGTATTTATGCATGTCAAAGTGAAAGACCCTATAAAAAAGTCTTATCCCGCTTTGTCAATTTTATTTATGATAGCATTGATAATGTATTTTACAATGGGTTAATAAGAACCCTTACTGTTGCTACATTTGAAACAAACTAAAAACATGAAATATTACTATGCATTTACATTATTTTTTGTTTTTAATTTTTGTTCGATATCAGCTAGTGATTATATAATTAATAGTTTTGATAATCATAATATTCACGGCACATTAATCAATTTAAATAATACAAATTCTACTTTAGCCATAATCATTTCTGGATCCGGTCCAACAGACAGAGACGGCAATAATACATCTTTGAAAAGCGATTATTTAAAGATGTTAGCTGAAGGACTTCAAGAAAATGGGATTAGCACATATAGGTATGATAAGAGAGGGGTTGGTAAAAGTGTAGGAGACTTAAAAAGCGGACATGAAATTAAATTTTCAGACTATATAAATGATGTGGTTAGTATAATTAAACACTTTAAGAAATCAAAAAAATTTAAAGAAGTCGTGGTAATAGGACATAGTGAAGGCGCATTAATTGGCATGATTGCAAGTCAATCAATAGCTGACAGATATATTTCAATCGCTGGTGCAGGCGAAGATTATTTAACATTAATTGAAAGACAGTTGTCAATTCAACCACCCTTTGTTAAGTCAATGTCTGAGCCGATTATAGAAAAATTAAAAAATAAAAAATTGGTTGATTCAGTTCCTCCCTTACTTAATAGTTTATTTAGAGCAGATGTTCAGTCGTATCTTATCGATGCATCCAGCTATGATCCATCAGTTGAAATCTCAAAATTAAATATACCTATTTTGATAATTCAAGGCAGTTCTGATATCCAAATTGAAGTAAATGATGCGCTAATATTGCATAAAGCTGCAAAGAATTCTAGATTGGAGATAATAGATGGTATGAATCACGTTTTCAGGCAAGCCAGTGATAACCGCTTATTGAATTTACAAACTTATGGAAATCCAGATCTTCCAATTGACAATAGTATGGTCAGCTTAATATCTGAATTTATCATTAAGAAATAAAAAAACCGCCCATTGGGCGGTTTTTTAAATTATTTCAAATTTTCTTTTTATTATAGTTTAAAGAAAACTGATAGAGTTGGAGTAGCACTCATATTATTGATAGTGCCTTCCCAGCCAAACATCATTGTAGAATCATCTCCTTGCTTAACATACTGAAGTATATTTGCTAATTGGAAATTAACGATGATGTTTTCACTCATAAAGTAGTTGACACCAATACCAGAACCTAATCTAGTTTGAGCATCATCAAAACTATCACCACTCGATGTACCAAATCCTACAGCCCACCATACTTTAGTTTTTTCTCCTAAATCCATAAAATAGTTATAGTAAGCTAAACCAAAAGTAGTGTTGGAAACTTTGTCTCCATCAACATCTGTACTCATAAGACCTAAATTTAGACCAAGAGCTGAATTTTCATTTAAGAAATATCCAACCTGAGGGGCAATAGTGTTCATTTTAGTTTCAACACCACCCATGTCCATAGATCCGAATGTTACTCCACCACCAAGCACCCAGTCACCAGCTTCATAACCGTAGCTAGCATCATCCTGTGCATTAATAGTAGAAATACCGAAAAATAATACCGTAATAAAAAGTAATAATTTTTTCATTTTAAATCAATTTTTAGTTAATATGATGCAAATATACGAAATTATTTAAAAAACAACTTTTTCTTTGCGATATCGGCAAATAATATAGCCTTTTTTTGCTAAATCCATATCTGTTATTGCTTGATTTACAATGGTTTAAGAAAAAATGCTGAAATTCACTAAATTTGACTAAAAATTAGCTAAAAAATGAACAAAACACATCTCTCTTACAGAACATCTAATCCTGCATTGAATTCTAATACTTTCAAGAATCCAGTAGATAATAACTCTCTGTTTTTAGATAAAACAATGACAATTCAGGGTACTGTTGACAAAACAGCTATAGCATTAGTATTGCTGATTATTTCAGCTTATTATACTTTTTCATCTGGAATGGAAAGCATGATTTATATCGGATTCATTGGAGGTTTTGTCACTGCTTTGATTACAATATTTAAAAAAGAGTGGTCTCCATTTACGGTACCCATTTATGCTGTTTTAGAGGGATTAGCACTTGGATCCATCTCATATATTTATAACTTACAATATGATGGAATTGTACTTCAAGCTATTTCAATAACTGTGCTCGTTTTATTTTCTCTGCTTTTTGCTTACAGGTCTAAAATTATAAAACCTACCGAAAACTTTAAATTAGGCTTATTTGCAGCAACTGGTGGAATTTTCCTCCTTTATTTAATTAGTTTCATAATGAGCTTCTTTGGCTCAGGCATATCTCTGTTAAGTCCAAATAATTCTTCTATGTTAAGTATAGGATTATCATTTGGAATTGTGATTATCGCTGCATTAAATCTGGTTATAGATTTTGATTTTATTGAAGAAGGATCTGAAAAGGGAGCGCCAAAATATATGGAATGGTATGGAGCTTTTGGTCTTCTGGTAACTTTAATTTGGCTTTATTTAGAATTATTGAGATTATTGGCAAAAATGAAAAATAGATAATTAGATAATTTTTGGTATTTCCATTATATCAATGACAAATGCTAGCCCAAATACCTCTCTCAATTGTATTTTTTTAATTGCATTATCATCATACAAACACTGAACGATAAGTGTTGTAGATAAATAATCATTTATTTTCATAAACGCCGAAAGTGTATAATCTACATCAATATTATCTGCTTTGTATAGATAATCTGAATATAGATTTACTCTTTGCTCAATGGTTACATTTTCAACTAATTCAAATTTATAAAAGGCGCTAATGGAGGCTCCTAGTTCAAACCTAGAATTCTGACCTCGTGGGATACCAAAATATTCTTCACCTTCATCCAAGTCATTAGTAAATTTTTTACTTGCTAGAATTAATCTTCCAGTAATTGGTGCAAAATTTACCCAAAGAGAGTTACTTTCTTTCCAATAAACACCAACCCCTAATTGGATATAAGCTGGGGAAAATATCCTTGTTTTTTCGGTTCTAATTTCATTTCCTTCTTCATTAGTTGAATATTTAAATCCTTTTGCAAATTGTGTTTTAAAATTCAAAAAACTAGAGAAGCTAAATTCTTCAATAAACTTTTTACCCATAACAGAGTTAATTTCTATTCTGTCATCAATTTTTTTAAAAAACTTACTATCACTGTTTTTATTTACCCCAAATGAACCTATCATTTTTGTATCCCATGACCATCCATTTCTATAGTAATTTAGATTATAATCAACAGAAAGAGTGCCAGCAACACTATTTTCACCACCAGAAACCCAGTTACTAAAAGCCGTCTGATTAATTAAAAAACTTGTTTTACCAGATTTTTGCCAACCATCAATTTTTGTTGTATCAGCTATTTTTTCCTGAGAAAAGGTGGTTAAATTAAGAGCTAGGAAAATTATAATTGAAGTCTTTTTCACTTAATGAAATTAATATGAAGTTTAAAATTATAAATTATTCATTTTTCTTTAAAATTTAGAATTCATAATTTGTTAAGTATATGAATATTATAAAACTTATCATATTTCAAATTTTTACTCTTTTTGTATTATCATGCTCCACTACAAAGCAAGAACACATAGTTGAGCTTAATTCAAATTGGGAATTTAAATCTGAAAATGATAAAGAGTACTTACCTGCATCTGTTCCAGGCACTGTTCATTTAGATTTACTGGCAAACGGAAAGATAGATGATCCATTTTTTAGACTAAACGAGCACCAGCTACAATGGATAGATAAACTTGATTGGGAGTATAGAACAAGTTTTGATGTAAATGATTTTCATTTTGATTATGAGGTTATAGAATTAGATTTTTTTGGTTTAGACACATATGCTGATGTTTTTTTAAATGATTCTCTAATTTATTCATTCGATAATATGTTTGTTGGAAAAACATTGAATGTTAAAAAAAACATTAAAAAAGGGAAAAATAATTTACTTATAAAATTTAAATCTCCCATTGATGTAGGAATTGAGAAGTATGACAAGCTGGGATATGAGTTGCCAGATAATGCAAATGATCTTTCAGAAATTGGTAAAGTACCAGAAAATAAAAAAGTAGGTGTTTTTTCAAGAAAGGCACCCTACTCTTTTGGCTGGGACTGGGGACCTAGACTTGTAACTTCAGGAATCTGGAGGCCAATAAAAATTAATTTTTGGAATAATTTTCAAATAAAAGACCTTCATTTTACACAAAAAATAGTAGAAGATAATGCTTTTTTAAAAGCTGAGGCTGAAGTACTTTCTTTGCTTGATAATCAGAATATAACTGCAAAAATATATGTTGATGATAAAATTATTACTAAAGATATTGTTCATTTAAAAAAGGGAAATAATAAATTCTCAATTCCTTTTACAATCGGTGAATTCGAGAGATGGTGGCCCAATGGTATGGGAAGTCAGAAGCTTTACGATGCAAGGCTTGAAATTTCCCATGAAAATTATATTTCTGAAGCTTCAAAATCAATTGGATTAAGAACAATTGAACTGGTTACTCAAAAAGATTCTATCGGAAATAATTTTTTCTTTAAGATAAACGGGATTCCCACATTTATGAAAGGGGTTAATTACATTCCACAAGACGTTTTTTTACCAAGAGTAAAGGATTCTGATTATGAAAATATAATTTCAGCCGCAGTCGATGCTAATATGAATATGATTAGGGTTTGGGGTGGAGGTATTTATGAAAAAGATCTATTTTATGAATTATGTGATAAATATGGCTTACTTGTTTGGCAAGACTTTATGTTTGCCTGTGCTATGTATCCTGGTAACGACAGTTATTTAAAATCTGTTGAAGAAGAAGCAATATATAATGTAAAAAGAATAAGAAATCACCCATCACTTGCATTATGGTGTGGTAATAATGAGGTGTTATCGGCATGGGAAAATTGGGGCTGGAAAAAAGATGTTATTGAAAATCAATCACAAGAAATTGCAGATACTATTTTTAAGGCGTATGATCAAATCTTTCACAAAATATTACCAAAAGTGATTCAAGAATATAATCCCGCTACAGATTATTGGTCATCTTCGCCTAGTAGCTCACAAGGTGTAGCAGAATCCCTGACAAGTGGAGATGCGCATTACTGGGGAGTATGGTGGGGTAAAGAATCATTTAGTACATATGAAGAGAAAATTCCAAGGTTTATGTCAGAATTTGGTTTTCAATCTTTTCCTGAATTTTCGACGATTAAAAAATATACTAATCAATCAGATTATGACATTTACTCGGATGTTATGAAATCACATCAAAGATCCAGTATCGGAAATAGCACAATTGAAGAATACATGGTCCGCGATTATAATGTTCCTGATTCATTTGAGCATTTTTTATACGTAAGTCAATTACTTCAAGCAGAGGGAATTTCATTAGGGATGGAGGCCCAAAGAAGAAACAGGGACGTATGCATGGGCAGTCTATATTGGCAATTAAATGATTGCTGGCCAGTAGCATCTTGGTCAAGTATTGATTACTATGGAAAATGGAAAGCATTACACTATCAAACGAAAAAGTCATTTGAAGAGTCTATTATTTCATTTCATAAAAAAAATAATGAGATAGAGGCATATTTTGTAACAGATAAATTACGAAGTGAAAAATATAATTATAATTTTCAATTAATTGATTTTTCTGGAAAAATTTATAATTCTTGGACTGGTGAGTTTTATTCAACGCCTAACAATTCTAAGCTAATTCATAATATAAATTTATCATCAATCAGTATTGATAGTGACTATTTTGAAGATAAATTCATCTTCTCTTATGTCACACTTGATGATGAAATTATCGCTGAAAAAACAAAGTATCTAACATCTTTAAAAAATCTTAAACTAACTAAACCAAAATTTCAGTATGATGTTGATATATTAGGTAATTCTTATGAAATCAAATTAATTTCTGAAAATTTGATAAAAAATTTATTTATAGATTCGAATTCAGAATATAATTTTTCAGACAATTATTTTGATCTATTACCAAACAAAGAAAAAATAATCAGAATAAACAGAGATAATTTTAGTTCTACTACCTCATTTGAAGAAAGCATTCGTTTTATAAGCCTCTACGATACTTACTAATTTTCAATAAAAAGTTTGAAAATTCCATAGGAGTTTTTACATCTTCTAATCGGATATTATTTAAATCAATTCCTAAAAAAATCAGTTTATTTATTATTACTTGAAATAGTTCATTAACGGATAATATTCTTGAAATTTTCTTTTCACATTTTTCAATGTTTTCTTTTAATATTTTTGTTTTTTCATAACCAATAAGCTCAACTTCTTTAGCCTTAGCAAATAAAATATCACTTGTTATTTTGTTCATTTCAATCTCATTTAATTTTTCATAATATATTCCTTTGGCGTCGCTGAATTTTAAATCATAAACCTCTTTTATTTTAACCTGATAAAAGTTCCAAAGATTTCTGTAAAGGTTATTTTCTTTTTCAATATTAAAATCGAATATTTTAAATTGGTTAGAATAAGAAGAAATTATATAAGGATATTTTCTTTGATGAGTTATATAAAATAATGTTTTGACAAGCTCAATAATTTTAATTTTTATGTAATTCAGTTTCACATATTTAAATATAACCCCTTTATTTGATTTCTTAAATTTTAAAAAGAAGCTATTATTATCATAAATCATTGATCCTAGTAAATCATTTTTATCGTAGTTATTGTGAACTTCATAATTAATCAAATCCGAAGGCTTCATCCCACCACAAACCATAAGCATTAAAAAAATTGAAAGTGATTGAACCTGAAATATATTGTCTGATTTGTTTATTGCATCTATAAACTTATCCTTATCAAATAATACTTTATCTAATTTTTTCTCCCTAGGTTCAAGTACATACTTGGGTATTACAAACCTTCTTGTTATAAACCCATCTCGATATGCCTGATTCATAATTACACCAATTTTTTTTATATAAGAGTTAACCGATGAAACTTTTACACCATTTCTTTGTGCTTTTAATTTAAATTCTAATATTGTGTTATTGTGTAACAGATCATTAAAGCTAATATTTACTTTATTTAGATGCTTTTTAAAAACCCTTATGACATTAAAATAATCATTACCTGTTATTATGTTTTTATTTTTTACAAAGTCATTTTTTACATATTCTTCAATTGAATAAATGTCAATTCCTTTTCTTAAGTAATTCTCGAGCTCAGCATATGACCAGTTATTCTCTAAATATTTAGATAAGGCATCCTCTTTTTTATCTTTAAGCTTTTCTAGTGTAATATTTAAGGCGATAGAAAGAGTAATTTCTGGATTATTCAAATACCCATCTTCGATAAATATCCCCGTATTTATCTTTTTCCTGTAATTTTTTGCACTACAATCATAAATTATAGCCCTTTTATTTTCTTTTGTTTTGTATGTAGATTTTGTTATTTTTATGTTCATAACTTTACATAAAATAATTCATTCTTTTTATTATTTATACTTAATTTAACTGATTATATAAATGTATAAAATAATATTTTAATACTCAAATTTTGAATTTTATTCAAGCATTTTTATATAAGTAAAAATACTATTTTTCAAACATAATATTCTTATCTAAGATCTCATTTATCATTGTAATCAATTCTTTTTCAAAACTCATGATGTTTTCTACGCTTAAACCATTTTTTCCCTCGAAAATGCCCTCTAATACTCCATCATTAGTATTTTTTAAGGATATAATTCCACTTTTTATAAATTTTGCTTTTATTTCTTTATATACACCTACCATATAAAATAAAAGTTGTAGGTTATAGATCCCCTTCTCATTTCTTATTTCACTTATTTCTTTAACT
>CACOFE010000002.1 GCA_902626365.1 uncultured Bacteroidota bacterium | reverse complement strand
CTGACGTTGGCGAAGCCGTAAAAAAACTAAATGAAAAAAACTAATATACAGATGGTAGATTTAATGGGTCAATATTCAAAAATAAAGAATGAAATTGATCAAAACATTATATCATCTATTGAATCAGGTAGATTTGTAAACGGACCAATAGTTCAAAAATTCTCAGAAAATTTATCAAATTATTTAAATGTAAAAAATGTTATATGCTGTGCTAATGGAACTGACGCACTACAGATTGCATTCATGGCTTTGGACCTTAAAAAAGGAGATGAAATTATATGCCCATCATGGACATATATTGCTACTGCTGAGGCAGCAGCAATTCTTGGAATTAAAGTTGTTTTTTGTGATGTTGATTTAGATACATTCAATATAACAGCAGATTTAATTGAACCACATATAAATGATAATACAAAAGCTATTGTTCCTGTTCATTTGTATGGGCAATCTTGTGATATGGCTCCAATTATTAAGTTAGCTGAAGAATATGACCTTAAAATCATAGAAGATAATGCGCAGGCAATCGGTTGTAAATATACCTTTCCAAGTGAAGAAATTAAATTTACTGGAACCCTGGGTCATATTGGGACTACTTCTTTTTACCCTTCTAAAAATTTGGGTTGTTATGGTGATGGAGGTGCAATTTTTACGAATGATAATAACTTAGCCAACAAGTTAAGAATGATAGTAAATCATGGTGAAAAAATAAAGTATCATCATGAAATTATTGGTTGCAATTCCAGATTGGATTCCATTCAAGCTGAAATTTTAAATATCAAATTAAAATATTTAGATGAGTATAATACAAACAGAAAAATTATGGCAAATAACTATAACTTGGCTTTTAATAAAATTAATCAGATTAAGACTCCAAAAGTTATTTCAGATTCAATTCATGTTTATCATCAATATACCCTAAGAATTTTAAACGGAAAAAGAGACGAATTAAAAAGTTATTTAAATGATTTAGAAATTCCGTCAATGATTTATTATCCAATCCCAATTCATAAACAGAAACCATACAGAAATAATCAAACTTTAAAAAATACCGATATTCTTTCTGATGAGGTTATATCTTTACCAATCCATACTGAATTAGAAAACTCAAATCAGGACTATATCATCGAAAGTGTAATAAAATTCTTTAAATGAAAATAAAAAATATTTGTTGTATTGGTGCGGGCTATGTTGGAGGTCCCACAATGTCAGTTATTGCTCAAAAAAATCCTCATATCAGAGTTAATGTTGTTGATATGAATTCTCATAAAATAGATGCGTGGAATTCAACAAATTTAGAAAATTTACCCGTCTATGAACCTGGATTGTCAAAAGTTATCGAAGAAGCTAGAGGAAAAAATTTATTTTTTTCAACAGATGTAAATAAACATATTTTTGAAGCCGATATGATATTTATTTCAGTCAATACACCAACTAAGACTACTGGAGAAGGCAAGGGTTATGCAGCAGATTTAAAATTTGTCGAGGCTTGTGCTAAACAAATTGCAAAAGTTTCAAAAACAAATAAAATCATCGTTGAAAAATCAACGGTTCCTGTTAGAACATCAGAAAAGATTAAAAAAATTTTGAGATCAAACAATAGTTCGATTGATTTTCAGATATTGTCTAATCCTGAATTTCTTGCTGAAGGTACTGCGATGAGAGATTTGGAAATCCCAGACAGGGTATTAATTGGTGGTGATGATACTTTGGAAGGGAAAAAAGCAGTGAAATCCCTTTTTAACATATACTCTTCATGGGTTCCTAAAGAAAATATTCTTACCACAAATTTATGGTCGTCAGAACTCTCAAAGTTAACGGCTAATGCTTTTTTAGCTCAAAGAATATCTTCCATTAATTCATTGTCTGAGTTGTGTGAAGAAACTGGGGCAGATATTGAAGAAGTTTCAAGAGCTATTGGAATGGATTCAAGAATCGGAAGTAGTTTTTTGAAAACATCTGTTGGTTTTGGAGGTAGTTGTTTTCAAAAGGATATTTTAAATCTTGTCTACATTTCAAGATCGCTTGGGCTTGAAAAAGTTGCAGATTATTGGGAGCAGATACTTGTAATAAATAGTCATCAAAGGGACAGATTTTCAAATAAAATAGTTCAGTGTTTAAAAAAAAGAGATTTGGAGCCAAGAGTTTTATTATTGGGTTGGGCATTTAAAAAAAACACCAATGATACAAGGGAGTCAGCTGCAATTTATGTTGCTAATAATTTGATAAATAATGAAATAAAAATTGATATATATGACCCAAAAGTTAAGGAAAATCAAGTTAAGCTAGATTTATCAAATTTAAATGCGAATTATAACGAGTCATTGGTAAATTATCTTAAAGAACCTTTGAAAAATATTTCAGATTACAATTTAATTGCAATAATGACCGAGTGGGATGAATTTAAAAATTATGAATGGGTAAAGATATATTCACTGATGAAAAAACCTGCTTTTATTTTTGATGGCAGAAATATATTAAACATTAAACAAATAAATAAAATAGGATTTAATTATATAGGTCTTGGAAGAAACAAATAATAAAAATATATTAGTGACTGGTGGGGCGGGCTTTATCGGATCACATCTTTGTGAGGCTTTGCTTAAATTAGGACATAATATTATATGTTTAGATAATTTACTCACAGGATCTGTAAATAATATCTCTCATTTAATTAATGATTCAAATTTTGAATTTATTAACCATGATATTGTTAATCCTTTCTATAAAGATAAAATTGATGAGATTTATAATTTAGCTTGTCCAGCATCCCCTATACACTATCAATATAACCCAATCAAAACAATAAAAACCTGTACAATTGGAGTGATAAACATGTTAGGTTTAGCAAAAAAAAATAATGCTAAAATATTACAAGCAAGTACAAGTGAAGTTTATGGTGACCCTCAAATTCATCCACAGAAAGAAGATTATAATGGTAATGTCAATATGCTTGGTTTTAGGTCATGTTACGATGAAGGAAAAAGATGTGCGGAAACTTTATTTATGGATTATAAGAGAGAACATGATTTGAAAATAAAAATTGTTAGAATATTTAATACTTATGGTTCTAATATGACTAAAAACGATGGAAGAGTAGTTTCAAATTTTATTTTACAAGCCTTGAATAATCAAGATATTACAATAAATGGTGACGGTTCACAAACCAGAAGCTTTCAATATATTGATGATTTGATTGAAGGAATGATTAAAATGATGAATTCTCAAAATAATTTTGTTGGGCCAGTTAATCTGGGTAATCCAAATGAAATATCAATCAAAAAGTTAGCATTAAAAATTCTAAAATTAACAAATTCTAAATCAAAGGTTGTTTTTAAAGATCTACCAGACGATGATCCTAAAAGAAGAAAACCATCCATATCATTGGCAATTAAAAATCTAAATTGGAAACCAAAATATGATTTGGACAAGGGACTTTTAAATACAATTAAATACTTTGAAGAAGTTAATAATATCAACTAAACAAATAATTTTGAAGCTTTTTTAAAAGTTGATTTCTAATCACTATAATAAAAAACTAATTTAAATGAAAAATATTTTAATTACAGGAGGAGCGGGGTTTATTGGTTCTCACGTTGTAAGAACTTTTGTAAATAAATATCACAATTATAAAATATATAATTTAGACAGCTTAACATACGCCGGAAATTTAGAGAATTTAAAAGATTTAGAAAATAAAAAAAATTATAAATTTTTGTATGGAAACATAACAAATGAAAATTATGTTAATGAAATTTTTAAGAAATACCAATTTGATGGTGTCATACATTTAGCCGCAGAATCACATGTTGATAGGTCTATACTTAATCCTCTAGATTTTGCTAAAACAAACATTTTAGGAACAATTGTTCTGTTAAATGCATTTAAACTTTTGTGGTCAAATAATTGGAAAGGTAAAAAATTCTACCATGTAAGTACAGATGAGGTTTATGGAAGTTTAGGTGATTCAGGATTATTCAATGAAAAGACTCCTTATGACCCAAATTCCCCATATTCAGCTAGCAAAGCCAGTTCTGATCATTTTGTCAGGGCTTACGGAGAAACATATGGTTTACCTTATTTGATTTCAAATTGCTCTAATAATTATGGACCAAATCAATTTCCTGAAAAATTAATTCCCTTATTCATAAATAATATAATTGAAAACAAGTTTCTGCCGGTATATGGAGATGGAAATTATACAAGAGACTGGCTTTATGTCAAAGATCATGCAATTGCAATTGATTTGATATTCCATAAGGGAATTAAATATGAAACATATAATGTTGGGGGTTTTAACGAGTATAAAAATATTGATTTAGTTAAATTACTTTGTAAATTGATGGATGTTAAACTTAATCAGAAGAAAGGTGAATCTGAAAAATTAATCACGTATGTCAAAGACAGACCGGGACACGATCTCAGATATGCTATTGATGCAAACAAAATTAACATAAATTTAGGTTGGAGTCCGTTAGTTACTTTTGAAGAAGGCTTATCCCAAACAATTGATTGGTATTTTGATAATTCGGAATGGTTAAAAAATGTAACATCCGGAGAATATCAAAATTATTATAAAACTCAATATAATTAGTATTTATGAAAGGAATAATTTTAGCAGGCGGTTCGGGAACAAGACTTTACCCACTAACAATATCGGTTAGTAAACAGCTGTTACCCATATATGATAAGCCAATGATTTATTACCCTCTCTCTGTGTTAATGTTAGCTGGAATTAGAGAAATATTAATAATTACTACTCCATCTGACAAAGATATTTTTAAAAAATTATTGGGTGATGGTACTCAGCTAGGGTGTAAATTCGAATATGAAGTTCAACCAAAACCAAATGGGCTAGCAGAGGCATTTATAATCGGAGAAAAATTTATAGGAAAAGATAAAGTAGCATTGATTTTGGGTGATAATATTTTTTATGGAAGTGGTTTCGGTAGTTTATTGAGGAGTAAAAAAAATATTAGTGGAGCATCAGTATTTGCTTATCCAGTCAATGATCCACAACGCTATGGAGTTGTTGAATTTGACAGTAAAAATAGGGTTTTAAGTGTTGAAGAGAAACCCTTAAAGCCAAAATCGAATTATGCAATACCGGGTCTATATTTTTATGATAATCGGGTTGTAAATTTTGCAAAAAATGTTAACCCTTCATACCGAGGTGAGAAAGAAATCACAACCATTAATCAGATGTATTTGAGAGAAAAAGCTCTACAGGTTGGGGTCATGAGTAGGGGAATGGCTTGGTTAGACGCAGGTACTTTAGAGAGTATGGAAGCTGCAAATGAATTTGTCCGTGTAATTGAAAAACGTACTGATAAAAAAATTGCTTGTGTAGAAGAGATTGCGTATCTCCATGGCTTTATAGATAAAGAAAAAATGTTAGCAGTTGCAAAAAAATATGGCAATAGTTCATATGGCAAATACATTAAAAAAATAATTTAAATAACTTGGAGGGTATTAAAATCATAAGACTTCCTAAACTTAAAGACAAAAGAGGAAGTTTAACTTTTTTTGAAAATGAGAATCAGATTCCATTTAAAATAAATAGATCATATTGGATTTACAATATTCCAAAAGAACAAAATAGAGGTAGTCATGCTTTTAGACAAACTAAAGAACTTATTATATCATTATCAGGAAGTTTTGATGTAATCTTAAATGATGGAAATCAAGAAAAAAAGTACCATTTAAATAAACCAAGTAATGGATTATATATTCCTAATATGATTTGGAGACGTTTTGAAAATTTTTCAAAAAATTCTGTTTCTCTAATTGTTTCATCTAGGTGTTATGATAAATCTGATTACATAAGAGATTATCAAGAATTTAAGTTAGCAATAATAAATGAAAAAAAATAAATCATCTGTTCTTGATTGTTCCATTATTGATATTTCTTTATTCAAAAATAAAGCTGGAAATATTTCGGTAATTGAAAATAATAAAAGCATACCTTTTGAAATTAAAAGAGTTTATTTTCTATATGACATTCCAGCGGGAAAGCAAAGAGGAAACCATGCTCATATCGAATGTCATCAAGTTTTGATTGCCACCTCTGGAAGTTTTCAAGTTCTCCTGGACGATGGTAAAGCAAAAAAAAAAGTTATTTTAAATAAACCTAATCTAGGACTACATATACCTCCTGGCATTTGGGCTTCAGAAACTAATTTCACAAAAGGATCTGTTTGTCTTGTTCTAGCCTCACATAAATTTGAGGAAAAGGATTATATTAGAAATTACACTGATTTTTTAAAATTTTATTTATGAAATATTTTAAACATAAATTTTCTGATGTTCAATCTCGTAATATTGGTGTAAATACATATATATGGCAATATGTAGTAATATTAGAAAAAGCAATTATCGGAAAAAATTGTAATATTAACGCTTTTGTTTTTATTGAGAACGATGTAATAATTGGAGATAATGTTACAATAAAATCTGGGGTTCAGTTGTGGGACGGTATTAGGATAGGTGATGATTGTTTTATAGGTCCAAACTCAACATTTATAAATAATCCCTATCCAAGATCTAAGAAATATCCATCCCATGTGGGTGCAAAATTAGGAAAAAATGTTTCTATAGGTGCATCAGCAACAATTATGGGAGATATCACAATCCAAGATTTTGCAATGATTGGTGCAGCTTCACTGGTAACCAAAGACATTGGTAAGAATGAGCTATGGTATGGAAGTCCTGCTGAAAAAATGGGTTATGTTTCAAATGAAGGAATAACTTTGGATTTAAATTTATATGATAAAATAAACAACCAACATTATGAGTGGAAAAATAATATTTTAATAATTAAGAAATGATTAAATTTTTAGACTTACATAAAATAAATATTCAATATGAAGATGAATTAAAAGATGTTGCAAATCGTGTTATAGATTCAGGTTGGTATTTAATGGGTAAGCAATTAAAAACCTTTGAACAAAACTATGCTGCATTTTGTAATGTTGAATTTGCGTTAGGGGTTGCTAATGGTTTAGATGCTCTAAGACTAATATTCAAAGGATATATTGAGCTTGGTATAATGAAAAAAGGCGATGAAGTAATAGTACCAGCAAATACATATATTGCCTCAGTTTTAGCCGTTACTGATAATGGTTTGGTGCCAGTTTTCGTAGAACCTAACTTAGACACCTATAATTTAAATTCTGATAAAATTGAATATGCAATTACTCACAAAACAAAGGCTATTTTGACGGTACATTTATATGGTCAAAACTCTGTTGATTACAAAATGTTAGAAATTTGTTCAAAATTTAATTTAAAACTTGTTGAAGATAGTGCTCAGTCACATGGCGCGAGATGGGATAATAAAATTTCAGGTGGAATAGGAGATGCAGCTGGGCATAGTTTTTACCCCGGAAAAAACTTAGGTGCCCTCGGTGATGCCGGTGCTGTTACCACTAATGATAAAGCTTTAGCAAGAACAATATCTGCCTTAAGAAATTATGGATCTGAAAAGAAGTATGAAAACATCTACAAAGGTTTAAATTCAAGATTGGATGAAATTCAGGCAGCTTTTTTGAATGTAAAGTTAAAATATATTCAATTGGATATAGACAAAAGACGTAAAGTAGCGGAATATTACCTAAATAATATTAAAAATGAAAATATAATACTACCAACTGTAATTAATGAAGATGCTCATGTCTGGCATTTATTTGTGATTAGAACAGAAAACAGAAATGGATTACAGCAATACTTAAAAGATAATAATATTCAAACACTTATCCATTATCCAATCCCGATTCATCATCAGCAAGCATATGAAGAATATAAGAGCTTAAATTTACCTATAACCGAAAAAATTCACAAGCAGTTGCTAAGTTTACCTATTGGGATGCATTTAAAGAATGAAGATATAATTAACATAGTAAAGGTTATTAATAAGTTTGATTTTTAATGAAAATAACTTTTTTTTTCCCATATAAATATGTAAGTGGAGTACCAATTTTATTTTCCAGAATTGTCAATTATTTTTCTAACTATAAAAATGTTTCAATAGTTGATTATGAAGATGGTGCCTTGTCCAAACTTACTTCTAAATCTAATATTGAAAGAATTGTTTTTAAGGATGGGGTAAAAATCAATATTTCATCAGGAATATTAATCATGCAAGCTTACAGTCCTGAATATATAAGACCCGAATTAACTATTTCAAGTAATGTTAAATTACTATTTTGGATTTTACATTCAAATAATTTGAAATTGAATTTATTTCAAAATTTTAAATTTTTAAGATATTTTGAGCTTAATAAGCTTAAATCTTTTGTTGAATTAATCGACTTAAGGGGGGGGTTGATAAGTATGGATGAGAGTACTAAATTTAATACTCAGAATTATTTAAATGTTCTTTTGAAAAATGAAATTGTTCCAATATTAGCTGGGACAAATATTTTTAAGACCTGTAAATCTATAAATGATAGAAATACTTGGGCTTATTTCGGAAGAGTAGAATCATTTAAAACTAATCCTTTAATCAAGTTTTTAGAGTCTCTAGATATTCTTTATAATAAAGATGTTTTAGATAAAAGCTTTATATTTCACGTTATTGGTGATGGACAAGACCTTGAGATTGTAAAATTATTTTCTAAAAAAATTAACTTTAAAGTAAATTTTTTGGGTTTTATTGAAAATAAAAATCTTTATAAAATTATAAGTGAGTTAAAAATCTCATGTATTGCAGCAATGGGAACCTCAATATTAGATGCTATGTCTCTTGGTTGTAATGTTATAAAATTGAATTTTTTTCAAAATCAATTCAAGAACTATCCGAAATATTATTTCAAAACAAATGAAAATACCTATTGCCTTGGGGATGAGTTAGTGGATAAAGATTTCTCAAATACTTTCCCCGTAGATTTAATGGATATTTATTTGAATTATCAAAATAATTTTAATGATATAATCAAAAAACAAGAAATCTATTTAAAGACTTTTTACGATGATTCTAAAAACTTGAAGAAACTAGAAATTGCTATTGACAATTGTAATCTAAGTTATTTTGAAATAGGCGATTATTTTAAAAGATCTATTTTCAGAAGGCTTTATCACAAATACAGATATAATTTATTTTCATAAAATTATTAGAGATGAAAAATGAAAAATAATTTTAAAACGCATGTTGATATCGCAGGCTTTGGCAATTCAGGTAAGTCTATCATTTCTGATTATTTGAAAGAATTTAAAAATATTTATGTGCCTCGAAAAGATTTTGAATTTAATTTATTGAGAGGACCCGGAGGATTAATGGATCTGCATTATGGACTTGTTGAAAATTGGACCCCAATTAGAGCCGATGACTCAATAAAAAGATTTCTTAAATTAACTCAAAGATTAGGTTCAAGAACAAAATTTAGCTCGATTAATGAAATGATTAATGCTGCAGGATATAAATATGAAACATTTTATCCAGGATTTTTTTATTTAACCGAAAAATTTTTAGAAGAAATAATTACTTTCACTTATCAAGGTTTGTGGCCATATGCAGATTATCATAGTCCAACCCTTAATTTCTTGATTAAAAGAATAAAATCAAAAATTAATAAAAATTATATACTTGAAAAAATCATTTTTTCCGATGGTATAAATTTTACAGAAAAATTAAATGAATATGTTTATAGTATTTTGAATCTAGCTATTAAGAAAAAATATAAAATTTATATTACTCATAATGCCTTTGAGCCTTATGAAATTGATAGATATTTAAAAATTATGAAAAATTCTAAATCTATATTAGTTAAACGTGACCCAAGGGATATATATACCAATATAATTGAGGGAAATAAAGATAAATCAGGTTTTTATAAAAAAATTAATCCGACATTTTATAATATATCAGCTGCAGCCAATTTACATGATTTTATTTTATATCAAAAAAAAATACTATCATTTCTAAATAACTTAGAAAACCCTAATTTATTAGTTATTGATTTTAAAGACTTCATAAATAATTACGATAAAGTTTCATTAGAAATAAATAATTTCTTGGGATTAAGTTCTGCTGATCACGCTCAAAAATTTAAATATTTTAATCCTAATTTAAGTATTAATAATATCGGAATTTATAGAAATTTCGATAATAAAAAAAGTATACAGCTAATAGAAAAAGAGTTATCAAATTATTGGGATTTTAACACTAAAAAAAACTAGTATAACACACTATTAATGGCTTGTCTTTTAGGAATTTCGTTCACAGAAAGCAGCTATTAATGATTTAAATGAAAATTTTACAATAAAAATAAAAAGCATAATGAATATTAAAAAAATCGCTGAAAAAGTATTTGAAATAGAATCAAAAGAAATTGCAAGGCTTTCAAGCATGTTAACTGCTGATTTTGAAAATGCAGTAAAATCAATTATTAATTGCAAGGGAAAGCTTATAATTTCGGGAATGGGTAAGTCTGGAATTGTAGGTAAAAAGATTGCAGCTACCTTAGCAAGTACTGGAACACCAAGCTTTTTTTTACATCCTGGTGAAGCCTACCATGGAGATCTTGGAATGGTTGAAAAAAAAGATATAGTACTTCTAATTTCAAATTCTGGTGAAACAGATGAAGTTTTAAAAATAATTCCCTATTTGAAACATCAGAAAAATACAACAATTTCAATTACTGGAAATCCACAGTCATCATTGGCAAAAAATACTGATTTTCACTTAAACATCTCAGTTAACGTTGAAGCTTGTCCTTTACAATTAGCACCAACTTCGTCAACAACATCAACAATGGTAATGGGTGATGCATTAGCTGTGACATTAATGAAGATGAGAGATTTTAAAGATATAAATTTCGCTAGATTTCATCCTGGGGGCAGTCTTGGTAAAAGACTTCTTCAAAATGTGAATAATGTTATGAAAAAGGATTCTTTACCATTGGCATGTCCAAATGAATCTATTAAAAAAGTAATTAATATTATAAGTTCAGGTAAATGTGGATTAGCTGTTGTGGTTAATGACAATTCTGTTATTGGTGTAATTTCAGACGGAGATATCAGACGAGCAATGGAATCTAACGAAACAAATTTTTTTAAACTAAAAGCATCGGATATTATGACCAGGGAACCACATACTATTCTGGAAACTACAAAATTAAAAATCGCAGGTGATTTAATGTTTGCAAAAAAAATAAATTCTTTAATTGTTAAAAATGAAGATGGTTTATTGGTTGGAATTGTACAGTCTTATGACTTGGGGCTTTAATTTAAAGGTTAAGATAATTGAAATAAATAGGAGGAGAAGTAGAATTTAGAGGTCTTAAAGGTTACATCAAAGAAAAATAGAATTTACTATACAATATATTATTTAAAATTTTAAAAAAATTAAGAAAAATGATTATGAAAAGCATACCAAAAATTAAGAATATAGACAGTAATACTTTCTTTTTGCTTTCTGGCCCTTGTGCAATTGAAAGTGAACAAATGGCTTTAAGAATAGCAGAAAAAGTGGTAAAAATCACCGATATTTTAAAAATACCCTACATATTTAAAGGGAGTTTTAAAAAAGCTAATCGTAGTAGGATTGATAGTTTTACAGGTATTGGAGATGAAAAAGCACTTAAAATCCTTAGAAAAGTTTCTGAAACCTTTGACATACCAACTGTTACCGATGTTCATGAAGTATCTGATGTTAGTTTGGCGGCACAGTATGTTGATGTGCTTCAAATACCAGCTTTTTTGGTGCGACAAACTGATTTGATTGTTGCGGCAGCTAAGACAGGAAAAGCGGTAAACTTAAAAAAAGGGCAATTCATGAGTCCTGAGTCAATGAAACATGCAGTTCAAAAGGTAATAGATGTTGGTAATGGAAATGCTATGATTACAGACCGTGGAACGATGTTTGGTTATCATGATATGATTGTTGATTTTCGTGGAATTCCAACTATGAGAAAATTTGCACCAACAGTTTTAGACGTGACTCACTCACTTCAACAACCTAATCAGCTCAGTGGCGTGACCGGTGGGCGTCCAGAAATGATTGAAACTATTGCCAGAGCCGGGATTGTTAACAATGTGGATGGATTATTTATTGAAACTCATTTTGATCCTTCAAATGCAAAAAGTGATGGTGCTAATATGCTTCACTTGGATTACTTAGAAAAATTATTAACTAATCTTGTAGGAATTAGAAAAACAGTTAATCTGCTTTCTTAAAATTATGAATAACAATAAGTCTATATATTCCAAAATCAAAGAAGTAGGTAGTCATGGAATGGTTTATGGTTTTGGTACAATTTTAGAATCTTTAATTCAGATCCTTTTAATTCCCTTGTTCTTAAATAAGTTTTCACCAGTTGAATATGGTGCTTTTTCGCTAATTCAAATAACAGCCTCCATGGCCGCTGCATTTTTTTATTTTGGCGGGAGTACTGCTCTAAACCGATTTTATTATGATGGTAAGACCAAAAAAGAAAAAAAAATTTGGTTTTCAAATATACTATTCTTAACGCTTTTTGGTTCCACACTAATGATTTTAATAACATTTTTCTTTGGAGAATTTATTGTAGAAAGATTATTCGGAAAATTAACATTTATTAATACTTTTTATTTTCTTTTCTTGTCTTTATCATTAACAATTATTAATACAATTTTCTATCTGTTGACTAGGCTGTTAAAAAAATCAACATGGTTTGTATTATTAAAATTAATTTCTTTATTATCGACAATATCTGCAATATTTATACTCATTAATATAATGAATAATATTTTAGATGCTACAGCCTTAGGTTTCTTGCTTGGCCAAATCATAATTTTATCAATCATGTTGATTAAATATAGATCATCTATTGTATTAATTTTTGACATTAACTTAATTAAAAAATATTTAAAATTTGGAATTCCTATGGCACTTTCGGGATTACTTTTTATAGCAATAGATTGGGTAATACGTTTTTTTGTTAATAAAGATTTGGGAACAGAAAATCTAGGACTGTATTCTATGGGGTTAAAATTAGGGTCTTTAATACAAGCAGGTTTTATTGTGCCTTTCGCACTTATTTGGAGTACGATCAGGATGGAATACAGAAAAGATAAAAATACAGTTGATTTTTTTAATAAGGTTACTACTTACTTTTTGTTATCAGGTTTTTTTATTATTTTAATTTTATCCATTAATATAAATGAGATTATTTCTTTAATAAGCAAAGAAGATTTATATGAAGGTGCGCTTATTGTTACTCCAGTAATACTTTTATCACAATTAATCTTAGGAACAATTAATATACTTGATTATGGTTTGATTATTAGTAATAAAACATTTTATTATCCCACATACTATTTTATTGTACTTTTCCTTGTTTCAATATTTGGTTATTTTCTATTCAGCTATATTGGAATATTAGGAGCTGCAATTATACATTTATTTGGCAATACTATGATTGTTGCATTAGTTTACTTAAAATCAAATGAATTTTTTAAAATATATATAAATTATCGAACACTATTTCCCTCTTTTGTTATTTGTGTTATTTTGTTTTTTATGTCAAAATATTTTAGTCATTCATTTGATGAATATCAATTCTGGAAATTATTTTTAAAAAATGGATTCACAATAATCATGTTTTCTATTTTTGTTTTCATGTTTTTACCCAAAATGGATAGAATTAAAATTAATACAATGGTAAGTCAAAAAATTAAAAATTTGATGAAAAAATGGTGAGAAATATAATCAAAATTAGTCCATTTATGAATCCAGCAATTTTGTTGATTTCTATTTGGATATTTACAATTTTAGTATATTTTTTGAACCTATCATCTGACTATGTAGAAGAATCAAGTATTTATTCTGTCTTGTATATATTTCTTTCTGTTTTTGTTATTTTTATATTTGGAGTTCCTTTAAAAATTAGAGTACCTAAATTTGATTTAGAAGGTTATGAACTTAATAAATTAAATATAAAACTAGTAAGCGTTATTCTTCTATCACTTTTAATTTTTGAAGTTATAAGCGAAGTAAGTTATTTCGGAACTTTACCCTTTATGGCGTCTGTTGCTTTGTCTGATGATGTTGATTATAATCTAGTTGGCGAGGTATTTAAGTTTAGGCATAACATTTTTGTTAAAGCAAATTCAATTTTTCTTGCTGGATATTTCTTTTTTTTATATCAATTTCGGATGAATAAAATATATTTAATAGGTTATATATTTATTTTAGCAATTTCATTAATTTATCTTTCTAGATCAACATTGTTGTCTATAGCTAGTATATCTTTTATTATTTTTTTAATAAAAAATCCTTTAAAACTTAAGCATGCTATATATATAGTATTTACTTTAATTTTGATGGCCTATATGTTTCATAAATTGTATGTTCTTAGAAATATGGGTAATGCATATTTTATGTTAAATCAGTATGAAAATTTGGGTTTTACTGACTCTGTAATCAGTGGTTTTGAAGGAGTGTTTAATTATATTTCAAGTCCTATTGGTAATCTACTATACAATATCGACATTGGAACCTTCAGTTATTTTGAATTTAGACCATCATACTTGATTAGACGCTTTTTACCAGCTGGTGTTGGGATTTTCCTTTTTGGACCTATTGATTTTGACCAAACTGTATACCTGCCTAATTATTCAAATACATTCACAACATTTCCTGCTATTTTGTTTGCGTTTGGATTAATAGGAAGTTTTTTCTTTTATCTAATTTTTCTTGGTTTAGCAATGAAATATGTTTATAATAAATTATTATCAAATCCATATAAATGGCTTTTAATTGTGATTTTTGTCAACCATATAATGATATTTTCAATTTTTTCCTCAAGTCTGTTTAATATAGTATATTATTTCCCAATAGTGATTGCTTTTCTGTTTCCACCCTTCAAAAAAATAAAAATAAATTAGTTATGATAAGAGTTTCAAAGTCAATAGTTGGTAAAAAAGAATCTAAGGCAGTTGAAAATGTTATTAGAAATGTTGGGTATTTGGGTATGGGAGAAGAGGTTGGTCTTTTTGAAAGGGAGTTAGAATTATTTTTCGGAAATTATGATTATAAAACAGTTTGTGTTAATTCTGGAACATCAGCATTACATTTGGCTATTGAATCAATAACAAAACCAGGTGATGAAATTCTAGTTCCATCACTAACTTATGTAGCCACCTTTCAAGCAATTTCAGCTGCTGGTTGTATTCCAGTTCCATGTGAAGTAGATAAGAATACATTACTTATTGATACAAAAGATGCAAAAAAAAGAATTTCAAAAAAAACAAAAGTAATTTTACCGGTTTTTTACGCCGGTAATCCTTCTAATTATTCGGAAATATACAACTTCGCAAGTGAAAATAATTTGAGAGTTATTGAAGATGCTGCACATGCTTTTGGAAGTACTTATGATGGTGAAAAAATTGGTGCTCAAGGTGATATTATTTGTTTTAGTTTTGACGGGATAAAAAATATAACATCTGGAGAAGGAGGTGCTATCGTAAGTTCAGATAAAAATGTTATACGATATGTCAAAGACGCAAGGCTTCTTGGTGTCCAAAAAGATTCAGAAAAACGATATAGAGGGGAAAGAAGTTGGGAATTTGATGTTACAATACAAGGATACAGATATCACATGAGTAATATTTTTGCCGCAATTGGGAGAGTTCAATTAAAAAGATTTATTAACGAATTTGCCAGTACAAGAAAAAATATAGCAAAAAAATATACTGAGTTGTTGAGTGATCAAAAAAAAGTTAAATTAATTCAAATGAATTATGATAATGTAGTGCCTCATATTTTTCCAATCCTCGTGATGGATAACTTAAGGGATAAGTTAGCAGAATTGCTTTTGGAAAATGATGTACAATATGGTTTACACTATAAACCAAATCATCTATTATCAAAGTATAAAACCTCTTATAAACTTGAAATTACTGAAAAAGTTTATAATCAAATAATAACCATTCCTCTACATCCAGAAATTAATAATTCAAAAATTAAAAAAATTACTAATATAATAAATAATTTATAATATGAAAGCAGTCATACTCGCAGGAGGATTCGGATCAAGACTTAGTGAAGAAACCACATTAAAACCTAAGCCAATGGTTGAAATTGGCGGTAGACCCATATTGTGGCATATCATGAAAATCTATTCATCTTATGGTATCAATGAATTTATTATTCTACTTGGTTATAAGGGGTATTACATAAAAGAATATTTTGCAAACTATTTTCTACATCAAAGTGATGTAAAAATAGATATTAAGAATAATAAGATTGAAGTAATCAATAATGAAAGTGAACCTTGGAAGGTTACACTATTGGATACAGGCCTTGATACTATGACTGGGGGTAGGATTAAAAGAGCAGAACCACACATAGGCAAAAAACCATTTCTGCTTACATACGGTGATGGAGTGGCAGATATTAATATTAATGAGTTAATTAAATTTCATAAATCTCATGGAAAAAAATTAACCTTGACTTCCGCTCAGCCTGACGGAAGATTTGGCGGATTAAACATTAATAATGAAAACAGAGTAATTGAGTTTAATGAGAAACCCAAAGGCGACGGTAGTTGGATAAATGCTGGTTTTTTTGTCTGTGAGCCAGAAGTTTTTGATTATTTAAATGGCGGTGATTCGACGATATTTGAGCAATACCCATTAAAAACAATGGCAAACAAAGGAGAAATATTTACTTACAAACATAATTCATTTTGGATGCCAATGGATACAATACGTGATAAGAAAGTTTTAAATGAATTATGGGAAAATAATAAAGCAAAATGGAAAATTTGGGACTAAATAATAAATCTATGTTTAAAAATATTTACAAAAATAAAAATGTCTTAGTCACAGGTCATACAGGTTTTAAAGGATCCTGGTTAACTGCTTGGCTTATACAATTAGGAGCAAACGTAATTGGCTATTCAAACGAAATACCAACTAATCCATCGCATTTTTCTGCCTTAAAACTTGATCAAAAAATGAATCATAATATTGGTGATATTAGAGATTATAGGAACTTAAAAGAAATTTTTGACTTATACAAACCAGAAATTGTATTTCATTTAGCAGCACAACCTCTTGTTAGAAAATCTTACAAAGAACCTTCAGAAACTATCGAGGTAAATACAATGGGTGTTGTAAATATTCTTGAAATTGCCAGAGTTTCTGATTACATAAAATCAATAGTTATAGTAACTAGTGATAAATGTTATGATAATGTTGAATGGATTTGGGGGTACCGAGAAAATGATAAATTAGGGGGGGAAGACCCATATAGCGCATCAAAAGGGTGTGCAGAGTTAGTTGCAAAAACATATATGAGATCATTTTTCAAAGAAGGTAATACTTACGTTGCTACTGCTAGAGCTGGCAATGTAATTGGCGGGGGTGATTGGGCAGATGACAGAATAGTACCTGATTCGGTGTTAGCGTGGTCCCAAAACAAAACAGTTAAAATCAGGAGTCCACATGCAACAAGACCTTGGCAGCATGTTCTTGAACCTTTAAGTGGATATTTACAACTTGGATCTGAACTCTACTTGAGAAATTTAAAAGTTAGAAATGAATCATTTAATTTAGGTCCTGAGGCTGATGTTAACAAGACTGTTTCCCAGCTATTAACAGAGATGAAAAAAAGTTGGGAATTAGTTAATTGGGAAGTTGATTTGCCTAAAGACGAAAAAATGAAAGAGGCTGGTTTATTAAAACTTTCTTGTGATAAAGCAAATAATTATCTAAACTGGTATACCACTCTAGGTTTTGAAAAGACAATAGAATTTACTGTATTGTGGTATAAACAATATTACAGTTCAGAAAGAAAAAAATCAATCAGTGATTTAACAATTGATCAAATTAATGAATATTGTAATTTAGCTAAAATAAAAGAATTGAAATGGACAATTTAATAAAGTCAAAAAAGACAATTAAAGGGGTCGTTTTAACTAAACTAAAACAAATTAAAGATGAAAGAGGAGCTGTTTTTCACGTAATGAAAAATGACTCAGAAACATTTTATTCGTTTGGAGAAGCTTATTTTTCAAAGATAAGTGAAGGTGTAATTAAAGGCTGGAAATTTCACAAAGAGATGAAACAAAATTTTTGTGTTCCATTTGGAGGATTAAAATTAGTATTATTTGATAATAGAGCTAATTCTATATCCAGAGGTGAAGTCAATGAAATAATTTTAGATGATGACGAAAATTATATACGTGTAACAGTTCCCGAAAATATATGGTATAGTTTTAAATGTATTAGCGATGACTATTGCCTACTACTCAATATAGCAAATATTAAACACGATAAACAAGAATCTTTACAAATGGATTTATGTAATGATATAATTCCATATGAATGGTAGCAAATATTCATAAACCATTAGTCAGTTTTGTAGTTAATTGTTACAATGGTGAAAAATATTTAAAAAATTGTTTTTCTTCTATTCTTAATCAAACTTACAAGAATTGGGAATTAATTTTTTGGGATAATGCATCTAAAGATAATAGTAAAAATATTTTTTTATCATATGATGATTCAAGATTCAAATATTTTTCTAGTAAGACAAATGTTAATTTAGGTCAAGCAAGGGAATGGGCTGTAAATAAATGTGAAGGTGATTATATTGCATTTTTAGACGTTGATGACGAATGGATACCAGAAAAGACAGAGATTCAGTTAAGGGAAATGTTAAAAGATAATTATGTGCTTTCTTATGGAGGAATTATATGCCTAGACTACGAAACAAAAAAGACAAAAGAAAGATATCCTAAATACAAATCAGGATATTTGTTTTCAGAAAACATGTTTCAATTTGATATAAACATGCCAACTTCAATGATTAAAAGGTCATCATTATTGGAGAAAAAAATAAATTTTGATAAAAGAATAAAAGCATCAGAAGAATATTGTCTTTATATGCAATTGATTTACAAAGAGAAAGTTTGTGTTATTAATAAACCAATAGCGAAGTATTTAGTTAGGCAAAACTCACTTACAAATCAATCTATCAGATATTGGGCAGATGAAAGGATTTATACTTTAAATAAAATTTTAGATAAAAATCCAGAATCACTATTAGAATTTCCAAATGAATTCAAAGAAGCTTTCGCAAGAGCAGAATATTACAAACTTAGATATAATTTATTTCAGGATAATATAGATAAAGCAAAACAAAATGCAATGAAAATATATAAAAACAGTTTTACTTATTTTATAATTGCTGCTATATTATTTATTTCGCACAATTTTTTAAAATTTGTTTTTAAAAAATATTATAATCGATAAATTAATTACTTATGGAAAAAAATAAAATATTATTAATTACTGGTGGAACAGGTTCGTTTGGTAATGCGGTTTTGAATCGTTTTCTTCATACAGATCATTTTAATGAAATTCGTATTTTTTCTCGTGATGAAAAGAAACAAGATGATATGCGTACAAGATTGAATCACGAAAAATTAAGGTTTTATATTGGTGATGTGCGTGATTATAATAGTGTAGAAAAGGCAATGAGAGGTGTTGACTATGTGTTCCATGCCGCCGCTTTAAAACAGGTGCCATCTTGTGAGTTTTTTCCTTTGGAAGCGACTAGAACAAATGTTTTTGGTACACAAAATGTTATAGAAGCAGCTGGAATTAATAAAGTTACTAAAGTTATTTGTTTAAGTACTGATAAAGCAGCTTATCCGATTAATGCAATGGGAATATCAAAAGCTTTGATGGAGAAGGTAGCTATAGCAGCCTCTCGTAATCTCACAAATACTACTGTATGTCTGACCCGCTACGGAAATGTAATGGGCTCTAGAGGATCGGTAATACCATTGTTTATAGATCAGCTAAAAAAAGGGGAGAACTTAACAATCACCGATCCAAATATGACTCGATTTTTAATGAGTTTGGATGAAGCGGTTGAATTAGTTCAATTTGCTTTTGAGAATGGTAATCCTGGTGACTTATTTGTTAATAAAGCACCAGCAAGTAACATTGGAGATTTAGCCCAAGCATTAAAAGAAATGTTTAATCTGAATAATAATGTAAAAATTATAGGAACAAGACATGGAGAAAAGCTATACGAAACTTTGTGCACACGTGAGGAGATGATGAAAGCGGAAGATATGGGTGGTTTTTTTCGAATTCCTGCTGATAACAGAAGTTTAAATTATTCAAGTTATTTTTCTGAAGGAGAGAAAGAGTTATCCGGTATTGAAGATTACAACTCGCATAATACAGAGCAAAAAAATATTGAGGGTATAAAAAAGTTATTATTAAAATTAGATTTTGTTCATAATGCACTAAAAAATTAAAGAAGTAATAATGAAACTACCAAGAATTATTAAGGGAAACTCTTTTACTGATATTCGTGGAACTATTTTTTTTAACAACTCCTTTGATGCAAGTGATATTAAACGAATATATATAATTAAAAATAGTAGTATTAATATAATTAGAGGTTGGCAAGGGCATAAAGTTGAGCAACGTTGGTTTTCCGCTTTGCAAGGAGAATTTGAAATTAATTTAATTGAGATTGATAACTGGGAAACACCATCTAAATATCTAAAATCAATCAAATATAATTTAAACTCAGATATAATGAATGTATTACACGTACCGTCTGGCTTCGTCAGTAGTATTAGTTCAAAAGAACCAGATTCTAAATTATTGGTGATGTCAAATTATGGAATTAATGATATTAATGATGAATATAGGTATGACATTAACTACTTTAATTAATTGTAAATAAAAATGATAAATATTGGTATAACAGGTCAAAAAGGTTTTATCGGAACTCATTTGTATAATACTCTTGGGCTTTTTCCAGAGAAATACAACTTGATTCATTTTAAAAGGAATTACTTTGAGGATAAAGTAGCTTTAGATAGTTTTGTTTCTCAATGTGATGTTATTGTCCATTTAGCGGGATTAAATCGACATAAAATAACTTCTGTTATTTATGATACTAACATTGGATTGGTTTCCTCATTAATTGATTCACTCAACCGGACTAAAAGCACTCCTCATATTATCATGTCCTCGTCCTCTCAAGAGGATAATGATAATGCATACGGTAAGTCCAAAAAAGTAGGTAGAACACTACTATCGGATTGGGCAAAAGAGAAAAATGCTCTTTTTACAGGCATGATTATACCAAATGTATTTGGACCATTCGGTAAACCTTATTATAATTCTGTTATTGCTACATTTTCTTACCAATTATCAAATAATGAAACACCAAAAATAGATATCGACGGGGAATTAAAACTTATTTATGTAGCTGATTTAGTTGCAGATATTATTAAATGTTGTAAAGAAAAAAGAAATGAAAGTGCATATAAAGTAAAGCATACATCAAAATCCAAAGTGTCAGAAGTTTTAGAGTTATTAGAAGGTTTCAAAACAACATATATGTTAAAAGGTGAAATCCCCCTTTTAAATGACTCTTTTAAATTAAATTTATTTAACACTTTCAGATCCTATATTGACATTAAAAATTATTTTCCAGTAAAATTTACGAAACATAGTGATAATCGTGGATCTTTTGTTGAAATAATAAGATTAGGAGTTGGTGGTCAGGTGTCTTTTTCAACCACAATTCCTGGAATAACCAGAGGAAATCATTTTCATACTCGAAAAATTGAGCGCTTTGCTGTAATTAAAGGAAAAGCTTTAATCCGATTAAGACGAGTAGGCACAAATGAATTACATGATTTCTATCTTGACGGAGATGACCCATGTTATGTTGATATGCCAATTTGGTATACCCATAACATTAAAAATATCGGAGAAGATACTTTATATACCAATTTTTGGATTAATGAACCATATAATTCGGAAGATGCAGATACCTTTTTTGAAGAGGTTTAAAGGTTAAAAAAATAATATTATGAAAAAATTAAAAGTTTTAACAGTTGTCGGCACACGCCCTGAAATTATAAGACTCTCACAAGTTTTATTAAAGCTTGATGATTCGCAGAGTATTGAACACATACTTGTTCATACTGGTCAGAATTATGATTATGAATTAAATGAAGTATTTTTTAAAGATTTAGGTCTTAGAAAACCGGATTACTTTCTGAACGCGGCTGGCAGTAATGCAACTGTAACATCAGGTCAAATATTAATTAATATTGATCCTATTTTAGAAAATGTAAACCCTGATGCTTTTTTAGTACTGGGAGATACTAATTCTTGCCTTTGCGCTATTGCTGCTAAGAAAAGAAAAATTCCAATATTTCATATGGAGGCTGGAAACCGTTGTTATGACCAAAGAGTCCCTGAAGAAACGAATAGAAAAATAGTAGATCATATTTCAGATGTTAATCTTACTTATAGCGATATTGCTCGTGAATATTTATTAAAAGAGGGGCTTCCAGCTGATAGGATAATAAAAACCGGTTCTCCAATTTTCGAGGTTATAGAAAAGTATAAACATAAAATTGAAAACTCTAATATTCTAAAAAAATTAAAATTAAAAAAAGAGCAATACTTCTTAGTGTCTGCACATCGTGAAGAAAATATTAATTCCTCTAATTTTATAAATTTGGTTGAAAGTCTAAACCTAATAGCTGTAACTTATAAACTACCGATAATAGTTTCTACTCACCCCAGAACAAGAAATGAAATTAACGAAACTGGAGTTAAGTTTAATAAACTAATTCAGTTAATGAAGCCAATGGGTTTTCATGATTATAATCATTTACAGAAATTTTCTAAGGCTGTTTTGTCTGACAGTGGAACTATTTCTGAGGAATCATCTATTATGAATTTCCCTGCTTTAAATATTCGTGAGGCCCATGAAAGACCTGAAGCAATGGAAGAGGCATCTGTAATGATGGTTGGTTTAGGATCTGAAAGAATTTTACAAGGTTTAAAAATAATATTTAATCAAAAAAGAGGAGTTGAACATACCGTTTTTCCTGTTGCTGATTATTCCAAAAGTAACGTAAGTGAAAAGGTTTTAAGAATAATAATATCATACACGGACTATATTAATAGAAACGTATGGGGGGAGTAAAAAATGTTTTTCATGAATCTGGTAGAGACAGACAAAGTAAATTTATCCGAAATTTTTTCAGATTAAATAAATAAATTAATAAAAAGATCATGAAATATTATTTATTTATAAACAAAAAAAGATTAATAAATGAAACTGAAATAGATAAGAACAATAATTCACAAATTTTAAAAATAAAAAGTAATTGAAGTTAAGTAGGAGGCATGTAGCAAAAACTATTTCTTGGCGTTTGATAGGTTCCCTAGATACGATAGTTTTATCATGGTTAATTTCAGGAAATTTTAGTTTAGGTTTGCAAATAGGTTTCCTTGAAGTAATTACAAAGATGATTTTTTACTACATACACGAACGAATTTGGTTCAAATCAAGTATATTGAATTCAAATAAACGTCATCTAATTAAAACCTTTTCATGGCGTGCTATTGGAACTCTTGATACTTTTATTTTAGGATCGATTATTACAGGTAATCCGCTAACTGGATTAAAAATAGGTATCGCAGAAGTTTTTTCTAAAATGCTACTCTATTTTGGACATGAAAAAGTATGGTATAAAATAAATTATGGTTTAGGTAAGGAGATCAAAATAAAACGTATGAAAAAAACTTCATAGAATAACAATACAATTTTAAAAGATGAGTTTATACACTATAAAACATGACTATAAAATAACTAAATCTAATCGAGAGAAGCTACATGGACATAGTACCTATTTACTTTGGTTTACAGGTTTGTCTGGCTCTGGTAAATCAACTTTAGCTAATTTGGTTGAAATCGCATTACATGAAAAAGGTATTTCAACATGTATCTTGGATGGCGATAATATTCGTCAAGGGATTAACAAGGATTTAAGCTTCTCCCCAGAGGATCGTACTGAAAATATAAGACGAATAGCTGAAATTAGTAATTTAATGTTGAATGCTGGTCTTTTAACTTTAGCGGCATTTGTTTCGCCATACATTAAAGACCGTGAAGGAGTAAAGCAAATTGTTGGAGCGGATAATTTTGTAGAAATTTATGTTAATACCTCAATTGAAGAATGCGAAAGACGCGATGTTAAAGGCCTGTATAAAAAAGCCAAAAAAGGGGAAATAAAAAACATGACCGGTATTTCTGCTCCATATGAAGCACCTGTTAATCCAGATTTGGAAGTAGTCACTGATGGACATTCCATCGAAGAAAATGTAAAAATTATCTTAGAATTTATAACTAAAAAATTGAAATAGAGCATATGAGTAATTATACCATTAACCATTTGAAAGAGCTCGAATCTGAAGCCATCTTTGTAATTAGAGAAGTTGCCGCTCAATTCGAAAATCCAGTGCTTTTATTTTCAGGCGGGAAAGATTCTATATTGTTGACTCATTTGGCAAAAAAAGCATTTTACCCTGCAAAAATTCCATTTCCTTTAATTCATGTGGATACAGGACATAACTTCCCTGAGACAATTGCCTTTAGAGATGCCTTGGTTGAAAAGCTGGGTGTAAAACTTATTGTAGGTTCCGTTCAAGAGACAATTGATAAGGGTCGTGTAAAGGAAGAGATAGGGGCCGATGCTTCTCGAAATGCGCTGCAGATAGTTTCTTTATTAGACACTTTGGAAACTCATAAGATTGATGCTGCTATGGGTGGTGCACGTAGGGATGAAGAAAAAGCTCGAGCTAAAGAGCGGTTTTTTTCTCACCGAGATGAGTTTGGCCAATGGGATCCAAAAAATCAACGTCCTGAACTTTGGAATTTATTCAATGGCCGTAAAAATTTTGGTGAACACTTTAGAGTCTTTCCAATTTCTAATTGGACAGAGATGGATGTATGGGAATATATAAAATTAGAAAATATAGAACTCCCAAGTCTTTATTTTTCTCATCAGCGTGATTGTCTAGTTCGTGATGGTGTAATCCTAGCAAAATCGGAGTATATAAAATTAAAACCAGGAGAGGAAGTTATTAATATGACTGTGCGTTATCGAACATGTGGCGATATGCCCATAACAGGTGCTGTTATTTCAAACGCCGATGATTTGACCAAAATCATTAATGAAATTAAAACGACAAGAACCACTGAACGTGGTGGACGGGCTGATGATAAGCGCGCTGAAACTGCGATGGAAGATCGAAAAAAACAAGGATATTTTTAGCTTAAATTAACAAAATTATGGAGTATCAAAACATGGAATTATTAAGGTTTACCACAGCTGGTAGTGTAGATGATGGCAAAAGTACACTTATTGGTAGATTATTGTATGATAGTAAATCTATTTTTCAAGATCAACTTGATGCAATTGAGACTTCTAGTAAAAATAAGGGTTTTGATTATGTTGATCTATCCTTATTAACAGACGGTTTAAAGTCTGAGAGAGAGCAAGGAATTACCATCGATGTAGCCTATCGCTATTTTGCAACTCCAAAACGAAAGTTTATTGTGGCGGATACCCCTGGACACATTCAATACACACGTAATATGGTAACAGGGGCTTCCACCGCAAATTTGGCCATTATATTAATCGATGCGCGAAAAGGCATGTTAGAGCAAACTCAACGACACTCTTTTATTGCCTCTTTGTTGCGTATTCCTCACGCAATTGTTTGCATAAATAAAATGGATTTGGTGGATTACAGCGAGAAAGTATATGATAAAATCGTAGCTGACTTTAAGGCTTTTTCATCTAAACTAGACATTACTGACATTCAGTTCATACCTATTTCTGCACTCAATGGTGATAATGTGGTAAATAAATCAAAAAACATGGATTGGTATAAAGGCAGCACAATGATGTATCACCTGGAAACAGTTCATATTTCTAGTGATTATAATCATATTGATTGTCGTTTTCCGATTCAATCGGTAATACGTCCACATACTTTAGATAATCAAGATTTTAGAGGGTTTACAGGTCGTATTGATGGTGGTATTTTTAAACCTGGAGACAAGGTTAAAACCTTACCGTCCGGATTTGTATCAACTATTAAAAATATTGAACTCAATGGAGAGCAAATTACTGAAGCATTTGCCCCCATGTCAATAACTATGACTCTTGAAGATGAATTTGACATTAGCCGAGGGGATATGATTGTTCGTGAAAATAATGTTCCAGAAATGGGGCAAGAACTTGACGTTTTAGTGACTTGGATGAATATTAATCCTTTACAGCTCCGGACTAAAGTAATCGTTAAACATACAACTAATGAATGTATGGCAATGATAAAATCATTGAAGTACAAAGTGGATATCAATACATTGCATCGCATTGAAGATATTGATAAATTACAAATGAATGACATTGGACGAATTACATTGCGTACCTCCAAGCCATTGTTTTATGATGCCTACAGAAGGAATCGTAAAACCGGTAGTTTAATTATAATTGATGAGCAAACAAACGAAACAATTGGTGCTGGGATGATTATTTAATTATGCAACAGTTGTTAAAAATAGCTATTACTGCCGCTTTAGATGCAGGTAAAGAAATACTTAAAATCTATCATTCTGAAGATCTTAAGTTTGAAACAAAAGTCGATAATTCACCTTTAACCATAGCAGACAAGGCCTCTCACAATATAATAATATCTGTCTTAAAAAAAACAGGTATACCTGTACTTTCAGAAGAAGGAAAAGCTATTAGCTATAAGGAACGTAAAGATTGGAAACAACTTTGGATTGTAGATCCTATAGACGGTACTAAAGAGTTTATAAAACGAAACGGAGAGTTTACTGTCAACATAGCTTTGATAGAAAATCAAAAACCTATTATTGGAGTAATTTTTGTTCCAGTTTCCGGCGAATTGTATTTCTCAAGTAAGGAGTTAGGTGCTTTTAAAGCAGTCGTTGATCTTAACGCTTTTGACATTAAAACATTAATCTCTAGGGCTAATAAATTACCATTACAAAGAAAAGATAAAACATTTACAATCGTTGCTAGTCGTTCTCATATGAACCCAGAAACGGAAAGTTACTTGCAGGAATTGAGAATCGCGCATGGGGAGGTCAATTTGATATCAAAAGGTAGCTCTCTTAAGTTATGCTTGGTTGCTGAAGGTCAAGCAGATTGCTACCCTCGTTTTGCCCCTACAATGGAGTGGGATACAGCTGCTGGACAGGCTATTTGTATGTTTTCAGGATTTGAAGTTATAGATTTTATTACTAAGGAACCAATGATCTATAACCGTGAAGAATTATTAAATAATTGGTTTTTGGTTAAATAGCAGTAATTTTAAAACCTAAAAAAAATTACTCTATAATGTTAAAAAATTAAGCAGATTTTGAATTTTATCTATAAATTCTTTCTTAAAAATTAAATGAAAGTATTAATTTTAAAACGATTATTTAATCCAGAGCCAACTGCAAAGAGCTTAGATTTTGCAAAAGAATTGGTTGCTCGTGGACATAAAGTTGAGGTTCTTACAGGTTTTCCATCTTACCCAATAGGAAAGATTTATCCTGGCTACAAACAACGTTTTTACCAACGAGAAAAAATGGAAGGAATAGAAATTATAAGAGTCCCTATTTATCCTAGCCATGATGATTCTAGCTTAAACAGATTTATTCATTACTTTTCTTATGCATTAACTGCATCTTTAATAGGTCTATTTTTGGTAAAAAAACCAGATGTGTGTTTTGTCTATCAGGGTGCTATTTCTACTGCCATTCCTGCTATAATTTTAAAAAAATTGAGAGGTATACCATTTTTGTATGACATCAATGATTTATGGCCAGAATCCGTAGCTGCATCCGGAATGATAAAAAATAATTGGGCATTAAAACTTATAAATGTTTGGTGTAATTTTAACTATGTAAATGCTAATTTTATAACCGTAGCCACACCTGGTTTTTACAAAAGATTGATTTCTAAAGGAATTTCAGAAGAAAAGTTAGAGATTGTTTCTAATTGGAGTAGAGATATAATTTCTGATGATAAGTTACCTAAAACTTTAATGGAATCATATTTTGATGATACAAAAATAAATATTCTCTATGCGGGTAATTTGGGTATTGTCCAATCATTGAAGACTATCTTAAAAACAGCAAAGAAACTAAGAGATGAGGGGAATCAAAAAATAAAGTTTATATTTTTAGGTGGAGGTGCAGATGAAATAAGTTTAAAAGAAACAGTAAAAAAATGGAATTTGGACAATATTCTTTTTATTCCGAGAGTTGTTTCTAGTGAAGTAACTAAATATTTAAATGCAGCTGACTTTTTATTGGTACATCTTAAAAAGAATGAATTATTTAAAATCACGATTCCTTCTAAGATTTTAGCATATTTAAAGGCAGGAAAACCTATATTAATGGGTTTAGAGGGTGATGCGAAAGATATTTTAGTAAACGCTCAAGCAGGATATACATTCGAACCGGATAACTCAGAAGATTTAGAAAAACAAATTAAAAAGATGATGCTTTTGTCTAATGCAGAGATTGAAAAGATGGGGCAACGAGGAAAAGCGTATTATATAAATAACTTATCGATGAAATCTAGTGTAGATAAATTAGAACGTAATTTAAAAAATATAACAAATAATTAAATGGACTATACCCCTGTTATTATAATAGGTTCTGGAAGATCTGGGACAAATATGCTTAGAGATATTATAACCTCAATAGATGGTTTTGAAACATGGGATTGTGATGAAATCAATCCAATTTGGCGTTACGGAAACCGAGATTATCCTACAGATGAAATTCCTGTCAGTAGATTGACTCCTAAGATAAAAAAGTATATTAGACAAAGATTTTATAAACTTTATAAAAAAACAAAATCTAAATTTATAGTTGAGAAAACATGTGCTAATTCATTGAGATTAGAATATATTTTTAACATTTTTCCTGAAGCAAAATATATTATTATAAACAGAGATGGGAGAGATGTGACAACGAGTGCAATGAAAAGATGGAGGGCTAGTTTTGAACTAAAATATAGCTTAAAGAAATTAAGATATGTCCCATTAGCTGATTTGTTTTATTACCTAAGTAAGTTTGGAATTAACAGGATAAAGAAAATAGGTTCAAAGTCCAAAAGCCTTTCGTTTTGGGGCCCCTTATATAAAGGAATTTCTGAGGATGTTGTTAATAAATCTTCTTTAGAAATTTGCGCCAATCAATGGAAACATTGCGCAGAGAATATATTAAAACAAAGAGTTAATATCTCATCAGAAAATATACTAGATTTCCAATATGAATTTTTTGTTAAGAACCCAATTAATGAAATGATACGATTTTCAGACTTTTTTAAGTTAAGCCTTTCAGAAGAAAATATAAAAGAATTAGTTTCAGGTGTTTCAGATAAAAGTGTTGGATCTCATAAAAAAGAGTTTAATTCTAGAGAAATTGAATTATTAGAAGAAATAACAAGACCAACTTTAGATAAATTGAAATATAATTAATGAGTGTGGTCAATTTGTAAAAAAACTTAATTTTGACATTTTTTAAGCTATATTGATTAGTAAAGGATTTTTAATAAAAATTTAAAAAAATGATACCATTATCAGTACCAAATATAAACGGAAATGAATGGCAATATGTAAAAGATTGTCTTGATACAGGATGGGTTTCTTCAGCTGGGGCATATGTTAATAAATTTGAGGAAGCTATTCAAAACTATACTGGCGCAAAATATGCAATAGCATGTATGAATGGAACTGCTGGTTTACAAGTTTCTTTGAATCTTGCTAGAGTTTCATCAAATGACATTGTAATAGCACCAAATTTAACTTTTGTAGCCACACTAAATTCTATTTCATATTCAGGTGCAGAAATTGTGTTAATTGATGTTTGTGAAGATTCTTGGCAAATTGAAGTTGACTTACTTCAGAAATGGTTAGAAAATAATACCACAACAAGACTTGTAGACGATAAACCTGTAACCTTTGAAAAATTAACAGGAAAAAAAATTGGTGCAATTATGCCAGTCTATGTCTTAGGTGGCTTTCTCGATGTGTATAAATTGGTAGAAATTTGCTCTAGTTATGGTATCCCTTTAATAGAAGATAGCACTGAAGCACTAGGAAGCTTTAAAAAAGGAAAGCATGCAGGAACCTTTGGTTTAACCGGCGTTTTAAGTTTTAATGGTAATAAAATAATTTCCACTGGTGGTGGTGGAATGATTTTGACAAATGATAAACAAATAGCTGTTAGAGCTAAGCACATTACAACAACTGCAAAAACAGATCCTATAAATTATTTTCATGATGAAGTAGGATATAATTACCGTTTAGTAAATGTTTTAGCTGCAATTGGAGTTGCACAAATGGAAAACTTTGAAAGTATTTTGAAAAGAAAAAAAGAGATTGATGCACTTTATAGAAAAGAATTAGATGGAATAGGAGACATCATATTTCAGCAGAATGATCCAAACTCAGATCCTAATTGTTGGTTGTTCACTTTTCGAACAAAAAAAATGAGAGCCTTATTAAATCACCTGAACAATAATAAAATTCAAAGTAGGCCTTTTTGGACTCCGATGAACAATCTTCCAATGTATAAAAATTTAAGGTATATCAATGATAATAATATTTCAAATAAAATATTCAAAGATTGTATAAGCATTCCGTCCTCGTCAAATTTAATAATATCAGATCAGCATAAAGTTATTTCTGAAATTAAAAATTTTTATAAATAATTATAAAACTGAATATCTCTAATTTATCTTTGTATTTATGAAGTATGACTTTATAATTGTTGGTGCAGGTATTGTTGGATTAAGCACAGCCTATTCTTTAATTCATAAATATCCAGATTCTAAAATTATTATTATCGAAAAAGAAGAGACTTTTTCAAAACATCAATCTGGAAATAATAGTAATGTTATTCACTCAGGGATTTATTATAAACCAGGATCCAGTAAGGCCATTAATTGTAAAAAAGGATATGATTTATTATTGAAATTTTTAAAAGAATATAATATTCCTCATGAAATATGTGGTAAACTAATTGTTGCGAACAGTGATGATGAAATTAATGAATTAATGGTTTTATTTGAAAAGGGTAAGAAAAATGGATTAAAAGGTTTAAAAATTTTAGATTCTGAACAAATAAAAAACTATGAACCTTACGTAAATGGATTAAAAGCAATTCATGTTCCACAGGCGGGCATAACTGATTATAAATTAGTGTCAAAAAAAATTTATGAAATTTTAAAAGACAAGGGAGTAAAATTTAGTTTTAATACAAAAGTATTAAATATTAAAAACGGGTCAGGTTTTAACAGAGTATTTACGAATTGTAATGAGGAAATTAGAGCTAATTACATTGTAAATGTAGCTGGTTTATATTCAGATAAATTAGCTAAAATGAATTTTGAAATTGATTATAAAATTATTCCGTTCAGAGGTGAATATTATAACTTAAAACCATCCGCATCGTATTTGGTTAAAAATTTAATTTACCCAGTCCCAGATCCAAATTTTCCGTTTTTAGGAGTTCATTTTACTAGACGAATTAATAATTCTATCGAATCTGGACCCAACGCAGTTTTTGCATTTAGCCGTGAGGGTTATAAAATGTCTATTATTAATTTTAAAGAATTATTTGAGTCAATTAGTTATATTGGATTTCTTAAGTTAATAAAATTGTATTGGAAAGAAGGAATTATAGAAATGTACCGTTCTTTTTCCAAATACGCATATTTAAAATCCTTACAAAAATTAATACCAGAAATAAAAATTTCAGATATATCATCAGGTGGGGCAGGGGTTCGTGCTCAAGCAGTTAAATCAAATGGTGAAATGGTAGATGATTTTTTAATAATTTCGAAAAATAATATTATTAATGTTTGTAATGCTCCCTCGCCAGCAGCTACAGCATCATTTGCGATAGGCGAACATATATCTAATTTAATTAAATAAAAATTATGAAAAAAATTTTAGTTACAGGTGGAGCTGGATACATAGGCTCAGTATTGGTAAGGCAATTACTTTCAAAAGGATACAATGTCAGGGTTATAGATTCATTAAAATGGGGTGGAGAATCTCTTCATGACGTAATCAATAATAAAAATTTTGAATTTTTTAAAGGCGATATTAGAAATAGCAAAGATATTAAAGTTGCCTTAGATGGGGTTAAATCTGTTATTCACCTAGCAGCTATAGTAGGTGACCCTGCATGTAGTAAATTTTCGGATGAAGCTAAAGAAACTAATTGGAATGCTTCGGTTAATCTTTTTGAACAGTCTGAAAAAGTTGGTGTTGAAAGATTTATTTTTGCCTCGACTTGTAGTAACTATGGTAAAATGAAAGACTCCAATAGCTACGTTAAAGAAGACTCTGAATTAAACCCTGTTTCTTTATATGCCGAATTAAAAGTTAAGTTTGAGGATTATCTATTAAATGAACAAAATAATTCAAAAATTTGTTCAACTGCTCTAAGATTTTCAACAGTTTACGGGTTTTCACCAAGAATGCGTTTTGATTTAACCGTAAATGAGTTTACAAGAAATATGGTAATTGAAAATTTTCAAGAAATTTGGGGTGAACAATTCTGGAGGCCTTACGCACATGTTGATGATTTATGCCGTGCCTCAATTTTGGTTTTAGAATCTCATAAAGATAAAGTTAAGTCCCAAGTTTTTGGTGTTGGTGATACGAAAGAAAATTATCAAAAAGGGATGATTATTAGGGAAATAAACAAATTAGTTAACGGTAAAGTCAAATATGTTGCAAAAGATGAAGATCCAAGAGATTATAGAGTTGATTTTTCTAAAATTAAATCACAACTTGGTTTTTCTATTTCGAAAACAGTACCTGATGGAATAAAAGAAATAAAAAAAATAGTTGAGTCCGAAATAATATCAGATTGTTATTCATCAAAATTTAAAAATATTTAATATGTTACTGTTTTCTGGAACTAACATTTTTGGGAAATGAATGTAAATTTCATAAATATTGTCTAGATAAAGTTAGATTTATTTTTTTTTGATTGTCAAATAGTATATAAAATTATGTATAATTTTTTAAAGCGTTTATTAGATATAATTGTTAGTTTTATAACGCTAATCAGTCTATCACCTTTCTTTGTAATAGTCGCTATAATTCTTAGACTAACCGGAGAGGGAGAAATTTTATATTTTCAAGAACGTTATGGTATTAATAACTCCAGATTTTATATATGGAAATTTGCTACAATGATTAAAAATTCAATTAACATGGGATCTGGCAGCATTACACTCAGAAATGATCCTAGGGTTACAAAAATTGGATTTTTCTTAAGAAAAACCAAGATTAATGAACTTCCTCAAATTGTGAATATTTTAAAAGGTGACATTAGCTTGGTTGGGCCCAGACCCTTATTGCCAAAAACATTTTTGGCTTACGATAAATATATTCAGTCTAGAATATACAATGTAAAACCAGGACTAACAGGCATTGGATCTATTGTTTTTAGAGATGAAGAATCAATAATTTCAGCTGTTAAAGACGAAGATCCACACGAATTTTATAAAAGAGTAATAGCTCCGTATAAAGGTGAATTGGAAATGTGGTATCAATTAAATAAATCTTTTTTATTAGACTTAAAATTAATTTTCTTGACTGCTTGGGTTACTTTATTTCCTTCTTCAAATCTTTATGAAAAATGGTTTAAAGATTTACCAAAAAGAAATTTTTAATTCAGTAAATAATAACAAATAACAATCATTGAATTATAAAGAAACTCTATATTTCATAGCAAAATGCTTGACTATATCTTTGGAAGATAAAAATAGGGAATTAGTAGAAAAGCAATTAAAATCAAATTCTGTAGACTGGGATGCAGTTGTAAAATTAAGTACGAGTAATTATGTATTTCCTGCATTGTACTGTAATTTAAAGCGTGTAGGTTTTTTACATTATTTACCCCAAGATTTGATTTCTTCAATGGAGTATATTACCAATTTGAATGAAGATCGCAATAAAAAAATAATTAATCAGGCTAAAGAGTTAAATTATTTATTATTGGAAAACAATATAAATCCAATATTTTTGAAAGGTACAGCTAATCTGCTAGCAGGAATCTATCAGAATATTGCAGAACGAATGGTTGGAGATATTGATTTTATTCTTTCAAAAGAGGACTATACAAAAGCTATTGATATTTTGAGAGAGTTTGGGTATTCTGAAGTAGAAAAGTATAAATATTACCGTCCTGAAGAGATACATTATAGAAGACTACAAAAAGACAATAATATTGCCGCCATTGAAATACATAAGGCCTTTATGGATATAAAAAAATACAATAAGGAATTCAGTTATAATAGTGTAGAAAAAGACATCCAGTCTATTTCGGGATTTAGTGTTTTGAGTAATTCAGACAAATTAAAATTAACCATAATCTCGAATCAAATAAACGACAATGGTTTTTGCTATAAATCGATTCCTTTACGAAATGCATATGATGTTTTTTTGCTTTCTAAAAAAACTAATGCTAAAGTTGCTGTAAATGAATTAAAGAATTTAAGTCATCCTCTAAATTGCTTTCTAGCCGCCTGTTATGAAGTTTTTAATAAAGTAGATAGTTTAGAATATAAGGTTAATACAGAAACAAGATCTTATTTAAAAATTTTTAATAAACAGTTTTTTAAAGTAAAAGCAACTAAAAATAAACATAAACTAATCAGGATTTATTTATTTTTTAAAATTAGACTAAAAATTATTTTTAGGTCTATAATCTACAAAGAGTATTCTATTTGGGTCTTTAAAAGATTAACAGATTTTAGCTGGTATAAAAAGAAACTGATAAATTTTAAAAATAGTATATTCAAATAATTACATCATAAGATTTATATTACTTTTATTATTTTTAATATCTACTATTACATTTAAATGAACTTAATAAAAACAAAAATAGAAGGTCTTGTAAAATTAAGGCCATTAGTTATTGAGGACATAAGAGGTAGTTTTGTAGAGTCCTATAACAAGAAGATTATTAATAAATTATTGGGTAATCAAAATTTTCTGCAAGATAACGAATCTGAGTCTATGAAAGGTGTTTTAAGGGGTTTACATTTTCAGAATCCACCATATACTCAATCTAAATTAGTTCGCTGTGTAAAAGGCAAAGTGTTAGATGTTGCTTTAGATCTCAGAAAATATTCAAAAACCTATGGACATTTTTTAACTACTGTTCTATCAGGTCAAAACAAAGAGCAATTATTTATTCCAAAAGGTTTTGCTCATGGTTTTGTAGTATTAAGTGAGTCAGCAATCGTTTCATATAAAGTAGATAATTATTATAATTATCAATCTGAAAGTGGAATAATTTGGAATGACCCTGATTTAAAAATTGATTGGAAAATCAACAAAACTGAAATTTTGGTTTCTGAAAAAGATAAAAAATTACCAACATTTAATAATTTTTTAAGCCCTTTTAAATGATAGTATTAGTTACTGGAGCTAATGGTCAGTTAGGTTCGGAGTTAAATAAAATTTCAAAAATTAAAAACAATTTTACCTGGGTGTTTTCAGACCGATACTCCTTCGACATTTCTAATTTGGATTATATCAATTTTTATTTAGATAATCAAAAACCAGATATAATTATTAATTGTGCTGCATTTACGTGTGTTAATACTGCTGAATTTTCTTACAATATCAGTGATATTATTAATCACAAAGCAGTTGCGTTAATTGCTAAATGGTGTAATAAAACCAATTGTAAATTTATACATATTTCAACTGATTATGTTTACAGCGGTCAATCAACTATCCCATATACAGAAACAGATAAAACAGAACCAATAAACAACTATGGGAAAACTAAACTATTAGGAGAGTTAGCTTGTCATAAAAATAATCCTAATTGTATTATTTTAAGAACTAGTTGGTTATATTCAAGCTTTGGAAATAACTTTTTAAAGAAAATGATTAATGCTATGAAATGTAGTAATGAAATTAAGGTTGTAAATGATCAGATCGGCTCTCCCACTTATGCTGGTGACCTTGCAGAGGTCATTTTACAATTAATAATTAATAATAAATGGATTCCAGGAATTTATAATTACACAAATGCAGGAAATATATCATGGTATGATTTTGCAAATGAAATTAAATCTATTTGTTGTTTTACTACAATAATTAAGCCTATATCCTCAGAAAGATACCATCAAAAAGCTAAACGCCCAAAGTATTCGATTTTAGACAATTCTAAAATTACAAGTACGTTTAATATTAAACAAATTGGCTATTTAGATAGTTTGCAGAAGTGCGTTAAAATCTTACAAAATGAATCATAAAATATTAAAAAACTACATTTTGATATATTAATCTTTGATTTCATTAACTATATCAATAACAGATTCTTTTGTGAGAACAAATCCGACCGAAAGTATTAATCCTATTAAGGTATATATAATAACCAGAAGGCGTCTTTTAGGTTCAGATTTTACATTAGGTACAGAGACCTCATCAATAACAGAAAATATAGGGGTATCTTTATTTAGCTTAATCTTGTTATTATTATACTCAGTAGCTAGATTGATTAAGATATTTTGTTGTAATTGATAATCAGATTCTAATTTTTGTAATTCAGACATAAATCGAGCTGTAGAAATACTTTTATTAGAATCTTTAAATTCGGCTAGTTTTTTCTGTAAAATATCAAATTCAACTTGTTTTAATTCATATTGTTCTTTTGAGAATTCTAATCTCTCTTTAATTTTATTGGTTCTAATCTCAATTATTTTGGACTGTAACCTTTTAGTTATTTGGCTTACAAGCTGACTGCTAATAAAAGGACTACTATCTGTTGCTAAAACTTTAATGTATCCTTCTTTTTGATTTAGTTCTATATTAAATTTTTGTCTAAATGATTTAATCAGGGAATAGTCTTCTTCACTAATAAAGCCATAATTTTTAAAAATATCACTATTAGTTTCATTGGCCTCATTATTAAAAAATAGTCCAATCGTAAATTTTTTAATAAACCCAATGAGGTCAAAATTAAATGAACTTTTTTTAGATAATAAATATTCTCTTACACTAAATTTTTCATTATTTAAATCCACTAATTCATCTGCCAACAAATCAAGAGAAAACTCTTCAGAATCTATGATATTTGTATAAACAAGTGGAGATAAATAGTTATCGCTATTAACTTCAGTTGGATTTATATTGATACCTGCTAGTGAAGCCAGGGAGCCTAATTTATTATTGCCTAATGAAATTTCATCACCACTAACTTGCGGAACAAAAGTTGTTTGTGATGTATAAGCAACAGGGCTTAGGAAAGCAACAATTAATCCAATTAAAAAAAATATTATGGTGGATTTAATAACTAACTCTCTTTCAATCCACAATTTTTTTAAAACCGCTTTTAAATCAATCGAATCTTCTTTCAAAATACTATTTAAATTCGTCACTTTGCTAGTTTTACTCATTATAATTTTGTTGCAATTAATATAGATGTCAGAGTGGTGGCCACAAATTGAATAGTTCCGGTTAATTCATCAATAAATCTTTGGACACGTACTTTAGCATCCTCTCCTTCTGGCCTGAAGTCTGTCACTATAATCGAATTAGGAAGTACTTTAGGGTTTTTAAACAAACCGATTTTCCTGGTTTTACCATTTGGTAAAACTACATAGGATTTTCCAGCTTTTTGAAATAATTTACCTCCAGAGTTTTTAATATATTTTTTAGCTTTTAAGCCTTTTTCCCAAATAAAATTAGATTCATTAGTTACAGCTCCTGTAGTAGAAACAATTCCTTTGTTTGATGCAATGTTAATAATATCACCGTTTTCAAAAATTTCCTCAGCATTTAAATCTCTAAAGTCTAGAGTAATTACTTTTCCATCTCTTATCAAAGATGATGCCTCTAAATTAGCATATAATGTTAATCCACCAGCATAATCAATTACATCCCTAAGAGTTGAATTTTTAAATTCAGCCACTACTGTTTGTGGAAAATTAACTTCACCAGAAATACTTATTCTAACGGTTTCTTCAAAACCAAGAATTTGTTTAACAACTACAATGTCTCTGTCTTTTAATATAAATCCGTTATCGGGCTTGTCTTTTAAACCAAGTAAATAATCTTTGTCAATTCTAACATTGAATTTTCTCACAACCCTTTCATTTGTAAAATCTAATTCAGGTCTATTAACAATTAACTCCTCCTGATTAGAACTTATTTCAAATCCACCAGAAATTAGTATAAGGTCTTCTACGTACATGTTTTCCTCAAGAGGATATAAATCTGGGTTCTTAATATATCCAAACATCCCAACAGTTTTATTGATATTTTTTGTTATGCCAGTACTAAATAATAAAACCTTGTCTCTTGGATATAATAGAGTGGATTTTAATTCTTCCATATTATTAAACTCAAAACTTAAGGTGTTATATTGTCCTGTTTCGTTGTTGTATCTTTTAATGTCGATTCTTGATTTTAATAATTTTGATAGAAAATCAGGGTTATTGATTTCAGTAGCACTAAATACAAGATCATATACACTTAAATTTTCTTTCCAAGCTGTGGAAAAACTTTCGACTCCATAACCACTAATCGATACAGATTTAGCTCCTTCAACTCTTTCGTTACTGTAAACTTGCACTTGATCCATGTCATTTAATGGTATAAAAATGTTAGAATTTAAAACATCCCTTAAATTGTAGGAATTACTAACTGTTATACCATTTAAAATACTATTTACATCTACTCTCTGCATATATGCATCAGGCAGAACACCCTTTGCAGCATCAATTATTAATGATTTTAAATCTTTATATGTTGTAAGTGAATATACACCAGGTTCAGCAACATGCCCAAAAACAGTTATTTGATTTAACTCAATGTTTAGAATCGGAAAAAATGTTATTTTATCGCCGTCAGATAAATTAATTTTTTTATTCATATCTATGGCTTCCTGGTAGTTAAAGGTGATTAATTCTCTATCCGCAATAATATCCTTCTTTCTTTTGTCAGCTGGAGTAATTCTACTAATATTTACTTTATTAGTTTGTGCAGTAACTGGTAAGCCACCAGAGTATTTTATTAATTCAGAAAGTCCTTCATCTTCTTTTAATTCAAAAATCGCATTATTATACACTTCACCTTGCAATAGGAAGCTATTTTTTCTTATATCAACAAAAACTATATCATTGTTAGTTAGTCTGACATCCTCTCTCAGTTGACCTTTTGTTATATAATCATAAAGGTCAATAGTTTTATATAGTTTATTATTTCTGTAAATTTTTATTTCTCTTAATGTTCCACTTGGTTTAACTCCACCAGCTGCATAAAGTGCAGATAGAGCTGACCCTGATGTATTTAATATATGTGGTCCCGGAGCACTTACTTGACCCAACACGACCACTTTTACAGGTCTTAATTGAGTTAAAGAAACATCCATAAAGGTTTTTTGAGGGTCACTTGTTAGTCCAGAAAGATATTTTCCTAAAAATATCTTTAACCTTGATTTTAATGTTTTAAAAGAATTTCCTGAGGCGAAAAAGAGTCCGTATCCTCTAATATTTATATTACCATTTCTATCTACTTTTACATTTTGCTCAAAGGAGTTATCACCGTAAGTAATAATTCTTAGTTCATCTCCAGGGGCAATCAGATATCCTTCGTCGATATTTCCTAGTAAATATTCTTTTTCCAGAAAAGGGTTATTATTAAATATGTCGTATCCAAAATAACCAGCCCTAGTTAATTTATCTTTTTCCTTGGCTTCATCTTCATCTTTATCATCTTTGCTATCTTCATCTATTTCTTCACCATCTTCTTTTTCAAAATTTTCATCAATATCAGAATTTTCAGAATTTAGTTCAGAAAAGTATTCATTTAATAATTGATCATAACTAAGTCCTCTTTCAGCAGCTAATTGTCTTGCTTGACTTTCTGTTATTCCATTTGCTTCTAAAGCCTGAACTGCTTGAGCTGGAGTTGTAATATTTTGAGAATCGGCAGCTTTAATAGCTTGATTTACAATGGTTTCATTTGTCTGAGAAAAGCTTGCAATTGAAAAAAATAATAAAAAATATAAATATCTCATAGGTCAATTTTGAACGGCAAATATAAGAAAAAACAAAAAAACAGCTTAATTATTGTCCGGTAAGAATAATATTACTGCATTATCGGATAAATTATAATTTATTCAAATAAATTTATAAATTTGATAATGTCTTCTGAATTTCCATTCTTTATATACTATTTAGGTCTGCTCATTGCAACAGTTTTTCTCTCTAGATTTATCTTTAGAAAATATATTCAGTTTGCAAAAAGTTATAATCTTAAAAAATTTGCAAATGATAGGGCGGTTCATAAAGGGGTAGTTTATACTGGAGGGGGAGTTGTATATGCAGCTGTAATTATGGTAGCTGCATTAATTCTTGATAATTTAGATTTTGTTGAATTTTCTAATTTCAGCCCTATTGTAGCAACAGCAATTTTGGTGTGCATTCTTGGATTTTATGATGATTTTATTGACATATCTCCTTTTAACAAATATATAGTACTTACTTTTTTGATTTTAATGTTATTATATGCAAATTCAACCTTACCGATAATTCAAAATTTAAATGGTTTTTTAGGGATAAACAAAATTGGTTTTATTCCTGGTTTACTATTTACATCTTTTGTTTATCTATCGATAATGAATGCTATTAACCTAACCGATGGAATTGACGGATATTTAGCAATATTTTCAATTTTCTTTTTTACATCCTTATTGTATAATTTTGATGTTAATCAATTTTACACTCTCAATTCGGTTTCAGTAATTATAATTGGTTGTAGTGCTATGTTTCTAAGGTATAACTTTTCAAAGGGTAAGAAACTATTTGTAGGTGATGCAGGCTCGTTATTTATCGGATTTTGGATTGCTACTTATTTAATCACATACATAACAAGTGCTCCAAATTCTAGATTGGTTGATGTATTTTCAATTAATATTGAGAATATTCCGGTAATTGCAATATCAATGATTTCAATTCCTGTTTTAGATACACTTAGAGTAATGTTAGTAAGAATTTTAAAAAAGAAATCTCCTTTTGCTGCGGATAGAAATCACTTGCACCATATTCTTTTAGATAGTGGTATGACACATTTGAGAACATCATTATTTTTAACTGTTATCAATTGGTTTAATTGCATCGCAATTTTCTTATTGGAACAAAACTTTAATTCAAAAGAACTTACAATAGTCTATGTTGCTATAAGTTTATTTTGGTTTATTTTCTTTGAATACATCAATAGAAAAAATCTTATTTCTTTAAAAGGCTAAGTATCTGAATTCTTTTGTCTTGAGAGCTTTTACTGATACTAATAAACGGTTCGTTGGAGTTTGTAATAAATTCAAACTTTTCGTTTAGTGATTCAATAATTTTATTTTTGACCTTTGATGCATAATCATATGAAAGCCCATTATCAACAAGCTTTGCAACAATATCATTACTTGTAATTTGATCATTTTCTAAAAGCATTTTAATTATTTCAATTGAATTATTATCAATATTAATTTTAGTACCTAAAAAGAAAAGTTCATCATTTTCAAAATTATATAATTTGGTGTTATTTAATATTTTATCGCTTTTTAAACCTTTATAAAGCAGATTTATTATAATAATCAAAAGAATAATAAGCATTGGAAGAAAGAATTGATTTCTGGATTGTTCCACTGAAAATAGAGGAGTCACCTCTAATGAATCTAAATCAATTATATCATCTAGCCTATAACTATTTAAAATTGAAGTATTAAGCTTGCCGTTATGATTTCTGAATGCATGAATGTACTTATTATCATAATCATTCATACTAATAATCCCAAATTCTTCCCCAGTATTATCAATACTTAAAAATGTTTTACTAGCCCTTCTATATGCAGGTGAGGAGCCTAAAGATTCAACATTAAAATCACCACTATAATTAAACTTTAGTATTTTTTCTTTTAATATTTGAACTTGATAAAAGAAATCTTTTTTAAATACATAAAAGCATGTTTCAGCCGGGATAATCAGTGGATTATCTGAGAGATCTAGGTTAATTTCACCAAGACTATTCCAATTATAGTTTTCAAAATTAAATTTTAAAATAGAATTATTATAAAATCTTTCATTATTGAATGAGCTATTTCCTCCGATTATGTAATAGTTTGAGTCAATTAACAAATGGTTGAACGAAGCAATACCATATTGTAATTCCTGTGGTTCTTTGTTTTTAAAGCTTATCTCATCCCACTGATTTGAATTTCCCTCGTCAAAGACCAACAATGTATTATTTGTTCTAAATAAACCATAACCTCCAAAATGATAAATCTTTTTATCATATTTTACAAATCCACCAAAAAATTTATTCATAAAAGGAAAACTATTATCAACTCTTTGAAGTTTATTGTTTTCCAGCGATAAAATTAGTCCACCGCCGTCGTGAAAAAGATAGAATTTTTCATCATCTATTTTTCTTAATATTAGGTTTCTCAATAAACCACTCATTACCTCTGGACTAAGATCAATTTCACCAGAGTATAATCCACTCCATGTTCTGTTATTCATCTCAGATGTTTCAGGTTTAAGTATTCTCCGAGAATTAATTAAAATTCCATTTCTAAGATCATATGTATTTAATTCAAAAAGATTATTAAAAATATATAACTCATTTTTTGAAATGTCATAGTCATAAGTAAAATCACCAATGATCTCATTATTAAAAGGAAATACTAAAAAAACATTTAATAATATTAATAATGTAATTCTGGTCAGCATTAGATTAATTAATTTGAATCAAATATATATATAAAAAAATAAAATGTCGGTTATTATCGATTAAATGTCAGATATTTTAATCAGTTATTTAAATAAGATGTCTGATATTTTTAAGTTAAATCTTCTTTAATAAATTATTAGACATTCTTTAATTTTGATATAATTTCTTTTGGATTTTCAGCCTTAAATACATGACTGCCAGACACTAGCACATCAGCTCCATTTTCTATTAGTTTTTTTGCATTATGAATAGTTACACCTCCATCTACCTCAATCAGCGTACTAGAATTTTGTTTTAAAATAATTCCTTTTACCTCTTTACATCTTTCATAGGTCGCTTCAATAAACTTTTGCCCACTAAATCCAGGAAAAACACCCATTACGCATACTAAATCAATATCATTGATGTGATCTTCCAATACATTTGTATCTGTATCTGGATTTATTGCTACTCCAGCTTTCATTCCGTATTTTTTAATTTCCTTAATAGAGTCTGATAGTGTGTTTTTTGAAACTTCGTAATGAATTGTTAAGATATTACTTCCTAGTTCGGCGAATTTTTCTATATATTTTTCTGGATTTACTATCATTAAATGAACATCTAATGTTTTAGTAGCGTATTCGTTTATTGACTTTAACACTGGCATCCCAAAAGATATATTTGGTACAAATACTCCATCCATAATGTCAATATGAAACCAGTCAGCTTCACTATCGTTAACCATATAAATATCTGACTTAAGATCTGAAAAATCTGCTGAAAGTATTGATGGAGCTATTAATTGACTACCCATTTAAAGAATTTTTATTAAAGGTAATCATTAGTGAAATCATTTTTTATTTATCCTAAGTAAGTTTTTAGAATTTTACTTCTTGAGGTATGTTTAAGCCTTCTGATGGCTTTTTCCTTTATTTGTCTAACTCTTTCTCTTGTAAGATCAAAAGTCTCACCAATTTCTTCTAAAGTCATAGGGTGATGATTACCTAGCCCAAAATAAAGTTTGATAACATCAGCCTCTCTAGGAGTTAAAGTTTCAAGAGCTCTTTCAATCTCAGTTCTAAGGGATTCGTGTATTAGTTCTTTATCAGGATTTGGAGACTCACCACTTCTTAAAACGTCATATAAATTTGAATCTTCACCTTCTACAAGCGGAGCATCCATAGATACATGACGACCAGAATTTTTCATAGATTCTTTAACATCGTTGATGGTCATATCTAATTCATTTGCGATTTCCTCTGCACTTGGTGGTCTCTCGTGAGATTGCTCTAAGAAAGCATAGGTTTTATTTATTTTATTAATTGACCCAATTTTATTTAATGGTAGTCTTACAATTCTAGATTGCTCAGCCAATGCTTGCAATATAGATTGTCTAATCCACCAAACGGCGTATGAAATAAACTTAAAACCTCTGGTTTCATCAAATCTTTGAGCAGCTTTAATTAAACCAAGATTACCTTCATTGATTAAATCAGGAAGAGTAAGTCCTTGGTTTTGATATTGCTTTGCAACTGAGACAACGAAACGTAAGTTGGCTTTTGTTAGCTTTTCTAGGGCAAGTTGATCACCTAGTTTTACCCTTTGAGCTAATTCAACTTCCTCTTCAGCAGTAATCAGATCTACTTTTCCAATTTCTTGTAAATATTTATCAAGTGATGCTGTTTCTCTGTTGGTTACCTGCTTGGTTATCTTTAATTGTCTCATAGTGAATTATATAGAAGATTTTTGATAAATAAAACCTTACAAAATTATTATTTATTTTTTATTAAATCCTTTTCTGTTATTGTTTCTGTTAAAAGTTTTCCTTGGTTTATCAACATAGCCCTCAGGCTTAGGCAATAACGCTTTTCTTGAAACTTTATCTTTTCTTGTTCTAGGATCAACTCCAAAATATTTTACATCTAGTGTATCGCCTAAATTAACAACATCGGTAACATTTTCTGTCTTTTCCCAGGCAAGTTCACTAATGTGCAGTAGAACCTCATTTCCAGGTGCTTCACAATATTCAACAACAGCTCCAAAATCAAGAAGTTTAATCACTTTAACTTCATATACACTGCCAACCTCTGGCTTAAATAGCATAGATTCAATATGTGATAATACCATATCAATACCTTCCTGATCAGTACCAAGAATTTCGACAATACCTTGTTCTGTGTCAGGATCTTCATTAATAACTAAACTACAACCACTTGTTTTTTGTAATTCTTGAATATTTTTTCCACCTGGACCTATTAACGTCCCAATATAGTCTCCAGGTATTGTTCTTGTAATCATTTTTGGCGCATGAGCTTTTACATCAGCGTTTGGTGCACTAATTGTATCAGTTAATTTTGATAAGATGTGTAATCTTCCATCTTTTGCCTGATTTAATGCCTCAATAAGTATATCATACGACAGTCCTTTAATCTTAATATCCATTTGACATGCTGTAATTCCATCAGCAGTTCCTGTTACTTTAAAATCCATATCACCTAAATGGTCTTCATCACCTAAAATATCACTTAAAACTGCATGTTTTTTTCCGTCGGAAATTAATCCCATCGCAATTCCAGAAACAGGCTTCTTCAATTGTACACCTGCATCCATAAGAGCCATTGTACCTGAACAAACTGTAGCCATGGAAGATGAGCCATTACTTTCTAACACTTCACTAACAACTCTGACTGTATATGGACAATCAGCAGGAACCATTCTCTTTAGGGCTCTTTGAGCTAGATTTCCGTGACCAATCTCACGTCTTGAAGTACCTCTAAGTGGTCTAGCTTCTCCGGTTGAGAAAGGAGGGAAGTTATAGTGTAAATAAAATCTTTCTTCTCCCTCAAATGTTGGAGAGTCAATCTGATTTGCTTCCCTGGATGTTCCTAGAGTTACAGTTGCAAGAGCTTGGGTTTCACCTCTTGTAAATACAGAGGATCCATGCGTGGATGGTAAGTAATTAACTTCACACCAAATAGGTCTGATATCTGTTGTTTTTCTTCCGTCCAGCCTAACTCCCTTCTCTAATGTTAGATTTCTTATGGCTTCTTTTTCAGATTTATGAAAATACTTATTGATTAAAGCTTCTTGTTCTTCTAATTCCTCTTCTGTGAAAGAGTCCATTAATTCTTCTTTTATAGAATCAAATGCTTCATTTCTCTCTGCTTTGGAGAGTCCTTTTTTAGCAACTTCATAACATCTGTCATATGTGAAGTCATTTACTTTTTTCATTAAATCTTCATCTCCTTCCTCAGGTTCATATTCACGAGTTTCTTTTTTCCCGAATGCCTTTGCTAATTTTTCCTGAGCATCGCACTGCTTTTTAATGTGTTCATGAGCAAATTTAATAGCTTCAACCATTTCTTCTTCCGAACATTCTTCCATTTCACCTTCAACCATCATTACAGAATCTTTGGAAGCACCAACCATGATATCGATATCAGCTTCTTCTAACTGAGCCCTACTTGGATTAATTACAAATTCACCATTAATTCTTGCAGCTCTAGCCTCAGAAATAGCACATTCAAAAGGAAAATCACTTAATTGAATTGCAGCTGAAGCGGCTAAACCAGCTAATGCGTCTGGCATAACCTCTTCATCATGTGACATTAACTGAATCATTACTTGGGTTTCATTGTGATAATCCTTTGGGAATAGAGGTCTTAATACTCTATCAACAAGTCTCATTGTTAAAATTTCATCACTGCTTGGTCTTGCCTCTCTTTTAAAGAACCCACCTGGGTATTTACCGGCTGCAGCAAATTTTTCTCTGTAATCTACCGTTAATGGTAAAAAATCAACATTTGCACTTTTATAATTTGAAACAACTGTACACAAAAGCATACATTTTCCCATCTGAACCACTACTGATCCATGCGCTTGTTTCGCTAATTTTCCTGTTTCGATTGAAATGGATCTTCCATCTCCTAAATCAATTATTTCTTTATACGTTTTAGGTATCATAATTATTTTTTGGTTTAATAAATTGTGTGTTGAAGTAGTTTTTTAACCAATGAATAACTATAAGACAAAATGGATAAAAGAGTTATTTTCTTAATCCTAACTCTTTAACAATTGCACGATATCTGAGAATATCTTTTTTAGTAAGATAGTCTAATAGTGCTCTTCTTTTTCCTACGAGCTTTACAAGCGCTCTTTCCGTGTTATAATCTTTCTTATTTCTTTTTAGATGCTCAGTTAAATGATTTATTCTGTGTGTAAAAAGGGCAATCTGACCCTCAGCACTTCCCGTATCTTTAGCATCTTTTCCGTGCTTTTTGAATAAATCTTCTTTGTTTTTCTTTGTTAAATACATTCCAATATTATTTAAATGATTATTATGTATGCTGATAATAGCGGCGCAAATATAGTAAAAAATAGGATATTCGAAGAAAAAAGATAATTTATTCTCTGATAGGATTATTAAGAATTAAATCTAGATAGAGGTTTATCTTCTTTTTTAAATCTCTTCGATGTGTTATGAAATCAAGAAAGCCATGATCTAATACAAATTCTGCTGTTTGAAATCCTTTTGGTAAGTCTTTGCCAGTTGTATCTTTAACAACTCTGGGTCCTGCAAATCCAATTAATGCGCCTGGTTCACTGATGTTAACATCCCCTAGCATGGCGAACGAAGCAGTAGTTCCACCTGTCGTAGGATCAGTGCATAAAGAAATGTATGGAACTTTTGCATCTGCAAGCTGCGCTAATTTTGCTGATGTTTTAGCAAGTTGCATTAGTGATATTGCAGCCTCCATCATTCTTGCACCCCCAGATTTTGAAATGATAACAAGCGGTATTTTATTTTTCAATGAATAATCTATGGCCCGAGCAATTTTTTCCCCTACAACACTACCCATTGAACCCCCAATGAAACTAAAGTCCATACAAGCGATAACTATGTCATTCCCCATAGATTTTCCAACAGCTGTTCTAATTGCATCATTTAAATTTGTTTTTTCTTTAGCTGCTTTTAATCTGTCAGTATACTTCTTGTTATCCTCAAACTTTAAGGGGTCTTTTGAAGTTAGATTTTTATCTAATTCTTTAAACTTATCATCAAATATTATTGAAAAATATTCCCTGCTACCGATTCTTACATGATAATCATCTTCAGGACTTACATAAAAATTAGCCTGAAGTTCTTCGGTATCGACTATTTTTCCTGTTGGAGACTTATACCAAAGTCCCTTTGGTATATCCTTTTTCTCTTCTGTAGGAGTTTGAATTCCTTTGCTTTGTCTCTTAAACCAAGCCATAAATCATATTTAATGATTAACAAATCTAAAAATTTATAATGTATTCACATTATTTAAATCTTCAAAAGCTTTAATAAGTCTTTGAACAAAAGAGCTTTCACCTTCTCTTATCCATTTTCTTGGGTCATAATATTTCTTGTTAGGAACATCATCGCCTTCAGGATTGCCAATTTGTGCTTTTAAATAATCACTTTTTTCATTGAAATAATCTCTTACACCACTCATAAATGCATATTGCATATCTGTATCAATATTCATTTTAATCACTCCATAACCTATTGCTTCTCTGATTTCTTCAACAGATGATCCAGAACCTCCATGAAATACAAAATCAATTGTATTGTGTGGTAGATTAAACTTTTTTGAAATAAATTCCTGAGAATTTTTTAAAATTTTTGGAGTAAGTTTTACATTTCCTGGTTTGTATACTCCGTGTACATTTCCAAAAGCTGCAGCAACCATAAATTTATCACTTACCTTTATTAATTCTTCATATGCATAAGCAACTTCTTCGGGTTGAGTATAAAGCTTTGATTCATCAACTCCACTATTATCAACTCCGTCCTCCTCACCACCCGTAATTCCCAGTTCAATCTCTAGGGTCATTCCTATTTTTGACATTCTGGATAAATATTCCTTACAAATTTTAATATTTTCTTCAATAGGCTCTTCTGAAAGATCAATCATGTGAGAGCTAAAAAGTGAATGTCCTTTTTCTTTAAAACATTTCTCATTGGCTTCCATTAATCCGTCAATCCAGGGTAGAAGGTTTTTTGCGCAATGATCTGTGTGTAAAATAACAGGTACCCCGTAAGCCTTTGCCATTGTATGGACATGGTGAGCTCCAGCAATTGATCCACTAATTGCAGCATATTGATTTTCGTTACCAAGTCCTTTGCCAGCATTAAAGCCTGCTCCTCCGTTTGAAAATTGAATAATTACAGGGGAATTTAATTTTTTAGCTGTTTCTAAAACTCCATTGATACTACTTGATCCGATGACATTAACGGCAGGAAGAGCAAATTTTTTTTCTTTTGCAAGTTTTAGTATTTCTTGAACCTGATCACCTGTTGCAACCCCAGGTTTGATATTATGATTCATAAAGAATAGTTATGTTTTAAGGTTAGTTTACATTAATTTTACCATGGGTAAAGTTAGGAATTACAAATAACATGATTACCAAAAATCAAATAAAATTAATCAAGTCGTTAAGATTAAAGAAAATTAGAATACAGTCTGGTTTTTTTGTTGCAGAGGGTGAGAAAATAGTAGATGAATTAATAGAATCTGATTTAGATTCAATTAATATATTTTCGACATCAGAAAAGTATAAAAATTTAAAGAATCATATTTCAATCAATTCTACTCAGCTTAAGCAGATAAGTAATCAAAAGTCACCTAATAATGTTATAGGAATCTTTAAAATTCCTAATGACCAAGAAATTGACTTTAACGCAAATATTGTTGCTCTTGAGGAGATTAATGACCCAGGAAATTTAGGGACAATCATTAGATTATGTGATTGGTTTGGAATAAAAAACATCATTTGTTCTAGCAATAGTGTAGATTGTTATAACCCTAAAGTTATTCAGGCCTCAATGGGGTCAATTTGCAGAGTAAATATTTCATATATGGATTTTCATAAATTATTGGAAAGTGAAAATTATAACACAGTTGCAGCAGACTTAAATGGACAAAATCTAAGAGATTTTACCTTTTCTGATAATCAAATAATATTTTTTGGAAGTGAATCTAAAGGTTTGAGTAAAAAATTATCTTCACAAATTGATATTAAGATAACAATACAAAGATTTAATGACAATGTAGAAAGTTTAAATCTAGCAACTTCGGTTGGTATTATTCTTTCAGAATTGAAGAGTCAGACTACTGGAAAGTAAAATTTATTAGTATCCCGCTTGTTTTCATAAATTCAATATTACTAGTCCAAGGACTTAATGGATCGTTATCATCTACATGTTCATCTGAAATTGCAAAAATTCCACGAATGCTTGGGCTAAATTTAAACCATTCTAGGTAAAGATCAATTCCAAAACCCAATTCATAGAAAAAAACATTTTTTTTAGTTCTAAATTGACCTAAACTATTATCATCAACACTGTTTTCTTTACTTGAAAGATTTAATGCTGTAGAAACCCCACCAAGTAGATATGGCTTAAAATTATTAACCCTTTTGCTTGAAATTTTTATCAGCAGTGGAAAATGTATGTATGTTGACTTAATTTCTCTGAAATGTAGGTTTGGGTTAAATTCTGTTTCCCCAAATTGGTTTGGATTAAAAGCTAAGTTTCTGTTGGACATTATCAAGCCTGGCTCAAAACGTAAATCGAAATAATCAGAGATTCTAAAATTTCCGATTAAACCAACATTAAAACCAAATGATTTTTCGGTTTGAATATCATATGTATCAGAAACATAGTCAAAATTAAAATCATAATTATTTATTCCAAGGAAATAGCCCCAAGAGACAGAGGGCTTATCAAAGTTTTCATTATTAAGAACTTTCTTTTTTGTAAAAAGCTGCGAATATCCGCTAGTTGATATCAGAAAGAAGTAAATTATAAAAATTATAGATCTCATAGGTAAATTAAATCAACAAAAACAGATAAAATAACCCATTTTTTTTGCGATTATTGTATTTGCTCGATTAATGCTTAAAATTAACCAATTGGGTAAAATAAATTATATTTGTCCCTAATATTTATTATTAAGAATGAAAATAATAATTGCGGGGTCTGGTGAAGTTGGATCTCATTTAGCAAAATTATTATCATATGAATCGCAGGAGATTACACTCATAGATTCCAATGATGAAAAACTAACTTTCCCTAACAGTAAATTAGATATAAGAGTGGTTCAAGGAGATTGTACATCAATTTCTACTCTTAACAAAGCAAATGTTACTGAAGCCGATCTATTTATAGGTGTTACAGCATCAGAAGCAGTTAACTTAACTGCATGTTATTTAGCTAAACAACTAGGTGCCAAAAAAACCATAGCTAGAATTTCCAATCCTGAACTTAAAGAAAATGAAAATATCGATTTTTCTGATCTGGGAATAAGTGAATTAATATCACCAGAAATTTTAACTTCAAAGGAGATAAATATGGCTATTAATAGGGCCGAGTTTACCGATCCTTTTGAATTTGATGATGGTGCTCTTATCACTTTAGGATTGAGTGCTACACACACCTCAACCTTTGTTGGAAAAACAGTTGTTGAGGCTGCGGAGATATTCCCTGAAACCCATTTTTTTCCAATTTCAATTAAAAGGGGTGAAAAAACCATAATACCTAGAGGAGATACTGTATTTCACTCAGGAGATCATATCGTTTTTATGACTGAACCTGGTGGTGCAGAAGAATTACTTAAGCTTTCAGGTCAAAATAATGGAATTATCAAAAATGTAATGATTCTTGGTGGAGGTAGAGTAGGTAAGAAAGTAGCAGAAGACTTATTATCCAATAATTTTAACGTAAAAATTGTTGAAATTAATAAAGAAAGGGCAGAAGAGTTAGCTGAAGATTTAGAAAACTGTCTAATCATATATGGTGATGGCACTAACTCTGAATTATTAGAAGAGGAAAATTTGGATCAGATGGATTCATTTATTGCCGTAACCGGAGATTCTGAAGACAACATTATGTCAAGCCTTATTGCTAAATCAAAGGGAATAAGTAAAACTATAGCACTTGTTGATAACCTTAATTACTACAAATTATCTCAAATTAGCGGTATTGACACCTTAATTAACAAAAAATTACTAGCCGCAGATGCCATATCAAAGCATGTACATAATGCTGAGGTAGTTGCAATTTCTCAATTAGCAAATATGGATGCTGAATTGTTAGAGTATGTGGTTAATGATGAGTCTGAAGTTTGCAATAAAACAATTAAAGACTTAGACTTCCCCAGATGTGCAATTATTGCCGGAGTTATTAGAGAAAGTAAAGGTTATATAGTACTTGGGGATTTTAAAATAATTTCTGGAGATAGGATCGTAGTTTGTTGTTTAAAGGATTCAATTCAAAAGGTTGAAAAACTTTTTTAAATGAAAATTAATATAAAAATAATAACATATTTTCTAGGGTTTCTTTTGATAATCAATGGAGGTTTTATGTTTTTAAGTGCCTTGTTTAGCTACTTTTACAAAGACGGTATTACTGCCAATCTATTTCTTTCAGGAGTTGTAGTTTTAATTATTGGTCTCTTAATGCTGTTTTTAAACAAAAATCACGACAAACAAATTAACAAAAGAGAAGGTTATTTGGTTGTAGTTTTGGGTTGGGTTGCCATGATATTTTCCGGAACTATTCCTTACATTTTAACTGGGACTATTGATGGCTTTTCAAATATATTTTTTGAAACTACATCCGGATATACTGCGACAGGAGCTACTATAATTAATGATGTTGAAGTTCTTCCTGAGGGTATTTTATTTTGGAGGAGTATAACTCACTGGTTAGGAGGTATGGGAATGATAGTATTTGCAATTGCAATTTTGCCTCTGTTAGGTATTGGTGGAATGCAGTTGTTCAATGCTGAATCGCCCGGACCTAGTACAGATAAATTACATCCTAGAATCACCGATACTGCTAAAAGATTATGGCTGATATATGTTTCATACACTATTATTGAAACAATTTTTTTAAAGATTGCTGGAATGTCTTTTTTTGATGCTATAAATCACTCCATGAGTAATATAGCCTCTGGTGGTTTTTCAACAAAAAATGCGAGCCTTGGACATTGGAATTCTAATCCTTTGATTCAATATATCGTTATCATATTTATGTTTTTGGCTGGAACCAATTTTGTATTGAGTTATTTTGGATTCAAATTTAATTTCAAGAAAATTTTTAAAGATGAAGAATTTAAAGTGTATAGTTTATTAATAATTGGATTTACTATATCAGTTGCTACTATATTGTATTTTAACACTGATTTTTTGATGAGTCACGAGAGTCACTTTAACAGGCTTGAGGCTGTATTTAGACATTCATTATTTCAGGTTGTTTCAATTATCACAACAACTGGGTTTGTTACTGCTGATTATACCGCATGGTCTCCCTTATTGTTACTTATATTTTTTGGTATGATGTTTTTGGGAGGATCAGCAGGAAGTACATCAGGTGGGTTTAAAATAATGAGACATCTTTTAATTATAAGAAATGGTGTTTTACAATTCAAGAAAATTTTACATCCACATGCAATTATACCATTGAGATATAATAAAACCTCTGTTTCACCTGAAATCACACACAATATTTTAGGATTCTTTATTGTTTACATGCTTTCATTCATGATTGGAACAATTGTTTTTGCTATACTGGGCCTTGATTTTGAATCAGCACTTGGTGTTTCTGCATCAAGTCTTGGAAATGTTGGTCCATCAATTGGAGCATTTGGGCCAACAAATACTTTTTTTGAATTACCATTACTCGCAAAGTGGTGGTCATCTTTTTTAATGTTGCTTGGAAGATTAGAGCTATTTACTGTTCTAATAATATTTACTTCTTATTTTTGGAATAATAGATAGATCTTTTACTTTTCAACTGCAGATTTAATTCTTTCAACTGCTTTTTTTATATGCCCTGTTGAGGCCGCATAAGAAATCCTTATGCAATTTGGATTTCCAAAAGCATCTCCAGTAACAGTTGCAACCAATGCTTTTTCAAGAAGAAACATTGACATGTCAGATGCATTATTTATTTCAAATCCATCTATAGTTTTTCCAAAATAATATGAAATATTTGGAAAAACGTAAAATGCACCATCGGGAATATTACATTTAAAACCTGTAATATCATTAAGAAGGTCGAGGATTAAATTTCTCCGAATCTTAAATTCATCAACCATATATTCAATTTTTTCAGGCTTTTCTGTTAGGGCAGTAATTACAGCTCTTTGAGCAATACAATTTGCACCACTGGTCACTTGTCCTTGAACTTTATTGCATGATCTAGCAATCCATTCCGGTGCACCAATATATCCAATTCTCCAACCTGTCATAGCAAAAGCCTTTGAAACCCCATTTACGGTTATTGTCCTATCTTTTACATTTTCAAAACAGCCAATGCTGTGATGACCGCCTTTATAATTTATATGCTCATAAATTTCATCAGAAACAATAAAAATACCCTTATGCGATTCAAGAACATTTGATATTTCCTCAAGTTCTTTTTTTGAGTAAACAGAACCGCTAGGATTACAAGGTGAGCTGAACCAAACCATTTTTGTCTTTTCAGTGATGGCATTCATAAGCTGATCCCCTGACATTTTAAAATTATTTTTAATATCAGTTTTAACTTCAACAGGAACACCACCTTTTAATTTAACTATATCAGCATAACTTACCCAATATGGACAAGGTAATATAACTTCGTCGCCAGGATTAATAAGTACAGAAGCAATATTGTATAGAGCCTGTTTTGCTCCTGTTGAAACTACTATTTGTGGAGAAGTGAATCTCAGTCCATTATCTCTTTCAAACTTATTTATTATTGCTTGTTTTAAATCAGCATACCCATCTACAGGTGTATAAGAGTTGTAATTTTCATCGATAGCTTTTTTAGCTGCTTCCTTTATGAAATCAGGAATATTAAAATCAGGCTCGCCTAGACTCAAACCAATAACATCTTTTCCAGATGCTCTTAATTCTCTAGCTTTTGCAGCCATCGCTAATGTTTGTGATGTTGCTAAATTCTTAACTCTTTCTGATAAATATTGCTCCATAATTTTAAGATGATCAAAAATAATACATAGTGCGAATTATTAAAATTATTGTTTACAATATCCTACTTTTGTTTAATAACTTTTGAAATGAAAATTATACTTGATCAATTTCCAGATCTAAATGAGAAACAAATTACTCAGCTTTCCAGTTTAAAAAATATTTACGAGACATGGAATAGTAAAATAAATGTTATTTCTAGAAAAGATATTGAAAACATTTACATCAGACATATTCTTCATTCTCTGTCTATAGCAAAGTTTATAAAATTTAAAAGAGATGCCTCTATACTAGACCTGGGAACAGGAGGAGGTTTTCCTGGAATACCATTAGCAATAATCTTTCCTGATTCTAATTTTATTTTAGTAGACAGTATAAGAAAAAAAATAGCTGTAGTTGATGAGGTTGTTAAGGAGTTGGGGTTAAAGAATATTAATTCGCAGTGGTCTAGAGCTGAAGATTTAGATTACAGTTACGATTTTTTAGTTACCAGGGCAGTTGCTAAAATGCCTACTTTAATTAATTGGTCAAAAGGTCGATTCAATAATTATTCATTTCATGACATTGAAAATGGAATTATTGCTTTAAAAGGGGGTAATATAGATGATGAATTAAATGGTATTAGTGAAAAAAAAATATTGGATATCAAAAACATCTTTGATATCCAATATTTCTGTGATAAGAAAATTGTTTACGTACCTTCTAGTATTATCTAACCCTAAGTTTAAATGTATTAACTCCGGTTTCACCTTGAACTTTGACAAAATATATTGATGTTGATAAGTTGCCAAGATTTATCTGATAGCCGTAATTATTGATATTTTTCTCAATTATTTTTTGACCAAGTAAGTTATAAACCTGAATATTTTTCAAAATTTCACTTGAATTTACACTTAGTAAATCATTAAAGGGATTATAATAATATTCAAAATCTGAAATTTCATTTTCTCCAATTCCTAGTGTTCCTTCAACTTTGAAGGAGTCTGTTTGAAGAACAAATGAGTCGTTTCCAACATAGTGAATTGCAATTCTAATATTCTGACCTTCATATGCTGATAAATCAAATTCATAAGTTGTCCAATCAGTTGGTGCTTCAATATATGCTCCATCTGAGATTACCGTAAAGTCATTATAATCCGTAGAGGTTCCAACAGCAATCTGAAATCTTTCGAGGCCATATGTATCATTGACAGATTTAGCTTTCATCGAAAATATTGGTGAAGTTATTCCACTTAATGAAAATTCAGGACTGATCATCCAATCATCATTTGGAATAGTAGTGCCATTTGCACCCGAAGCAACAAAATATAATCCCTGGTCCCCTTGATAAGTGTCCCATTCAGGGATTGGTCCACCAGTCGGAGTTGCTAATAGATCATTATAAATTATTCCAGTACCAACATAGCTTTCATTTTCAAAATCAACTGCATTTGCTCCCCAAGTAGTTCCTCCATCCAGATCATACATAATCCAATCACCAATATCACTAATTATAAATGGATCATAACATTCAAAATTGTCTCTCCACGCAATTGGTAATGAATAATTATCTGGGCAATTTGATGTTTCTTGACTGCTTATTGTAATTGTTGCAGAATCATTTGACGTGTCTTCATCATTAGCAAGTAAAGTGCCTGCGGTTATTTCATAGTCTCCAACTAATGAAAAGTCAGCACCTGTTTCAAAAGTATACTCAACACTTTGACCAGAAATTATTACGCCTGAAATATTTTCAATAACTTGATCACCACCGTTTATTTGATAATAAACATCTATATTAGAAACTCCTAAGACACCATAATTTCTAACTGTTATAGAAATATTTTCATTATTACTTAATACTCCACTTTCAGGTGAGTCAATTGACAATACACCTGCGTCAGTTTGATTATTTGATTGCATACAGCTTGGCGGCAATGAAAAATCTTCAACTTGATCGGTTCTGCTACTAGCATTTCCTTGGTCAGCTTGCCATCCTAAACCTCTAGCTGCAAATGCACCCCAAATTAAACATTCATTGGCTCCGTCATATACTAATTCATCAGCAAGTAAAATTGCATCTCTCATATCAACAAAACCAGAGCTGCAGGGTGCAAGCTTTAAGCCGTCAATCACAAGCTGCATTATCATATTATTTCCGCCATTTCCATTAGTAAGATCTGGATCAAATCCATATTCATCAATAAATAACCAAGTTAGATCCCATAGCATAGTTGCAAATACAAATCCAACCCCATGAGGTTGACTAACAGCTGCTGTATTGTTGGTATCGGCATATGTATAGCCATTTATTGCAAAATCAGGTGAATATGGTGCATTACGAATCCCAACTCCGGTAGGAGATTGCCCTGCGGAATATGTAGCAACTCCTCTTGGTAATGTAGGAGAATCATTTTCTCCAAGTGTAATCATTAATCCAAACCAATCTGAAAAACCTTCCCCTTGTTGTTCATCATTTTGCATACAACCTGCAGCTTGTGCACCTCCCATAAGTCTATTTGAAATACCATGACCATATTCGTGGGCTATGATTTCATTGTCATAATCCGAGTCAGTATAATTTGATGCATTAATAAGCGATGCATCGATTGTTTCTCCAGCTTGTAATTGGGCTATTAAAGCTTCTCCATCAGCTTGACTTATCATTATCGAAGGGATAGTTACACTACCTCCATCAGCGCCTGCTCCCATAGTTATTGGGCCGCCAGCAACATTGTTAACCATTATCACAGCGATGGCACCAGCATTTTCAGCTGCTAAAATTTTAGTTCCAAATTCACAAGTTCCTCGTCTTATAACAACGATGTTACCCACTAAATCTGTTGGATTTATTATTGTTTGACATGCATCGTGTGGGTCTGGGGAATCTTCTCCTATTTCCCCTTGGTCATATAATAGGGCTAAGACCCCAGTCAAAGGTGTGTCATCAGGAAGTGATTCACCAAAACCAGCAGGTTGACCTGTGTATTCACCTGCTAATGGTCCATTTAAAATCGTTAGTGGTTCACCAGCTGGACCACTCCATAAAAACATGGTCATCTGGGGGTTTGATCCGTCAGGTGGTGTACCAAAACTTGCATTATTAAAACCACTTCCGTCTTGTCCATCAGCATTAACACTGTCTCCTCCAAATCCTCCGTTTCCATAATTGTTTTCTTGAAAATTTCCACTTGCCTCGTCAAAACCATATCTATACCATATATCATGCATCATATTATTTATGTAAAACAAATTCGTAATCGATGCATCCATATTTTCAGAGGGAGGTAAAGAGAAATCAGCTTGAAAATTAAAATTCAATTCTGCTCCACCATCAGGTGAATAATCAGTATTGATTCCTGTACCTAATCCGTCACCTTCATCATCTTCTCTTGCGTAAACATTATTACCACGTGTAATAGTATATTCAGGACCGTCAATTCCATCAGTATCATGCCATCCAAAAGGGGAAGCTACTGGATCAGCAGGGTTACTTAATAATTCAAAGGGCCCATGATTTGGACTTGGGGTTGGTAAGGATACAACATTATATATTGAACCATCAATCGAGGACTTATTTAAATTGTTATCAATGTAATTTTGACTATGAGAATGAGTATGATTACCGTCTTTGTCAAACTCACAATTGATCATCCAATTTTCAGTATTTAAAATTTCACCATTATCTGCACTTACAAAAATATCGTACCAGTTTTTATGATCAGTAGTTATTACATTGAAATTCCACGCAAGATGCAGTTTACCGTCTTTATTTACATAGATTAATTTAGACTCTATGTTATTAATATTTGTATGTGTCCATCCATCTGTAGAATTTTTGAATTCTCTGATGTTTAATTCATTCAGTGCTTGATCTATTGCTGAGTAGCTGTCGATTTTTGGCTCCAGTAAAGATGATTTACCATAACTTTCATCAACGAATCGATCATTGTATGACTTGATTTCACCGTCCTTGATGGACATAGTAGATATTGCATTGTGAATCTCAAGATTATTAAATTTTTGTTGAATATAGTAAACATCGTAATTAGGGTTGGTTTCAACCGAACTCTTAATGTGGTACATATCGCTGTTTAGTGAAAATTTTTCACTTAAATAATTATCAATGTTGGCTTTGTTTTTCTCCTGAGATAACAAAGTTCCACATATTGATATGAATATAAAGGTTAAATATTTTTTTAATCGATTTATCATAGTTTTATTTTTCTTTATCAAGGAAAGGGTATCTATAGTCGGTAGGGGTAACAAAAGTTTCTTTAATAAGTCTTGGTGAAACCCATCTCAATAAGTTAAGCATGCTACCAGCTTTATCATTTGTTCCTGACCCTCTGGCACCTCCAAATGGTTGTTTTCCGACCACAGCTCCGGTTGGTTTATCATTAATGTAAAAATTTCCAGCTGAATTTTTTAAAGCATTAGTTGCTTTTTCAACCACATATCTATCATTAGCAAGAATCGCACCGGTTAGTGCATATTCACTGGTTTTATCAACTATCGAGAGTATTTCATCAAATTTTGAATCTGCGAAAACATATATTGTCATGACTGGGCCAAAAATTTCTTCACGCATAGTTACATAGTTTGGATCTTTTGTTAGGATCACAGTTGGCTCAATGAAATATCCTTTTGATTTATCATAATTTCCTCCGATAATTATCTCAGCGTCTTTACTGGATTTAGCATTTTCAATGTATGAAGAGATTTTATCAAATGACTTTTCGTCAATTACAGAGGTAACAAAGTTTTCAAGATTTTCAGGGGAACCCATTGAGATTGATTTCAAATCGTCCTCCAGATATTTTTTTACTTCACTCCACAAGGAATTAGAAATATATCCCCTTGAAGCTGCACTACACTTTTGTCCTTGAAATTCAAAAGCACCTCTAGTGATAGCGGTAGACACCTGTTTTGGATTAGCTGATTTATGAGCTAAAATAAAATCTTTACCTCCAGTTTCACCTACAATTTTAGGGTATGTGTTATAGTTTGAGATATTTTCTCCAATGGTTTTCCAAAAACTATTAAAAACTGAAGTTGAGCCAGTAAAATGAAGTCCACTAAATTCTTTTCTAGAAAGAGCTTTGTCAGTGATTAGAGCTGCATTTCCATATACTGCATTTATAACTCCATCAGGTAAACCTGCCTCTTTCAATACATCAATAATAATTTTTGCTGAATAAATTTGAGTACTACTGGGTTTCCAAAGAACAACATTTCCAAGCATAGCCATACAAGTTGGTAGATTACCAGCGATTGCAGTGAAATTAAATGGAGTTACGGCATAAACAAAACCTTCAAGAGGTCTGTATTCAACTCTATTCCATGCATCACTATCACTTTCTGGTTGATTGCTGTAGATTTGTGTAACATATTCAACGTTAAATCTTAAAAAATCAATTAATTCACATGCTGAATCAATTTCTGCTTGATGCACTGTTTTTGATTGACCTATCATTGTTGCAGCATTGATTTTTGATCTGTAGGGGCCAGCAATTAATTCGGCCGCCTTAAGAAAAATTGCAGATCGATTTTCCCATGACATATTTTCCCAATTTTCTTTTGCTGCAAGGGCAGAGTCAATTGCAGCGTCAATATGTTCTGGTTCAGCTAGATAATATTCACCCACTAACGTTTTATGATCATGTGGAGGATTAATGTTTTTCTTGGATTTAGATTTTACATCTTTACCATTGATATACATTGGTACTTCAGTGACAGAACTTATCATTTTTTGATAGGTTTCAATCACTTCTTTTCTTTCAGGTGAACCTGGTCGATAAGATTTTACTATTTCATTTTTTGCTTTTGGAACTTTAAAAAAACCTGTACTCATAAGTGTTGATTTGGTCCGTGAAATTACAACTAATTTTTAAATTATTTCTAATTAATAGCAAATGGCGCGCTTAATTTAAATGAGGGAATAATCACATTAAATTTTTTTGTATTACTGAGATTAATCATTCTGTAGTAACCATACATTGCACCAAAGGGTGAAGCCAATAAACATCCAGACTTGTATTTATGGGTCTGTCCAGGTCTTATTACAGGTTTTTTGCCAATAACACCTTCCCCGTTAACAACTTCTTCATTATTTAATGAGTCTAAAATTACCCAATGTCTTGAATTGAGCTGTACAACCTCTGAACTTTGGTTTTCAATAGAAATTGAGTATTCAAATGCATAGTGGAGCTTACTTTCTTTGTAGTAGGTGCCTTGAAAAAAAGTGTCCACTGAAATTTTAATTCCTTTAGTAATTTGTGTCACCATAATTTATAATAAAAATAACGAATTTTTTTTAGTTTGTAATGTATTGTGACAGCCCTTTTCCAACACCCACAACTCTATCATACCTCTCCCCATAGTTACGATAATAAACTAATACATTGTACTCGTTTTCGGTTTCGTCAAAGTTTCCATCAATTTTACCATGAATTATTTTGTTGTTAGCGTCAACTGCTACATATTTATAATTATAGAAGCCTTGTTTTAATTTAACAACAGATTCATACAATTCATTAATAGGATTGTAACTCATAACATAATTTTCTGAAATTTCATGGTTGTTAAAATCACCAAGCACATAAATCTTGGTTTCACTATCAATAATTTCAGGTTTTTTCAGAGAAAAATGAACATTAACATAATCCGCTTCAAATTCAGGATTTGAAGAATTATTTACATCAAATAAAAATCCTCCATTTATATCAGGGCTGTAGCTGTATTTTTTATTTTTTCTTGGGATATCAGTGTATAAATAGTTGCTATATATTTCATTTAGATCAAACCCTCTAATTTTAATATTGGTATTGCGAACAAATTTATTTTCGAAATATAAATATTCATTTCCTCCCCAAAAACTCAATTCACTATCATACTTATAAACTAGTTTTTTACCCAAATTATATTGAGGTTTAATATTTTCAATTGAGTAATTCAAGTCATTGTTTTTGAAAATCTTTATTTTAACAGTTTTAGCTGGGTTATTGAACTGAATATTAATAGGGTTTACTTCAAAATTCACAACTTGTTTTTCGTGGATAAATTTAATGTCTCTAGACCTTTTAATTTCAGATTGAACTGTGGATAGGTTTTCAAAAAGTATAAACCTTCTTCTAAATAATTCCTCACCGAATTCGTCAAGAATTTTAATAATATAGTTTCCGGACTTTTTAAACCTTGTGTTTGAGTTTGGAAAATTAATATTGTAATGAGTGTAAATTTGATAAGTGTTAAAACTGCTAGAATAATTTTCAATTTTTACATCATCAAATCCCTGCAGATATTCTGATTTTAAAAGTTGTGATTTTTCCCAGTTAAAATCACAATGTTCGATTTGATAATATAAATCGTACTCAAATCCTGATAGAATGTCAAATGATATTTTAAAGCTTTCATCAATGGTTCCTATGAAATGATTAGAAGCGATATTGTCGTTTGGTTTTTGAAAAGAAATCGACTTCACTAAGTCCGGAGTTAATGATTGTGAAAATGTAAAATTTACAAGCAAATAAAAGATGCTAAATAGAATGAATGCTTTTTTCATTTTTTGTTAAAAAATCATGCTAAAAATAATTAAAAATTAATTGTAATATCTTCAATATTGGCTTATTTTTGCAGCGAATTTAATTTAGAAAACTAACAGTCCAAATTTATGTCTAAAGACATCGTTGTAAAGAAGGGTTTAGATTTAAGATTAATAGGTGCTCCTTCGCTCGAAATTGAAGAGGCAAAATTTTCAAAGGATTACTCAGTTTACCCTGCTGATTTCCATGGAGTTTATCCTAAATTAATCGTGAAGGAAAATGACTCGGTTAAGGCTGGTGAAGCTTTGTTCTACGATAAAAATTCTGAGAGAGTTAAATTTGTTTCTCCAGTTTCTGGAAAAATTAAGGAAATTGTAAGAGGTGAAAGAAGAAAAGTTTTAGAAATTAAAATTGAGCCAGATAAAAATATTTCTTACAAAAAAATAGAAAAATTAAAATCTGAGGAACCTACCATTATCATAGACTTTTTAGTTGAAAATGGTTTATGGCCATTTATAAAGCAACGTCCATATGACGTGATCGCAAACCCAATCTCAAATCCAAAAGAAATTTTTATTTCTGGATTTGATTCATCACCATTATCTGCAGACTTTGATTTTATAACTAAAGATGAGAAAGAAAGTATTTCTAAAGCAATATTGATTTTATCCAAGCTTTGTAGTAAACCCATAAACATTTCTCTAAGAAAAGAAAGTCAGAGCTTTTTAAGAGAATTGAATGATGTGATTATTCACAATGTTTCAGGTCCGCATCCATCGGGCAACTTAAGTACAATTATTAATAAGGTTTGCCCGATTAATAAAGGTGATATAATTTGGACTTTAAATCTTCCAGATCTGATAATAATTGGTAAGGCGATATTAGAAGGCAAGTTTTTAGCAGAAAGACTAATTGCGTTAGCCGGATCATGTGTTTCAAAACCGAAATACATTAAAACATTAATTGGATCTAATATCTCCAGTTTTCTCAAATTAAACGAAAATAACTCCAGAGTAATTTCCGGAAATGTTCTTACTGGAACAAAATTAGGGTCCGTTGCTCATTTAAGATATTACAGTAACGAGATTACAGCAATTCCCGAGGGTAATGATTATGATTTGTTCGGGTGGGCGAAGCCAATGTTTGATAAGTTTTCTGTTTCAAGAGCTCTTACTTTTTCGTGGCTTTCCCCAAATAAAAAATATGATTTAAATACAAATACCAATGGTGAACACAGGGCATTTGTTGTCACAGGGTCTTTTGAAGAAGTTTTTCCTCTTGACATATATCCAATGCAAATTTTAAAGGCATGTATGTATAAGGATCTTGATGAAATGGAGGCGCTTGGAATGTATGAAGTTTCACCTGAAGATTTTGCTCTGACTGAGTTTATATGTGTTTCAAAACAACCCCATCAAAATATTATTAGAGAGGGACTAGATTTAATGAAAAAAGAAATAGGTTAATTATGTCAATAAAGTCAAAATTACATGAAATAAAAGAAAGTTTTAGAGGTAAAACAATGGCTCCTGCTTTTAACGCTTTTCATACTTTTCTTTTTACTCCAAACGATGTTACCTCAACAGGTACTCATATAAAAGTAGCTGATGATTTAAAAAGGACTATGAACACCGTTATTATGTCATTAGTTCCTTGCCTTATTTTTGGAATTTTTAATGCAGGATATCAGCACAATTTAGCTATTGATGCGGCAAATGGTATTACCACTCAGGCATCACTCTTTGGTAACTTTTTAACTTTTGATAATCTGATGATTGGTTCGATGAAAGTACTTCCACTGGTCATTGTTTCCTATGTAGTTGGATTGACGGTTGAATTTATTTTTGCGGTTATCAAAGGTCATGAAGTGGAGGAGGGGTATTTAGTAACTGGTATGCTTGTGCCTCTCATTGTTCCTGTAGATTTACCACTTTGGATGCTTGCTGTTTCGGTAGTATTTGGAGTTGTTATTGGAAAAGAGGTATTCGGAGGAACAGGAATGAATATTTTAAATCCTGCATTAACAATTAGAGCTTTTCTGTTTTTTGCATATCCAACCTGGATGAGTGGGGATAAAGTTTGGGTTTATGATGCTGTAAATAGAGCTGGTAGTCCAGAAGCTATTTCCGGTGAGACCATTTTGGGTAGTTATGCTCAAAACCAAGAAATTATTTATTCAATCTCTGATATGTTTTTTGGATATATTCCAGGATCAATCGGCGAAACCTCTAAATTACTTATAATTTTTGGTGCCTTATTTTTAATATTTAGTAAAATTGGTAGTTGGAGAATTATCCTTAGTACTCTAATTGGTGCTCTTGTTATGGGTTTGATTTTTAACGGCGTAATTGAAGCTGGAATAATCACTGATTCCAGTAAATTTTACGGACTTATGAGTGTTCCTTTTTGGGAACATCTGCTAATTGGAAGTATTCTTTTTGGAGCTGTTTTTATGGCAACGGATCCTGTTACAGCTGCCCAAACCAACAAAGGAAAATGGATATACGGTTTTTTAATTGGTTTCATATCAATTATGATTAGAGTATTTAATCCAGCTTACCCCGAGGGTGTTTTCCTAGCTATTTTATTAATGAATGTATTTGCCCCAACTATTGATCATTATGTTATTCAGTCAAATGTAAAAATGAGGTTAAATAGATTAAAACTTAAACGAGCATAATTATGGCAATTAATACTGAAAAAAACACCTATACACTTTTATTTGCAATTGGACTTGTTGTTGTTGTTGGGACTCTCTTGGCTGCAATTGACTCGTCATTGAAAGATAAAATCAGAATTAATAAGATTCTTGAAAAACAACAAAATATATTATATGCCATTGGAATTAACGAAAATGAAGGTAATAGTGTAAACTTTATTGCTGCAGACAAAGCAGAAGAAGAGTTTAACAAGTATGTTACCAAACAAATTTATATTCAAGGAGATGAGGTTATTGAGGACGATAAAGCTTACTTAATAGATGTAAAAAAGCAAAAAGCTTTAGCTAAAGATCCAAGTTACATGAGAAAACTTCCATTATTTATAGCAGAGAAAGATGGGAGAAATCTTTATGTGGCACCAATCCGCGGCAAGGGACTTTGGGATGCGATATGGGCATATGTTTCAGTTGATGAAGATATGGTTATTAGAGGTATTTACTTTGATCATAAAGCTGAAACTCCTGGACTTGGAGCTAACATCAAGCAAAGATTTTTTATGGACGATTTTATTGGGGAATCATTATTAGATTCTCAGGGAAACTTTAAAGGAGTAACTGTTTCCAAGACTAATCTAGATCCCAAAAATGAAGATAAATATGACAATGAAGTTGACGCAATTGCTGGTTCAACAATTACAGGTGATGGAGTAACTGCGATGATTAGAAGTGATCTAAGTTTATATCAACCTTATTTTAACTCCTTAAATAACTAATATGGGATTACTTTCAAAAAAAGATCGCCAATTAATTACAGACCCACTTTCGGATAATAATCCGATTACTGTTCAGGTCTTGGGTATATGTTCAGCATTGGCTATTACGGCTGAACTTGAGGCTTCAGTAGTTATGTCAGTATCAGTATTATTTGTTATGGGAGTAGGGAATGTTGTTATATCAATGATTAGAAATATTGTCCCATCAAAAATTAGAATTATTGTTCAACTAACAGTTATCGCAACACTTGTTATTATAGTTGACCTAGTGCTTAAAGCCTTTGCCTATGAATTAAGTAAGACCCTTTCAGTTTTCATTGGATTGATAATTACAAATTGTATAATTATGGGAAGATTTGAAGCATTTGCTCTTGGAAACGGATTGTGGAGGTCATTTTTAGATGGTATTGGAAATGCATTTGGTTATGCAGTAATACTTATAATTGTCGGTTTCTTTAGAGAACTACTTGGTTCAGGTACTTTATGGGGTATACCTATTTTAGGTGATCCTATTGATAAAACTGGTTTATATGCATTTGGTTATGAAAACAATGGATTTATGTTACTATCTCCGATGGCATTAATTGTAGTAGGAATCATAATTTGGGTGCAGAGAGCAAGAAGTAAACATTTAATCGAAGAATAAATGGAACATATAGAATTATTTTTTAAGTCTGTTTTTATTGACAATATGGTATTTGCAACATTTTTAGGAATGTGCTCTTATCTAGCAGTTTCTAAGAAAGTTTCAACAGCAATTGGACTTGGTGCAGCTGTAACTTTTGTGTTGGCAATTACTGTTCCTTTAAACTGGCTTTTAGATCAGTTTATTCTACAAGACGGTGCATTAGCATGGCTTCATCCAAGTTTAGTTGATTATGATTTGAGTTTTCTTTCTTTTATTATGTTTATTGCAACAATAGCTACTATGGTTCAACTTGTGGAGATTATTGTAGAGAAGTTTTCACCTTCCCTTTATAATTCACTTGGAATTTTCTTGCCATTAATTGCAGTAAACTGTGCTATCTTAGGAGGCTCACTATTCATGCAGTCTAGGGAAATTGCCTCCATACAATTAGCCACAACTTATGGAGTTGGTTCAGGCTTTGGATTCTTTCTAGCAATTTTAGCTATTGCTGCCATTAGAGAAAAAATTAGATATTCTTCTGTTCCAGGCCCCCTAAGAGGTCTAGGTATCACATTTATAATAACAGGTCTTATGGCTATAGGTTTTATGAGTTTTGGTGGAATGCTAACAGGTGGAGATGAAGCTCCTAAGAAAGTCTTAGTTCAAAATGACAAATCAGAAAATGATAATAATGGTGAAGAAGACCAAGAAGAAATAGTATATGAACTTAACAACGATATAAATTAAAAATGTTTTTAGCTACATCCATAATGAAATCAATTTTATTAGTAGTGGGTATCCTACTGGTTGTTTCATTGCTGTTAATACTAGTTTTACTTTTTGTAAAAGAAAAATTATCTCCCTCTGGACCCGTTAAAATCAAAATTAACGGCGAAAAAGAAATTGAAGTTGCATCAGGCGATTCATTATTGACAACTTTAAGCGGCCAAAAGATATTTCTTCCATCCGCATGTGGAGGAGGAGGAACTTGTATTCAATGTGAATGCCATGTAAAATCTGGTGGAGGTGAGGCATTACCGACGGAAACTCCTCATTTTACTAGAAAAGAACTTCAATCTGGAGCAAGACTCGCATGTCAAGTAAAGGTTAAGCAGGACATGGATATTACAATCCCTGAGGAAGTATTTGGTATTAAGAAATGGGAAGCGACAGTCGTTAGTAATTATAATGTTGCATCATTTATAAAAGAATTTGTTGTTAGAATTCCAGAAGACATGAATTATAAAGCTGGTGGATATATTCAAATTGATATTCCTGAATCGGAGATAAAATTCAGTGATATGGATATAACAGCTCATCCTGAAGAACATGACTCACCTGATAAATTTAAATCTGAATGGGATAAATTTAAGCTTTGGCCTCTTGTGATGAAAAATGGAGAAACTGTTGAAAGAGCATATTCGATGGCTTCATTTCCTGCTGAGGGAAGAGATATTATGTTAAATGTTAGAATTGCGACCCCTCCTTATGACAGAAAAGCAGATGATTGGATGGATGTTAATCCAGGTATAGCATCATCATATATATTTTCAAGGAAGCCTGGTGATAAAGTCACAATCTCTGGACCTTATGGTGAGTTTTTTATTAATGAATCAGATGCTGAAATGCTATATGTTGGAGGTGGAGCTGGTATGGCTCCTATGAGATCACATTTATATCATTTATTTAGAACATTACAGACAGGTAGAAAAATTACTTTTTGGTATGGTGGTAGATCTAGAAAAGAGCTGTTTTATCTAGATCACTTCTACAAACTTGAAAAAGATTTTCCAAACTTCAAATTCTACGTAGCGCTTTCAGATCCGCTTGAAGAAGATAATTGGAAAGTAAAAAAAGATTTAAATTCTGAAGGAGATGGATTTATAGGTTTCATTCACAATTGTGTAATAGATCATTATTTAAATGACCATGAATCCCCAGAGGATATTGAGTTGTATTTCTGCGGTCCTCCTCTAATGAACCAAGCAGTTCAAAAAATGGGAGAAGATTTTGGTATTCCAGACGAAAATATTCGTTTTGACGATTTCGGAGGATAAACTTTAAATTATCTAAATTTATTCCTTCTATGAAGAATATTGTATCTCTACTTTTTATTTTTCTTTTAATTTACTCTTGTAATAATCCTCGTCTTACAAATTTAACAGGTCTTGTTTACGGCACAACATATAACATTCAATTTTACAGTAACACCAATGAAAATTTGTCAAAAGAAATTGATAGTATTTTGAATGAAATAGACAACTCAATGTCAACATATAAGCCAAATTCTATAATTTCTAAAATAAATAAGAATCAGGAATCTAAAATTGACTATCATTTTAAAAATGTTTTTAATTCTTCAAAAAAAATATACAAAGAAACTAATGGTAGATTTGATCCATCGATTGGATTATTGGTCAATTATTGGGGTTTTGGTCCTGAAAAATTTAATATTGAATCCGGTATTAAAGATGACAAGTTGCCTTATTTGCTAGAAAAAGTAGGGTTTGATAAATTTGAAATTATTGATGATAATATCAAAAGACCATTTGACTCATATATTGATTTTAACGCCATAGCTAAAGGCTATGCCGTCGATCAAATTGGTGATTTTTTAATAAAGCAAAAAATAGAAAATTATTTAATCGAAATTGGCGGTGAAATCATAGCCTCAGGATTAAATATCAATAAAAATAAGCCTTGGATTGTAGCTATAGATATGCCAAGATTTGACGGCGACAGAAGTATTTACAGTACCCTTGAGTTGAAAAATACTTCACTAGCATCTTCTGGTACTTATAGAAAATTTAAAATTGATTCTATGGGTAATCGATATGCTCATATAATTAACCCCCTTTCTGGTTACCCTAGCAAAACTAATATTTTAAGTGTTACAGTTAAAGCACCTTCCTGCATTGATGCAGATGCTTATGCAACTGCACTTCACACGATGACTATAGAGGAAATAAAAGATTTCTTCAATAATAATTCTAATATTTCATCTTTAGTAATCTTTGAGAATGATAATAATGAGCTTGAAGAATTGGAGTTGAATAGTTTTTATTAATTCTTATTTTCTGCAAATAGGAATTATTTCACGATTGGGTAAGCAATATTTAATGATTTCTTCGGTGGTAAATTTAGAGGTGTACTCACATTTTTCGACCATGAAGCCTGCTTCTTCGAGTCTATCAAAAAAATCCATTCCGTATGTTCTTACATGATCGTATTGTCCAAAAGCTTTGTTTCTTTCTTTAGGATCCGTTATTGTAAAATCTTCATATGTCTTTTTATTTGAAATATTTATCGGTACTTGGAAAATTCCAATACCGTCTTTTTTTAATACGCGGTATAATTCCTGCATGGCTTTTTTATCATCAATTACATGCTCTAAAACATGATTACATAAAATAAAGTCATAGGACTCATCATCTAGTGGTAAATCACAAATATCGGCTTTTATATTAGCTAGCGGTGAGTCTAAATCGATTGTATCATATGAAATATTTTTAAGTTTTTTAAATTTCTCAAGAAATGCAGCTTCCGGAGCAAAATGAAGAACTTTAAGGTCTTTGTTAAAAAAATCTGTTTCATTTTTTAAGTACAACCACAACAGCCTGTGTCTCTCTAACGAAAAGGTAGATGGAGATAGTGCATTTTCTCTAACATTATTGTATCCATAGGGAAGAAATTTTCTGAAACTCGATCCGTCAATGGGATCAACATATTTATTGCCTATTAAATATATTTTTATCAGTGGTTTCAAAAGAAAGCTTAATCTTGTTAAAATGCTTCTTGGAATTATATTGAGAATAATTTTTACTAAACTATTCATCTAAGAAAAGTGGTTATGAAATTCATCTTCTTCACTGGAAAAAATATTAAGTGAATCATAAATGTATTTAAAAGTTGAAAGAATTTCTGGTTGACCATTAATTATTGCAATGTTATGTTCGAAGTGAACACTAGGAAGATTATCCTTTGTTGTTATGGTCCAACCATCATTGTGTTGTATTATTTTATGAGATTTCATATTGATCATTGGTTCGATAGCAACCACCATACCTTCTTGAAATTTTTTTCCTGTTCCTTTTCTCCCATAGTTTGGCATTTCTGGCTTTTCATGCATTATTTTTCCTATTCCGTGCCCAACCAGCTCTCTTACCACACCATATCCATTTTTCTCACAATGATTTTGAATAGCATAACCTACATCACCCACACGATTGCCAGACTTAAATTCTTTTATGCCCAAATAAAGTGATTCCTTTGAAACTTTTAATAGTCTTTTAATTTCATCTGAAACTTCACCAACTGAAAATGTATATGCATGATCTCCGTAAAAATTATTTTTCAAAACCCCGCAATCTATTGAAATTATATCACCGTTTTTTAAAGGTTCATTATTTGGAATACCATGTACAACTTGAGAATTAGGGCTTGTACAAAGAGTGTTTGGAAAGTCATATAATCCCAAAAAACCAGGGATAGCGTTATTGTCCCTTATAAATTCTTCAGCTATTTTATCTAGCATTAAAGTTGTAACACCTTCTTTAATTTCATTTGCTAACAAACCTAAAGTTTTTGAAACTAAAAGTGCACTGTCTCTGATTAATTCTATCTCCTCTAGTGATTTTTGCATACTCATAATTTTAAACAAGTGGCTTTTCAGTCATCTCGGATGGAATCTTAATATCCATAATCTTCAGTATTGTAGGCGCTATATTTGACAAAATACCATCAGAGATTGATTTATATCCTGAATTAATTAAAATTAAAGGAACCAAGTTTTTAGTGTGTGCTGTATTTGGTGTCCCGTCCTCATTGATCATCATATCACAATTTCCATGATCTGAAATTAATAATACAGTATAATGATTTTTGACACAAGAATTAACAACTTTTTTAACACATTCATCAATCGTCTCACAAGCCTTTATTGCTGCTTCAAAACTCCCAGTATGACCCACCATATCTCCATTTGCATAATTAAGACAAATAAAATCATTAGTTTGGTTTTCTATTTCAGTGATCAATTCATTGGTTATTTCATAAGCACTCATTTCTGGTTTAAGATCATAAGTTGCTACTTTAGGTGAATTTTTTAAAATTCTTTTTTCGTTTTGAAAGGGTGCCTCTCTACCCCCAGAAAAGAAAAAGGTAACATGAGGGTATTTTTCAGTTTCAGATATTCTAAGTTGGGTTTTTTTATTTTTTTCTAAAACCTCACCAAGAGTATTTTTCAAATCCTTATTCTTAAAAATTACATTAATATTTTTGAATGAGTTATCATATTTAGTCATTGTTACAAAATGGTAATTTTCCTTTTTTGTTTTAAACTCATTAAAATCTGACTGAGTCATCACTTTTGTAAGTTGTCTTCCTCTATCAGTTCTAAAATTGAAAAAAATAACAACATCATTTTCAGAAATTATTCCTAAGGGATTATTATTTTCATCAATTTTAATCATAGGCAATAAAAATTCATCTGTACATTTTTTATTGTATGAATTTTCGATTTCTTCAGAAAAATTTAAAACCTGTTTTCCTTTACCGTAGCAAACCAAATCATATGCTAGCTTTGTTCTTTCCCATCTATTATCCCTATCCATTGAATAATATCTACCAATGATTGAGGCTAATTTGCAATTTTTACCAATCAAATTTTTTTCCAGGTTCTTAATATCCGTTATGGATGATTTAGGGTCAACGTCTCTTCCGTCAGTAAAACCATGTATATAAACCTCAGAATTATATTTTTCAGAAATATTAATAAGCTCATATAGATGATCTTGGTGGGAGTGGACACCTCCGTTGCTTACAAGCCCCATCAAGTGAACTCTTTTTTGATTTTTATCAGCATATTCAAAGGCATTTGATATAACCTTGTTTGAATGAAAACTGCCATCTTCTATTGAAATGTTTATTCTGGATAATTCTTGATACACAATTCTTCCGGCACCTAGATTCAAATGACCCACCTCGCTGTTTCCCATTTGCCCCTTAGGTAGTCCTACTTCAACACCATAAGTTTTGAGGTTAGCATGAGGGTATTTATTGTATAAAGAGTCAATGAATGATGTATTGGCATTATCAATTGCAGAGGTTTTTGGATTTTCAGATTTACCCCAACCATCTAAAATCATTAACAAAACCTTATTTTCTTTCATAATTCAAAGATATAATATTGGAGCTTTTTAAATTATATTTTTAAGATTAAACCCATTTTCAATTTCAAATTTTTCATTCTCTTTTTTGAAAATAATCGCATGTTTTAATCCTTTTAAATAAATGTCATCTCCTTGTACTTGAAGATATGAGCCCTCCCTCAAGCCAATAACAACTTGATCATTAAATTTATGAAACTCATTAATTCTTGTTTCCCTTGATTCACCCATATGTTTAAACCCATCAATTGGATCAAGATAATGTGGATTAATATTGAAATCAATTATTCCAAGAGCTTCTAATCTTTTTACATGAACAATAGGCATATCATTAGTAGTTCCGATTGTGATACCACAAATATTAGTCCCGGCACTTGTTCCTAAGTATGGAATTCCAGAATCTATTTTATTTTTTAAAATATCAATCAAACTATATTGATAAAGTTTATCCAATAACAGAAATGTATTACCACCTCCAATAAATATCCCATCGCACTTTTCAAGAGATTCTCTAAGGTCTTCATTAGTATAATCAATTATTTCAAGATTAAGAATTTTAAATACATTCTTTGCTTTTTCAGTGTATTCTAGATGTGAAATACCAGATGGTCTTGCGTAGGGAACAAAAAGAATTTTTTTACATTCAGAAAACAAATTTTTAATTTCATCGTGCAAATATTCAAGATATTTCTGACCATAAATTGTTGAGGTGCTGGCCAGTAACATTTTTTTCATAAAATTTATGAGTTACTTTAGTTAAATAAACTTACTCATTATATTTGTATAAAGCTAAGTCAAATTATGATTTTATTTATTAGTGGTCCTGAAATTGGATTTATAATTTTTATCGTTGTTTTATTGTTTGGAGCAGATAAGATCCCAGATTTTGCAAGAAACCTTGGCAAAGGAATTAATAACATAAAACATGCTACAAACGAAATAAAACAAGAAATCAACAATTCTAAAGATACTATAGATAAAAACTCTGATATTTCAAATCAGGTAAAATCTGAAATTGATAAAGTAAAATCTGAAATTGATTCCGTCACAGGATCAATTAAAAGGGATTTATAGTTTTATTGAAACACTTATTCCATCCCTGAGAGGAAGCATTACCGTCTTAAAGTTAGAATCTAAAGCTAATTTTTTATTGAATTTATCTATTAATTTTGTTGTTTCATCGTGAGTTTCACTACTTTTTAAAACCTTACCGTGCCATAATACATTGTCGGTTAATAATATCCCTCCCTTATTTAGCCTAGGTGTTACAATGTTTAAATAATTAGAATAATTTTCTTTATCTGCATCAAGGAAAATCATGTCAAAATTCACTTTAATTTTAGGAATTATCTGGAGAGCATTACCGGTGTATTGTTTTATCTGATTTCTATATCCAGATTTTTCAAAATATTTATTTTGTATTTCTAAAAGTTCCTCATTTTTATCGATTGTATGTATAATGCCATTGGAGCCTAAACCTTCAGCTATACATAAAGTTGAATATCCAGAATATGTTCCAATTTCTAATACATTTTTTGGATTAATTATTTTTGAAATAATACTTAAAAAAATTCCCTGAACTTTACCACTTAGCATTATTGGATTAAGGCATTTTAACTCAGTTTCTCTTCTTAAATCAGCAAGTATATTACTTTCATTAGATGAATGGTTTTCAATATAATCTGAATTCTGTATATTAAAAAAATCCATTTTTTTTAATCTTTAATCAAATCCTCAAATTTAAATTTGAAACTTTTAAATCTAGGATCAGAAACATTTTTAATGTATGGGTGATTTGGATTATTTTTTTTAAAGTTTTGATGATAATTTTCAGCAATCCAAAATTTTCTAAATGGGTAAACTTCTGCAGCGACTTTTAGACCTGTCTTTATCTCTATCTGATTTATTTTTGAATAAATCATTTCTTTTTGATCTTCGTTTTGATAAAAAATAATAGATCTATATTGTGGACCCATATCTGGTCCTTGACCATTTATTTGATCAATATTTTGAGAGCCAAAATAAACATCTAACAGGTTTGAAAAAGTAATTTTATTTGGATTGTAGACAACCTCTATGGTTTCAGCATGTCCTGTCAATTTTGTATTCACTAAACCATATGTTGGGTTATTTGTATCTCCTCCAGAATAACCACTAACCACCTCATCCACGCCAATTAAGCTTTCATAAATTGCCTCGACACACCAAAAGCATCCACTTGCAAAGTAAGCTTTGTGTACGTATTCATCGTTAACTAAAATAGGATCTAATTCGGCTTGAGTTTTTCTAGATGATTCTTGGGCACATGAACTGTAAAATAGTCCTAGAATCAAGAATGAAATAATAATCTTTTTCAAAGCAAATCTTATATACTCGAAAAAAGTTTTTCCATTTTTTCCTTTTGTTCAGTTGCTAGAACTTCATCTACTAAAATTCTACCACTATGTTCATCGGTAATTATTTTTTTTCTGGATGCGATTTCCATTTGAACTTGAGGGGGTATAGTGAAGTATGATCCGCCTGCAGCACCCCTTTCAATAGGGACAATTGCAAGGCCATTTTTGACATTGCTTCTTATTTTACCATAGGCAAATAATAACCTTTCTTCAATCAATTTTTTGTAATCCTCAGATTTACTGAGTAGCATGTTTTCCTCTTTTTCGGTTTCTTTTAAAATAGTATCCAGTTCACCTTTTTTGTGCTTAAGATGATCTGTTTTTTCGGATAGAGTTGATTTTACAGCTTCAACAGACTCATTTTTAAGTTCTATTTGTGCTTTAAATTCTTTAATATTTTTTTCAGCGAGTTGAATTTCAAGTTCTTGATATTCAGTTTCTTTGGTCAATGAGTCAAATTCACGGTTATTTCTAACATTTTTTTGCTGCTCTGTATATTTTTTCATTAAAGCTTTTGCTTCTTCAATAAGATTTTTCTTAGATGAGATTTGATCGTCTAATTCTTTAAGACTTACATCTAATTTTTCAATTCTTTTATTAAGTCCTTCAATTTCATCTTCTAAATCTCTTACTTCTAAAGGTAATTCGCCTCTTATGTCTCTAATTTTATCAATTCTTGAATCAATTAATTGTAAATCATATAGAGCTCTTAATTTTTCTTCAACTGTTGGTTCTTTCTTCTTGGCCATTTTAACTGTATTTTACAGGGTTTGTATTTGTTTTTGTTAAAGCGATTGCAAAATTAGGGAATTTTTTTGTAAGAATATCATACAATAAATTTTTTGTAAACTGCTCACTCTCATAATGACCAACATCGACTAATAAAATTGAATTATCAGCCTTAAAATAATCATGGTATTTTAAATCAGCTGTCAAATATGCATCAGCGTTTACAGAAATTGCTTTTTCTATTCCAAAACTGCCAGAGCCACCAAGTACAGCCACTCTTTTTATAGTTTTATTCATCAATTTTGAATGCTTTAAAAATTTAATATTAAGTTTATTTTTTATCAGTTTAAAAAAATCATTTTCACTCAACGCCTCTTTTAGCTCTCCATACATACCCATGCCAATATTTTCATTAACATTCTCTATAGTTTTAATCTCATATGCTATTTCTTCATAAGGATGCACTTCTTTAAGTACAGATAATACTTTTTGTTCAAGATGTTTCAAGAAAGTTATGTTAATACAAACTTCATTTTGAGTAGTATCTTTAAGTTTATCACCAATAGTTGGATTTGAACTTTCATTACCCTTGAAGGTTCCTTCACCTTCAAAAGAGAAACTGCAATTGTCATATTTGCCGATTGATCCAGCTCCAACACCAAATAATTTATTTTTTAGATCTGTAGCATCATCTTTCGGTATATATGTTGTCAATTTCTTGATTGTTTTAGTCTTTGGAATTAAAACTTTTTTATCTGAAATGCCCAAGACATCAGATAATTTCATACTCACCCCCATATTTGAGTTGTCTAATGCTGTATGAATTGCAAAAATTGAAATATTATTTTTTATCGCTAAAATTATTGAATCATTTACATAATTTCCAGGAGAAAGCTGTTTTAAGCCATTAAAAATTATAGGATGAAAGCTTATTATTAGGTTACTATTTGAATCAATTGCTTCTTGAATAACTTCTTTAGTTGAGTCAAGGCAAATTATAATTCCAGTGACCTTTGCATTTTTATCTCCAACTATAAGTCCGGTATTATCAAAATCCTCCGAATACTTTAGTGGTGCATAACTATCTAAAAAGTCAATTATATCTTTAACTAACATCACTTAATTATTTATTTCAAAGATAAATAATTACTTTAGTTACGATGAAATTGATAAAAAAAATAATTTATTGGAAACTAAGTCTTCAGTTTTATTTAATTACTTTTTTAAGAAATAAGTTTTATGATTTTGGTTTACTAAAATCTTTTTCATTTGAAATTCCAGTGATTAGTGTAGGGAATTTGGCCGTGGGTGGAACTGGAAAAACTCCAATGGTTGAATTTCTTATAAAAAAATTTTCTGATAAATATAAGATAGGCGTATTAAGTAGAGGTTACAAAAGAAAAACTAAAGGTTTTATTTTAGCATCGGAAAAAGATGATGCAAGTTCGATAGGGGATGAACCTTTTCAATATTATTCAAAATTTAAAAAAATAAAGGTTGCAGTTGATAAAAAAAGAAAACGAGGTATAAAAAAATTAATCAAGAATGGTGTAAATATGATAATATTAGATGATGCTTTTCAACATAGAAAAGTAATTCCAACATATTCAATATTATTATCAGATTATTCAAATTTATACTTCAATGATTATTTATTGCCAAGAGGTAATTTAAGAGAATCAAAAAGTGGATACAAAAGAGCTGACTCGATTATTATTACAAAATGTCCAGAAAATTTATCAGAAAATAACAGGCAATATTTAATTGAAAGAATTAATCTAAAACACAATCAGCATATTTTTTTCAGTAATATTAAATATTCAGATGAACTCTTTTCTGCTGATAATTCAATAAATATTTCTAAACTTTCAAATCAAAAGGTTGATGTAATAACAGGTATTGTAAACTCGGAAAATTTGATTAAACACCTTGAAAAAAAGGGTTTATTAATTAATCATTTTAAATATCCTGACCATTATGATTATAAGCAAAAAGATATATTAAAACTTAAAGATAATTTCATTATAACAACTGAGAAAGATTACACGAAGCTAAGAAAATTTAACATTGAAAATTTATATTATTTACCTATAAGAATGGAGGTTTCAGCTGAAAAAACTTTGATGGAAAAAATTGAGGAAAAAATCGGCTAATTTACTGAATGTGTTTTCTCGCTCGATATGAGGATCTAACTAAAGCACTGCTTTCAAAGTGTCTAAAGCCTAATTTTTCACCGATTTCTTTATATTCTAAAAACTCATCAGGAGTAACAAATCTTTGCACTTGCAGATGTTTTTTACTAGGCTGTAAATATTGACCAATGGTAACTATATCTACCTTTGCATTTTTTAGGTCATAAATAGTTTCTATGACTTCCTCTTTGGTTTCGCCTAAACCTAACATGATACCAGATTTTGTTCTCCTTTGCCCAGTTTCTTTCATATATTTAAGGACTTCCATACTTCTATCATATTTTGCCTGTACTCTTACTTCTCTTGTGAGTCTTCTTGTCGTTTCAATATTGTGAGAGATGACTTCAGGTTTAACATTTACCAGTCTATCTATGTGCTCGTGAATTCCTTGAAAATCAGGAATTAGTGTCTCAAGCGTGATGCCAGGGTTATATTCTCTTATTTTATTTATAGTTTCAACCCAAAATTTGCTTCCCATATCATCCTTGAGGTCGTCACGATCCACGCTAGTTAGAACGGCATGTTTAATTTGCATAATCTTGATACTATTGGCAACTTTTTCAGCTTCCTCCCAGTCAACTGGGAGTGGTTTACCTGTTTTAACTCCACAAAATTTACAAGATCTAGTACAGATATTTCCAAGTATCATGAATGTTGCAGTTCCTTCCCCCCAACATTCCCCCATATTTGGACAGCTGCCTGAAGTACATATTGTATGTAAATTATTTTCATCAACTAACTTTCTGAGTTTGGCGTATTTTGGACCAATCGGTAATTTAACTCTCAACCAATCTGGCTTCTTCTTGTGTTCAATTATTCTTTTAGGTAAGTCGACTTTAAACCACTCAGATTTTTCCTTCAAAACAGTCTCTGTTTCAGGAATTTCCATTGTATAAAAAGGAGTTTCTAAGTTATCTATTTTTTGAGACAAAACTTTAAATTTATATCAGATTGTAAATATAAAAACTAAAATACAAATCTTAAACACCTTTTATCAAAAAGAATACCGAAAATCCTAACAAATAAATAATTCCTAAAATACTTAAAATATGCATTTTTTTAGACGGTCTATTTTTCTTTGGAGTGTGTTTGGAAGAAATTAATAAGTAGTTCATGGTCGCATAAAATGGTGCCGTCAGAAATGATAAAATAGTTGCTATTTTTATTAGCAGCCCCATCTGAGATGAAAAGACAAAAAATATTATAATTGTTCCTAATGCTAATATTGCCAACCATATCAAGTAACCATAATTATTTTTTTTATTAAAAATAAGCTCAGTAGTTTCAGACATAGCCCTTGGAGACGCGTCTAAAGTTGTAATTGTAGTGCTTAACATTGTTGAGAATGCTGCAATACCAATTATATAGTAGGACCAATTTCCAAGACTTTTTGTGTACATTTCAATCAATTGATTAGAAAATGCCCCAGCAGATTCACTAAATGTCTCACCAGTTCCATACATTACAAAATATCCAAGACAAATAAAACAAATACCCAGAATAGCTGTTCCTATGTAACCAACATTAAAATCAAACATTGAATTTTTTAATGAATAATTTTTAATTGTTTTCTTTTTTTCCAATGCCCATATTGAATGCCAAACCGATACATCCAATGGTGCTGGCATCCACCCCATAAATGCAATTAAAAATATAATACCTGTTGTGTCAATTGGAAATGTTTGATTAAAATTTATATTCATTTCAAATTCATATCCTGCAATCAGAGTTGCAGTTAGTGTGCTTAGGGCAAGAATTATAATTATGAATTTAATTATTCTGTCAAGGGTTTTATATTTTCCGATCATTAAAATTAATGAGCAGAAAATAGTGATTAATACTGTCCATACTTCAATTGAAAATAATCCACCGCTCATTGATTTTGCTATTCCTGCCGTAACAATAGTTACCGCAGTCTGAATTGAAAACATTGTAGCAATTGTCAGAAAAAAATAGATTATTAGGATGTTACGACTTAGTTTTTTATATCCTTTTAGTACACTTTCTCCTGATGATAGTGCGTATTTGGGTCCGTACTGAAAAAATGGATATTTAAATATATTGGCTATAATTAAAGCCCAAATCAAACCTAAGCCAAAGTCGGCACCAGCTTTTGTTGATTGGACTAAGTGAGAAACCCCAATAGCAGCACCAGCGAATAACAAGCCTGGCCCAAGCTTTTTTAGGATATCGTTAGCTTTTCCCATGACAGTCCTTGAATTGATCAGGACTTTTTCCACAGAAACCACAGTTTTCACCATCCTGATTTAAATATGGATTTTGACTAGCACAAGTTCCTGAAAACTCACCACCTTCTTTTGCCCAAATTTTAATGCTTATTCCCAAAACACATAATCCAAGCACTATGATTGTAACTATTGTAGGTACCATATCAATTCAAAGTTATTAAATAATGTTAACTTCAGTTTCAAGTTCTATCTTAAAAATTTTTTTTATTATTTGTTTTATTGAAAGTGAAAGTTTGTAAATATCTTCTCCTTTAGCTCCGCCATAATTTACAAGAACTAAGGGTTGCGATTTATGAATCCCAAATTTACCAAACTTTTTTCCTTTTAGACCTGCTGCTTCGATTAACCAAGCTGCTGGAATTTTAAAATAATCTTGATCAATTTTGTATGAAGGAACATCTCTATGATGTTTCTCTATCCAATTTAGTTTCTCTTTGCTTATAATTGGATTTTTAAAAAAACTACCCGCATTGCCAATTTGATCTGGATCTGGAAGTTTTCTTCTTCTAATATTACAAACAACTTTAGAAATGTCCTTTATTGTAGGATTATTAATATTTAATTTTTTCAATTCTTCATTAATACCACCATAAGATGTATTGATATTATGATTGTTATTTTTAAGCTTTAGTCTAACGGAAAGAATAATTAGATTTTTTCTCTTTTTAAAAATTGAATTTCTATATTCAAATTTACAATCAGATAAACTGAAATCTTTTAAAGAAAAATCATCTGAATTAAATACTTCACATGACAAAAAAACATCTTTTAGTTCAACTCCATAAGCTCCAATATTTTGAACAGGAGCAGAGCCAACATTACCTGGTATAAGTGATAGATTTTCTACACCGCCTAAATTATTATCCAGGCAAAACTTAATAAAATCACTCCAATTCACACCAGCATTAGCTTTGACCACAGAGAAGTCAAAATTCTCTTTTTCAATATTTATTCCTTTGATATTTAAGTAAATAACAGTTCCATCATAATCTTTAGTAAATAAGACATTACTTCCACCACCCAGAAATAGTATTTTCTCATTTTTTAATAATTCGTTTAGCTTTATCAATTCTTTCTTAGAATTTATTTCAATAAATTCTTTGGCTTTAACATCTATCCTAAATGAGTTGTAGTTTTTTAATGAAAAATTTTTTTTTGTAATCATTGTTTTAAATATTCCATTAAACCATTTTTGAGAATATTAATACAAGATTTTAAATCAGTTTGGTTGAGCACGTAAGCAATTCTGACCTGATTCTGTCCGATATTAGGCGTAGAATAGAAACCTGCTGCGGGTGCAACCATTATTGTTTCTTTATTTAAAGAATATTCTTCCAATAGCCATTTAGCAAAATGTTCGGAGTTATTTACTGGAAGTTCAACAACACAATAAAAGGCTCCCTTTGGCTCAGATACTTTTACCCCAGAAATTTCATTCAACCCTTCTACTAATGTTTTTCTTCTATCATTATATTCACTAATCACCTTATTAAAGTAATCTTCGCCTGTGTCCATAGCAGCTGTACTGGCTATTTGAGCTAGAGTAGGTGGAGATAGTCTAGCCTGAGCAAATTTCATAGCAGTAGAAATAAACTCACTGTTTTTTGAAATTATACATCCAATCCTTGCACCACACATGCTATACCTTTTTGAAACTGAATCAATAACAATTGCATGCTGTTTAATATCATCAAATTGCAATATAGATGTATGAGATACATTGTCATAAGTAAATTCTCGATAAACCTCGTCTGCAATCAGAAATAGATTATGTTTTTTAACAATTTCAACCAGAGTTTTAATTTCATCATATGAGTAAACATACCCTGTCGGATTATTTGGATTACATATTAAAATTGCTTTTGTGTTTGATGAAATAAGATTTTCAAACTCTTGGATTTTTGGTAATTCAAAATTATTATCAATGCTAGAAAATATAGGAACAATATTTACTCCATTTGCAACAGAAAATCCGTTGTAATTGGCATAAAAGGGTTCAGGGATAATTATTTCATCACCAGGATCCATAATACTACCAATTGTAAACAATAAAGCCTCACTTGCTCCACTGGTAACGATTACCTGTGATTCATCAATCTTTATGCTAATTTTAGAGTAATAATCACAAATTTTATTTCGAAGTTCATAATCTCCTTCGGATTTTGAATAAGCTAATACCTTGATATTAGAATTTTTAACAGCTTCGATTGCAGAGAAGGGGGTTTCAATGTCTGGCTGACCAATATTTAAATGAAAAACCTTGACACCATTCTTCTTTGCTTTTTCAGCATAAGGAACCAGCTTTCTTATAGGAGACTCTGGCATTAATCTCCCCTTATTTGAAATTGTAAGCATTGTCAAAGTGTATTTTAGTAGTCTTCTACTATACTTTTCTTCTTATTTTCTAAACCAGTTTTATTATTGTCAGCAATAACTTGCCCAGTTATTTTTAAAATAACATTTGGATTTGAAGCATTTGAAGTTACACTAATTGACTTTCTAATAAAACCAACTCGTTTTGTATCATATTTAACCTGAATTTTATCTGATTTACCAGGTAATATTGGTTTTTCAGGTTTTTTGGGAATTGTACATCCGCATGTAGACTTCACATTGGAAATAATTAATGGAGCATCTCCAGTATTAGTAAAAACAAAGTCTCTCACACCATTAGCTCCTTTATCAACGGTCCCATAATCAATAACAGTTTTTTCAAAAGTAATTATCGCTTTCTTGTTCTGTGAAAAACCTAAAAAGCTGATCATAAAAATCATTACAAGTGCACAAAATTTTTTCATAATTTTTTTAATAAATTTTAGTCACATAAATATAATTATAATTAGTCAGATTAAGAAATATGAGTATTTTCGTATAGAGAAATTTATTTATGGAAAATCTTGCTAAATATGATCATCAAAAAATTGAGAATAAATGGTATTCCTACTGGATGGATAATAACTATTTTTCTTCTAAACCCGATGGTCGTGAGCCATATACAATAGTAATTCCTCCTCCAAATATTACGGGGGTCTTACATATGGGTCACATGCTTAATAACACCATTCAAGATATTTTAGTAAGACGAGCAAGGTTGATGGGTAAAAATGCCTGCTGGGTTCCTGGAACCGATCATGCCTCTATTGCTACTGAGGCAAAAGTAGTTGAGAAATTAAAATCAAATGGTATTGAAAAAAGTGATATTTCTAGAGAAGATTTTTTGGATCATGCATGGGAATGGAAAAATGAATTTGGAAATATAATTTTAGATCAACTGAAAAAAATTGGTTGTTCATGTGATTGGAAAAGAACAAAGTTCACCCTTGATGAAAATATGAATAAGTCGGTAATTAAAGTATTTATCGATTTATACAATAAAGGTTTGATTTACAGAGGTTACAGAATGGTTAATTGGGATCCTCAGGCTAAGACAACGCTTTCAGATGAAGAGGTAAACTTTATTGAAAAAAATGATAAACTTTACTATGTTAAATATAAAATAGTTGATTCAGGTAAATATGTTACTATAGCCACTACTAGACCTGAAACAATTTTAGGTGATTCAGCCATTTGTGTGAATCCAAATGACAAAAGATTCAAAGATTTAATAGGAAAGAAGGCTATAGTTCCTATAGTTGATAGGCATGTGCCAATTATTTCTGATGAGTATGTTGATATTGAATATGGAACTGGATGTTTAAAAGTTACCCCAGCGCATGATCATAATGATAAGGTTTTGGGGGAAAAACATAATTTAGAGTTTATTGATATTCTAAATGAAGATGCATCTTTAAATGATATTTGTCTCCATTATTCAGGAATGAATAGATTTTTAGCAAGAAAAAAAATTATTCAAGAGCTGGATTCGTTGAAACTCTTTGTAAAAGATGAAAATATTACTCATAATGTTGGAGTCAGTGAGAGGACCGGTGCAGTAATTGAACCAAAATTTAGTCACCAGTGGTTTTTGAAAATGGAAGGACTAGTTAAGCCTGCAATTCAATCAGTTTTAAATTCTGATGAGATTAAATTTTATCCTAAAAAATTTGATAATACCTTTCGTAACTGGATGGAAAATATAAAGGATTGGAATATTTCCAGGCAATTATATTGGGGACATCAAATTCCAGTATATTATTATGGGAAAGGAGAAAAAGATTTTGTTGTAGCCAATAATATTGACTCAGCTTTAGATTTAGTCAAAGAAAAAACAGGTAATATTAAAATTACAAAAGATGATTTAAATCAAGATGCAGATGTTTTAGACACTTGGTTTTCCTCTTGGTTATGGCCAATTAGCGTTTTTGATGGTATTAATAACCCTGATAATGATGAAATAAAGTATTATTATCCCACTAATGACTTAGTTACAGGTCCCGATATTATCTTTTTTTGGGTTTCAAGAATGATTATGGCTGGTTATGAATTTAGAGATGAAAAGCCCTTTAAAAATGTCTATTTCACAGGAATTGTTAGAGATAATAAAAGAAGGAAAATGAGTAAATCATTGGGTAATTCGCCAGATGCATTAAAATTAATAGATGACTATGGAGCTGACGGTGTACGGGTTGGACTAATGCTCAGCTCAGCCGCAGGAAATGATTTGCTTTTTGATGTAAATCTTTGCGATCAGGGAAAATCATTTTCAAATAAAATATGGAATTCGTTTAGATTAGTTAATGGCTGGGAAATTGGTGATCACGACCAGCCCGAGTATTGTTCAAATGCTATTAGCTGGTATAATCACAAATTTAATCATGTTCTAAATCAGATTAATGATCATTTCAGTAAGTTTAGAATTAGTGATGCTCTAATGAGTACATACAAGCTAATATGGGATGACTTTTGCTCTGTTCTTCTAGAAATTATTAAACCTGAATATGGCAAACCTATTGATTCAAAGACTCACAGAGAAATAATTAAGATTTTTGAAAACAACCTTTTGATATTACATCCTTTTATGCCTTTTATTTCAGAAGAAATTTGGCATTTAATTACTAAAAGAAACTCTGATGAAGCTATTGTTATATCAAAATGGCCGAAATCTAAAAACGATATAAATAATGAAATAATAAATGATTTTGAAACTCTTCAAAATATAATTTCAGGAATCAGAAATCTTAGAAAAAAACATCAAATTTCATTTAGAGAAAGTCTAAATCTCAGTGTTGTTAATAATGATAATTTTCCAGAAAAGTATGATTCTATAATCTCAAAGCTTTGTAATATATCAATCATTGAATACAATGAATCTGAAATTCAAAATGCTTTAACTTTTAGGGTAAAATCTAATATTTATTCTATACCATTTGAAAAAGATATTAATGTTGATGAAGAAATTATTAAAATTAAGGAGGATTTAGAATATCAAAAAGGATTTTTAAAATCTGTAAATGCAAAGTTGGAAAATAAAAGGTTTACTGAAAATGCACCTGAAATGGTCATTCAAAATGAAATTAAGAAAAAAGATGATGCAATGTCAAAAATTTCTGTTTTAACAGCGAGACTTGATAAATTAGAAAATTAATTTTTTGAAGCTATTACGGTTATTCCGCCTTTAACCACCTGATTTAATTTTACATTTACTTTTGTGCCAATAGGTAAAAATAAGTCAACTCTTGACCCAAATTTTATGAACCCTGCATCTTTACCTTGTTCAGCTGAATCTCCAACCTTTGCATAGTTAACAATTCTTCTCGCTAGGGCACCTGCAATTTGCCTATATAAAACTTCCCCGAATATTTTATTCTGCAGTACAATGGTGGTTCTTTCATTCTTTGTACTTGACTTGGGATGCCATGCTACTAAATAGGCTCCTGGATGGTATTTAGAAAATATAATATTACCGCTCATAGGATATCTTGTTACATGAACATTTAGAGGGGACATGAAAACACTAACTTGTAATTTTTTTTCTTTAAAAAATTCAGGCTCAAAAACTTCTTCAATTATCACAACCTTACCATCTACCGCAGATAAAATATGATTTTCATTTTTATTTACCGAGATTTTCGGGTTTCTAAAAAATTGTAGAACTAACCCCAACATTAAAATCAAGAATATTTTGATAGGAAGAGCATTTTTCACTTCAAAGTAATCAATAGATATCATCAGGATTGCTACAATAACGAATGTACCCAAAATAATATTTAACCCCTCCTTATGAAACATATCAGATTAATTTTAGAAATAAGTAAATGTATGGACTTGCAAATATAACACTATCAAGTCTGTCTAATATTCCACCATGACCCGGCATAATTTTACCACTGTCTTTAACATTAGATTCTCTTTTTAATTTTGATTCAATTAAATCTCCTAATGTACCAAAAACACTTACAATTATTGCAATTATTAGCCAGTTTGGCGTACTTAATGTATCATCAATATATCTCGAGACGATTGATGCAGAAATGCAGCAAAATAAAAGACCTCCTAAAAAGCCTTCTACTGTTTTATGAGGCGATATGCTATAAAAGAGTTTTTGTTTACCAAAACTTTTTCCTACAATATATGCAAAGCTATCATTGACCCAAATCAAAATAAAACATCCCAGAATTATTGAAGGATCATAAAATCCTTTAAAATTTGCAATCAGATATATAAAAACGAATGATGATGTGATATAAAAAATAAATCTAAAGTATTTTTTTACTAGAATTCCTGGTAAATTTTTTGAAGAGAACAAATCCCGTAGCAGAAAAAGTGAGACGAAAATACTGAAAATTAGAAGAGTATCTTTTAAATCATTAAACCAGGAGTTTAGCTCAAGATTACTGTTTAAATAAAATTCGGTTAATGCAAAGTATATATAAATAATCGAAAATGCTATATAATAACCAATACCACTTTGATTTGTAAGCTTATTGAATTCCTTAGTTGAAATGATTCCAAAAATGAATGTCAAAATAGCAAAACTTACGTGGGTATATAATGAGGCTATAAAAACCCCGCCAAATATAAATCCGCTAATTATTCTTTTAATAGATTCCTTCAAAATTATTTAAATCCTTTTTCTAGAAGGATCAAATATAAGTTTTTTGAAGAAGTTCCATAACTTAAAAAATCTTTATCCTTTTTTATTGTGTTAAAATTTTTAATTGTGGTGATATTTGTTGGTATATCTTTACTTTTTGATTTTATTTCTGATAGCCCTTCACTGATTGTATTTTTCAGTTTTCTAGTATCTGATAAGATTATTAGGCTTTGCGGAAATTCATTTAATTTTTTTTCATGTATTTGATTCGATGAAATTAAAATTGACCCATCATTTGCAATTAGGTTTTCACAATCAGTGACAAAACATTTTGTTTCATCAAGACTAGAGCTAAAATTATTATTTAGATTATATGTTTTTTTTAAATCTGAATTAATTATTAGAATATCATCGTTGACCCATTCATTTTCTTTGAGGATCAAATCAAAATTATCTTGAACTTCATCAAGATCCTCGCAATAGAGAAATTTGCCACCATTTTCGATAAATTTTAAGATAAATCGCTCTTCAATAACAGCTTTTTTTTTCGGAAGAAATTTACTTTCTGGATTTTTAGAGTCTTCTTTTGATGAGGGTTTTTTAAAAAACTTACTAAAAAAATTCAATTTACTTAATTTTTATTCCAAGAAGGAATTGATCACATAAAGTTAACTAAATGAAGTTGATTTTTATTAACTAAAACAATAAATAATAATTATTTAGCTTTATTTACTTTAGTGTTATCTTTTTCAAATGGTCTTTTCCCAAAGATTTCTTCTAAATTATCCTTAAAGATAACTTCTTTCGTAAGTAGTACTTCGGCCAATTGTATAAGTTTTTTCTTATTCTTTTTAAGAATTGAAATAGCTCTTTGATATTGCTTTTCTATTATAGCAGAAATTTCTTTATCAATAGTTTCAGCAGTCTGTTCGCTATATGGTTTTGTAAAACCATATTCGTTACCATTAGACGAATCATAATAGGTCAAATTACCCACCTTATCATTCAACCCATAAACAGTTACCATTGCTCTTGCCTGTTTTGTTACTTTTTCTAAATCACTTAGTGCTCCAGTAGAAATTTTATTAAAAATTACCTTTTCGGCAGCTCTACCACCTAGCGCAGCACACATCTCGTCTAACATTTGTTCAGGTCTTACAATTAATCTTTCCTCAGGAAGATACCAAGCAGCTCCAAGTGATCTTCCTCTTGGAACAATTGTAACTTTAACAAGAGGAGCAGCATGTTCAAGCATCCAACTAACAGTGGCGTGACCGGCTTCATGGTATGCAACAGCCTTTTTTTCATCTTCAGTTATAATTTTATTTTTCTTTTCAAGTCCACCAACAATTCTGTCAACAGCATCTAAAAAGTCTTGTTTTCCAACAGATTTTTTATTTTTTCTTGCAGCAATTAAAGCTGCCTCATTACATACATTTGCTATATCAGCACCTGAAAACCCAGGGGTTTGTTTTGAAAGAAAGTCAACATCTACTGATGAGGATTTTTTCAGAGGTCTTAGGTGTACTTCAAAAATTTTCTTTCTTTCTCTTACGTCAGGTAAATCAACATAGATTTGTCTATCAAATCTTCCAGCTCTCATTAACGCTTTATCTAATACGTCTGCTCGGTTTGTTGCGGCAATAACAATAACATTAGTATTAGTGCCGAAACCATCCATTTCTGTTAATAATTGATTTAATGTATTTTCCCTCTCATCATTAGACCCTGTAAAATTACTTTTTCCTCTAGCACGCCCAATTGCATCAATCTCGTCAATAAATATAATTGAAGGTGATTTTTCTTTAGCTTGCTTGAATAAATCTCTAACTCTTGAAGCTCCTACACCAACAAACATTTCAACAAAATCCGATCCAGATAAAGAGAAAAAAGGAACTTTTGCCTCACCAGCAACCGCTTTCGCAAGTAGTGTTTTTCCTGTACCGGGTGCTCCAACAAGAAGTGCTCCTTTTGGAATTTTCCCACCTAATGCAGTATATTTTTTTGGATTCTTTAAAAAATCAACAATTTCTTGTACCTCCTCTTTGGCTCCCTCCAGACCCGCAACATCTTTAAAGGTGACTTTTACTTGAGAGTTTGCATCAAATAGTTTTGCTTTCGATTTTCCTATACTAAAAATTTGACCTCCAGCACCACCACCACCTGCAGACATTCTTTTCATAATAAAAATCCAAATAGCAATTATTACAATAAAAGGAAGCATTGATATGATTATATCACCCCATATATTTTGCTCAGTTATATAATTAACCTCAATATTTTGGTTGAAATCATCATTTACTTGAGAAAGTTTATTTTCAAAATTTTGCAAATCCCCAAATTCAAATCTGTAGTTGGGACTTTTTGATCCAATTGATAAAAGTGAATTTTTAGATGAATTTTTATGTTCATCTTTAATTCTTGCATCGCGAGTTAAGTAAACAAAAACCTCACGTTTATTGATTATTTCTATTCTTTCAACATCACCATTAGAAGCAAATTCAAAAAATTTAGATGGGGTTGTGGTTTGTGAGGTTTGAGAACCCGCACCAGAAAATATATTTAATAGTAGAAATACAAGCACAATAGAACCAAATATCCAGTATTGGTTAAATTGTGGTTGTCTCTGTTGTTTTTTTTGGTTTTTCATTTATTTAATTTAATTCAATTCTTTTTGCATCTCCCCACAATCCTTCTAAATCATAAAATTCTCTTTTTTCCTTTTGAAAGACATGAACTACTACATCTATATAGTCAAGCAAAACCCATTCGGCATTTTCAGTTCCTTCGATTCCCCAAGGTTTATCTTTCAATTCCTTACTGACCTTTTTAGTAACTGAATTTATTATTGCATTAACCTGTGTATTAGAATTTCCATCACAAATAATGAAATAATCACTAATTCTATTCTCTAATTTTCTCAAATCTAATAAACTAATCTCATTGCCTTTTACATCTTCAATACCGTCAATAATTAATCTAATTAGTTTTTTAAATTTTGTTCTGCCTGCCATTAAGAATCTTTGTGCTTGTACAAATTTATTATTTTTTTTACTTTATTAGAATGAAAATGATCAAACTTGATGCCATAGATTCCACAAATTCTTATTTGAAAAGACTTTTAACAAAAGACAGTTTAGATGATTTAACAGTAGTTGTTTCTAAACATCAAACAAAGGGCAAAGGAAGAAATGGTAATATTTGGGAAAATGAGGCTTCGCTTAATCTGGCTTTTAGTATTTACAAGAAATTTAATAATCTTGATGTTAAAGATAAATTCATGTTAAATGTAATTAGTTCCCTTTCTGTTTTTCAGTTACTAAAGGAAAATAATTTAAATAAACTGACAATTAAGTGGCCCAATGACATTATGACAGGTAAAGAGAAAATTTCTGGAATATTAATTGAAAATTCTGTAAAAGGAAAATTTATAAAGCATAGTGTCATTGGGGTTGGAATTAATGTGAATCAAAAAAAATTTAAAGATTTACCTAATGCTACATCATTATTCATTGAAACAGGTCTTGAATTTTCATTAGATTCATTGGCAAGCAGATTAGCAGAAATATTTTCTACGAATTTTTCCCTTTTTGATAAAAATGAAGATGATTTACTTGAATATTATAACAGTCAACTATTTCTTAAAAATAAAGATTCAAATTTTAAGGGCTTGGATAACAAAAATTTTTCAGGTAAAATAATTTGTGTTAATAAAAAAGGGGAACTAAGGATTAGGAAAACTAATAATGAAGAGGTTAATTACTCGCAAAATAAAATTAGGTTTGTTCTTTAGCTCCAATTTTCAGGGTCTTCATTCCATTTTTTTAATGTTTCTGAATCCTTTTCACTAATATATTTTATATCGATTGCCTTATTAATGAGTTCATTATAATTGCTTAAAGTATCTAGATTAATTTTATTTTTTTGAAAATTTTCCATTGATACATTGAGTCCATATGTGAATATTGCAATCATACCCAATATCTCTAAATTTGATTCTCTTAATGCTTTAACCGCACTTAACGAACTTTTTCCAGTACTTATCAAATCCTCTATAACAACTATTTTTTGATTTTCAGAAATTTTACCTTCAATTTGATTTTTTCTTCCATGCTTTTTAGCTTCGGGTCTTACATATATAAATGGTAGATTGAGTTTTTGGGCAACTAACATACCAATTCCTATTGCACCTGTTGCAACCCCAGCAATTACTTCGACATCATCATATTTATATTTGATTATTTCAGTAAAATAATTTGCAATAATATTTCTTGAGTTAGGATCTGATAGTAAAATTCTATTATCACAATAAATTGGAGATTTCCAACCAGAAGCCCATATGAACGGGTCACTAGGGTTTAATTTAATCGCTTTTAGTTTTAAAAGAAGCTCAGCCGTTTGGGATTTATAATTATTTTGTTGTTGATTGTCCATAATTCGTGAAACAAAAGTATTAATTTTGTTTAGTATTTTTTTCAATGCTACAAATTTTTTACAAAGAAAAACCAATAATTATCTCAGATAAAAAATCTGATTTAAAGAATAGTTTAATCATAGACCCTGAACTTGTTGAAAATCTAGATTTACTCAAACTGCTAAATAAAAAGAAAATAAATTCAATAGGTGTATTTTCTGATGAATTTGAGCTTATTATAAATATTTTCAAAAAAAAATTTCCTGAAATAATTGCCGCAGGTGGCAAAGTCACAAATAATAAATCTGAAATTCTTTTTATTTACAGAAATAAAAAGTGGGACTTGCCAAAAGGAAAAGCAGAGAAAAATGAAAATATTTCTGAAACAGCCCTTAGAGAAGTTGAGGAAGAAACAGGAATTAAAAATTTATCAATTATAAAACCATTGGAAAAAACCTATCATATTTTTAAAAGGGGTGGTAAAAATTACTTAAAAACTACTTATTGGTTTGAAATGAAATCAGATTATAATGGAAAATTCAAGCCTCAGAAGAAGGAAGGAATTACAAGAGTGGAGTGGATTGGAATTGAAAATTTATCTTCTATTTTACCAAAAAGTTACGCCAACATAAGATTGTTAATTGGTTAAACCAAAACAGAATTTGGAACAAATTTTTTAAAATTTCCTCCTTTATCCATTATTTCTCTAACCATAGAAGATGAAATAAAAGCATTATTCGGAGATGTAAGAAAGAAAATAGTTTCAACATTTTCTAAACTGTTGTTAAATAGAGCAATTTTTTTTTCGAACTCAAAATCTGCTGGATTTCTTAGCCCCCTAACAATGTGTTTTATGTTCTTGCTTTTACAAAAATCAACCGTCAAGCCTTCGTATTTTTCAACGTAAACCTTAGAGTTATTTTTAAATTCATCCGAGATAAATTTTAGACGTTGGTCTAGGGAGAATTTATAGTCTTTATCTGAATTATTTCCAACTGAAACAATAAGCTCGTCAAAAATTTCACATGCTTTTTCAATAATTTCACAATGACCTAAGGTGATTGGGTCGAAAGATCCAGGAAACATAGCTCTTTTCATAATTCAAATTTATTTAAATAATTGCTTCATTAATTGCATTAATAAATAATTCTTTTAGTGAGATGTTTGCACAATGAGCTTGTTGAGGCAAAATACTTTCTGAGGTTAATCCAGGAACGGTGTTGGTTTCTAAATAATATATTCCATTATCATTCACTATGAATTCACTTCTTGAGAAACCTTTTAATTCTAGGAGATTATAGACCTTCTTTGATAATAGCTTTAACTCTGATTTCAGTTCGTCTGTAATGTTGGCAGGGGTAATTTCTTCAGCTTTTCCTTCGTATTTTGCCTCATAATCAAAAAAATCATTAGAAGTGATAATTTCAGTTATCGGTAAAACCTTTGTACTTCCTTTAAAACTTATTACACCAATTGAAAATTCCCTTCCATCAATAAATGACTCAATTAAAACTTTATTATCAACTTTAAGTGCTGAATTAATGCAGTGGATAATTTCTTCTTTATCATATACCTTAAATACCCCAAAACTGCTACCTGATTTACTAGCTTTTACAAAACAAGGAAAACCAATTTTATTTTCAATTTCATCAACATTAATCTTTTCAGATTTTAATAGGCTAATAGATGAAGCAACTTTAATCCCTTTTGAAGAAAGGAAGTTTAAACAATCTATTTTGTCAAATGTTAGCTCAGATTGATATGAATTACACCCTGTAATTGGAATGTTTTTATCTTCAAAATATTTTTGCATTTTGCCGTCTTCACCAGGTGTTCCGTGTATTGCATTAAAAATACAATCTAGCTTCAAATCTGTAAGCCCATCAATTTTAAAATCATCAATATGAATAGTATGAGAATCGTTATTTTTTTTTAGAATCCATTCATCTTCTTTAACATAAATTCTGTAGCAATTAAAGCAGTCCTTAAGGGTTTCATAAACAACTTGACCACTTTTGACTGATATTTCATATTCATTAGAATATCCACCCATTATAATTCCAATATTTTTTAATCGATCAAGATTCATAAGTCCAAAAGTAGCTAATTAAAGTTATTTTAATTTAATTAAGTTTGTATTTCAATTTTATATATGTCCGTGCTAAGTTATTTATTGAGTAAATCATTCTTAAAAACAATTTTTAGAATCATTCTGACAGCTGTAACTTTTTTTATTTTTTTAGTTGTCTTTCTAAGATTAAATACACGTCATGGAGATTTTATTTTGGTTCCAGATTTAATTGGAAAAAATATTGAGGAATTTCAATCTGAATTAGTTGAGTTAGATTTACAATATATTATTTCGGATTCAGGAAATTATAATCCAGAATTTAAAATTAACTCTGTTCTTGATCAAATACCTAAAGAAAATGCAAAGGTCAAGCAGGGAAGAAAGATATATTTGACATTAAATGCCTCAGATTTTGAGATGATTGAAATCCCGAGAATTACAGGGACAACCGTAAGACAAGCTAGAAAAACTATAGAATCTCTTGGATTTGTTTTTGGTGAAATTGAATATGTCGATGATATTGCTAGGGATGAGGTTATCTCAATTTTTCATGATGGAACTGAACTTAATGAAGGGGATTTTTTGAAAAGGACCTCGATTATTGATTTTAAATTAGGTAATGGAAAACAATAGGTCGCTATTTGAACATTTTTCATTTCAGGTTGATAAAGGCCAAACACCCCTCAGAATAGACAAGTATTTAATGAATTTTGTAGAAAATGCTACAAGAACTAAGATTCAAGCAGCTGCAAAGAATGGTAGTATTGAAGTAAATGGCAATGTTGTAAAGTCAAATTATAAGGTCAAGCCTTTAGACGAGATTAAGGTTAAATTTGAATATCCACCACATGAAAATTTATTAGTTGCCGAAAATATCGTTTTAGATATTGTTTACGAAGATGATGATTTAGTGGTTATAAACAAGCCGGCTGGTATGGTAGTTCACCCTGGTCATGGCAATTATTCAGGTACCCTAATAAATGGATTAATCTATCATTTTGAAAATCTTCCAAAAAATTCTTCAAACAGACCTGGGCTAGTTCATAGATTAGACAAAGACACTAGTGGATTATTGGTTGTTGCAAAAAATGATAATTCGATGGTACATTTATCAACTCAATTTGCAAATAAAACCTCCAAGAGGGAATATATCGCTATGGTATGGGGAAATGTTAAAGATGATAGTGGTAAAATTGATAATTATATTGGAAGAAACCCCAAAAACAGATTACAGAACATAGTTCTAGATGAAGATAGTATAGTTGGCGGTAAAAGAGCTATTACCAACTATGAAGTAATAAGTCGTATGAATTATGTTAGCTTGGTAAAATGCACTCTTGAAACAGGTAGAACCCATCAGATTAGAGTTCATATGAAGCATATTGGTCATACTTTATTCAATGATGAAAGATATGGGGGTGATCTGATTCTTAAGGGTACTACATTTACAAAATACAAGCAATTTGTAGATAATTGCTTCAAATTACTTCCCAGACAAGCATTACACGCAAAAACACTGGGCTTCACCCATCCTGCAAGTGGAAAATTCATGGAGTTTGATTCCGATCTTCCACTTGATTTTAAAAGTTGTATTGAAAAATGGGAAAATTATTCAAGGATTTAATATGGCATATTAATTGAATTTCTTGATTAAATAAAATTTCTTACATATTTTTAATATTAAATCAATTAGAAATGAAAATATTACTATCTCCTGCTAAATCACTCGATTTTAAATCGGAGCTTCCAACAGGCAAGACTTCTTATATTTGTTTTGAAAAAGAAGCACAATATCTCAACTCCATTCTAAAATCCAAAAATCCAAAAGAACTTTCTGACTTGATGAGTATTTCTTCAAAAATAGCAAATCTCAATTATGAAAGGAATCATAGTTGGTCTTTGCCTTTTACAAATACAAATGCAAGACAGGCAGTTTATGCCTTTAGCGGTGATGTATACAGGGGTCTAGACCCATATTCAATTGATATTAACAAAATTGATTTTTTACAAAACAGTGTTAGAATAATTTCCGGATTATATGGGCTTATTAAACCTTTAGATTTAATTCAGCCGTACAGATTAGAAATGGGTACTAAATTAGCTTTTGATTCAAATAAAAATCTTTACGATTACTGGAGAAAAAAAATCACTGAGCAGCTTAACTTAGAATTAGATGATAAAGAACCAATTCTTAATCTTGCTAGTAATGAGTATTTTAAAGCAATTGACACCAAGGTTATTAAATCTGAAGTATACTCCGCAAACTTCAAGCAATTAAAAAACGGTGAATTTAAGACTATTGCTATCTTTTCCAAAAAAGCAAGAGGAATGATGACCAGGTTTATTATTGATAATAATATAACCGATATAGCAGACATTAAATCATTTAACTATGATGGTTATTTATTTCATAAAGATTTATCAACTGAGAAGGATCTCATTTTTACAAGGTAAATTATTGATTTATTAACAAAAATATCAGACATATTAATATCTGATATAAATTGCTGTCTAAATTCATAAAATTTTACACTTATCAACATTTTTTTTTATATTTACGAGTTCAAACGTATTTAAATTTATGAATATGAAGAAAATATTACTTTTAATTATGATGGTTTTTTCTTTCAGTTTGTATGCTCAACACACGAGTACTGGAGCTAATTCTGACTGGAGTAATGCTGCAGCTTGGGACCAAGGAAGTGTGCCTACTGCAAGTGATAATGTTATTATAAACCATGCTATAACTGTTACTGCAGCTAATGCCGTATGTAATAATTTAACTGTAAATTATAATGGCGGCTCAGGTTCATTAACTGTTTCCGGAAATGATGCAAAAGTTGATGCTGGTGGTACTGGTACTATTGGAGGATCTGTTACAATTACTGGTGGTAGTGCAACTAATCCTGCTACACTCGATATTGCAGGAAACCTTACAATTTCAGGTTCTGTAACAATTAATAATGGACAAAGATTTATACTTGGTTCTTCAGGAGCTGTAGCTAATACTACTGCAACTGGACCAATTGAAATTAATTCTTCAAGTGATTCTCATGGAGCCTTTTATAATTATGGATCTTGGACAAGCAACGGACCCAATGGTAAAATAAGTTACAATAGATTTATTGCTAACCTTAGTACCTGGGATCTAATTGGTTCCCCTGTATCCAATTTATCAATCAGTTCATTTGTTACTACCGAAACAGATTTGGCATCTGGTGGAGGTGATAATAATGATCAATATGCAATCGGTACCTACACAAATACAACCGCTGCATACCCAGCAAATACTTGGTTTAATTATACAACTGCTTCAGGGGCTAACGATGTTGCTAGTGCAGGAAATTTTGAACCTGGAAAAGGTTATCAAATGGCAGCCAGTGGAAGTGCGGCAGGTCAAGGAAAAGAAGTATCATTTTCTGGAAACCCTAATACAGGAACTGTTACCGAGCCTGTAATTAATTCAGAACAAGGAAATCCTGGTGAAAATGATCAATCTAACGGTACAAAATTTAATTTAGTTTCAAACCCTTATCCATCTTATTTATCTGTAGTAAGTTTTATTTCTGGTAACTCAAGTGTACTACACTCTGGCGTTCACCAGGCTGTTTATGGATGGAATGGATCAAGTTATGACACATACAATAACTCAACAGGTGGCTACATTGCACCTGCTCAAGGTTTTATGGTTGGTGCAGAATCGTCATCAAGTGTAAATCTAACATTTACAACAAGTATGCAGTCAACTGCAAATACTAGTATGGATGATTTTATCTCAGGTGATATTATGGATGACAGAGCAGAGCTTTTCATCAGTTTAAATCAAAACGATTTAGAAAATAGAACAAGATTTTATTTTTTAGATAATACAACTGATGGTTTAGATATTTCTTACGATGCTGCTGTGATCGGATTTGATAATAATATGATCTATTCAAGGTTACTTCAAGATGACGAAGGTTATGCTATCGATATTCAAGCTTTAGCTTATTCGGAGATGTGGGATAAAGTAATTCCTCTTGGAATTAATGCTTTAGCAGGAGAGGAAATGACAATTGGTATTTCTCACAGAACCACCCCTGCAGATCTTAATATTTACTTAGAAGATACTGAAGAAGGAACAATGACCAATTTACTTGAAGGAGACTTTGTTTACACACCAACAAGTGATTTAAGTGGTGTTGGAAGATTCTTCATACATATGACTGCTGATACAATGAGCAATGAAGAGGTATCAACAAGTATGTTGAATGCTTACAAAGAAGTTGATGCTAGCTACATTACTATTGAGGGATTAGCTACTCAAACAAATGAAACTAACGTTAGTTTATATAACATTCTTGGTAGAAAAGTATTATCTACTACTTTAAACAATAACATGGGCACACAAACAATCTCAACAGTTGGATTGTCTACTGGTATTTACGTAATTGAATTAGAGTCAGGAACTGATAGATTAACTAAGAAACTTATAATAAAATAGTTATGAAGAAGACAGGTATAACTAGAAAACAGGCAATAAAGAAGATGGGGAAATATGCAGCATTGACTGCTATTGGAACCTTCGCTATACTGAATCCTAAAAAAGCTCAGGCTCAGTCAAACCCACCAGGACCTCCAGGTTGGAATTAATACAGTCTTTTTCTAAAGATAATAATATTTATAGCTCTTATCCTTTTTTAAGGACAAGAGCTATTGTTGTTTTATGGCATATCATTTGATGGATGTGTCATATGAGAAAATCTTTGAGTTTATTAACTATACTATATTTTGTATTATTTTTTTCTTGTTCAGATAAACCTACTAAAAATATTCAAGTAGTTGATTTTGATGAATTTTACAGTAAAATTGATCTTTCATCAAATGATACATATGTTATAAACTTCTGGGCTACATGGTGTTCTCCATGTGTAAAAGAGCTTCCATATTTTGAATCAATAAATAAAGAATATGCTGATAAAAATGTAAAAGTTATTCTTGTTAGCTTAGATTTCCCATCTCAAATCGAATCAAAGTTAAAACCATACATTAAAAAGAATAAGATAAAATCAAATGTGATTCTTTTAGATGATTCCAAAATGAATAAATGGGTGCCTAGGGTCTCTGAAAAATGGGATGGTGGTATTCCCGCAACACTTATAGTTAATTCCTCAAATTATAATTTCTATCCAAATCCTTTTGAAAAAGAAGAGCTAGTTTCTGAAATTCTTAAAGTGATAGATTAGATATATTTTATATCTTTAACCATTATGGATCTAGATCAATCTTCCTGGAGAAAACAAGCTATAACAGATAAAAAAGGAATCATTCTTGATGTAAGAACTCTTGAAGAATTTGAAATTTCAAGAATTCCAGATTCAAAAAATATAGATTTTTATAACCCACAAAACTTCATGTTAGAGATTGAAAAACTAGACAAATACAATAACTATTATATTTATTGTAGAACAGGCGTTAGAAGCGCTAATTCATGTGCACTGATGAAAGAATTGGGATTTAAAAATACCTTTAATCTCGTTGGTGGTATTGTTGAATGGAAAGGAAAGTTAATTAATTAAATAATGATTAGAATTGTTTTTTTATCGCTGATTTTTGTTTTTTCATGTGATTATTTAAGTCCCACCGAGATTAATTTTATTTCAGAGTCTGATTTTATTGAGTTACAAGATTCAGACTATACTTTAATCGATGTCAGAACCCAAGACGAATTTGATTTGGGACATATTGATAGTGCAATCAATTTAGACTTTTACTCAGACTCATTTCAAAATGATATTTTATCGCTATCTAAAAATGAAACAATTGTTCTTTATTGTAGAACAAACAACAGAAGTAGCAAAACTGCTACTATTTTAAAAGAAAATGGTTATAGAGAAATTTTAGTTATTAGAGGTGGAATAACTGAATGGGTTAAAAAAGGAAATGATATAAATTATACGACTTACTCTGATTAATTTCACCAAAGTGGTGTAGGGTATATACCTTGTTTACTATAGGAATTTAGCCTTTCAACACTATTTTCTTTATCTTCCTTATAAGTCACACCAAACCATTCAGAATCAGAATCTATGGCATCGATTGAAATTATATTTTTAGATAGTAGTTGTTGTGCAGCAAATGGAAGATAAATTTCGCTTTTCGTAATATCCTCTAAATTTTTAATTTCATCGGAAATATAATCTTCTAGATATTTGAAAAAATTTGATCTGCAAAGCCAAAAATTCATAGAAACAAAATCATTTTCACTAAGTATATTTCCGCTTTCGTAATCTTTTATGGTATTATCATTTTTTTCAATCTTTAAATGTTCATTTATGGAGATAAGTTTTCCATTAAAAACCTTACAAACACCTCTTGAAACAGAGCCGAATTTAGATAAGGTATTTTTTAATCTATAACTGACTAGTCCATAATTACTTTGATCACTAGAGTTTTTAAAAAATTCACTAGCATTTTTAAATGCATTAGGTCCGTAATAATCATCAGCATTAATTATTGCAAAATCAGTGTCAATATAATTTCTAGCACACCAAACAGCATGAGCAGTTCCCCAAGGCTTTTGTCTATTTGAATCTGCGATTATATTATTTGGGAGATTATTAATTTCTTGAACAACAACATCTATTTTAATTGAGTTGTCAATTTTATCTCTTAAATATTCATGTAGAAAGTCTTTATTTTCTTTCTTGGTAATTAGTACTATATGATTAAATCCATTTTTAATTGCATCATAAATACTAAATTCCATTAAGAACTCACCATTAGGTCCCAATTCATCAAACTGTTTAAGTTTCCCATATCTGCTTCCACTACCGGCAGCCATAATCAGTAATACCATTGTTATAAGATTTTGTTAATTATTTTTATAGCCTCATCATTATTATTGTATGTTAAGTCATAAAACATACTTGATTTTACCCAATTAATAAATGCCATAGCATCTTTAACATTCTTTGAAATCCAAGCATCTGGTAAAATTTTTTCTAGTGCTTTTCCTTTATTTATTGATTTTATTTCATTTTTTAAAGCACTACCAAATTTAACATTTAAAATGGTATTACAATTACTTTTAAGTATAGGTTTATCTGTTTTATCAGCTAAATATTTTACGTTACCCTTGATGTCATTTATATAATATTCATTTAATTCTGAAAATGATTTATATAATTTTTTTGCCTCGGAGTAAAAGCCTTCTTTAATTGAAATTGCAGAAGGAAAATTATAATGGATCCCCTTATCATCCATCGGACTAAAATCATCAGCGATAAGTGCAAAATCATTAGCCATTAATATAGCACTTAATGAGCTTTTACCGCTTCCAGAGTCTCCGGTCAACATCAAAGAATTATTTCCACTAAATAGGGTAGAACCATGGAAAACTGCTGTCCAGTCTGAATCACTCATTCCATGAAAAAATGAAGTTAATTCCATTGATATTTTCCCTTGAAATTCATGCATTTTTTCATTGCCCCAACTACCTAAAAATTTTTCGTTTTTGAACAGATTGATTTTTTTATTTCTTTCTACAACTTTATATGTTATTTCTTCCCTATCATTACATTTTAAATGATTAAACTTTGGATCAATCAACGATTTAAGTCTTTCATCACTATACTCTATTTTTACAACCCTTTTGTTAAACTTGAATTTACTTTGATGAATATATTCATCTGCGATGGAAAGTGACTGTTCAGGATTTATCTTATCATAATCTTGATTACACTCCTCTAATAAGTTTTTTATATTATCACTTATTGGTTTTAATTTTTCTGAGTTTATTTTATTTTTTTTTAATAATGATGTATCAATTGGGAATTTTTCAGAGTCAATCCTATTTAAAATTAAATTATTTAATAAATCATTCACCACTATGTATTTGTTTGATTTTTCAAACCACATAATGTGTGTGTTTAAATCAATTGTTTCAGAGATAAATTGAGAGAAATTGGCAGTCATTAATGAATTAATAAATAAAAAAAACCCTCACAAGGAGGGTTTTTTTATAATAATATTAAATACATATTACTTCCCTTTAAGGAATGGAAGTCCAGTTTTTGTATTTTCAACTACAGTTTTACCTGCAGGAAGATCACAAGCACCAGCTTTAGCTTCTTTTGCAAAGTAATAAATAGTCTGGTTTCTTCCTCCTTTTAATACTACGTCTTTTGAGTGAAGGAAGTAAGTTTTTCCTTTACTGTTTTGGTGTGAATAACCCATGTCTTTTAGTTTTTAAATTATTAATACCTAAATATAGGGTATTTTTTTGCAAAAAAGAAGATTTTACTCATATAAATATCAATTTTATTAACAATTTTAATTAAAATGCTATTTTTTTTCTTCTCTGTTAACAATTTTAAAAATGTTCTATGAATTTAGTTTTTTACCAAATTATAAAAACTTTCGACACGATTTTTGGCATTTTCGGATATATCTTTCCAGAACAGGTTAACATCTCCAAAATGATAATTATTTATAAGTTTAAGAAGGAAATTGCCTTTTATCCTTTTGGGAACAGATGACCATAATAATCCATCATATATATGAATATAAATAGAATTTGAATATATCTTCTCATCATAAAAGAATAGCCCTTTATGTTCATCTATTGTACTTTCTCTTGATTCATCCCATTTTATTGGGTTTGTAACAAATTGATTTTTTTTCCATGAAAAATGGGCAGGATGTTTACCTTTTTTTGGTTTTTTGTTCATTCTAAAAGTATTCCACGACAAATACCCTTTTATATCATCTGGGTCCTTGAGTGCATGGATTGTATTAAATTCATTAATATCAACTCTTGTTCCAGGTATATATGCCGCTACAAGTTGATTTTGAAGATCCTTTCCGTCAAAAAATTCTTTTAAAAGAGTTTTACAATGATATGCGCCTTGACTGTGACCTGCAATAATAATTGGTCTTCCATTATTAAAATTTTGCAAATAAAAAATAAATGCTCTTCTAATATCATCGTATGCTATTTTCCCAGCTTTTATACCTCCATTGGAAGTGTATGGCTCGTAAAACGATCTATAATGAACTTGACGATAAAGAGGACTGTATATTTTTCCAGCATTTGCCCAAGCTGATGCTTGATATTTAATAGCTACGTTTCTGACAACACTATTTTGATTATTATCTTTTATATCAGAATTCCAAGAATCATTTTTATTGTCAGTTAGAAGAGTAGGATAAATGTAGAAAACATCTGCTTTTAAATTTTTCTTTTCAGTATTATAAAATGCATCAATTATTGGATCATTTTTTTCTGGATGTGCAGCCCAACTATTAAGTTCACTATAGTCAGGACTTTTCGGAGCTTCTGTGTATATGAATTCCTTTGTTGCGTATTTTGTTTTACAACTAACTACTGACAATATTAATAAAAGACTAATTATCCTGACTATGTTCATAAATAAATTTAGTTGTCAATTAATTGAGAAATTCTATTCATTTAAACAATAGATTTATAATTATATTTGTTCTGACAATAATTATACCATGATGTTATTAAGGCTTTGTGTATTTTTCATTTTCATATACACCTTTTCATTTTCACAGTCTATAAGAATTAATGAGGTTGCTGCCTCAAATTCAATTTTTTTAGATGAAGATGGAGATACCCCTGACTGGATTGAATTGTACAATTATGGAGCAGATGAAATATCACTTAATAATTGGAGCTTAACAGATATTTTGGATGATAATAACCCTTGGACATTTCCAGATATTACTATTGATGCTGATGAATATCTTCTAATATGGGCATCGGATAAAGATAGATCTGGAATCACATATGCCAGAACATTAATAAATGAAGGTGATTCATTTAGATATGAAATTCCTAATGATAATACCGATACAAATTGGATGAATACAGATTTTGATGATGATGAGTGGAGTATAGGTAATTCTGGTTTTGGTTATGCTGACGGAGATGATAATACATATATTGCTGCGGGAACATTAGCGGTTTATTTAAGAAAATCTTTTACAGTTGAAAATGTTAGCGAAATCAACAGTTTAGTATTAGATGTTGATTA
>CACOFE010000001.1 GCA_902626365.1 uncultured Bacteroidota bacterium | reverse complement strand
ACATCTTCAAATTAAAGAGGATTCTCATTCTCTTTATGGGTTTTACACTCTAAAAGAAAGGGAAATTTTTAGACTTTTAATTTCTGTCAGTGGTGTTGGTACAAGTACAGCAAGAACAATGCTTTCTTCACTTACCCCAGAACAAGTAATCGATGCAATATCATCAAATAATGTTTCAATTGTTCAATCAGTCAAGGGAATTGGAAGTAAAACAGCTCAGAGATTAATTATAGAATTAAGAGATAAAGTATTAAAAATATATGATATTGATGAAGCTTTTGTTGATTCAAACAATACCACAAGAGAAGAAGCGTTATCTGCTTTAGAGGTTCTTGGTATAAATAAAAAATCTGCAGAGAGATTAGTTGATAAAATAATTAAAGATAATTTAGATATTACTGTAGAGGAAATCATCAAGGAGACTTTGAAAAATATTTAATTTACTTAATGTTACCTAGTTTAAATCTTAGATTTTTTGTCTTTGCTTTACTTTCAATCTTGTTAGTAGATAAAATTGGTGCACAAGACGCTGATCTTGGAGAAATAAATATTCCTAATCCATCTAGTTACATAGAAAATTATGAATACGATGCAGCCAGTGATTTATATTATTATAATATTAAAGTTGGAGAATATGATATTAGCTATCCAATTATATTAACTTCCGAGGAATATCAAGAGCTTATATTAAAAGAAGATTTAAAAAATTATTATAAATCCAAAATCGATGCAGCTGAGGGTAAGAAAGATGGCTCGGAGGATAATCAAAGAAATCTAATCCCGGAGATATATGTCAATTCGCAATTATTTGAATCAATATTTGGAGGAAATTCAATCCAAGTTGTTCCTCAAGGTTCGTTAGAAGTTGATTTAGGAGTCCTTTATACCAAACAAGATAATCCCGCCTTCTCGCCAAGAAATAGAAGTAATTTAACATTTGATTTTGACCAGAGAATTGGATTGAGCTTAGTTGGAAAAGTTGGAACAAGAGTACAGGTTAATGCAAATTTTGACACACAATCCTCTTTTGATTTTCAAAATCTATTAAAGTTAGAATATGAACCTACTGAAGATGACATAATTCAAAAAATTGAGGTTGGTAATGTAAGCATGCCACTTAATAGTTCGCTTATTTCCGGTGCACAAAGTCTTTTTGGAGTCAAAACTGAACTTAAGTTTGGTAAAACAATAATAAAGGCAATTTTCTCAGAACAAAAATCGGAATCAAGATCTGTTGTTTCTGAGGGGGGTGGAACAGTTCAAGAATTCGAATTTAGGGCTTTAGATTATGATGAAAACAGACACTTCTTTTTGAGTCACTATTTTCGTAACAAGTATGATGAGTCCCTTGAAAATTATCCTTATATAAATTCCAATGTTCAAATTACCAGAGCTGAAGTTTGGGTTACAAACAGAAATAATCAAATAGAAGATGTAAGGAATATTTTGGCATTTCAGGACTTGGGTGAAACTGAAAACATATCATCTTCAGTTAATGTTTTGTCTCCTCCAAATTCATACCCAGATAATTCAAATAACGCATATAATCCCACAGTGATTGGAGATGCTGGATCACAATTAACAAATTTGGTTAGAGATATTGCGTCTGTTCAGTCTGGGATACTAGTTCCTAACATTAGTGAAGGAATTGATTATGGTAAATTAGAAAACGCCCAAAAACTTAGAGAAAATATTGATTACCAAATTCATCCTCAGCTTGGATATATCTCATTAACACAGAAGTTAGATAATGATGAGATTCTTGCTGTTGCATTTCAATATACTGTTGGAGATCAGGTTTTTCAAGTAGGAGAATTTGCTAATGATGGAGTTCAAGCAACTGAAGTGTCTTTTGAAAATGATAATCAAGTTGTAAACTCTAATAATCTTATTTTAAAATTATTGAAAAGCACGGTTACAAATGTAGATGAGCCAATTTGGGATTTAATGATGAAGAATATTTATAACACTGGTGCATTTCAACTAGAAAGAGAGGATTTTAAATTAAATATTTTCTATAAAGAATCCTCAGAATTAAATTATATAACACCAGTTGAAGGAACACCATTCCCAACATCAACTGGAAGCCTTCCTATTGATGAACAACCATTACTAAGTTTCTTTAATTTTGACCGATTAAATTATAACAATGACCCACAAATTAGTGGAGATGGTTTCTTTGACTTTGTTCCTGAAATAACGGTTGTTCAACAAACTGGTAAAATTATATTTACTAAAGTTGAGCCCTTTGGAGAATTCTTATTTGAATCCTTGAGATTAGATTTTTCAGAGGATTATGATGGTGATCAAAACAATTTAGATGATTATAATCCAAATCAAAAAAAGTATGTCTATCATACGCTTTATAATTCGACAAAGACAGCTGCTGAGCAAGCTGCCGAAAAAAATAAGTTTTTAGCTAAAGGGAAGTATAAATCATCTTCGGGAGGAGGAATTCCAATAGGAGCATATAATGTGCCACGTGGATCTGTAACTGTTACTGCTGGTGGAAGAGTTCTTGTTGAGGGGGTTGATTACACAGTAAATTATCAATTGGGAACAGTCCAAATTTTAGATGCTGGACTACAAGCTTCAAATATACCAATAAATGTAAGTGTTGAAAATAATGCATTATTTGGTCAGCAGACTAAAAGATTTTCAGGGATTAACGTTGAACATCAATTTAGCGATGATTTTATTGTTTCGGGAACCCTCTTAAATTTACACGAAAGACCCCTTACTCAGAAGGCAAATTTTGGTACAGAACCCATCAATAATACAATGGTTGGATTTGATGGTAACTTCTCTAGAGAAATTCCTTTACTCACAAGGCTAATCAATAAGCTCCCAAATATTGAAACTGATGTTCCTTCAAATTTTTCACTAAGAGGTGAATTTGCATATTTATTGCCAGGTGCCCCAAAGGGAAATAATTTTAATGGTGAGGCCACATCGTATATAGATGATTTTGAAGGGACTCAAAATGTTATAGATTTGCTTGCTCCGCAATCGTGGTCTATTTCAAGTCGTCCAAAAGATTTAGGAAATATTTATTTTGAAGGAGATGAAGATAATAATGGAATTCAAAATGGTTTTGATCGAGCTTTGCTAAACTGGTATTCAATCGATCCAATTTTTTACAGTAGCCAGAGACCAGCAGAAATTTCAAATGAAGATTTATCAAATTTATATTCAAGAAGAATTTTTATAGATGAAATTTTCCCTCAGATTGATTTAGTTCAAGGTCAAACAACAGTAATAAATTCATTGGATTTAAACTATTATCCAAATTTACGTGGTCCTTACAACATGGACCCTTCAGCATCTGATGGAATTATAGATGATGTTAATGATTCTTGGGCAGGAATCACAAGACTTATTAATACTACTGATTTTGAGCAATCTAATGTTGAATATTTAGAGTTTTGGTTAATGGATCCTTTTTTAGAGGATGATGAAAATACCGGAGGTAAACTTACTTTTAATTTAGGTAACATTTCAGAGGATATTATCAAAGATGGAAGAAAGCAATATGAAAATGGTTTACCTGAGGATGGGGATATTAGCCTTCTTCCTGTAACCACTTGGGGAACAGTTGTCCCTCAAAATCAATCTTTAGTTTATGCTTTCTCATCAGTGGGCGATGCAAGAATAAATCAAGATGTCGGAATAGATGGATATGATGATAGTGAAGAGGCGGCTATTTTTACTGCCTTTTCAGACTTATCTGATCCTGCAAACGATAATTATAATTATTTTCTTAATAAGTCCGGGAGTATTTTTGAAAGATATATGGATTATAATGGACTAGATGGTAATTCACCAGAAACGATTTCTAATAATGACAGAGGATCATCAACTTACCCAGATGTTGAAGATATTAATAGGGATAATACAATGAATACTATTGATAGTTATTTTGAGTATGAACTAGAAATATCTCCAAATTCTTTATCAAACTTAAATAACCCATACATAATTGATAGAAAAGAAAAAAATGTGAATTTACCCAACGGTTCTTCTGAACTTGTAAGATGGTATCAATTTAGAATTCCAGTTAATGAACCAACTGGGTCTGTAGGAGGAATATCAGATTTTAGATCAATAAGATTTATGAGAATGTATTTAACCGAGTTTACTCAAAATACCATTTTCAGATTTGGAACTTTAGAGCTTGTGAGAAGTGATTGGAGAAAATATCAACTCAGTCTAGATGAAGAAATTGATAATAATAATGACACAACCGATTTTTCGGTTGGAATCATTGGTATTCAAGAAAATGAAGAAAGTTATGTTTCACCACCTGGAGTTGAAAGAGAACAATTTAATAATAATAATACCATTGTAAGACAGAATGAACAGTCTCTAGTTTTAAATGTTTGTGAATTAGAACCTGAAGATTCAAGAGGTGTCTATAAAAATATTAGTGTTGACATGAGACAATTTAATAGGCTTAGAATGTTCATGCATGCCGAGGATGGAGCATCCCCAGGTTTTACAGACGGAGATATCATCGGATTTGTTAGATTAGGAAATGATCTTTCAGAAAACTATTATCAAATTGAGATACCATTACAAGAGTCCCCATCGGGTTCGTTAAATGCTCAATCAGTTTGGCCTGTAATCAATGAAATTGATTTACCAATAAGTGCTTTAGAAACAATAAAATCACTTTCAATACTCAATGGTACTTTGGGATCTGACCAGCCAATTTTTTATGATGTTGTCAATGATGATGTTAACGAAGAATCTGTAAATGAATTTTCACCACTTGATGTTGGAGAGCAAAGAATTTCAATAAAAGGTAATCCCAATTTTGGTGATATAAGAACTTTGATGATTGGAGTAAAAAATCCAAGCCAGGATAATATGGATGTTTGTGCTGAGGTGTGGTTTAACGAGTTGAGACTTTCTGATATGGACAATGAAGGTGGATGGGCTGCAACATTAGCAGTTGATACAAATGTGGCAGATTTTATGAATATTTCTGCTACTGCTAGACAAAGTACCAGTGGATTTGGAAATATTGAACAGGGGCCAAGTGAAAGAGATAAAATAGATAAAAAACAATACGATATAATTTCAAATATTAATGTAGGTCAGTTATTTCCAGAAACATGGGGATTGAATATTCCTCTAAATTATGGCCAGGGTGAGGAATACATAACCCCAGAGTTTGATCAACAATATAGAGATATTACACTTTCATCTAGAATTGATCAAGCAGAATCTCAGCAAGATAAAGATGCAATTTTAAGACAGTCAGAGGATTACACGAAAAGAAAAAGCGTGAACTTAATCGGAGTAAATAAACAAAGGACTAACGATGAAAAAACTCCTAGGTTTTATGATGTAGAGAATCTAACATTTAATTACTCATATAATGAGGTTAATCATAGAGATTATGAAATTGAGAATATGCTTGATCAAAACGTTAGAGCAGGGGTAAATTATAACTTCAATTTTAATACTATAAAATTGGAACCTCTAAAGAAAAATGATTCTATTTTTAACAGTAAATATTTAAAAATTCTAAAAGATTTCAATATTAACTTATTACCATCAAGCATTAGTATTAACACCGATTATATTAGGCAGTTCAATAAACAAAAATTTAGAGAAATAGATTTAAGTCAAGATAATATCGGAATTCAAGAACTTTTCAGAAGAAATTATTCATTTGATTTTCAGTTAGCGATAAATTATCCAATTTCAGAAAGTTTAACGCTAAACTATAATCTGGGTAACAATAATATTGTAAGAAATTATTTTATAGATAATCAAATTAACGGGATGCAAGATCCAGAGCTAGATGTTTGGGATAGATTCTTTGATATAGGAGATCCTAACAGACAGGTCCAGCAAGTTGCAATCAATTATGATTTACCCTTGAATAAAATACCGACTTTTAATTTTATAAAAACCAGTTATTCGTACACAGGCGATTTTCAATGGCAAAAAGGATCTGATTTATTTGGAAATCTCACACTAGATGGACAGACTTATGATTTGGGTAATTCTATTTCAAATGCTAATACTCATAACATCAATTCTGTCCTGGATATGCAGAAATTATACAGATATCTTGGGTTAACTAAATTTAATAGAGGTTCAGACACAAAGGCTGTTAGAGGGTTTGCTCAAAACAACAGCTCAAAAAAAACTAATCCGATTTTGAAATCCTTTATTGATCTAATTACCACAGTAAAAAGAATTCAAATCAATTATTCTGAAAATAACGGTTCTTATTTACCTGGATTTTTAGACACACCTGGATTTATCGGTTCATTCACCCCAACATTTGGATATGTTTTTGGTAGTCAAAAAGATATTAGATATCTAGCAGCTCGTAATGGGTGGCTTACTGTTTTTCCTGATTTTAATCAACAATTTTCGAGTACAACAAATTCTAACCTTACATTTTCTGCAAATTTAGTCCCTATTAATGATTTGAAAATCGATTTGACTGGAGGTCGAACTTATGCTGAAAACTTAACTGAATCATTTAACACTATTGACAACAACAACGACGGGCTTAGTGATATTTATAATCCATTTATTCAAAACTCAACAGGTAACTTTAATATTTCAACCTTACTAATAAAAACTGCTTTTTCAAAAAGTGATGAATTTAGTTCTGAAGTTTTTGAAACCTTTAAATCAAACAGATTAATAATTGCAAGAAGATTAGCTGCTAGAGAAGGTGTAGATTTTACAAATCCAAATAATTTTGAAAATGGAGATTTAAATGGCTTCCCACTTGGTTTTGGAAGAACTAGTCAATTAGTTCTATTACCATCATTCCTTTCTGCCTACTCAGGAGTTGATGCTAATAAGGTTAGTCTTGGAGCTTTTAGAAATATCCCTATTCCAAATTGGAGTGTTAAATATTCTGGCTTCATGAAAATGGATTGGTTTAGAAAAAACTTTAAAAGATTTTCAATATCTCACGGATATAATTCTATGTATACTATCAATCAGTTTAGGTCAAATCTTGACTATGTAAAACCAGATTTTAATCTCGATTATTCATTTCAAAATAGTGATGTTTTTGATCAGTCTGATAATTATAAAAATAAAACTCTATTTAGTAATATAAATTTAATGGAGCAATTTAGCCCGCTTATTAAAATAGATGTTGAAATGAAAAATTCATTAAAACTTCAGACTGAAATTAGAAAAGACAGATTGCTTTCACTGAGCTTTGATAATAATCTTTTAACCGAAATTCAGGGTTATGAATATATATTAGGTTTAGGTTATCGAGTAAAAGATCTTCAAATTAGATCAAGATTGGGTGGCTCAAGCCAATTAATTAAGAGTGATTTAAATATGAAAGCTGACTTCTCCGTTAGGAATAATAAAACAATTGTTCGATATTTGGACTTGGATAATAATCAGGTAACCTCTGGGCAAACAATTTTAAATTTAAAGTACTCAGCGGATTATGCGTTTAGTCAAAATTTAACTGGAATTTTTTACTTTGATTATTCGTTTTCTGAATATGCAATATCAACAGCATTTCCTCAGACAACAATAAGAGCAGGGTTTACTATGAGATATAATTTTGGAAATTAAATAATTGTAAAAATGAATATACCAAATGAATTAAAATACACAAAGGATCATGAGTGGATCTCTATTGATGGTGAAATAGCAACTGTTGGAATTACAGATTTTGCGCAGAGAGAGCTAGGTGATATAGTTTATGTAGAAGTTGAAACTGTGGGGGAAATTTTAGATGCAGATGCTGTTTTTGGAACTGTAGAAGCAGTCAAAACAGTTTCAGATTTATTTTTACCTGTTTCAGGCGAAATTATTGAATTTAACGACTCGCTTGAAGAGACGCCTGAGGATGTTAATTCTGATCCATACTCTAAAGGGTGGATGATAAAATTAAAAGTTAACAATCCTAATGATCTTAATGATTTGTTAGATGCTGACCAATACAAAGACTTAATTGGGGAATAGTAAAATCAAAATATTGAAAAACTAAAAAACTTGTTTTATTTATAAATTATTGGTTATTTTAGCCTAATCATAAACTTCTATGCAAAATAAAAAAAATCCAAAAGCTGATATAGGTAGGAACAGTTCTATTTATTTTGCATTAGGGCTTGCCCTAATGATGTTTATGTCATATGGAACCATCAATTATAAGGTTTATGACAAAGACGCTACTGGAATTGACAGAGTTAATATGGATGCATTAGATGAAGAAGAGGTTCCAATAACCGAACAGGTAAAACCACCTCCACCACCTCCACCACCTCCACCTGCTCCAGAAGTAATTGAAATCGTTGAAGATGAGGAAGAAGTAGAGGAAACAATAATTGAGTCTACTGAATCTGATGAGGAATTAGAAATTGAGGATATAGAAATTGAAGAGGTAGAAGAAGACGTCGAGGTTCCTTTTGCTGTTATCGAAAATGTACCTGTCTTTCCCGGCTGTGAAAGAGGTAATAATGAAAAGAAAAGAAAATGTATGTCTGATAAAATTGCAAAATTTGTCCAAAGAAAATTTAACACTGATTTAGCTGGTGATTTAGGATTGACTGGAAGACAGAGAATTAGTGTAATTTTTAAAATTGATAAAAGTGGAAATGTTACAGGTGTAAGAGCTAGAGCTCCACATCCTAGGTTAGAAAAAGAAGCTCAGAGAGTTATAAACTTATTGCCCAAAATGCAGCCAGGCAAACAAAGAGGTAAAGCTGTGATTGTTCCCTATTCACTTCCAATAATTTTCCAAGTTCAGGATTAATATCTTTTTAATGTTTTTAAATAAATTAAGGTGGAATATATCTTATATTTGCATTTAATTTATCACATAGATTGGTTACAAATATTTCAATACACATAATCAAAGAAATTACAAAATTTAGACTCACTTTAAGTGTTGTATTTTCTTCATTTATTAGTTACTTGCTTGGTGCTGCAGAGGTAAATTACATTCAACTTTTTTATTTGATTTCTGGTGGTATTCTTATAGTAAGCTCTTCTAATATTTTTAATCAAATAATAGAAAGAGACTTAGATAAGCTTATGAAGAGGACAAAAAATCGTCCTTTACCAAAAAACGAAATTACTAAAAGAGCTGCTTTATTTTTAGCTATTGCTTTTTCATTGATTGGATTAATATTAATGTATCTTATAAATATTAAAGTTGCCATACTTGCAGCTCTTTCTATATTTCTTTACACTGCTGTTTATACTCCAATGAAGCTTATAAGTCCTTTTTCCGTTTTTGTTGGTGCAATACCTGGTGCTTTTCCATTTATGATCGGATGGGTGGCAGCAACAAATGATATTGGAATAGAGGCTATTACTTTATTTTTGATGCAATTCTTTTGGCAATTTCCACACTTTTGGTCAATTGGCTGGGCACAAAGCATTGATTATGAAAAAGCTGGATTTAAAATGCTACCCACGGGGAAAAAAGATAAGTCTACCTCGGCACAAATTTTGTTTTATTCCGTATGGGCTGTATTAATTTCTATTGTTCCTTACTTTGGAATAACAGGTGAATTAAAGTTGAGTATAATTGGAGTTTGTGCAATAATTATTTTAGGAGCATATTTAATTTTTAGGTCCTATGCTCTCTTTCTTGATGGTAAAAACGAAAATGCAAATAAATTAATGTTAACAAGTGTGATATATTTAACTTTCGTACAGCTCACATTTTTATTTGATAAAATATTCTAAGTATGAGTTCATTAGAAAATAAAAAAAATAGAGCTTTAAAAATGATGCTTTGGTTTGGTATTGGCTCACTAATTATGACATTTGCCGGATTAACAAGTGCTTTTTTAGTAAGCAAAAACAGAGATGATTGGGTAGAAAATTTTAATTTACCTGAAGCCTTTTACTATAGTTTATTTTTAATTATTTTCAGTAGTATCACATTAATAATAGCTCGAAAATTTCTCATTAACAATAAACTAAATCTGGTTTCAATTTTTCTTCTATTCACAATTATTCTTGGAGTCTTATTTATTGTTTTTCAATTTGTAGGGTTTAATCAAATTATGGATAACGGCTACCATTTTACAGGGCCTACTAGCACTATTAATAGTTCATTTATTTTCCTAATTGCCTTTGTACATATTATCCACATAATTGTTGCTTTAATTGCGTTAATTGTTGTATTTATTAAAAATTTTAAAGGAGTATATAGTCATAATAATTTAACAGGTTTTGATCTTGCTTCAATATTTTGGCATTTTGTAGACATTTTATGGATTTACCTCTTTATATTTTTGGTTTTCTTCGGTTAAAATAATTATTTTTGTACCTCATTAAATTAAACTATGGGAACTACTGTAAGTACAACTTCAAACGAAAAAATTTGGGACGGCGGTAATAAGCCTTTGAATGCATCATACGGTAAAATGATGATGTGGTTTTTCATTGTTTCAGATGCGTTAACTTTTTCAGGCTTTATAGTTTCTTATGGATTTGCTAGATTTAAATATGCAAACTCTTGGCCCATAGCGGATGAAGTATTTACTCATGTTCCTTTTATGCATGGTCAAGAGCTGCCTATGATTTATGTTGCATTTATGACATTTGTTTTAATTATGTCATCTGTTACAATGGTTTTAGCAGTTGATGCAGGTCATAAAATGAATAAGGCCAAGGTAACTTTTTACATGTTTTTAACAATTATTGGAGGTATAATTTTTGTTGGTTCACAAGCATGGGAATGGGCTACTTTTATAAAGGGTGATTATGGGGCTGTAAAAACAAAGGGTGGAAATATATTACAATTCTTAGATTCAGAAACTTCAAAAAGGGTATCTGTAAGTGATTTTGCATTTTTATATTCAAGTTCGAGAGATCAGCATGAAAAATATAATGGTATATGGTACAGAGAAGAAGCTACCCTTCCTTCATTTTCTGTAGAAGAAGTAATTGCTGGTATGGAAGCTTCTCCAAATATTGTAATTAGAACTCAAAACTTAGATGAAAATGGTCATAAAACAGTCCTCTCAAGAGAAGAATCATTAAATATTTTGAAGTCAACGGGGGTTTCCGTTGTTAATGGAGCTAATCTAATTGAAAATGAGTATGGTGTTCCCTTATTTGCCAATTTCTTTTTCTTTATAACAGGATTTCATGGCTTCCATGTTTTTTCAGGAATAGTTCTTAATATTATTATTTTCTTTAACGTTATTATCGGGACATATGAGAAAAGAAAAAGTTACGAAATGGTTGAAAAAGTAGGTCTATATTGGCATTTTGTTGATTTGGTTTGGGTTTTTGTTTTTACATTTTTCTATTTAGTATAATATTATGGCTGAACACGCACACAAGTTGGAAATTTTTAGAGGTTTAATAAAATTTAAATCTAATACTCAAAAGATAATTGGTGTTTTAATATTATTGTCTATAGTTACACTTATTGAGGTTGTATTAGGTATATATAAACCAGCCGCTTTAAATGAGTCCTTTTTAAATTTGAAGCTTTTAAATTGGGTTTTCATTATTCTTACTATCGTCAAGGCTTATTATATAACTTGGGATTTTATGCATATGCGCGATGAAACTTCTGTACTAAGAAGAGTGGTGGTTTGGACTTCTGTATTTCTTATTCTTTATCTTACTTTTATTCTTATTCAAGAAGGTGGTTATATTTTTGACGAATTTTATGACACGTCAAATTATATTAAAACAGATTTTTAATTAGCTGAAATTGTGATCAATACTTTTTACAGAAAATGGATTATTCTGGGAATACTTTTTTTATTACCCGTCATTTTTTTATTATTTCTATATCCTTCTACCCATAATTATAATACATTAGACATAGTTAATGAAGATATTAAAGAAACAGATTTCTTGAATTTCATTGATAAGAGAAAAACAAATTTTGAAGGAAATATTACCATTTTAAATTTTTTAGGTGATATGCCAGTCGAAAATATCACTGGTACATTAAATCTCAAAGAACTGGTTTATGATAAATTCAAAGGCTTTAAAAAGTTTCAAATTATTTCTATAGCATCATTAAACTCTGAAAAATCATTAGAGAATGTAAAAAAAGAGTTGCTAAAATCAGATGAATTAAAATATTGGTTTTTTGCTACAACTAGTGATGAGGAAATAAATAAAATTTACAGCTCATTAAGATCTCAAAAAGGATTAGATTCTTCAAATTATACAAGTCAAGTATTCATAATCGATAAGCAAAGAAATCAAAGAGGTAGAATTGATGACCGGGATGATGATCAAATTGAAAAGAATATTGATCTATTTGGCTTGTATTCATACAATTCAATAATTGTTTCAGAAATTAAGAAGAAAATGAATGATGACATAAGAATTCTGTTTACTGAGTATAGGCAAAAAAGAAAAGGAAATTTTAATTCCAATATTAGACGAATAAGTAACTTAGATGGTAATGATAAATAAAAGAAATATTTTAATAATAATATTGATTGTTGTTTTTGGTTTGGTTTTTGTTCCAAGGATAATTGATCGAGTAAAAAATAATGATATTTCTCGAAGTGAAAGCAGGAGCTTAAAGCTTGATAATTTCGAAAAAAATATTAAGCCTCTTCCATATTTATTAATGAATAATGAAAGAAAAAAAGTTCCTGAATTTAAGTTTGTAAATCAGGATGGAGAACTTATTTCTAATGATGATTATATTGGTAAAGTTTATATTGTTGAATTCTTTTTTACAACCTGTACAACAATTTGTCCAATAATGAACACAAATCTAACACATATTCAAAACAGCTTTACCAAATTTTCAGATTTTGGTATTGCATCATTTACAATTAACCCTGAATATGACACTGTTGATGTATTAAATCAGTATGCAAAAGACAATGGCATTGTTAATAGTAATTGGAATTTAATGACCGGAGACAGAAATGAAATATACAAGTTAGCAAACGACGGATTTAATCTTTATACTGCTGCAAGTTCAGAATTTATTGACGGTTTTGAACATTCTGGTTATTTTGCTTTAATTGACAAGGAAGGATTTATAAGATGTAGAAATGACGAATTTGGAAATCCTAAAATATATTATAAAGGTTCGGTAAACTATATGGATAAGTTAGATTCAAATGGTGAAGCTGAGGAGATCACCATCCTCAAAGAAGATCTGTTAAAATTATTAAATGAATAAAACAAATTCAGAAAATATAAACCTTTATAATAGACTTACGGTCATAGTTTCTATTTTGGTCCCCTTAGTAGTTGCACTTTTATTGTTCTTAAAATGGGATTTAGACAAATTGGTTTTTGATTTAAGATCACCGAATTTTGAACCAATAATATTGATTGAAGATTTACCTATTGCAAAACCCCTAAAATTCTTACCACCAATTTATGCCACTATAAATGGAATTACTGCAATTATTTTGGTTTTGGCTGTATATTATATTAAAAAGGGTATGAGAAATATTCATGAAAATTTGATTAAAATATGTATTGCTCTTTCTCTGTGTTTTTTAGTTATGTATATAGCTTATCACATTACTAGTGATCCGACATCATTTGGAGGTGAAGGTCCTATAAAATATATATATTACTTTATTTTAATTTCTCATATTTTACTATCTATTACTGTTATTCCTTTTGTGCTTTTTTCATATATCAGAGCAATCACTGGTGATTTTAAAATACATAGAAAAATTGCTAAAATTACATTTCCCATATGGCTTTATGTAGCAGTAACAGGGGTAATAGTTTATATAATGATATCTCCTTATTATGTATAGGTTTATGAATAGATTTTTATTACTAATTTTTTGTTTTTTCACTAACAATTTTAGCTACTCTCAATGCGCTATGTGTAGAGCGGTCTTAGAAAGTAGTGAAAATGAGGGAATGGCTGAGGGAATTAATAATGGCATTATGTATTTGGCTTTTTTACCATATTTAATTGTGTTTTTTATGATCTTTTTAGTTTATAAAAAATTTAAAAAGTAATACACTTTCCTAATATTTGACATTAACATTAGTTTTCTTCCTTTTAACAACTAATTAACAAGATTTACACTTCTTTTTATTAACCTTTGTGTTTACAAATTTAGAGACAAAATGTTAAAGATAAACAAACTCCATAAGTCTTATAAAATGGGAGACTCTAGTCTTCATGTTTTAAAAGGAATTAATCTTCATGTTGAGAAAGGTGAGATGGTAGCTATTATGGGGTCTTCTGGCTCTGGAAAATCGACACTTTTAAACATCATTGGAATTCTAGATGAGCTTGATTCTGGCGAATATACTTTAGATGGCATTGAGATAAAGGATTTAACGGAAAAAAAAGCTGCTCAATACAGAAATAAATTTTTAGGATTTGTTTTTCAGTCATTTAACTTAATAAATTTTAAGAATGCTCTGGAAAATGTTGCATTACCACTCTATTATCAAGGCCTAAAGAGAAAGGAAAGACAAGAAAAAGCTATGTTTCATCTGGAAAAAGTAGGTTTAGCCGATTGGTCAACCCATTTACCAAATGAACTTTCAGGAGGTCAAAAGCAGAGAGTAGCAATAGCAAGAGCCTTGGCAGCAGAACCCAAATTACTTCTTGCCGATGAGCCAACAGGTGCATTAGATTCAGCTACCTCACAGGACATCATGCAATTTTTACAACAATTAAATGATGAAGGAAAAACTATATTAATCGTTACTCACGAAGAAGATATTTCATTGATGTGTAAGAGGATTGTAAGATTAAAAGATGGGGTTATAATGGAAGATAAAAAAATTAAACAAAACAGATTAATTTAATGATAGATCTTGGTTTATTTAGAGAAATATTTCAAAGTTTAAATAAAAATAAACTTAGAACACTTCTTTCCGGATTTACTGTTGCATTTGCTATAATGCTATTCACAATTTTATTTGGAATAGCTAATGGATTTCAAAATACATTTAACAATGAGTTTGCTGGTGATGCAAATAACTCCATTTTTATTTACTCTGGACGTACTTCAAAAGCTGTTGAAGGATATCAAACTGGAAGAAGAATTCAATTTGATAACCCATTATACAGTGAAATAAAACAAGAGTTTAGTGATGATATTGAATTTATAACCGGCAGGGTTTATAAAAACGTTACCGCAAGTTTTGGAAATGAAAAAAGTAATTATTCAGTTAGAGCTGTAAATCCTGATCATCAGTTTATTGAGAAATCTGAAATTAAAGATGGAAGATTTATTAATCCACTGGATATTAAAAATAACACCAAGAATATTGTAATTGGAAATTTAGTAGTTGAAGATTTGTTTGGAGAGATTGACCCAATCGGAAAATATCTTGATCTCAACAAGATAAAATTTAAGATTGTTGGTGTTTTTGTTGAAAGAACAGAAGGGTCAGACAGTAATGAAGCTAGAGTTATTTATATGCCAATTTCAACTGCTCAAAAGATATATGGTAACAACGATTATATTGATCAGATTAACTTAACATATAACCCAAGCCTTTCTGAGGAAGAAGCAATTGCATTTGGAAATAAAATAGTTGACAAAATCAAAGAAGTTTTCTTTGTTGCTGACAATGATCAATCTGCTGTTAGAGCTAGAAATAGAGCCAGAGAAAATCAAGAAATAACCCAGTTCAATGGAGTGTTAGCAATATTAGTTTTAATAATTGGAATGGGTACTTTGGTTGCGGGAGTTGTTGGAATTAGTAATATAATGATATTTATTGTTAAAGAGAGAACAAAAGAGATTGGTATTAGAAAAGCTCTAGGCGCACCACCTTCATCTATAAAATTAATCATTGTTTTAGAATCTGTATTCGTAACTGCTATTTCTGGATACGTGGGTCTTCTTTTAGGTGGAGCTGTTTTAAATAGTTTTGATTTGGAAGATTATTGGATTACTGATCCTGGAGTAAGTACATCATTAGTGATAGGAGCAACATTCACTTTAATTTTAGCTGGATTAATTGCTGCTTATGTTCCCGCAAACAGAGCTGCAAGTATTAAACCAATTGTGGCATTAAGAGACGAATAATATGTTTAGATTTTTATTTGATATTGATACTTGGCAAGAATTGAAGGAAAGCTTAACAAAAAATAAGCTTAGAACAGTAATTACCATGATAGGCGTTTGGTGGGGTATTCTTCTTTTGATAGGCTTATTAGGTTCAGCAAAAGGAATTGAAAATAAGTTTAGTGTTCAATTTGGAGATTATGCAACAAATAGCGTTTTTATCTGGGGCCAATCTACAAGCATGGCCTTCAAAGGATATCAAGAGGGTCGTTTTCCAAGACTTAAATTTTCTCATCTTGAAAAAATTAAAAATCAGGTTAGGGGAATCAAGTTTTTATTACCTAGAAATGCCAGAGATGCACAAGTTGTCAGAGGAGTTCAATATGCTAGTTTTACAATGTCCGGTGACTTCCCTCTTCTAGATCAAATCCAAAAAAAGAACTTGATTGCAGGAAGATTTATAAACCAGTCTGATATAAATGAAACTAAAAAAGTTGCCGTTATTTCAGATGATGTTTTTAAGCAATTATTTGATGCTGATGAAGAGGCAATTGGAGATTTTATAAAAATTAATGAAATAAGTTATAAAGTTGTCGGTGTTTTTGAACAGGGAGATTTTGATTTTGGAGGCCAACTTCACATCCCATTCACAACTTTTCAAAAAGTTTATAACCAGGGTGATAATATTGGTTGGATAACAGTCACTGGAGAGGATGGTTTTAACATCAGACAATTAGAGAAAGACGTTAAACTTGTATTAAAGAATTTAAATTATGTTCATCCAGATGACAATCGTGCTTTTGGAAGTTTTAATCTTGGAGAGTTGTTTGAAAGATTTGAAGGGTTTTTAATGGGAATGCAATTTCTTACCTGGTTTGTGGGTATTGCTACTTTGATTGCTGGGGTATTTGCCATTGGAAATATTCTACTAATTACTGTAAAAGAAAGAACAAAGGAAATAGGCATCAGAAGAGCAATCGGAGCAACCCCTTTTGAAATAAAAAGACAAATTGTTATAGAATCAATTTTCTTAACAATTATAGCAGGAATTTTTGGAATCATTAGTGGTGGTTGGATTTTAATTGCTATGGATTCGGCTTTTGGTAGTGGACCAGATTCAGTTTTAATCAATGCATCAGTACCTATAATCGTTGTTTTTATCGCTGTAATAATTTTAGTTGTATTTGGAACACTTATAGGTCTAATCCCAGCAAATCGTGCAACTAGTATAAAACCAATAGATGCTTTAAGAGAAGAATAATAAATTAAATATTAAATAAATGAAAAATCAAATTAAGTATATAGTAATATTCCTAATCATAGGATCCTTATTATACGTATTAAACTATTTCAAGGAAGCAAATTCAGCTTCGATTATTGATTATGAAACCGAACAGCCTTTTTATACTTCGATTGAAAAAGAAGTTGTGGCAACAGGTAAATTAAATCCTGAAGATGAAATCGAATTGAAGCCTCAGGTAAGCGGTATTATAGACAAGATTTTTGTAGAAGAGGGTGATATTGTAGTTAGAGGAGACTTAATTGCAAACATCAGAGTGGTTCCTAATGAACAAGCATTATTAAGTGCAACAAGTAGGATAAATTCAGCAAAATTATCATATGATAATGCAAAAAAACTGTTTGAAAGAAGTGAAAAATTATATGAAAAGGGAGTTATTTCTAAACAGGATTTTGAAAATAGTCAATTGTCAATGGAACAAAGTACGGAATCCTTAAGACAAGCTGAAAATGATTTTAAGATTATAAAAAAAGGAACCCTAACAGGCGGGAGTACAGCTAATACTAATGTATTATCTCAAATTTCGGGAACTATACTGGAAATTCCGATTAGGGAAGGTAGTCCTATTACTGAAACCAATACATTTAGCCCTGGGACAACTATTGCTACTGTTGCTGATATGACAAAAATGATTTTTGAAGGACAAGTTGATGAAACTGAAGTTTCGAAACTTGCTGAAGGATCTGAAATTAAAGTAATTCTTGGTGCACTCGAAAAGGATGAATTTGAAGCAAAGTTGACATTTGTTGCTCCAAAAGGAATTGAAATTGGGGGTGCAGTTCAGTTTAAAATAAAGGCTGATGTTAAAATTCCTGAAAGTGTTAATGTGAGAGCTGGATATAGTGCTAATGCAATTATGTCAATTGGACAAAAAGAAAACATTTTATGTATTAATGAGTCTTTATTACAGTTTAATAGGATCACTGATAAGCCTTTTGTGGAAATCCTAAAAGATGATGGCTCATTCGTTACAAAAGAAGTGGAAGTTGGAATTTCAGACGGAATTAATGTTGAGATTTTAAAAGGTGTAAAAGAAGGAGATAAAATTAAAGTTTGGAATTCTGTTGAGGATGAGGATGAGGATGAGGCTAGAAGGAGACAAGACGAGAACTCAAGAGAATTAGAAGACTAATATTATTCAATAATTATGAAAAAAATTAAAATTTTTAAGCTTTTTATTTTGATGACATGCATGTCTTTTGCTCAGAATAATTTGTGGACACTCGAAGAATGTGTTAATCACGCTCTGGAAAATAATATTACTATTCTACAAGCAAAGAATAGCTTATTGTCATCTGAGCAAGATATTGTAAGTGCCAAAGGAAATTTTTTACCTGCCATTAGTTCTAGTGTAAGTGGAGGAGCTAGTCTAGGTAATATTGAGGTATTTCCTGGAGAATTTAGAGATAGAGAATTTTATTCAACATCATTGGGTGTGGGGTTTTCTCAGAATATATTTAATGGTTTTAGAAATATTAATCTACTAAATCAAAGTAAACTTAGTTTAGAAAGAAATCAGTTTGAGTTGGATAGATTAAAGGATGATATTTCTTTAAACGTTGCCAATACATACTTAAATGTTCTTTTTAATAAGGAAAATCTTGAACTTGCTAAATCTCAAGTTGATTTCTCAAAGTTTCAAGTAGATCAAATAAAAACATTAGTTGACGCAGGATCAGAACCAATGTCTACTTTAATCGAAACTCAAGCAACTTATGCCAGAGATATTCAAAATCTGACAATTGCAGAAAATAATCACGATTTAGCATTATTAACCTTAGCACAATTATTACAGTTATCATACGATGATTTTGATGTAGAAGTTATTCAAATTGACACACCATCTGCTAATTTAATGTACGATGAAATAGCTCCAATTCTTGATTATGCAATGCAAAATAGAAATGAGATTAAAGTTGCTGAGAGTGATATTGAATTAGCCAAATTGGGAACAAAAATTTCCAAGAGTGCCTATCTGCCAAATATATCAATGGGTTATGGTTTTAGTGCATCAGCTAACTTTTCAAACTTAACTGAAGATGATCAATTTATAGATCAGTTAAATGATAATAAAGGTCATTCTATAAATATGAATGTTTCAATACCTATTTTTAACAGAAATCAAACGAAAGCTCAGGTTAAAAAATCTAAAATTCAAGAAGAAACAAGTAATCTTGCTCTAGATCAGGTAAAGGTAAATCTTGAATCTACAATTCAAAGAGCTTTTACTGACGCAAAGGCAGCGCTTAAGGCTTTTGAGGCTGCTCAATTATCTTTAGAATCCCAAGAATTAGCCTTTGAAAATTCGCAACAACGTTTCAGTTTAGGTTCTTTAAATTCATTTGATTTAGAGCAATCAAGAATTAGACTGTTAAATGCTAGGTCATCAATGATTAATGCAAAATATGATTTTATTTTTAAAACAAAAGTCTTAGATTACTACATAGGTAAAAAATAATTTTTGTGTGTATAATTTTAAATATTGAAACATCTAGTAAAAACTGTTCAGTTTCCATTTCTGAAAATGGTAAAATAATTGGGTTGAAAGAGCAAAGTTTTGATGAATATTCACATTCAAAATCTCTTCATGTATTTATAGATGAAATATTTAAACAAACAAAATTATCTCCTCAGAAACTTTCAGCTGTTGCTATCTCTGAAGGGCCAGGTTCATATACTGGATTAAGAATTGGAGTGTCTGCTGCAAAAGGGATTTGCGTTGCATTAAATCTACCCTTAATTGCAATTGACACAATGCAAATTTTAGCTAGAAAAATAGAGTGTGCTGAAGGATATATAATTTCTGTTATGGATGCGAGAAGAGACGAAATCTACTATTCAGTATTCAAATCTAATAATTGTAAAATTCCCATAAAAGTTGGTAAAACCGATTGTATGATTATAAATTCAAATTCATTTTCTAATTATTTAGAATCATCAATCGTAAATTTTGTTGGAAATTGTAATGAAAAAATAAACAAATTTTTAAATCATGATAATATCATTTTTTCGGATTTTATGTTGCCCTCCGCTAATGAAATGGGGATAATATCCTTTGCAAGTTTTAAAAAAGGTGAATTTGAAGATGTTTCAGATTTTCAACCAAAATATTTAAAAGAGTTCGGAGGTAAAAAGATTAATATTTAATTAATGATATTGCTTCTTCAAGGCTTTCAGTAGGCATTTTACATGCTTTATTTACACATACATAAATTAGAGTTTTTCCTTCTACATATCTGTTTTTTAAAAGAGGAAGGTTGTTTTCAGATTTTGATCCTATTATTAGTTTGTTAGGAATATATTTTAAATTAATTTTTTTGACCTGATCAATCGAGTTCTCACCAACAATTGCTACTTCATAATAATTTGATTTTAAATTATAAATCAAATCAAACCAATTTGTATATCCACTTGGATATGTTTCGAATTCCTCGGTTACGGAAAGGCACATTTTTTTAGCTTTTTCCAAGTATACTTGCTTATCAAAATAGTGATATAGTCTGAATAAATTTTTCGCCATTATTGAATTGCTTGAAGGTATTACATTATCTCTAAATTCAATGGATCTTGAAATTAAATCTTCATCATCTTTTGAAGTGAAGTAAAATAATTCTGAATTAAGCCCAGAAAAATTATCTAAAACATATTCAGATAATTCTAATGCTCTTTCAATCCATATTTGATTTAATGTAATTTCATACAGGTCAAGACTTGCCTGAATCACCGTAGCATAGTCTTCAAGATAACCGTTTATTTTACTTTTTCCATTAACATAATTATGAAATAATCCTCCATCTCTTTTTTTCAAATTTGAGTATATGAATTCTCCTGCCTCTATGGCTTCATTTTTAAAAATATCATCATTAAAAGATTTGTATGCATCAACATATCCACTTATCATAAGGCCATTCCATGATGTAATTATTTTATAATCAAGACTAGGCTTCTTCTTATTTTTCCTAGCCTTCTTAAGTTTATTTATCCACTCAGATTTCATCTGATAAAATAATTGTTTATCCAGATTGTTGTTATTCATAAATTCGATATCTGGGATACTTTTTATCAAAACGTATTTGTTTTCAGTCTCCCAAAACCCATATTCATTTACATTATAGTATTTTGAGAATAAATCAAAATCATTAACTATTAACTCTTTAAGCTTTTCTTTTTCCCATAAATAATATTCTCCTTCTGCATAACTCCCATCCTCTAGCTTACTATCTGCATCTAAAGAAGAATAATATCCACCCGATATGTCTTTCATCTCTGAACTAATATATTCATGAATTTTATATACTGTCTCTTTGTATAAATCCTTATTCGAAATTTGATATCCGATTGAATAAAGACTCATTAATTGTCCGTTATCATACAACATTTTTTCAAAATGTGGAATATGCCATCTTTCGTCTGTTGAGTACCTTGAAAAACCGCCTTCAATATGATCAAAAATTCCACCATATGCCATTATATCAAGAGTACTCAAAATTTTATTTTTAGAATCTTCTTTGCTTTCTTGAAAACTATATCTTAATAAAAACTGCAGATTATTTGGCATCATAAATTTTGGAGCACCCTTAAATCCCCCAAACTCTTCATCTATATTATTTAACAATAATTCTGAATACTTTTTAATATCAATATTTTCAAAGCTATTACTCTTAGATTCAACTATATTGAGTGCATTAATTCCTTCCTGAACTCTATCAGCATAAGAAATAAATTTTTCAGGTTCAGCCTCATAAATTTCTGATATTTGTTTTAAAGCTGAAGTCCATTGATCCTTTGAAAAATACGTGCCACCCCAAATCGGTCGTCCATCAGGAAGTGTTATTACATTTAATGGCCAACCACCACTACCAGTAATTAGTTGAATAGCATTCATATAAACCTGATCAATATCTGGTCTTTCTTCCCTATCTACTTTTATTGAAATGAATTTATCATTCATCAGCTCAGCAACTGTTGAATCTTGAAAGCTTTCTCTTTCCATTACATGACACCAATGACAGGAAGCATAACCGATACTTACAATAACTAATTTATTCTCTTTTTTTGCTTTGTTCAGATATTTTGTATCCCATGGATTCCAATTTACAGGATTCTCTACATGTTGAAGTAAGTAAGGACTAGTTTCATTTTTTAAATTATTTAGCTTCTTCATATCATTATTGCATGAAATTAAAATAAAAACTACAGCGAAAATTTTAAATAAATTATTTACCATGCAATCAAAAGTACAAAATGATTAGATTTTATCCGTTTATTGCTTCAACCGAATTAACTTTTTCTGACAGCATTTCTTTTAACATATTTTCAATACCATTTTTTAAAGTTACAGTTGATGAAGGACATCCACTACATGCTCCTTGAAGCACTACTTTTACTAATTTTTTTTGAGGATCATAAGAATCAAATAAAATATTTCCGCCATCGGATGCTACTGCGGGTTTAATATATTCATCAAGAATAGATACTATTTTTTTTGATGTTTCGTCTAGGTCATTTTTTATAACCTCAATTTTATTAACTGAGGATATAACCTCATTATTCTCTAAATAACCTTTAATAAAATTTCTCAATTCTAATGAAACCTCATCCCAATTTTTAATGTCATATTTGGTTATCGAAATAAAATTTTTTGAAATATAAATACTTTTAATATATGAGAATTCAAATAGTTTTTTTGCAAATTCCATTTCCTGAGCTTCCTCAATATTATTGAATTCGAAACTATCTTCTACAATCAATTTATTTGAAACAAATTTTAATACTGCTGGATTTGGAGTACTTTCGGTGTATATTGAAATTGGGTTACTTTTATTTTTTTCAGCTTCATCAATAACTTTTCTGCCGCTGTTAAGGTAATTTTCTATTAATTTTTTCACTTCATCTTCAACGTCATCCCATTCAACTATGTTAAATCTCTCGATAGAAATAAACGAAGAGGTGATATATACCTTTTTGACAAAAGGCAAATAAAATAATTCCTGAGCTAGTTTAGAATTTTTTGCATCATCAATATTATTGTATTCAAAACTTAGATGATTCGTAATAAACTCATTAACTTCAAATTTATTTATAAACTTATTCTGGGTTCTCTCGATTTTAACAAAGTATTTCATGTTTATTAAGTATTTCTGCAAAAATAGTAAATAAGAGCCTTTACTAAAATAATTGATGAGATATGTCTATTAAAATTTATATATTTGACCGACCTATATCTTAACGGTATAGTTATTGATGCTTGTAATATGAAACAAATGAGGGCTAATTTTTTAATCTTATCATTCTTTGTATTTTTAATCTTTAATACAAAATTCTATTCTCAGGAAGGATTACCAATATATTCTGATTACCTAACTGATAACTATTATCTTTTATTTCCATCAATGGCAGGAGCTGCAAACTGTACCAAAGTTAGATTTACAGGTAGAAAACAATGGATGGACCAGGATGAAGCCCCCAATTTACAAACTGTAAGTATTAATGGTAGGCTTGGAGATTCCAAATCTGCACTTGGAACCATTGTATTTAAAGATCAAAATGGATATCACTCGCAGTCTGGGGCATATATTACTTATGCACATCATATTATGTTTTCCAGAAGTGAGTTAGATTTAGACATGTTATCTTTTGGACTCAGTGCAGGTATGATTCAATATAAGCTAGATGAATCAGCGTTTTTAGCTGGTGGCTTTGACCCTCTGATTTCCGGCTTTGAACAAAGTGCAACAGACTTTAATATTGATTTTGGATTTTCCTATCAATACTTAGATTTTTATGCACATGCTTCAATTAAAAATTTGTTAAATAATGATGGAATCAACTTTAATGAGCAGGGCCTAAGCTATAATAATCTGAGAACTTATCTTTTTTCAACCGGTTATTTATTTTCTGATTCATCAAATAACTGGAATTTTGAGCCCTCTTTGATGTTTGCTCATAAAGACGCCACCAAGGAAACTTTTGCTGATGTAAATCTTAAAATTTATAGAGAAACTGATTTCGGAAGGTTATGGGCGGGTTTGTCATATAGAAATAGTTTTGATGGTGCAGAGTATTTAAATTCTCAGGATCAAATCAAAACTCAAAAGCTTCAATATATTACTCCACTAGTAGGATTACAATTTGATAATTTTGTGTTTGCATACACTTATTCATATCAATCTAATTCCGTAGTATTTGATAACGGCGGATATCACCAGATTACCCTAGGTTTTAATTTTGGTTGCCGTAAACAGAGATATGACTGCGAATGCCCTTGGCTTAAGTAATTTAAAATTCTAAATAGCTTAATTCATATTCTTTGTCAAGATAATTACTCGACAATTCCTTACCATTATAGAATACTTTAATAAATCTTTTATTCTTAGATTTATTCAATATGTTTTTGAATTTAAGTTTATTCAAAACATGTTTATTAACTGGGCCTATAGTATCAACTATTTTGATATTTTTAGGGAGAATTTCTTTAATTATATCTTTTATATGATTAAAATGAGTGCATCCTAAAAGTAGGCAATCAATATTTTTATTAATCATGGGGGTTAAATATGATTTCAAAATTTTGTAAAGATTCTTTTTTGAATTTAAACCTTCCTCGATCATATTAACTAATTCATAACCAATTTGTTCATGAATATTAATATCATCAATTTTATTCTTATTTAAAGTTTCAAAAAAAAGCTTACTTCCAAGGGTTTTTTCAGTTGCTAAAACTCCAATATTTTTTGTTTTTGTATAATTAATGGCGGGCTTTAACCCTGGTTCAATACCTACTATTGGAAGAGATATCATCTCTCTTAGTTTTTGAATTGAATTAGTTGTGGATGTATTACAAGCAATAATTATAATTTTACAATTAAATTCAATTAATTTTTCACAATTCTTATCACTAAGTGAAAGTATTTCTTTTTTAGATTTACTTCCATATGGGCAATTTCGATTATCTGCTAGATATATAAAATTTTCATTTGGCAATAATTTCTTTAATTTTTCTAAAATTGAAATACCACCAATACCAGAGTCAAATATACCAATAGGATTTTCCATAGCTTTTATAAAAAAAAAGCTGTCTAAATTAGACAGCTTTAAAATTTTGATAACCTAACTTCTAGAATCCAAGTTCTTTTTTAACTTCTTCCATTAAATCGGTACCTTTTGCAACAATAACTCCTTGTCCTTGAGTGGAGTCTAAAACATAATCAAAGCCAAGAGTTTCAGCAACCTTATTAATTGCAGCTTGAGCTTTTTCAGTGATTGGCTTTAAAAGATCAAACTCCTTTTTTTGTAATTCTTGTTGTGCCTGAGCTTGATATTGTCTTATACTTTGCTCCATTCCTTGAACTTCTTGAAGTCTTTTAGCGTTTTCTTCATCAGTTTGTGTTGCGGCTTCTGTATCATATTGTTTTACCTTGCTTTGAAGTTCTGCAGCCATTGTTTGAATATCAGTCTCATAGGTTTTTGCAAGTTTTTCTAATTCAGCTTTAGCATCATTCATTTCTGGCATTGAAGCTACCAGCTCAGTTGTGTTTATATGAGCAACTTTTGATTGTGCATTTGCAGAAAAACTAATTGCAAAAAGTAAAATTACCAATGATATTTTAATCTTTTTCATAATCAATATTTTGTGTTTTTTATTTTTAATGAAAGTAAAGGTACTAATCTTTTACTTTTCTTTTGTTACTATTTTTTTGTTTTCTTTGTTCAAGTAATTCTTTGACAGTTAATTTTTTCTTTGGCTTGTCATTATTTTCCTCATTAATATTTTCATTGTCTTTATTTTCTAAATCCGAAATTAAAGTTGATTCATCATCAATTAGGCTTTGATTTTCAATTTCTCTTTTGTCTTTTCTTGAGTCAAGTTTTTTTCTGTTGTTAGCTCTAGATATTGTTCTTAGTATCTGATCACTAACATCAAATCTTTTATCGGAATAGAGCATAACAATATCGGCTGATTTATCAAAAATAAAGTCATAATTTTTAGATTCTGCTAATTCCCTAATTGCATTAAATATTTGATCTTGAATAGGTTGAATCAGTTGTTGTTTTTGTATTATTAGGTCACCTCTTGGACCAAATCTTTTCTGCTGGTATTCATTTAACTCTTCTTCATCAAGAGTTATCTCTTCTTCAATTTCATCTATCATTTCATCCGTCAACAGAATTCTTTCGGAATTTAAAGCTTCTTTTTTTTGTTCAATTTCTCTAGATCTGTCTTCAATTTCTTTTTTCCAACCTGCGGCTTTTTCCTCCAATCTATCTGAAACTTGATTATATTCTGGCAGATTTTCCAGTATGTATTCTGTATCAATATAACCTATTTTAACGCTTCTTTGTGCACTAACTAAGTAGGTAATTAAAAACAGTATAATAAAAAAATAATTCTTTTTCATGATAAATTAGAACGTAAAAATAGTTCAAATATTTTATTAAAAGTTTTGACCAAATATAAAGTGTGTTTCCCAGCCATGCTTTGATGACTGCCCAGGTACAGGGTCAAAACCGTGACCAAAATCAATTCCTAAAAGTCCAAATTGCGGCATAAATAAACGAACACCAATTCCAGCAGATCTTTTAAGTAAGAATGGGTCAAAATCTCTAAAACTATTGTATGATGATCCACCTTCTAAAAATGTTAATGCAAATATTTTTGCTTGTTCACCAAGACTTATTGGATATCTTAATTCTAGAGAATATTTATTATAAATTGATCCTCCGTCTTGTGCTGATAATGACTGATTTGGGTAACCTCTTAAAGGAATATTTTCTCTACCATCAAGATTATACATTCCCATTCCATCTCCACCTAGAAAAAATCTTTCAAAAGGAATTACACCTCTGTCATTGTTATATGCTCCAAGGAAACCAAATTCAAAGGAAGGCCTTAATACTAGTTTCTTGGTAAGAGCTGTAAACCATTCACCCTTAAATTTGATTTTATAAAACTCAAGCCATTTATATCTTTCTTGATCAATTTCAGCTATTCTATCTCCAGCCGATGTGTTAGTAGGATCTACTCCTAGTTGATCTACTAGATCATCTCTTTCATCTTTTAAAGCTTTATAATCAACATCGTTAAATGCTGAGTAAGGAAAAGTTAGTTTAGCAGATAGTGTGAAGTTAGAACCTCCGGTTGGATATATTGGATCAGTGTATGTATTATTCCTGCTTAAAGCAACTGTATAAGATAAATTGTTAGATGATCCATTACCAAAAGTAAAAAGTCCCGTATTATATTCATTCAAATCATAATATTGAAATCCAATGAATTGAGATAAAGTAAAATAATCATCTGGAACAGTTAGTCTTTTTGCTAAACCTACAGAAACTCCGGAAATATTAAAATATCTAGATTTGTCCGCAGTGTAATTATAAGGATTAAACATGAACTGCTTTGTTTGAGATAATTGAACAGAAAATTGAACAGGCCTTTTACCTCCTAGCCAGGGTTCTGTAAAATTGAAGCTGTTTACAGTATAAAATCTACTTGCTTGTAATCTCAAGGCTAATCTTTGACCATCACCCATAGGAATTGGGGTATATGCTTCTTTTTTGAAAATGTCTTTAATCGAGAAATTGTTAAAAGATAGTCCAATAGTACCTATAAATCCACCACCACCATAACCACCTTGCAGTTCAATTTGGCTAGATCCAGTTTCTACAAGAGTATATTCAAGATCAACTGTCCCGTCATTAGGATTAATATTTTTAAAATCAGGTGAAATTAATTGAGGATCAAAAAACCCTAATTGACCAAGCTCTCTTAATGATCTAAATACGTTAGCTTTACTGTACAACTGACCTGGCCTTGTTCTTATTTCTCTATAAATCACATGATCATTAGTCTTATTATTTCCAACAACAGAAATCTTGTTAAAGTAAGCAGGCTTTCCCTCGTTAATTCTAATTTCTAAATCAATTATATTTCCGTCTGCGTTTACTTCAACAGGGGTAATTGATGAAAATAAATATCCATTATTTTGATAAAGATTACTTAAATCATCAGCATCAGGGTCAGATCTATCTGCAATTCTTTTTTCCAATTCTACGCCGTTATATGTATCTCCTTCTTTAATTTTTAAAATTTGATTAAGTTGTTGATCTGTATATACACTATTACCTAGATATTGTATTTTTCCAAAAGTATACTTTGACCCCTCAATTAGTGAGATGGATACGTCAATTTCCTTATCATCATTGTTTAAAATTGTGTCTGAAATTATTCTTGCATCTCTAAACCCATTTTCTTTATACTTATCGATTAGGCTAGAAAGATCTTCTTTAAAATCATCTGGAACATACTTTGATCTCTTAAAAATTCTATAGAATTTTCTTCTTTTGGTGTTTTTCATAGCTTTTTCAAGAGTTTTAGCCTTGAGCTCGCTAATTCCGTTAAAATTAATTTCGTTTATCTTGATTTTATTACCCTTTACAATATCTAATGTCATTTTAACTTTAGATTTTTTTGAGGAGTCCACAACTTCTTCGGTTTTTATGATAACTTTTGCATTAAGAAATCCCTTCTTTTTGTATTTATTTTCTAAATAATTTTTTGTAGTAGTAATTAAGTTTTCGGTTACCTTTACTCCAGTTTGAAGTTTATTTTCTTTTATTATTTCTTCAATTTTTCTTTTTTTTACCCCTGTTACTGACAAATCTGTCAATTCGGGAAGATCATATAATTCTATTTCAAGGTCAATTATACCATCTTCAACCCTAGTCTTATAAACATCTACAGATCTAAATAGGTTAGAACCCCACAGTTTTTTTATAGCATTACTCAATTTCTCTCCTGGAATACTTATGGCATCACCTTCCCTTAATCCAGAAAAGGTAACTATAGTAATAGGGCTAAACGATGTATTTCCTGTAACTTCAATTTTACCTATATTATATCTTTCAACATTATTTTGAGAATATGATGATATTGATAAAAAGAACATTAGTGGAAGCAGCATAAAGCAAGCTACAAATGAGCACTTTTTATTCAGTCTATCAGAATTATTTAATCTGTTCACTGGTTTTTCCAAATCTTCTTTCTCTATTTTGATAGCTAACTATAGCCTTGTATAAATCTTTTTTTCTAAAGTCTGGCCATAATTTTTTTGTAAAATACAGCTCAGAGTATGCAATTTGCCAAAGTAAAAAGTTACTAATTCTTTTTTCACCACTTGTTCTAATCAATAAATCAACATCTGGCAAATTACGGGTGTAAAGATGGTTATTTATTACGGTTTCATCAATATTTTTTGAAGAAATTATATTATTTTTAACTTTATCTGATATCTCTCTGACGACATTTACTATTTCATTTCGACTTCCATAGCTTAAGGCTAAAGTCAAGGTTAATTTTGAATTTTCTTTAGTCTCTAATTTTACTTTTTCTAAGTAATTAGCAATTTTCTTCGGAAGTCTGTTGAGATTTCCAATAGTTTCGAACTTGATCCCATTTTTATTCAGATTTTTTAATTCTCCCTTTAGAGATAAAAATAATAGTTGCATTAAAAAATCAATTTCTATTTTAGGTCTATTCCAATTTTCGGTTGAAAAAGCGTAAAGGGTTAAGTTTTTAATGCCCAGTTCAATACATGATTCAATGATTTTTTTAACAGATTTTCTTCCAGCACGATGACCATGCTCCCTTTTCATTCCTCTTTTTTTCGCCCATCTACCATTACCATCCATAATGACCGCTACATGATGAGGAATATTATTTTTGTCTATTTTTTCAAAACTCATTGTCCAATATTACAATAACATGGGTTTCTTCCAAAAGTATATGTTAAACTAAAGTTTGAAAACATATACCAATCTTTATTATTTATATTACCAAAGTTATAATTTAAATCATCGCTTATCATACTATTTCCGTCAATTTTATCAGAGAAGGTGTATCTTGCGCCAATTTCTACGGATAAAATCAGATTATCATAAAATCTATGCTTAAACCCCACAATCATTGGAATTGCTAATGTAGACTGGTTTTTATCTGTATTAATGAGAGCCCCGTTTAATAGCAGTTGTTCTTTATAGGTCACGTAAGAAATACCTGAGAAAATGTAAGGCGAAAATAAAACATCAAAATCGTGAAGATCAAATTCAAAAAAATTAAATTCCATTCCTAATGATAATTCATTAATTGGAGACTCAAAATTATATCCTCTTTCAATTCTACGAGGGTCTTTAGATTCTAAATCATCAGCTGATAGTGTAGATCTAAGGTAAGTCATTCTGTATGAGTGTCTTGGGCTTCGATTCCATTTTATAATCGCACCAAATGTATCATCTTTTGGATTAATGAATGTAGTATTACCTACATCTCCGATAAAATTTGATTTGCCGTATGAAGCTCCCACCTCGTAAATCTGAGAAAAAGACATCTGAGTAAAAAGAAATATGACTAATATTTTAATACACCAATTGTTCAAAATATTTCTGTTTTAAAAATAAACTATAATCTTTTTAAATTATTGTTCGGTTCTTCTGTCTTTACCCCACATCAATTTTTCTCTCAGCGTATTTATATAGCTATCCTCTTCAAATTCTATCATTTTTAAAACGTGTGGAGCTTTTGAAATATTTAGCTTAGAATCTATACTTACAGAAAATATTTTTGAGTCAGCTGAAACAAAATATTCATTTTCTCTTCCGTTAATTGAAATTTCAATTTTCTTTTCATCTGAGATAACTAATGGTCTGGCATTTAGATTGTGTGGAGCTATAGGTGTTAAAACAAAATTTTTACTATCGGGCATTATTATTGGCCCACCACAACTTAAAGAATATCCGGTTGATCCAGTGGGAGTTGATATTATTAATCCATCAGCCCAATAAGTATTTAGATATTGATTATCAAGCTTTGTGTCAATTGTAATCAGTGATGTTGTATTTTTTCTTGAAACAGAAATTTCATTCAGAGCACTTTTTATATTTCCTTCAAACTCAACTTGTATAATTGATCTCTCAGAAATCTTAAACTTTGATGCTTGTATTTTGTCTATTAAAGAATCAAAAACTTCAACTGGTGAATTAGCAAGAAATCCAAGTCTTCCTTTATTTAAACCAATAATCGGAATAGATAGTTTACCGATCTCATCTGCAGATCTTAAAATAGTTCCATCACCCCCAATTGAAACAACATAATCATATTCCTTGGTCAGTTTTTTTATTCTGTTAAAATTAGTTTTTGAATTTAAACCATTTAATAATAGATCGAATGAATCACCATCAATATCAAAATCTATATTGTGTTTTTGAAGGCTTTTTAACACTGAAAATATATAATCATTATTTTCTTGTGGGTCTAATTTTGTGTATATAGCAAATTTCAAAATTTCATATAAAATTTAGGCTAATTAAAGGTTCAAAATTAAGTAAAAATAAATTAGTTTTGCAGAAAATATCTTACTTATAATTTGAGAAAAACAAAGCTTAGCGTCAACATAAATAAAATTGCAACTCTTAGAAACTCAAGGGGAGGAAATTATCCAAATGTGTGTGATTTTGCATTTGATATTCAAGAATATGGTGCTGATGGAATAACTATCCACCCTAGACCTGATGAGCGACATATTAGATATAAAGATGCTTATGATTTGAAAAAAGTTGTAACCACTGAATTTAATATTGAAGGTAATCCGATTGATAAATTCGTTAGGATGGTTACTGATATAAAACCAACCCAAGTAACACTGGTCCCTGATGCTATTGATGCAATTACATCAAATTCTGGATGGGATACGAATACTAATAAAAGTATGTTGAAGGAGGTTGTTGGTGAATTTAAATCATACGGAATAAGAGTATCAATTTTTTTGGATCCTGATATTCAGTTCATAGATTCTGTATGTGAGATAAAGCCTGACAGAATTGAATTATATACCGAGGATTATGCAAGACAATTCTCTAAAAACAATTTTAGCGTTATTAATAATTACCGTGAATGTTCCAGAGAAATAGGTAAAGCCGGAATTGGTATTAATGCAGGTCATGATCTTAATTTAAAAAACATCAAATATTTCAAAGAAAACATTGAAAATCTTCTTGAAGTTTCCATAGGCCATGCACTAATAACGGAGAGTTTGTATTTTGGCTTGGAAAATACCATCAAAAAATATCTTGAATTTTTGTCTTAGCTTGTGATTCTTCATTCAAAAATATTAGGTGATTCAAACAAGCATATATTAATTCTTCATGGGTTTTTAGGCTCTGGAGATAATTGGATCTCTATCGCAAGAAAATTAAATCCACTTGGATACACAATTCATCTTATTGATCAACGAAATCATGGAAGAAGCTTTCATTCTGAAAAATTTGACTATGTCCTTATGTGTGAAGATCTATTCAATTATATTAAACATCATAACATTGACAATTCAATTTTAATCGGTCATTCAATGGGTGGAAAAACTGCAATGAATTTTTCTTTAATTCATCCAAAATTAGTTTCTAAACTTATTGTCTTAGACACATCACCAAGGGGATACCCAGTGCTACATCAAAACATTATTGATTCACTAAAAGAAATTGACTTAAGTGTTTTCGTGACTAGAAAAGAAATAGATATTGAGTTAAGAAAATCAGTTGATCAACAAGGACTAAGAAATTTTCTTTTAAAAAATATTTATAGAATGAATGACGGAAAATTAAATTTTAGATTCAACTTACAATCACTGTCTCAAAATATTGGTAAAATTGGTCAAAAAATTGAATCTGATACTCAATTCACCAGAGAAGTTATTTTTATCAAGGGTGAGACATCTGATTATATCAATGAATCTGATAAAGTAATGATCAATAATCTATTTCCAAATGCTAAGTTTTATAAGATTCCTAATGCAGGTCATTGGTTACATGTTGACAATCCGATTGATTTTATATCTATCTTATTAAGTTTAATCTGATAATTAATATTTTTCCTTTCAGACCAGTAAAAAAAACAGTACTTTCGCAGACCAATTAGTAACAAATGAAAATTACCTTAAATAAAAAAAATAAGCTTAGCGGAATTATTTCAATAGAAATAGAGAAGAATGATTATGAGCAAAAGGTAAATGATGTATTGAAAAGGTATTCAAAAACAGCAAAGATACCGGGTTTTAGAAAAGGATTTGTTCCAATTGGCTTAGTAAAAAAGCAGTATGGAAATGCTGTTAAGGTTGATGAAATTAATAAACTACTTGATTCTAGCTTGAAAAAATATATTCAGGACGAAAAATTAGATATTTTAGGCGGCCCAATTCCTCATATGGATAATGACATAAATTGGGATTCTGAAATAATTAATTTTGATTTTGAAATAGGCTATACTCCAGAATTCAAGATTAATCTAAAACCAAAAAAACCCATACTTAAATACGAAGTTAAAGCTGACAAAAAGATGGTTGATGGTCAGATAAAAAATATTCAATCACAATACGGAAAATTAATTTCAAAACCTAAAGTTGAAAACAATTCAGAGATAACGGCGAACTTTAATTGTACAACAGATGAAATCAATAATTCCAGTATGTTTAAGACTGATAGTTTAAAACCATCATTCTTAAAAAGAATTATAGGATTAAAAGTGGGTAATGAATTGACTGAAATCGGCTCGAAGATTTTCAAAGAAAATTATGAGCTTTCAAGAAATTTGAAGATTGAATTAGAAAAAGCAAAAAACTTTAAAAGCAAAGTATCGATTAAGATTGAAGAAATTAATGAAAGAGAAATGGCTGATCTTGATCAGGACTTATTTGATAAAGTTTTTGGTAAGAATTCTGTTAAAAGTGTAACAGAGATGAAGAATAAGCTATCTGACGATTTTGTCAAACAATTTCAAAATCAAGTTGATCAAAAATTAATGAATGATACTATTGAATATTTAATTGAATCAACAAAAATTAATTTACCCTCTGAATTTTTAATCAAATGGATGAAATTAAGCTCAGAAAATAAAATCTCAATTGATGAAGCAAAATCTGAGTATGAAAAGTCTGAAAAGGGTATGAAATATCAATTAATTGAAAGTAAAATTATTATTGATAATGATTTACAGGTAAATTTTGAAGACCTTAAGTCTTTCACTACCGATTTAATAAAAAATCAGATGCTACAATACGGTCAAGCCATTCCTGATGAAAAAGAAGTTGATGGAATAGTTGCGAGAGTGATGAGTAATAAAGATGAAATTAAAAGATTAACTGAACAATTAACCAGTACAAGAATCCTAAACTTTTTTAAAGATAATTTTAATTACAAAACAAAAAAAGTTAGCTATGATGAATATATAAAGGAGGCATATCCATCGTAATTCTTATATTTATAAATAATAAAATTTAAATCATGGACTTCGGAAAAGAGTTTAAAAAATTCGCAACTAAGGATCAAGGTATTAGCAGCACTTATTATAACGATATTGTTAGCAGTATGTTTCCAAGTGGATTAACTCCAAATATTATTGAGGAAAGACAAATGAATATCGCAATTTTTGATGTTTTCTCTAGATTAATGATGGATAGAATTATTTTTATGGGTACTGCGATAAATGATCAGGTAGCAAATATTATTCAAGCTCAGTTATTATTTTTAGAAAGTACAGATTCAACCAAAGACATTCAAATATATATTAATTCACCCGGAGGAAGTGTCTATGCTGGCTTAGGTATATACGACACTATGCAGCTTATTAAGCCAGATGTTGCCACAATTTGTACTGGAATGGCAGCTTCAATGGGAGCCGTGCTTTTATGTGCTGGAGAAAAGGGCAAAAGAAGCGGACTGACGCATTCTAGAGTTATGATTCATCAACCTCTGGGTGGTGCTCAAGGGCAAGCAAGTGATATTGAAATAACAACCAAAGAGATACTATCTCTTAAAGAAGAACTTTATAAAATTATAAGTAAACATACTGGGCAGAAATATGATAAAGTATACGCAGATAGTGATAGAGATTATTGGATGAAGGCTGATAAAGCACTTGAATATGGGATGATTGATGAAATTCTAACCAAAAGCTAAATAAAATGAGTAAGTCTGATTTGCAATGTTCATTTTGCGGTAAGAAAAAAGATCAAACCAGACTGTTAATTGCAGGTATTGATGCCCACATTTGTGATTTATGTATAGAACAAGCCAACGGAATTATTCTTCAGGAAAATAATTCAAACGAAAATAATTCAAGCGAAAAATCAGATCTAGAGCTTCTAAAACCACGACAAATCAAGCTGTTTTTAGATGATTATATAGTAGGTCAAGATTATACAAAAAAAGTAATTTCTGTATCTGTCTATAATCATTATAAAAGAATTAGTCAAGAGACTGAGAATGAAGTAGAGATAGAGAAAAGTAATATAATAATGGTTGGTCAAACTGGTACAGGTAAAACATTAATAGCAAAGACAATTGCTAAAATGTTAGATGTACCATTAGCTATTGTTGATGCTACTGTTTTAACTGAAGCTGGTTATGTTGGTGAAGATGTAGAGGGTATTTTAACCAAACTTTTACAATCTGCTGACTATAATGTTGAGAAGGCTGAGAAAGGAATTGTATTTATCGATGAGATTGATAAAATTGCTCGAAAGAGTGATAATCCTTCAATAACAAGAGATGTATCAGGTGAAGGTGTTCAGCAAGCCTTATTAAAGTTATTAGAGGGAACTGTAGTAAATGTTCCTCCCAAGGGTGGTAGAAAGCACCCTGATCAAAATTTTATCGAGATTAATACCGAAAAGATTCTCTTTATAGCTGGAGGTGCATTTGATGGAATTGAAAGACATATTTCAAGACGACTAAATTTAAATGTAATTGGTTATAAGAGTACAGGTAAAGATTCGGTTTCTAAGAATAATATTTTAAAACATATTAATCCAAAGGATCTTAAAGAATTTGGTTTGATACCAGAAATTATTGGAAGACTCCCTGTTGTTACTTATATGAATCCACTCAATAAAGATGCTCTCTTAAGTATACTTATAGATCCAAAAAATGCATTAATTAAACAATATGTTAAACTATTTCAAATGGATGATATTGTTCTAGAATTTAAAAAAGACGCCCTAAATTATATTGTAGATAAAGCTATTGACTATAATTTAGGAGCTCGGGGGCTAAGATCTCTTTGTGAGGAAATTCTTAATGATGCAATGTTCAATCTACCTGGAAGTGAGATTAAAAAATTGATTGTTAATAAGAAATATGCAGAGCAACAAATGTCTAGAATAAGTTTAGAAAAATTAAAAGCAGCTTCTTAATTGTTTAATTCTATTAGGCTATCAATAAATTTTCTTTCATTTGATAGTCTAGGAATTTTATTTTGTCCACCAATTTTATTATTTATTTCTAACCATTTTAAAAAAACTCCTTTCTTAGAGATTATAATTTCAGGTTTTTTAAGCGTAAAATCATTATACCTTTTTGCATCATAGTCAGAGTTTTCCGATTTTAATTCTTTATCAATTATTTCGGCAACATTAATTTTTTCAGATGGAATATTCTTGAATTCTATGAACCATTGATGGGCGCCTTTTTTATTTTTTTCCATAAAAATAGGCGCCACTGTATAATCTACAATTTCCAAATTATACTTAGATGATAATTTATTAATTACATTATCAGTATTTTCAATAATTACTTCTTCCCCAAAAACATTTATAAAATGTTTTGTTCTACCTGAAACAACTATTTTATATGGGTTTAAGTTTGTAAATTTTACGGTATCTCCGATTTTATATCTCCACAATCCGGCATTTGTTGTTATTAATATTGCATAATTTATATCCTTTTCAACTTCGTTCAATGAGATAATTTTTTCATTCTTTTTGCCATATGTTTTCATAGGAATAAACTCATAGAAAATACCGTAATCTAACATTAGTAAAAGCTCGTTTGAATTATTTTCATATTGAATAGCAAAAAATCCTTCAGAAGCATTATATATTTCATAATATTGCATTGAATCCTTATTAATTATGGCATCATACTGATTTAAGTAAGGCTTGAAACTAACTCCTCCATGAAAATATACTTCTAGGTTTGGCCAAATTTCAGAAATATATTCTTTTTTACTTTCTTTTAGGATTCTATTTAATAGTACTAACATCCATGATGGCACCCCAGCAAGACTGGTAACATTTTCGTTTAGAGTTTCATTAATTATTGCTTGAATTTTATAATTCCAGTCCTCCATCAAGGAAGTCTTATTGCTTGGAGTACTACTAAACTCTGCCCAAAAAGGCATATTATCAATGAGAATTGCAGATAGGTCACCATAGAATGTACCATTCTTTTGATAAGGGCTTTTGCTTCCTCCAAGTCTTAGGCTTTTTCCGGTAAAGAGTTGAGAATTTGGATTATTATTTAAATACATACATAACAAGTCTTTGCCCGCGGCATAATGACAATCCTCCAGAGATTCATCGCTAACAGGAATAAATTTACTCTTTGCATTTGTTGTCCCGCTGGATTTTGCAAACCACTTAATTTTTGATGACCAAAAAATATTATTTTCACCCTTTCTGGCTAGATCTATTTTATCCGAAAATTCCTCATAACTAAATACCGGAACTCTCTCTGAAAAGGTTTGATAATTTTTAATCGAATTGAAATTATATTTTTTGCCAATAAATGTGTCTTTTGCCGATTTTATAAGATTTAAAAGTATGTCATTTTGCACCTCATTGGGATATTTTATAAATAGCTCAATTTGATGCATTCTTTTTTTAAGAAGCCATGAAGCAATTGAATTAATTAATGGAATTGGCATCTTTTTTTTGTAATTTACTTTCTCTTAAAATTATAAAATTTTATGCATTTTGAAGGAGTGGTAAGAAAAATGACTACTGAGTATTCTTCAGTGATTAATTATTTTATTGAATTTGAAAATAGTTATATTCATTTAAACCAATTTTTAGAAAGATCATTTACGATTGAATGTATTGGATATAGTTGTCTCTCATGCTCTTCTAAAGATGACATATTTAGACAAGGCTTTTGTAAGAGATGTTTTTTTGAAAGCCCTCTTGCAGGCGATTGGATTATAAGACCTGAATTAAGTAAAGCACATTTAAATATTGCAGACCGAGATCTTGATTATGAAAAGAAAATTCAACTCCAACCTCATATTGTTTATTTATCAAATACTGGATCTGTAAAGGTTGGAATCACAAGAAAATCACAATTACCTCATCGATGGATTGACCAAGGAGCACATGAGGCTATTGAAATTATTGAAACTCCGAATAGATTTTTGGCTGGTACTGCTGAAGTCGCATTAAAAAAGTACATGAGTGATAAGACTAACTGGAGAAAAATGTTAAAAAATGAGAGAGACAATGTTAATTTATTAAGTATTAAAGAACAGGCAAAAACTTATATTCCAAGTAATCTTGTTCACTATTTTAATGAAAACAGCAAAGTATTCAATATAGATTTTCCTGTTAAAAAATTTCCTTTAAAACCAAATTCAATTAAGCTCAAAAAAAACTCAAAGTTTTCAGGAAAATTATTAGGTGTCAAAGGGCAATATTTAATTTTTGACCAAGATAAAGTTATTAATTATAGAGGGCACGAAGGACACATATTTAAAATTACTATTGACTCCCAGTAAATTAATTTTAATCTATATTAATTTCTTCATTAATCTTCAAATCAAATTTATTTCTAAATAAATAAACACCTAAATATAAAAAGGGAGTATCAACAAGCGCGACTAAAACTTTAAATAGAAATCCTGAAATTAACAATCCTGCAAATTGATCCCAATTCAAAACATTTGTCATACACAATAAAAATAAAATGGTGAATGTGTCAACAAACTGTGAGAAAAAAGTTGAAAAGTTATTTCTTAACCATAACATTTTACCCTTTGTCAGGTTTTTCCAAAAATGATATATATGAATATCAATATACTGAGCAAACAAATAACTAAGCATGCTAGATAGTACAGCAATTATTGTGCTTCCGAATACTTTTGTAAACAAGGCATCATCAACTGGTGAATTTTCCATTGCAGGAACTGAATCAGCTACATATATTATTAAAGTTGAAAAAATTGCAGCAAAAATACCGACTGTAACAACTTGGTTAGCTTTCTTTTTCCCATAAATTTCACTTATGAGGTCAGTTATAAGAAAAGTTATAGGATATGGAAGAATACCTACTGACAAATAAAATAGTTTTTCACCAAAAATTTCTATATCAATAGGATGCCAATAAAAAAACTTTTGAAAAATTAAATTTGAAACTACTAAAGACGTAATGAAAAGAGATGCCAGAATCAAATAAAGTTTTTGAGCTAAAATTTTTTTTTCAGGATTCATGAATTTGTCTTTAATCAAATATAGTAAATCAATTTCTTTTGACTAATTTGTTATTTCATATGGATTTTCATAAAAAATATCATATATCGATAGGGTCTAATATTGGAGATAGATTGAACAATATTCAGTCATCAATTGACTTAATTCATTCTAGAATTGCATCAATTCTTACAATTTCATCAATATATGAAACTGAATCAATTGGATTTAAAGGTGATGATTTTTTTAACATATGCTTATCGTTTAATTCTTTCAAATCCCCATATCATGTAATGAATGAGTTGCTTGAAATTGAAACTGTTTTAGGTAGGAATAGAAGCAAAGAAAAAAAATATGTCTCTAGAATTATAGACATTGATATTTTATTAGTTGAAGATATGGTAATTAATTCAGAGGAGTTAAAAATACCTCATTTGGAAATTTGTAAAAGAAAATTTGTATTAGAACCATTATTAGAAATTGATCCAAATTTAATTCATCCTATCAGTAAAATTTCATTTAAAGAAATTTTCACTTCTCTTAAATCCAATCAAAAAGTTCAAAAGAAAGATTTATCTCTTAAAAATCCAGCACATTTAACCAACGTAACAAATTATAATTATATAGCGGTTGAAGGTAATATAGGTTCAGGAAAAACAAGCTTATCAAAATTAATTTCAAGTGATTTTAATACAAAATTGATGCTTGAAAGATTTATTGACAATCCATTTTTAGCTAAATTTTATGAAAACCCAAAAGATTTTGCCTTTAAGTTAGAGATGTCTTTTTTAGCTGACAGATATCAACAAACAAGTGAAGATTTATCACAATTAAATTTTTTTAGTCAGAATATTATAAGCGATTATGACATCCATAAGTCATTGATTTTCTCAAAAATTAATTTAAACTCTGATGAATATAATTTATACAGGAAATTATTTTATTCATTGTATAGGAGTATTGTTAAACCTGATTTAATTATTTTTTTAAATCAAACGATTGAAAATCTGAAAACAAATATCAAAAAAAGAGGCAGAGATTATGAATCGACAATTTCTGCAGATTATTTAAAAAAAATTAATCAGAGCTATTCTGAATTTTTTAAATCCAGACCAGATTTAAATGTAAAATTTATAGATGTATCTGAAATGGATTTTGTAAAAAATAGATTGGATTATTTATCCATCATAAATGGAATCAATTAGTTTTTATTTTGGTGAAAAAATCCCAAATAACAATTCCTACAGACACCGAAACATTAAATGAGTGCTTTGTGCCAAATTGAGGTATTTCAACTACGTCATCGCTCATATCAATTACTTTTTGATTAACACCATTTATTTCATTACCAAAAATTATTGCATACTTTTTTTTAGATTGAATTTTAAAATTTTTTAGATCAGTTGATTTGTCAGCCTGCTCAACCGAAATAATTTGATACTTTTCTTGCTTTAATTTTAAAATTGCATCTTTAATATTTTCAAAATAAGTCCATTTTACTGAATCAGTACTTCCTAATGCAGTTTTTCTAATTTCCTTATTTGGCGGTTTAGCTGTGATACCGCATAGAATAATCTCATCTATTAAAAAAGCGTCACACGATCTAAATATACTTCCAACATTATGCGCACTCCTTATGTTATCAAGTAAAACTTTAATTGGGGTTTTAGAGGAGTTTTTAAATTCCTCAATTGAAATTCTGTTTAATTCACTATTTTTTAATTTTTTCATTTAAGCTTACTTAAAACATTTGTTTTTTAAACAACTAAATAATAATTACATTAGTAAAGATGTAGGTATAAAAATAGTATTTAACTTATCCAATTGAAAAAAGACGCAAAAAAAATTACTCCTTTAATGCAGCAGTATAATGCCATCAAAGCAAAGTATCCTGATGCTTTACTACTTTTTAGAGTTGGAGATTTTTATGAAACTTTTGGAGATGATGCTATTCAATCATCTAAAATCTTAGATATTATTTTAACAAAAAGAGGAGCAGGGAGTCAAAGTGAAACTGAGCTTGCTGGATTCCCTCATCATTCTCTAAATTTATATTTGCCAAAACTGGTAAAGGCAGGTTTACGTGTGGCAATTTGTGATCAATTAGAAGATCCAAAAAAAACAAAAAAAATCGTAAAAAGAGGAGTCACTGAACTTGTAACTCCAGGATTAGCCTCTGTTGACGGTGTGTTATATCCAAAGAAAAATAATTTTTTAGCATCTATTTTTATAAGTAATAATATTGGAATTTCTTTTTTAGACATTTCCACCGGAGAGTTTTTGCTATCTCAGGGAGATTCAGAATACATTGCTAAATTATTAGCAAACTTTAATCCAAGTGAAATATTAATTGCCAAGCAGCAAAAGAAAATTTTTAAAGAAAAATTTGGTGAGTTTTATAATTTGTTTTTTCTAGACGAATGGGTTTATAATTCAGACTTCGCCAATGAGCTTATTCAAAAGCAATTTAAAACTAATTCAATTAAAGGTTTTGGCATAAAAGATTTAAATGAAGGTGTTATATCTACTGCAGGTATTTTACACTATTTAAGTGAAACTCAACATCACCGATTAAGTCATATAACAAAAATTAACAGAATTCCTATTGATGGTCATGTTTGGCTTGACAGATTTACGGTTAGAAATCTAGAAATATTTCATCCAAATAATTTTGAGGGAAAATGCCTAATTGATGTAATTGATAATACAATTTCCCCTATGGGAGGAAGATTATTAAAAAGATGGTTAGCTCTGCCTTCCACAGACAAGGATTTGATTTTTCAAAGACATAATATTGTTGATCATTTTATTTCGGAAGATGAGCATAGAAATTTCGTTTGTGAATTACTTTCTTCTCTAAGTGATATAGAAAGATTAGTGTCGAAAATAGCCACTAAAAAAATCACTCCAAGAGAATTATATAATCTGAAAGAGTCATTAAATACTATTAAACCTTTAAAAAATAAATTAAAAAAGACCAGCTGTAAAGACTTAAATAAATTGATTAATTCATTAAGTTCTTGTGAAGATTTCATAAAAATAATTGACAAAACACTTTCAGAAAATCCTCCTGTAAATATAAACAAGGGAAATTCGATTTCATCTGAATTTTCTGATGAATTAAAAGAGCTTAGGAGTTTATCCAAGAACAATAAAGATTATTTAGATGATATGCTTAAGCAGCAATCAGAAATAACCAATATCCCGTCATTAAAAATTTCTTCAAATAATGTATTTGGATACTATATAGAAGTTAGAAATACTCATAAAGAAAAGGTTCCTGAAAGTTGGATTAGAAAGCAAACTCTTGTTAATGCAGAAAGATATATAACAGAGGAATTAAAGGAATATGAGTCCAAAATTTTAGGAGCTGAGGAAAGAATTATGGAATTAGAGATTAAATTTTTTGATGAATTGTTAGATTCTTGTCAATTATTTATCAGAGAAATTCAAAACAACTCTGTACTGATTGCACAGCTTGATTGCCTTGCTTCATTTTCTAACCTATCAATATCAAAAAATTATGTAAGACCTGAAATTAACGATTCTTTTGAAATCGAGATCATAAACGGAAAACATCCTGTTATAGAATCTCAATTACCAATTGATAAGCCCTATATACCTAATAGTATATCTCTAAATAAACAAAAGCAACAAATTATTATGATCACTGGGCCCAACATGTCTGGTAAATCAGCTATTCTAAGACAAACTGCAATAATTTGCTTGCTTGCGCAGATAGGTTGTTTTGTTCCAGCTGAAAAATTAAAGATGGGTATAATTGATAAAATATTTACCCGTGTTGGAGCATCCGATAATATAAGTATGGGTGAATCAACATTTATGGTAGAGATGAATGAGACTGCACTAATTTTAAATAATATTTCAGAAAGAAGTTTGATTTTACTTGATGAAATTGGCAGGGGTACAAGTACTTATGATGGCATTTCGATTGCATGGGCAATTTCTGAATACTTACATCATCACAAGTCTAAACCAAAAACTTTGTTTGCAACTCATTATCATGAATTAAACCAAATGGCCGATTCATTTGAGAGAATTAAAAATTTTAACGTATCGATAAAAGAAGAAAATAATCAAATTTTGTTTTTGAGGAAATTAATACCTGGAAGTAGTGAGCACAGTTTTGGAATTCATGTTGCAAAAATGGCTGGTATGCCTAAAGATGTTTTAGATAAAGCAAATGATATGTTGAAACAACTTGAACATTCTCGATCTTCTAAAGAATTAACAGTTAATCCTATTTCACCTCAATTACAATTTTTTGATATCAATGACCCCTTACTTGAGGAGGTTAGAAAAGAATTGGATGATCTAAATCTAGATGAACTAACCCCAATTGAAGCAATGCTTAAATTAAATGAGTTAAAAAGAAAAATTAATAATTAGTATTTTTTTTTATTTTTGGATTCTTACAAACTAACCAAACCACTCAAAAAATGAAGAATATATTTACATTTTACATCTTTTTATTATTGGGATTTTTTTTAAATGCTCAGAATTTAAAATCACCTGATAATAATTTGGATTTAAACTTTAGTATTGATGAAAAAGGAAGAGCGTTTTATTCTTTAAATTTTTATGATAAACCTGTAATATTAAATAGTGGATTAGGATTTATATTGAAGGATAATGTTGAATGGATGAAAATTGACACTTTAGACATGATGAATAATTTTAAAATTCTAAATGTAACATTTGATTCTGTTGATGAATATTGGAATCCTGTGTGGGGTGAAGAAAGTGAAATTAGAAACAATTATAATGAAATGTTTGTTGAGCTTCAGCAAATAGAATCTGAAAGAAAAGTTAATATTAGATTTAGATTATTTGATGATTCTTTAGGTTTTAGATATGAATTCCCTTTACAAGAAAAACTTGGTTCATTTATCATTATTGATGAAAAAACAGAGTTTGCAATGGCAGGAGATCATACGGCTATGTGGATTCCAGGTGACTATGATACACAGGAATATAATTACACTACTTCTAAGCTTTCTGAAATAGAACAAAAATCCATTGAGTTTAGAGAGGAAAATGTTTCAATGTACAGATTCTCGAATTGGGCAGTCCAGACAGCATTAATGATGAAGTCACAAAATGGACTTTACATAAATATCCATGAGGCTGCTTTGATCGAATATTCGGCAATGCATTTAGAGTTTAATCCCGTAAATATGACTTTTGAAAGTCATCTAACTCCAGATGCTTATGGCAATATGGCTTATATGAATGCTCCGCATAATACTCCTTGGAGAACAGTGATTGTCAGTGACGATGCAAGAGATATTTTAGCCAGCAGAATAACATATAATTTAAATGAACCTTCCAAAATTGAAGACACTTCATGGATAAAACCCACCAAATATATGGGTGTATGGTGGGAGATGATCACCGGCCAAAGTACATGGTGGTATACAAATGATCTATCGTCTGTAAGAATTAATGAAACAAATTATGATGAGCTGGAGCCTAATGATTCGCACGCTGCTAATAATAAAAAGGTGATGAGATATATTGACTTTGCATCTGAACATGGTTTTGATGCCTTACTTGTTGAGGGTTGGAATATCGGATGGGAAGATTGGTTTAATAAGAAGAAGGACTATGTTTTTGATTTTTTGACCCCATATCCAGATTTTGATATTGAAAAATTAAATAACTATGCTAAAGAAAAGGGAATCAGTTTAATGATGCATCATGAAACTTCTGGAGCTATAAGAAATTATGAAAGACATATGGATGAAGCATATTCCCTAATGAATAAATATGGTTATAAGTCGGTTAAGAGTGGATATGTTGGAAGAATAATTCCTGCTGGTGAAAGACATTATGGTCAGTATATGGTCGATCATTATATATACGCAATTGATAAAGCTGCTGATTATAAAATAATGGTAAATGCACATGAGGCTGTTAGACCAACAGGTGTTGGTAGAACATACCCAAATCACATCGGAAATGAATCTGCTCGTGGCGCAGAGTTTCGTGGATCTAAGCTTAATCACACAACTATTTTACCTTTTACCAGACTAATTGGTGGGCCAATGGACTATACACCTGGGATTTTTGAAATGGATCCAAGAAAAAACAGACCAGACTTCACACCTAATCTAAATGAAACCCTTGCACCAGGATCGGTTACTACAACGTTAGCCAATCAACTAGGCTTATATGTTGTAATGTATAGTCCATTACAAATGGCGGCAGATTTACCAAAAAATTATATGCGTTTCCCAGACGCATTTCAATTCATCAAAGATGTTGCTTTGGATTGGGATAAATCTGTTTACTTAGAGGCAGAGCCTGGTGAGTACTTAACAATAGCAAGAAAAGAAAAGGATACTGATAACTGGTTTGTAGGAAATTCAAATGGTTATAACAAAAGGGATGCTGGAGTTGATTTTAGTTTCTTAGATAAGAACAAAAAATATACAGCTACCATTTACAGGGATTCCAAGGAAGCAGACTATGCTAAAAATCCGCAATCTTATAAAATTGAAAATATAACTGTTACATCAAAAAGTAAAATTAAAATACCAACTGTTCCTGCTGGAGGATTTGCTATTTCAATTTTCCCAAATTAAGTTTCATATTTGAAAATTTATCTTAAATTTGCATCCGCACTTCTGGTGCATGTTCTTTAAAATAATGCGAAAGTAGCTCAGGGGTAGAGCATCACCTTGCCAAGGTGAGGGTCGCGGGTTCAAATCCCGTCTTTCGCTCCAAAAATATTTGCTGAAGTGGTGGAATTGGTAGACACGTTGGACTTAAAATCCAATGGATAGTAATATCCGTGCGGGTTCAAGTCCCGCCTTCAGTACAAAACCCCCATCAAAATGATGGGGGTTTTTTTATTACTTAAACCTAGATTTTTTCTTTTTTCTTTTTTTACCTTTTTTTCTAGAGCTACTTTTCCTAACTGATTTTCTTCTGTCCTTTCTTTTCCTTGATGGAATTTCTTCAAAATCCATTGGACTATCTAAAATAATTTCATTTCCCCTAAAATCAATTTTTTTAATATTTGACTTTAATTTATCAGCAAAATCTTTATCTATTTCAAAAAATGTTTGATATCTGTTTAGTTCAATTTTACCAATTTCAATATCATTTGATTTTAAAGCTCTATTAATTATTGATATAATATCAATCGGTGTTGCTCTGTGTTTTCTTCCAATATTAATCGAAAACCCAGTTAAAGATTTTCCGTTTCCTCTTTTTTTCTCAGATTTTTTACTTTTTTTAGATTGTAATCTGTTTGATTCTTTATAATAGTTTAAAAATCTATTAAACTCTGCAGAAACAAATCTTTTAATTAACTCTTCTCGGTCAAGCCATTCAAGTCTTTTATATATATCATTTAAAAATGGCTTAATTTGCTGTTCGTCAACTTCCACATTTTCAATTTCGTCTATCATTTTATAAAGTTGGTTAGAACAAATTTCAACTCCGGTTGGAACTTCCTTATTTAAGAACTTTATTCCTCCCTTTTTTTCAATTGATTTTATTTTTCGTCTCTCACTTTCATTTGAGATTGCAATTGAAATTCCACTTTTACCTGCTCTTGCTGTTCTTCCACTTCTGTGAATATATACTTCGGGATCATCTGGTAGGGAATAATTGATTACGTGCGTTATATCATCTACATCTAAGCCACGTGCAGCTACATCAGTTGCAATTAAAATTTGTAGGGACTTATTTCTGAATCTTTGCATTACTTCGTCTCTTTGGTTTTGAGACAAATCTCCATGAATAGCATCTGCATTGTATCCTTCTGCTATAAACTTATTTGCAATATCTTTCGTATGTCTTTTTGTTCTGCAAAAAACAATCCCATATATATTAGGATTAAAGTCTGCAATTCTTTTTAGTGCCTCGTATTTGTTTCTTGAACTTACACTATAAATATGGTGTTCAATATTTTTTGCTCCAGAATTGATTTTTGATACGCTAATTTCTTTTGCATCTTTCATGTATTTTTTTGAAATACTTTTTACCTCTGTTGACATTGTCGCTGAAAAAAGCATTGTTTGTCTTTCAGATTTTGTTCTATCTAATATAAAATCTAAATCATCCTTAAAACCCATACTTAACATTTCGTCAGCTTCATCCAAAACTACTTTGTCAACCAATTCTAATTTTAAAACTTTTCTCTTGATTAAATCCTTGGTTCTTCCAGGTGTACCTACAACTATGTGGACACCTTTATTTAATGATTTGATTTGGGTTTCAATATTAGTACCCCCATAAACAGATAATATTTTGAGACTAGAAATATATTTTGAATACTTTTCTAGGTCTTTACAAATTTGAATACAAAGTTCTCTTGTAGGACATAATATAATAGTCTGTACAAATTTGTTCTCTAAATAGGTTTTTTGTATTACGGGTAATCCAAAAGCTGCGGTTTTTCCAGTACCTGTTTGAGCAAGTGATATAAGGTCGTTGTTATTGGACAATAAAAAAGGAATCGATTCTTCTTGAATTTCGGTTGGGGTTGTGAAGCCTAATTCATTTATTGCTTTACATAAATCTTTATTAACCCCAATTTCTTTAAAACCAACCATAAAATTAATTCTCGCTGCAAATGTCGGCTATTTATTCGGGTATTCAATCAAAAAAAAAATTAAAATTTTTTTCATTTCATTTTTAATTTAAATAAATAGATTCTTATATTTATATCAATGAAAAAATTACAATTAAATATGTGGTGGTGGAAACATGAAATTTTAGTTTCGTGAGGTAGTCGCTATATTTTAATTTGAGAAAAAGCTTATCATCACGATAAGCTTTTTTTTTGTTCATGATTGGTTTTAGTTTGTTTTTTTAACGGGGGTGTAAAAGCCCCCATTAAGAAGTAAAAATGAAAAAATTTAGATTAAAGACATATAAAAAGAAATTTTTAGTAGACACAATTACGCCTGTAAGTGTTTATTTAAGAATTAGAGATAAATATCCTAATAGCCTTCTCTTAGAGAGTAGCGATTACAACTCAAATAATAACAGTTTCTCATATATATGCTTTAATCAGATTGCATCTTTTGAAGTTTTTGAAGATATTCTATCAACGAAATTTCCTGACAAGTCAAACAATGAGATTTCTTGCTCTAAAGAAAATTTAATCATTGAACTGCAAAATTTCATAAATCGATTTAAGGTTGAATCATCTGAATTACCATTCATTAGCAACGGTCTTTTTGGATACACCTCTTATGATGCTGTAAAATATTTTGAGGATTTAGAAATTAGTGTGAAAGAAGATTCAGTAAAAATTCCTGAAATGTATTATGGTATTTATAAAAATATTATTGCAATTAATCATTTCAGGAATGAAGCTTATATTTTTTGTCATTCTTCAGATGAGCAAAATAATATTGACAAAATATATCAACTTATAAAAGTATCTAGTTCAAGTAATTATAAATTTAATTCTATTGATGATATAAATTCAAATCTAACAGATAAAGAATTTATAAAACAAGTCAATTATGCCAAGAATCATTGTAAAAGAGGAGACGTTTTTCAACTGGTTTTATCTAGGCGATTTTCTCAAAAATTTTCTGGAGATGACTTCAATGTATACAGAGCATTAAGAAGTATAAACCCCTCCCCTTACTTATTTTATTTTGATTATGGAGGTTACAAAATTTTTGGTAGTTCACCGGAAGCCCAACTTGTTATCAAGCAAAAGTTAGCTGAAATTCACCCTATCGCAGGTACATTTAAAAGAACTGGAAATGAAACAGAGGATAAAATACTTGCTGAAAAACTGCTAAATGACCCAAAAGAAGGAAGTGAGCATGTTATGTTAGTTGATCTTGCTAGAAATGATTTAAGTAGGAATTGTGAGCTTGTTAAGGTTGAAAAATTTAAAGAAGTTCAATATTTCTCTCATGTTATTCATTTAGTAAGTAAAGTTACCGGTAAGCTGGATACAAATGATAAAAATTTAAAAATAATTGCAGACACTTTTCCTGCTGGAACTCTTTCTGGAGCTCCAAAACACATGGCTATGACATTAATCGAAAAATATGAAAAAACTAATAGAGGTTATTATGGAGGTGCAATAGGAATTTTAGATTTCAACGGGGATTTTAATCATGCAATAATGATAAGAACCTTCCTAAGTAAAAATAACTTTTTGTATTGGCAAGCAGGTGCTGGTATCGTAGATAAGTCAGATGAAAATAATGAATTACAAGAGGTTTACAATAAATTAAATGCGTTAACAAAGTCAATTGAAATGGCTGATAAATTATAAAATGAATAGGGTTTTAGTAATAGATAATTACGATAGTTTTACTTATAATTTGGTACACCTAATTAAGGAAATGAATTATGATGTAACCGTTGTTAGAAATGATAAATTTGATTTAGATGATGTTTCAAAATTTGATAAAATTTTATTATCGCCTGGCCCTGGTATTCCCGACGAGGCAGGTCTATTGAAAAAAGTAATTGAAAAGTATGGTCCAACAAAAAGTATTCTTGGAATATGTCTCGGCCAACAAGCTATTGCTGAAGTTTATGGTGGATCTTTGAAAAATTTAGATGAAGTATTTCATGGAATTTCATCGAACATAAACCTTTGTGTAAAAGACGAATCAATTTTTCATGGATTCAAAAATAATTTTCAGGCAGCCAGATATCATTCATGGGTCGTAGATAATATTTCTGAACAACTTGAAATAACGTCTGTTGATGACAATAAGCAAATTATGTCGATAAGACATACCCAATATGACGTTAAGGGAGTTCAGTTTCATCCTGAATCTATTTTAACCCCTTATGGAAAAAAAATTATAGAAAACTGGATTAATAATTAAAATGAAAGAAATTTTAACAAGATTAATAAATCATGAAAATTTAGATGAAAAAGAATCTAAAGAAATTCTTATTGATATTTCAATGGGAAAATATAATCATGAACAGGTTGCTTCTTTTTTGACAGTTTTTATGTTAAGAGGAACATCAACAAATGAGCTAATTGGATTTAGAGATGCATTGCTAGAATTATGTGTAAAATTGGATTTTAGTGATTTTAAAACCATTGATTTGTGTGGTACCGGGGGTGATAATAAAAATACATTTAATATTTCTACCCTGGCATCTTTTGTTACAGCTGGTGCAGGAATTCATGTTGCAAAACATGGTAATTATTCTGTTTCTTCAGCTTGTGGTTCATCCAATGTGTTAGAGTATTTTGGTATAAAATTTACAAATGAAGAAGACTTTTTAAAAACCTGTTTAAATAAGGCCCATATATGTGTCTTACATGCTCCATTATTTCATCCTGCAATGAAAAATGTTGCACCTGTGAGAAAGGCACTCGGAATGAAAACATTTTTTAATATTTTAGGTCCATTGGTAAATCCTTGTCGACCAAATAATCAACTTGTTGGTGTATACGGATTGGATATTCTAAGACTTTATAAATCTGTTTTTGAAACAACTAGGGGATTTAAATATTCAATTGTTCATTCTTTAGATGGATACGATGAAATTTCATTAACAGGAGATTCAAAAGTTGTTTCAAATAATAATGAGTTATTAATAAAACCTAAAGATTTTGATTCAAAGATAATTTCCCCTGAAAAAATCTTTGGTGGTAATACTATAGAGCAAGCTGCTTCAATTTTTCTTGATGTTTTAAATTTGAGATCTACGAAAGAGCAAACTGATGTGGTTCTTGCAAACTCTGCTTTGGCAATTTCTACTGCAAAAGAAATTGGAATTTCTGAAGCTTTTGACTTAGCAAAAGACTCATTATTAAGTAAAAAAGCCTTTAAATCATTTAACACATTAATTGAACTAAGTAAATGAATGTTTTGAATAAAATAATTCGTCACAAAAAAAATGAGATAAGTCATCTCAAACTAAATTATTCTACAAGTCAATTAGAGTCTTCTTTATTTTTTGATAGAGAAACTATTTCTTTAAAAAGCAAATTAAAATCAAGCATCTCTGGAATAATTGCAGAGCATAAAAGAAAATCTCCATCAAAAGATATCATCAACAATGAACTAAAAATACAAGAGGTGATTCGCGGATATCAAGATGCAGGAGTTTGTGGAATTTCAGTTCTAACAGACTTTGATTTCTTTGGCGGGACAAATGATGATTTAAAAATTGCTAGAGAAATTTTTGAAGGACCAATTTTAAGAAAAGATTTTATTTTAGATGAATTTCAGATTGTTGAATCAAAATCAATAGGCGCTGATGTAATTTTATTAATTGCTTCAGTTTTAAGTAAACAGGAAATTTTCAAGCTGTCCAAGCTAGCTAATGAGTTACATCTAGAAGTCTTGGCAGAAATTCATAATGAGAATGAACTAGAAAAGGTGATGAATCCTTATATAGATTTGATCGGAGTGAATAATAGGGATTTAAAAATATTTAAAACAGATATAAACATCTCAAAAAAAATCTCAAAAAAAATTCCTAGTGATTTTTTAAAGATTTCAGAGAGTGGAATTGACAATTATAATACTGTCAAAGATTTAAGGAAATATGGGTTCAATGGTTTTTTAATTGGAGAATATTTTATGAAAACAATAAATCCGGGCCTGGCTGCTAGCGAATTTATAAAAAAAATTGAAGTATGAAATTAAAAATATGTGGCATGAAATATAATGATAATATCAGTTTAATTTCAAAATTAAACCCTGATTATATGGGCTTTATATTTTATAATAAATCAAAAAGATTTTTCGATAATGAACCAATACCAAGAGTTAATAAAAATATTAAAAAAGTAGGTGTTTTTGTTGATCCTGAAATCGAATACCTAAACTTTATTATTGAAAAATATAATTTAGATATGGTGCAATTACATGGAAATGAGAAACCTGATTTTATATCACAAATTCGAGATGTTAAGATAATAAAAGCCTTTTCAATTGATAAAAATTTCAATTTTAATTCAACTGAAAATTATATGAAATGCGATTATTTTCTTTTTGATACAAAAGGAAAATTACCGGGGGGTAATGGAATATCTTTTGACTGGAAAATTTTAACAAACTATAAATTTAATAAACCATATTTCTTAAGTGGTGGTATTGGTTTACACAATATAGAGGAACTAAAAGACTTTTTTAGTTCAACAATTTCAAAATACTGTTTAGCAATAGATATTAATAGTCACTTTGAAATTGAGTATGCAAAAAAAGATTATGAATTAATTAAAAATTTTAAAAATGAGTTATAATGTAAATTCTAAAGGTTACTACGGAGATTTTGGAGGCGCATATATTCCAGAAATGCTCTTACATAATATTGATGAGCTTAAAGAAAATTATATTAAAATAATGAGTGATGATAGTTTTCAGCAAGAATTTAATCAATTGCTTAAAGACTATGTTGGTAGGCCATCTCCACTATATTTTTCAAAAAATTTATCAGAAAAATATTCAGCTAAAATATATTTAAAAAGAGAAGATCTAAATCACACAGGAGCCCATAAAATTAACAATACAATAGGACAAATAATCCTTGCAAAAAGATTAAAAAAATCGCGGATTATCGCTGAAACTGGAGCAGGACAACATGGAGTGGCTACAGCAACAGTTTGTGCTTTAATGGGTTTAAAATGTATCGTATATATGGGTGCTACTGACGTTAAAAGACAGGCTCCAAATGTTGCAAGAATGAAAATGTTAGGAGCTGATGTCATTCCTGTAACATCTGGAAGTTCAACTTTAAAAGATGCGACTAATGAAGCAATGAGAGACTGGATTAACAATCCAATTGATACTCATTATATTGTTGGGAGCGTTGTTGGACCGCATCCTTTTCCTGACATGGTTGCTAGATTTCAGTCTGTTATTTCGAAAGAGATTAAAGAGCAACTTCTTTTAGTTGAAAGAAGAAATTACCCAGATTATTTAATCGCTTGTGTAGGTGGGGGAAGTAATGCGGCTGGAACGTTTTATGATTATTTGGATGATGAAAGAGTAAAAATTATTTGTGTTGAGGCATCTGGAAAAGGAGTAAATTCTGGAAAATCAGCTGCGACTACAAAATTGGGTAAAACCGGAATTATACATGGTAGTAAGACCTTACTTATGCAAACCGATGACGGTCAAATTACTGAACCCTATTCAATTTCAGCTGGATTAGATTATCCAGGAATAGGGCCTATGCATGCTAATTTATTTTGCACTGGAAGAGGAGAGTTTATTTCAATAGATGATGATGAGGCAATGTCAGCTGGTTTACAATTGTCACAACTTGAAGGAATTATTCCTGCTATTGAAACCTCACATGCTTTAGCAGTATTTGATCATAAAAAATTTAATTCGACTGATATAATTGTTTTAAACCTTTCAGGTAGAGGTGATAAAGATCTAGAGAATTATATAAATTATTTTAATATATAATGAACAGAATTAGCAAAACTCTTAAAGAAAAAGACGATATTTTGTCAATATATTTTACTGCAGGATTTCCTGAATTAAATAGTACAATTGAAATAATTAAAAATTTAGTTTCTGCTAGTGTGGATATGATTGAAATTGGTTTACCATTTAGTGACCCTTTAGCTGATGGTGAGACTATTCAGATGAGCTCAAAAATTGCATTAGATAATGGAATATCAACAAATATTTTGTTTGAACAACTCAAAGAAATTAGAAATCATGTCAATATTCCTTTAATAATTATGGGGTATTTCAATCCTATTTTCCAATTTGGAGTTGAGGAATTTTGTGAAAAGTGTAATGAAATTGGAATTGATGGCTTGATAATTCCTGACTTACCAATTGATATTTACCTTTCAAATTATAAGAGAATTTTTGAAAAAAATCAGCTTCAAAATATATTTTTAATTACTCCGCAAACTAGTAAAAAAAGAATAGAATATATAGACAAAAATAGCGATGGATTTCTTTATGTTGTAAGTTCATCAAGTATAACTGGCTCTACAAATAAATTAAATGAAAACAGTATAAATTATTTCAGAAAATTAGAAAAAATGAATTTATCTACACCTAAAATTATTGGTTTTGGAATTTCAAATAATGAAAATTTCGTCATTGCTAGTAAATACTCAAAGGGTTGTATTGTGGGTAGCGCTTTTATAAAATACATTCAAAAAAATGGTTTAAAAAACATCCGCAATTTCATCAATCAAATTAAAATTTAATTTTTTTTATTAAGATAGTTTGTTATATTTACATCAATGAAAAAATTACAATTAAATATGTGGTGGTGGAAACATGAAATATTCATTTCGTGAGGTAGTTGCTATATTTTAATTTAAAAAAAAGCTTATCATCACGATAAGCTTTTTTTTTGTAACATTTTAAGTTATATAGTTAGTAATTAGTTTTAGTTTGTTTATTTATTTATGTTTAATTAAGGGAGTAGTTTTTACTCCCTTTTTTATTTTTTAAGCAATTTTCTGTATTGGTAATTATTGATTTTTAATATATAAGTACCGCTACTTAAATAACTTAAATCTAAAGTCTGGTTGATAAGACCATTATTACTCTTAATTAACATGCCAGACAAATTATATAATTTAATATCAAGCGGATTATCAGATTGAATTTCTAACTTATCTACAACCGGATTTGGGAAATAATTAAACGAATTATTTTCAATTTCATTATTGGAAAGTGCCGCATCTACAATCTTATAAATTCCCCCGTTAATTGATGCTATATAAAGTTCACCATTTATATCTTCACCAAACGAAACCCAACTTCCGTTTATATTGGGAAATGCTAGGCTCATCTCCCAATTATCTTCATCATTTTTTGAAAGAAAGCCAATTTCTCCACTACAATAGTCAGCAAAAAAATAAACACCATTTAATCCTGAGATTTGATTACCACGATATATATATCCTCCAGTTACAGAACATTTAAAGTCACCACTATTATAATGAGAATAAGTAGCAACTGGAAAAGTTAAATCATCATCGTCTGGGCATCCTGACATATTATATGGCTCATTACCTTCATAACATCTCCATCCATAATTGATGTTGGCTGGATTTCCTTGAATCATATTAATTTCTTCAAATTCATTTTGACCAACATCAGCAATCCATAAATCACCATTCAAACTGTCGAAGCTAAATTTCCAAGGATTTCTAAGGCCAATGCTCCAAATTTCATCATTATAAGGGTTGTTTTCTGGAATTGAATAAGCACTACTGTTTACATTTATTCTTAGCATCTTACCTAGAAGTGATCCTGTATTTTGTGAATAATTTTGTGGGTCACCGCCACTCCCGCCGTCTCCCATTCCAATATAAAGATTTCCATCTGGACCAAAATTTATACAACCTCCGTTATGATTCCCGTAAGGTTGATCTATTACCAGTAATATTGTTTCATTATCGTTAGCAATATCTTGATCTGAACTTACAGAGAATTTTGAAATTGTTGTATCACCATTATTATTAGTATAATTAACAAAGAAAAATGGATTTTCAGGATAATTTGGATGAAATGCCAAACCTAGTAAACCTCTTTCATTGGCATTGGTTGAAACTTTATCTTCAATATCTAAAAATGGGGTAGAATTTACACTTCCATTTTGGTTTAAAATTTTAATTTTTCCTGACTTTTCAACTACAAAAAGCCTATCGTCACCAGCATTTTTAATTTCAACAGGTGTATTAAAAGATGGGCCAAAAGATTCTAAAATAACGCTCTGTGAAAAGGTTGAATTGGTAATAAGTAATATTATTATATAATGTTGTATTTTATATTTCATTGTAGTTTGTTTAAAATTAATTTAACCCCACCTTTATTTTTCTTAAAAAATTCAGTGCATTTACTAGCCATCTCTTTGATTATACTTTTATTATTAATAATCAATTCTAATTCATTAGTAAAATCACTATAATTTGAAATACTAATCACATTTCCATTCTTAATCATTTTTTCCGCCTCATCAAATCCCTTGTAATTTTTTCCTATAATTATAGGTTTGGAAAAGTAGGCAGGCTCTAATATATTATGTAGTCCTTTCGTTCCCATCCCTCCTCCAACATAGGCAATCGTACCATATGAATATAATGATGATAACATTCCTACATTATCAATAATTAAACATGAAAATTCTTTCAAGTCAGTATTCGAATTAATTTTTGAAAATAAAATAGATTTACTTCCTAAACACTTTTTAATTCTTTCTGAATTTTTGACAATTTCATGTGGAGCAATAATATATTTAGTATTCCCTTTGTAATTATTTATGTATTTAACAATTATGTTTTCGTCTTCTTTCCATGTGCTTCCAAAAACAATACAATTATTGTTGTCAATAAATCTCTCTATAATTTCATTAGTCTCATTTTTTAATTTTGGAATAACAGTGTCATATCTTAAATCTCCAACAACAATTACATTATGATTTCCGATATCCTCAACTATTTTTTTTGACCTTTTGTTTAAAACAAAAACGGAATCAAATTCTTTTATTGCTGAATTTATTTTAAATAATTTTTTTAAATAATTTGACGAGAAATTACCACCCACTGAGTAAACTTTTGAGCCACTCATTTTTGCATGTTTAATAAAATTTGGCCAAATTTCGTTTTTAATAAAAAATGTAGCCTTAGGTGATATTATTTTATAAAATTCAACACAATTTTTATTAGACTCAAGAGGTAGATAAATCACACAATCAAATAAATCTACATTAGCATTTTCATAGCCTGAAGGTGAAATAAATGACAAGAGAAATTTATAATCGATAAACTTATCCTTTAGACGAGTGATTAATTCCTCTGACATTAAATATTCCCCGTGAGATGCACAGTGAACATGTATAATATTATCACTTTTTTTAAATGATGATTTTAGTTTTTTAAAACTATTCTTTCTACCCAAGACACCTTTTTCAATTTTTTTTGAAAAAGGAGCGTATAGTCTTAGCCCGACTTCAAATATTTTAATTAATAGAGAATTAATATTGCCAGTTTTAAACAAAAGTAACCAAAAATTAATATTATATTAGTTAGTCCCAAATCAATGTTATTATGAAAAAATTATTGTTTTTGATCTTATTTTTCAGTTTAAGCATAAATGCTCAAGATTATTATCTCCATGTAGGTAAATTATTTAATTCTAATGAAGGTAAGATGTTAGACAATATGACAATTATAGTTTCAGGTAATAAAATTAAGGACATAAAAAAGGGTTATGAACTTACAGAAAATGATAATAGTGTCATAATTGATTTAAAAGATTCTACTGTTATGCCTGGATTTATTGATTTGCATGTACATATTGAGAGTGAATATAATCCTGAAAAATATCTTAACGAATTTACCGCTGAAGAATCAGAAATAGCATTTAGTTCTCTAAAATTTGCAAAACGTACATTAATGGCTGGATTTACTACCGTTAGAGATTTAGGAGGTAGTGGCGTTAATATTTCTTTAAGAAATGCAATTAATAAGGGTGAAGTAATCGGCCCCAGAATCTTTACTGCTGGAAAAGCCATCGGAACAACAGGTGGTCATGCAGACCCCACAAACGGATGGAAAAAAAGTATTGCAGGAGATCCTGGGCCTCAGGATGGTGTCATTAATGGGGTTGACGATGCTAGAAAGGCTGTTCGTGAAAGATATAAAAATGGTGCTGATGTTATAAAAATTACAGCAACTGGTGGAGTTATGAGTATAGCAAAAAATGGTCAAAACCCTCAATTTACTCTTGAGGAGATTAAAGCAATTTGTGAAACAGCAAATGATTATGATATGATTGTTGCTGCTCACGCTCATGGTGATGAAGGAATTCAAAGAGCAGTTATCGGCGGTGTTCATACAATTGAACATGGCACATTATTAAGTGAGGAGTCAATGAAATTAATGAAACAATATGGAACTTATTATGTTCCGACAATAACTGCTGGAAAAGAGGTGGCAGCTAATGCAAAAATTCCTGGTTACTACGATGAATTAGTTGTACCAAAAGCATTAGCAATAGGTCCAAAAATTCAAAGTACTACCGAAAGAGCATATAAGGCAGGGGTTAATATTGCTTTTGGATCAGATGCTGGGGTATTTCCTCATGGCAAGAATGCAAAAGAATTTATATACATGTATGAAGCTGGAATTCCAATCATTGAATGTCTTCAGGCTGCAACAATAGTTAATGCTAAGATCCTCTCAATGGAAAATGAAATTGGGCAAATAAAAAAGGATTTTATTGCTGATATTGTAGCTACTAAATTAAATCCTGAAGATGACATTTCTACCCTTGAAAATGTCACATTTGTAATGAAGGGAGGAGTAATTTATAAGAACTAAGGATTCTTTTTAAAGCTGTAGATTAAAATCAAAATCATACCTGTTGTAACCGACAAATCAGCAAAATTAAATATTCCGGTCTTAAATATACCACCAAAATCCAAATAGAGAAAATCTGTTACTGAGCCATAAACAATTCTATCAAAAATATTTCCAATTCCACCTCCAATTATCAATGAAAATCCGATAATAGAAATTTTATCAAGCGCTTTATCGATGTAAGTGTAAATAGTTATTGAAATTAAGACTATTATAGGCAAAACAATTAGTAATAAGATTCTAAGCGTTTCTGAGAGCTCACTTCCCATGCCCAAAAATGCACCGGTGTTTTCAACCTTTATTAGGGTAAATACATCACCGATTATGCTATTTTCGATATAACTCTCAAAATTATTTCTAACCCAAATTTTTGAAATTTGATCAATTGCAATACTTAAAAAAACTATTGCTGTAATTAATAAATTACGTTTTCTTTTATCCAACATTTTCCAAATTTAATGAACTTGAATTTATATCAACATTAATTTTTCTTACCAATCCTTGTAGAACCCGACCAGGCCCAACCTCAATAAACTCTTTAGCTCCATCTTTAACCATTTGATTTATTGAATGTGTCCATTTTACTGGACGGGTTAGCTGAGATATTAAATTTTCTTTTATTTCAATTTCTGAAGAGTAGGGAAGGCCACTAACGTTTTGATATATTGGACATATTGGATCAGAAAAAATAGTTTCATTTATAGCATTTTCAAGTTCTCTTTTTGCTTCTTCCATTAGCGGAGAATGAAATGCACCCCCGACAGGCAAAACTAATGCACGTCGAGCACCAATTTCTTTTAATTTTTCGCATGCTAATTCTATTGCATTTAATTCACCTGATATAACCAATTGCCCCGGACAATTATAATTTGCAGCTACCACAGTGCCCTCAACTTCACTGCATACATTTTCAACGAGATTATCTTCAAGTCCTAAAACAGCCGCCATGGTTCCAGGATTATTTTCACAAGCTTTTTGCATTGCATTTGCTCTAATTGAAACTAACTTTAGTCCGTCTTCAAATGAAATAGATTTATTTATAACAAGAGCTGAGAATTCGCCTAATGAGTGACCAGCAACCATTGCAGGTGAAATTTCATTTTCTTTACTCATTGCCAATATTACAGAATGTAAAAAAATTGCTGGTTGAGTGACCGATGTTTGTTTTAAGTCTTCAACTGATCCGTTAAACATCACATCACTTATTTTAAAACCTAAAATTTCGTTAGCATTATTAAAAAGTTCATAGGCAGTATTTGAATTTTCAAATAAATCTTTTCCCATTCCGGGAAATTGTGCTCCTTGACCTGGAAAAATATATGCTTTCATTACTTAATTTTTAAATATGTTTTATATGTAAATGAATATTTATGGCGTTCATCTATTACATGGTTTTCTTCATTAATTAATTCCCATTCGTCCCAGTTAATTTTTGGAAAAAAAGTATCAGCTTCAAACTCTTCATGAACCCTTGTCAATTCGATAATATCGCTGTGTTTCATGGCTAGATTATAAATTTGCCCACCCCCAATAACATATGGATTTTCATCTTCATTAGTTGCTTTTATTGCATCCTCAAAATTATTTACAACAACAACTTCGTCAGGAAAATAGCTTTCCGATTTTTTTGAAATAACAATATGTTTTCTGTTGGGTAATAATCCTGGAAACGAATCGAATGTTTTTCTACCCATAATTATGCAATGACCTGAGGTAAGTCTTTTAAACCTTTTTAGGTCATCAGGCAAGCTCCAGATTAGATCATTATTTTTTCCGATAGCATCATTTTCAGCTGCTGCAACAATAATGGTTATGGTTTTTTTTATCATGAGATTGATTAAACTGCAACTTTTCCTTTGATGTGGGGATGAGGATTATAATCTTCCAAAACAAAATCTTCAAATTTAAAATCAAAAATACTTTTAACCTTTTTATTGATTTTAATAGTTGGTAGCTTTCTTGGTTCTCTAGTAAGTTGTAATTTCATCTGATCAAAGTGATTGCTATAAATATGAGCATCTCCAAAAGTATGAATAAAATCACCCACTTTTAAATCACACACTTGAGCTATCATTATGGTTAAAAGCGAATATGATGCGATATTAAAAGGTACTCCCAAAAAAATATCTGCACTTCTTTGATACAATTGACAAGAAAGTTTACCGTTAATTACATGAAATTGAAAAAATGCATGACATGGAGGCAATGCAGCCTTTCCATTAGCAACATTGGTCTCAAAAGATTTTGAAGTATCAGGTAAAACAGATGGATTCCATGCTGATATAAGATGCCTTCTGCTACTTGGATTGTTTTTTAAATCATTGATTAAGTTTGATATTTGATCAATTCCATCATTGTTCCAATTTCTCCACTGAAAACCGTAAACAGGACCAAGATCACCTTTTGAATCTGCCCAAGCATCCCATATTTTTACTCCATTTTCTTGTAAATATTTAATATTTGTATCGCCATTTAAAAACCATAGTAATTCATAAATTATTGATTTAAGATGAAGTTTTTTTGTTGTTACCATTGGAAATCCATCATCCAAATTAAATCTCATTTGATAACCGAAAACACTTTTAGTACCAGTTCCGGTTCTATCCTCCTTTAGTTCTCCATTATCAAGAACATGTTTAACTAAGTCTAAATATTGTCTCATAAAATTCAGTTAGTAAAAATAATTAATAGTGAGAATCTTAATCAATAAGAAAAGTAAAAGTTATTAACTTTTTAGCCAATAATCATACCTGCAATTGTTGCTGATAAAAGGGATGCTAAAGTACCTCCAATTAAAGCTTTAAATCCAAATTTTGAAAGATTTTTTCTTTGTTTTGGTTCAAGAGCACCTATTCCACCTATTTGAATTCCAATTGATGCAAAATTTGCAAAACCGCAAAGCATATAAGTAGCTATAATTATTGATTTTTGATAATTTAAATGAATCACATTGGTAGCATCTTTTAAATCAGATAATTGGATGTATCCTATAAATTCGCTAGCTGCTAATTTTATACCTAATAGTTGCCCCATCAAAGTAATATCCTCTTTTGCAACACCTATCAACCACATAACTGGAGCAAAAATATATCCTAATATAAGCTCTAGTGATAATTCGGAGTATACAGTTTTATCACTGATCCATGTGTTTAAATTTGTTATCTCACCAAAGCCACTTAATATATAATTAACTAAAGCTATAAAGGCGATAAATACTAGAAGCATAGCCGCGATATTAGCTGCTAATTTTAATCCTTCTGAGGTTCCGATAGAAATAGCATCTAAAAAATTAGACCCTATTTTGTCTTGGGACACTTCAACATTTGAATCAATTTTTTCAGTTTCTGGATAAAGAATTTTAGAAATTACAATTGCACCAGGTGCAGCCATTACTGATGCTGTTAAAAGATGTTTTGCATAATAGACTTTAAGTTCAGGGTCTTCTCCTCCAAGGAAACCAATATAAGCAGCAAGAACACCTCCTGCAACTGTAGCCATTCCTCCAATCATGACCAGTAAAATTTCAGATTTTGACATTTTTTCTAAGTATGCTTTAATCATTAGTGGAGATTCGGTTTGACCAAGAAATATATTTCCCGCAACACTTAAGCTTTCAGGCCCAGAAACACCAAGAAGTTTAGATAATAGTAAAGCCATCACTCTTACTATTTTTTGTATAATTCCAAGATAAAATAAAATGGATGTTAATGCTGCAAAGAAAATCACTGTAGGCAAAATGGAAAAAATAAACACATTTCCAAAATTTTCTACACTCACTAAATCTCCAAATAAAAATTTGGTACCCTCCATTGTAAAATCAAGAATTTTAACAAAAACTTTTCCTGCACTTTCAAATATCATTTTTACCCAAGAAATTTTAAGAACTCCAACTGCAAGAATTAATTGAAGTATTAAGCCAGTTGATGCGGTTTTCCAGTTGATTGCTTTTTTATTATTTGAAAGAAGATAAGTTGTTAAAATTAGAAATGATATTCCTAATAGACCTCTAAGAAACCCTTCAAGGGTAAAGCCATTACTTGGAATAATATTCTGATCTTGTGCAAAAACAAAAGTATTTGCAGAAATAAAAAATAAGGTTGTTAAAAGTATCTTTTTTTTATCTATTAGAAATTTCATCCCTGATTTTTGCAGCTGATTCATAATTTTCATTTTGAACAGCAATTTTTAATAATTCTTCTAATTCTTTGGTTGTTTTCTCTTTAAGGTCACTATTTTCAACTTCTGAATTTTCCTCTGAAAATAACTCTTTAAGCAATGACTTTTCGTCAATTTCTTTTTCAACTTTAATCACTACACCTGCTTTCTCAAGAATATTTTCATAAGTGTAAATTGGTGCTTCAAATCTTATAGCCAAAGCAATTGCATCACTGGATCTGGAGTCGATTATTTCTTCAATTCCATCTCTTTCACAAATAACGCTAGAGTAAAACACACCATCAACTAGCTTGTGAATAATCACCTGTTTTATTTTGATATCAAATCTTACACAAAAATTTTTGAACAAATCATGAGTCAACGGCCTAGGAGGTTTAATTTCCTTTTCAATAGCTATCGCAATAGATTGTGCCTCATTTGTGCCAATTACAATTGGCAACTTTCTCTCACCTTCAATTTCACTCAAAATTAATGCATACGCACCATTCTGAGTTTGGCTGTAGGAAATACCGTTAATTAGTAGTTGAATAAGATTCATAAAGTAAATCTAATGTTATGTTTTAATTTAAAAAAATAAAGATTACCCATTAGCAGCTTTAAATTCTTTTAGTTTATCAATTAATTTTGGCACAACCTCAAAAGCATCTCCAACAATTCCATAGTCAGCCGCTTTAAAAAAAGGAGCTTCAGGGTCTGTATTTATAACAACTTTAACTTTTGATGAATTAACACCTGCAAGATGCTGAATTGCCCCAGAAATACCAATTGCAATATACAAGTTCGATGATACAGGCTTGCCGGTTTGTCCCACGTGTTCGCTGTGAGGTCTCCAACCTAAATCAGAGACAGGCTTTGAGCATGCTGTTGCACCACCGAGAACTTCAGCAAGTTCTTCAATTAGATGCCAATTTTCAGGACCTTTTAAACCTCTTCCACCAGAAACAACAATATCAGCATCGGCAATTGTAACTTTATTTGTTGCTCTGTCTATTGATTTTACTTTATTTCTCGATTCTGATATATTAAAATTTATTTCAACAACCTCAGAATTTACAGGGTTTTCTTTTAAACCAAAAGAATTCTTTGAAATAGCTAAAATAGTTTTGTTTTTAATTATTTCTACAGTTTCAAAAGCTTTATTTGTAAAGGTGTTTCTTACAACTGTCATTTTTTCACCATTGGTGAGTTTTGAAATTACATTTGTAACATAACTTGCATCTGTTAAAACAGACAATATTCCTCCTATGTGCTTTGAATTTGAACTTGAGCTTAGTACAAGTAAATTACATTTCTCATTGTTAAAAACCTCAGTAATACATTTTGAATAGTTACTTGGATCAAAATTCTTGAGTTGTTCATTTTTAGAGTTTATTATTTTATTAACTCCGTAATCTGATAAACTTTCAGCATTGGATGCATTAAAACACAAAGCGTTTACACTACCTCCATTTTCTGCGGAAATCTCTGAGGCATATGAAGCAATTTCATAGGCGTCTTTTTTTAGATTTCCTTTATCATCAGTTTCTGCAAAAATTAGTATTTCCATATTATAATGCTTTAGCTTCGTTATGTAATAAATCAATTAACTTTTCAATATCATCAGATGACACAAGAGTAACTTCTCCTTTTGGTTGGGGTTTTTTAAAACTTTTTGAATGAGTTGCGCTAGGATCATCACTAGTTTCTACTACAACTAATTCTTTTTTCCTTGCCATCATTATTCCCCTCATATTTGGAATGCGTAAATCACTCTCTTCAACTAGACCTTTTTGGCCACCAATTATCAGAGGTAATTGAGTTGAAATGTTTTCTTTACCACCCTCAATTTCTCTTGCGGCTTCGACAGAATTACCTGAAATATTTAAAGCAATGCATTTGTCAATAAAATTTATATTAGTAAGAGCTGAAATCATTCCAGGAACCATACCACCGTTGTAATCAATAGATTCTCTACCTGCAATTATTAGGTCGTAATTGTTTTCATTAATGTAATCTGATATAAATTTCGCTACGGAAAATCCATCTTTAGGTTCGTGATTGATTCTTATAGCCTTATCTGCCCCGATGGCAAGTGCTTTTCTAAGTGTTGATTCTGTATCCTGTAACCCTACATTAATTACATCAATTGTAGCATTATTTTTTTCCTTAAACCAAACAGCTCTTGTTAATCCAAATTCGTCATTTGGATTAATTACAAATTGTACACCAGATTTGTCAAACTTGCTATTATTTTCGGAAAAATTAATCTTTGATGTAGTGTCAGGAACATGACTTATACAAACAAGAATTTTCATAATTTATTTATTCTAAAATCCACTTTCAAAGTTACTAATTTGAAAGACAAAAAACTTTAATTAGTAAATAATTTTAGCATATTAATGTTTAATTTTAATGGCTTTACTATTTTTGTCAAAAATTAAATTTTATGAGGACTATTCAATTCAGAGAAGCTGTTTGTGAAGCAATGAGTGAAGAGATGAGAAATGACGAAAGTATATTTCTGATGGGTGAAGAAGTTGCCGAGTATAATGGAGCATATAAAGCATCCAAAGGTATGCTTGATGAATTTGGACCAAAAAGAGTTATCGATACCCCAATTTCTGAACTTGGTTTTGCTGGAGTTGCGATTGGTTCAACCATGACAGGAAACAGACCAATTGTTGAATACATGACTTTTAATTTTTCATTAGTAGGAATTGATCAAATAATCAATAATGCTGCAAAAATTAGACAAATGTCAGGAGGTCAATTCAATTGTCCAATTGTTTTTAGAGGCCCAACGGCATCTGCTGGTCAACTAGCTGCAACTCATTCTCAAGCTTTTGAAAATTGGTTTGCCAATACCCCCGGGTTAAAGGTAATTGTGCCCTCAAATCCATATGATGCCAAAGGATTATTAAAATCAGCGATTCGTGATGATGACCCAGTGATATTTATGGAAAGTGAGCAGATGTATGGAGACAAAGGTGAGGTTCCTGAGGGGGAATACACAATTCCTATTGGTGTTGCTGACATAAAAAGAGAAGGTTCCGATGTTACAATTGTTTCTTTTGGTAAAATAATTAAGGAGGCCTACAAGGCAGCAGATGAACTGGATAAAGAAAATATTTCTTGTGAAATTATTGACCTTAGAACTGTCAGGCCGATGGATCATGAAGCTATACTAAATTCTGTAAAAAAAACTAATAGGCTCGTGATTTTAGAAGAAGCTTGGCCATTTGGTAATGTAGCAACAGAAATTACCTACCAAGTTCAATCACAAGCATTTGATTATCTTGATGCTCCAATAGAAAAAATTAATACTGCTGATACCCCTGCTCCATATTCTCCTGTTTTACTTAAAGAATGGCTTCCGAACAGTGAAGATGTTATAAAAGCGGTTAAAAAGGTACTCTACAAATAATCAAAGAGTTTTTCCTTAATTAACTCTATTTCACTATTTTTGCCAACTAATAAAAAAAATTAACTATGGATTCAATGATGATTTACATGCCAATAATCATGTCAGCGTTAGGCCTCGCATATGTTTTTATGAGAAGGTCTTGGGTGATGAAACAAGATGCTGGTGACGGAAAAATGAAAGAGATTTCTGATCATATATATGAAGGTGCATTAGCCTTTTTAAATGCTGAATATCGTTTATTATCTGTATTTGTATTAGTGGTAAGTGCAGTTCTTGCAGGTATATCATTTATTGTACCTACAACTCATATTTTAATTGTGGTATCATTTATTTTTGGAGCATTTTTCTCTGCTTATGCTGGTAATATAGGAATGAAGATTGCTACCAAAACAAATGTTAGAACTACTCAGGCTGCAAAAACATCTTTACCAAATGCACTTAAAATTTCATTTGCTGGTGGAACAGTTATGGGATTAGGTGTAGCAGGTTTAGCTGTATTAGGTCTAACAGCTTTTTTTATCATTTTCTTCAACCATTTTATGGGTGGTGTTTGGACCGATACCGACTATGGGTCTGCCAGTGATACCATGACTATAGTTTTAGAAACTCTTGCTGGATTTTCATTAGGAGCAGAATCAATTGCTTTATTTGCAAGAGTTGGTGGTGGAATTTATACAAAAGCTGCAGATGTAGGCGCTGATTTAGTTGGAAAAGTTGAAGCTGGAATCCCAGAAGATGACCCACGAAATCCAGCTACAATTGCTGATAATGTAGGTGATAATGTAGGTGATGTTGCTGGTATGGGAGCTGACTTGTTTGGTTCATATGTAGCAACAGTCCTCGCTGCCATGGTACTTGGAAATTATGTTATCATTGATATGGGTGGGTCGATTGACGATGCTTTTGGTGGAATTGGACCAATTTTATTACCAATGGCAATAGCTGGAATAGGTATTATCATATCCCTAATAGGTACATTATTTGTAAAAATAAATTCTAATGATGCAAAGGAGGCCGAAGTTATGGGTGCTCTTAATAAAGGAAATGGAATTTCTATCCTATTGGTTGCATTCTCATGTTTCTTCCTAGTTCAATATATGCTTCCTGAAACATTAAATATGGAGTTTTTTGGTGAAGGATTAAAAGACATCGCTTCAATTAATGTATTCTATGCCACATTAACAGGTTTAATCGTTGGCTGGTTTATTTCTGCAATTACTGAATATTACACTGGACTAGGTAAAAAACCTGTTCTTGAAATCGTTCAAAAATCAAGCACTGGTTCAGCTACCAATATTATTGCAGGTTTAGCAACTGGTATGATTTCAACTTTTGGATCAGTAATCTTATTTGCAGCTGCAATATGGGCAGCATATGCTTTCGCTGGTTTTTACGGTGTAGCTTTATCTGCTTCAGCTATGATGGCAACAACTGGAATGCAATTAGCAATTGATGCCTTTGGCCCAATATCTGACAATGCAGGTGGAGTAGCCGAGATGAGTGGACAAGATCCTATTGTAAGGGAAAGAACAGATATATTAGATTCAGTCGGTAATACTACTGCAGCTACTGGAAAAGGTTTTGCAATTGCTTCTGCAGCTCTTACTTCTCTTGCTTTATTTGCAGCTTATGTAACATTTACTGGGATTGAAGGTATCAATATATTTAAAGCACCAGTTTTAGCAATGTTATTTGTTGGAGGTATGGTTCCCGTAGTGTTTTCAGCTCTAGCTATGAATGCTGTCGGAAAGGCTGCGATGGAAATGGTTTATGAAGTAAGAAGACAATTTAAAGAGATCCCTGGAATAATGAAGGGTAAGGCGAAGCCTGAGTATGATAAATGTGTTGACATCTCAACCAAAGCATCTCTTAAAGAAATGATGCTACCAGGAATATTAACAATTGGAACACCGATAATAATTACAGTTTTACCAATGTTATTTGGACTAGACAACCAATTAATTGCTGAAATGCTTGGTGGATATATGGCTGGGGTTACAGTTAGTGGAGTTTTATGGGCAATTTTCCAAAACAACGCTGGTGGTGCATGGGACAATGCAAAAAAGTCTTTTGAAGCAGGTGTTGAAATTAACGGAGAAATGACATTCAAAGGATCTGATGCACATAAGGCATCAGTTACCGGAGATACAGTTGGAGATCCTTTCAAAGACACGTCAGGACCATCTATGAATATTCTTATCAAACTTACATGTTTAATAGGTTTGGTAATTGCTCCGATACTAGGGGGTCATGGAACTCATGATGTTGAACATAAATCTGTAACTTATATATATGATGCTACATATCTTGATACATTTGAAATGGGTAATGAGGATAAGGTATTAATTGTACAATCTATGGTAAGAGATTTAATAGCTAAAGATTACACTAAAGTTGCTGACTATCTTTCAGAAGACGTTGTTTTTAATCTTTCTGATGGTTCATTAATTGAAGGTAAGGAATCTGCTATGAAACATATATCAGATACATATTCTCAAGTTGATATTAAAGATTATAGTGTCGCAGTTAACCTTGCAGTTACAGGTGATAATGGTGATGAATGGGTTTTACTATGGGATGAAGGAAATATTGTTGAATCAAACGGAGAATCAACAATTAAAAGCTGGATGGAATCTTTCCGTTTTGACGGAGATAAAATTAATTTTATTAATATGTATTCCAAATAGATTACTAAAAAAGGCCTCAAATTGAGGCCTTTTTTTATTTCATTTTTTTATCTATCAATGATATTATTTTTTTAAGGTCATCCTTGTTTTCAACAAAGTCTAAATCATCTATATCTACAATTAATAATTCCCCTTTGTTATAATTATGTATCCAAGCTTCATATCTTTCATTTAATCTACTTAAATACTCGATACTTATGGAATTTTCATATTCACGTCCTCTTTTGTGAATTTGAGAGACCAGATTTGGAATAGAACTTCTTAGATATATCAAAAGATCTGGTGCAGCTACATTTTCCTCCATTAAATCAAAAAGTGATCTGTAGTTTTCAAAATCACGATTTGTCATAAGTCCCATTGCGTGCAGATTGGGGGCAAAAATATTAGCATCCTCATAAATTGTTCTGTCTTGAATTACATTTTTACTTTTTTCGTGGATTTCTTTAACCTGTCTAAACCTGCTGTTTAAAAAATATATTTGAAGATTAAAACTCCATCTTTCCATTTGATTATAGAAATCGTCTAGGTATGGATTTTTAACTACGTCTTCTAATTGCTTATTGAATTTATAATGTTTAGCTAGATATTTAGTCAATGTGGTTTTTCCAGCACCAATATTTCCTGCGATTGCTATATGCATATTAGTATGTTAAAATTAAAAATTTGTTTAAATGATCCTTGTCATAAATATACAAGGTTTCGTCGATTACGGAAAAATCTTTTATAAATAATTTTTCATGTTTAATATTAATAAATAATTCTTCATCATTTTTAAAATGAATTAACTGATTATTGTTTGCAAGAATAACATCATTCTTAAATAACCTTAATTTATTAAAGCCGTTGCTGTTTTCGGATTTGTAAATTATTGAGCCATTATAATTGATTTTATAAAAATATAAGTCAGTTATAACCCACAAATAATTATAATTACTTCTAAAGTCAAGAAATTCTCCTTCAATTTTAGTTTCAATATTATCAATAAGTATTCTCTTAAAAAAATCAAATTTTTTTATTTTCATCTCTGTTTCATCAAAAACCCATATGCTATTATCGTTGGCTGATGATATGTCATAAATCACACCTAATGAAGGAATTTCATTAAAATTAATCCTTGTTATTTCATTTAAAAAATTATCAAGAATAACAAGGCTATTAAAATCAAGGAACCAAACCTTAATTTTTAACGGATTATATAGGTCAACTTTTGATATTAAACCCATTGATGAGTCAGAAAATAAAATATCCTTTCTTTTTAACAGATGATAATCACTTAAATAATATTCGTTTCCTAAATTATCAATTTTTAATAATTTAAAATTATTATCATGTTTTGTTGTTTCTGTTCTCTCTATTTTAATTTGATTTTGAGCTAGAAAAGAATGGAGAAAAATAAAAAGGAACAATAATTGTGTTCTCATAATATCAATGTACAAAAATATTATGATTAATTTAACTGTGCATTAACAACTCAAAATACCATGAGTTACTATATTTAAAAAAAATATTATGAATAAAATTCTATACATACTTACCTTTTTTTTCACCTTAAGTGTTAGTTCTCAAGATTTCCAAGGACAAGCTTTTTACAAAACCCAAACAGCTATGGATTTTGGATCTTGGGGTGATAGAATGTCTGCTGAACAAAAAAAGGCAATGAAAGAAAGAATGAAGCCTTTTTTAGAACCTGTATACATACTTACGTTTGATAAGACTAAATCCATTTACCAGCAAGAGGAAAGGCTAGATGCGCCAGGTAGTGGTGATGGAAGAGGTTGGGGAAGAATGTGGGCATCTGGAGGAGGTCCTGTTTACAAAGACGTTGCTTTAAATAAATCACTTCAAAGTACTGAGTTTATGGGTAAAAAGTTTTTAATTTCTAATGACCCAGACAAAATCAAATGGGTTATGCAAAAAGAACAAAAGATGATTGGAAATTATTTGTGTTTTAAGGCAACGGCCCAAGTTTCTAAACCAAAAACTATGACAAGTGTTTGGAGAAATGCAGAAAAACAAAATGACTCAATTAAAGATTCAGCTGTTGGCGGGGCTGAAGAAGAATATTCGACAATAACTGCATGGTATACTCCACAAATCCCAGTGAGTCATGGTCCTGCTCAATATGGTGGGCTTCCTGGATTAATTTTAGAATTAACAACTGACAACTCTGTAATGTTGTGTACCAAAGTTGTAATGAACCCAGAAAAGAGAATACAAATTTCTGAACCAAAAAAAGGAGAATTTGTTTCTAGAACAGAGTTTGAAAATATTGTTGAGGTTAAGACTAAAGAAATGAGAGATATGTGGAGGGGAGGACGGTCTAAATCAATGAGAAAAAACTAAATATAAAATGTTTAAAAGAGATTTAAAATTATTTAATGGTTTTCTATTTTCTGACTTCAAATATTTGATGGCTTATTCAATTCCATTAACCGCTTTAATTGGATTATATCTTGGTGGTTATTGGTTATTTAGTACCCCTATATACATATTTGTCATAATCCCAGCTGTGGAATTCATACTTACTCATTATGGAATTGACGAGTTGGAGACCCGTAGAGCTGAAAAAGGAATTCATTGGCTATTTGACATAATGTTGTATTTAAATATTCCTATTGTATTTGGTTTATTAATATATTCCTTAACCAAAATTGTCTCATATGAATTTCTGTCCATTGAATTTTTAGGATCTTTACTTTCATTGGGACTTGTTATTGTTTCAAATGGCATCAACGTAGCTCATGAATTATGTCATCGCACCAAAACCTTTGAAAGATTTTTGGGTAAATTTCTTTTAATACCATCTCTTTATATGCATTTCTATCTTGAGCATAATTATGGTCACCATTTAAAAGTAGCAACAAAGGAAGATCCTGTTACTGCAAAATATAATGAACCCGTCTATTCTTTTTGGATTAGCGCAATAAAAGGTGAACTTTTAGGCGCTATCAAGATTCAAAAAAACAGGCTATCAAGAAAAAATACATCCTTTTTTTCTATCTATAATGATATGTTTTGGTATGCTGTTATCCAATTTTTTTACCTGTTTTTAATTTTAGTTTTATTTAATCTAAAGGGATTGATTTTTAGTTTACTTGCTGCACTTTTTTCAATTTTAATGTTTGAAAGCGTTAATTATATTGAACACTATGGTCTTTTAAGAAAAAAATTATCATCTGGAAGATATGAAAGAGTACAAGAAAGACATTCTTGGAATTCAAATCATATATTAGGAAGAATAGTGCTTTATGAGTTAACAAGACACAGTGATCATCATAGGATTGCAGAAACTGAATATCAAAATTTAAAATCTATAAACAACTCCCCGCAATTGCCTTTTGGGTATCCAACAAGTATTTTATTGTCTTTTATTCCAGTTTTATGGTTTAAAATCATGAATCCAAGAGTCCCTAGGGATATGTATGAATTATCTCTTAAAAAATAGAATAATGAAAAAATATATCACATTAATTCTTCTACTATCAACCTCAATTATTTTTTCTCAGCTAAAGATGAGCGGTAAGGTAACTGATAGCATAGGGACACCCTTAGAGCTGGCAAATATTATTTTAATTGATTCAGATTCTAATACACTAGAAACTTTTGCAATGTCAGATAATGAGGGTAATTATAAATTATCCCTAAAAAAGAATAATAAATATAACCTTCAGGTTAGCTATATTGGTATGGCCACTTTTTCACAAACTCTTGATACTGGTGACAATGATATTGTTAAGAATTTCTCATTAAGACAGGACAACCAACTTGATGCAGTTGAGTTAACTTATGAAATGCCAGTTGTAGTAAGTGGCGACACCTTAGTTTATGATGCCGATTCATTCAAAACCGGTACTGAAAGAAAACTTGAGGATGTTTTAAAAAATCTTCCTGGTGTAGAAATAAATGATGATGGAGAAATAGAAGTTGAAGGAAAAGCGGTTACAAAAGTTATGGTTGAAGGAAAAGATTTTTTTGATGGTGATTCAAAAATTGCATCCAAGAATATTCCCTCTAATGCGGTAGATAAAGTTCAAATTTTAAAGAATTATGCAGAGGTTGGACAACTTAGCTCAGTTCAAAACAATCAAGATAATATTGCTATTAATATTAAGCTAAAGAAGGGTAAAGATAAATTTTGGTTTGGTAATATTCTTGCAGGTGCAGGTGAGTCACCAAGCCACACCCAAAATCAAAATTTGGACTTGCATATTTTTCAGCCAAAGCTTTTCTACTATAGTCCTACCTATAGCATAAATGTTATTGGAGATTTAAATAATATTGGTGAACAGGCATTTACAAGAAGAGATTATTGGAATTTTTCGGGTGGTTTTAATAGACCAAGTGGAAAAAGCGGAACAAATATCTCGTTAGGAAATAATAATTTAAGTTTTTTACAACTCCAAAATAATAGAGCAAAGGATATTAATACTGAGTTTGTTGCAATAAACTCTAGCTATTCCCCAGATAAAAAAATTGACTACTCTGCCTTTTTGATTCTGACAAATAGTGAGACAGAAATACAACAAAATAATAGTACTCAGTATGTTGGTTTACCTCAAAATATTCCAGATGAAAATACACAAACAAATACTTCTCAAATTAGTGAGCTTGGAATTGGTAAGTTTTCACTAAAATTTGTACCAAATGTAAATAATCAATTTGATTACGAGATTTTAGGTAGATTAACAAATGAATCTCAAGACCAAAATTATTTATCATCTGTTATTGGAGCTATTGATCAGTTAGACGAGGCTGAAACATTTAGTATTAATCAAAACTTAAACTACTATTACACTTTAAACGAAAAAAATATTTTTGCCCTAGAAGCTCAGCATTTAATTAAGGATGAAGATCCTTTTTACAATGCTATCTTGGAAAATAACGAGAACTATGAAAATACAGCTATTGGATTAGGATTAGACAATTCGCTTCCTTTTTATAATATTGCTCAGGAAAAAAAGGTTAAATCAAATCAACTTGATGCAAAAGTTGATTACTGGAATATTTTAAATAAAAAGAGTGACATTAACTTGACCTTTGGAACTATTTATAGCAAACAAGAATTTGACTCAGACATCTTTCAGTTTCTCTCCAGCTCAAACAATGATATATATAACCCAACCCCTGTAATAAATAATGGTTTGGATTATAATGATGTTAGCTATGTGTTTAATGATGTTTATTTGGGATTACATTATAGGTTAAAAACCGGAAAATTCACAATTAGTCCAGGATTTACAGCTCATTCATATAATTCTGAAAATTCACAGAATGAGCCTTTTGACTCTCGAAGTGCAAACTATAAAAAATCATTTTTTAAACTTCTTCCAGATTTTAATATGATTATTCAACTCAAGGATAGTGAGACACTTAGGTTAAATTATGCGATGAGAACGCAATTTACTGATGTTAGTAAAATTGCAAGAGGACTGGTCTTAAATAATTATAATTCAATTTTTATTGGTACCCAAGATTTACAAAATGCTATTTCTCATAATATTAGCTTAAATTATTACAGTTTTAATCTTTTTAATTACACAAATGTTTATGCTGGAATCAATTATAATAAATCTATTGATCAAATTAGAAATCTAACTAGTTTTGAAAGTGTAATAGCTACAAGCAGCCCTTTTAATTCAGGTTTTGCAGATGAAAATTTATCTGCTTATGCAAGATATCAAAGATCTTTTGGTAAAATAAGGGGTACACTTGGCACTAACTTTAATCTATCTAAATTTAATCAGTTTATTCAGGATACCTCAAGGCCTAGCTTAAGTGAAACGTTCTCTCAAAACTATAATGCTTCTGTTAGAACTTTATTTAAAAATGCTCCTAATATAGAAGCTGGTATGAAGTATTCAGTAAGTGAAACAAATATTGGAGATTTAGAAACAAAATATTTCACTGAAAGTCCGTTTATTGAAATTGATGCACTTATATCAAAATCATTTACTTTCAGATCAAATTATTCAACAACTAAGTTTAAAGATCAAAATTCAATTATTAATGATTATGAATTTTTTGATGCTGCTATTTCATATAGAAAGGATAAGGACAGTAAATGGGAGTTTGAATTAAGAGCAACCAACTTATTAGACACAAAATCTCAAAGTCAATCAAATGTATCTAACATTTCTGTCAGTACTAGCGAGTACTTTATTCAGCCAAGGTTTATCACATTAAGACTTATTTATAGCCTTTAAGTTTTCTGAATAATTCTTTTTTTAATTAAAGAAAAAGTTTTTCTTTACAGATTAGATTATCTGTGTAAATTTATTTTCATAGATAATTTTCTTTTTTATGTAGATGAAAAAAATAAATAAATATAGTTCTTCGATTACACAGGACAATTCTCAACCTGCAGCACAGGCTATGTTATATGCTATTGGATTTTCAGACGAAGATTTTAATAAACCTTTAATAGGTATTGCAAGTACTGGTTATGAAGGTAACCCTTGTAATATGCATCTTAATAGTATAGCCTTAGAAGTAAAAGAGGGAGTTAATAGTATTGATTTTGTCGGTTTAATTTTTAATACAATTGGAGTAAGTGATGGAATTTCTATGGGCACCCCAGGTATGAGATATTCTTTGCCCTCTAGAGATATAATTGCAGATTCTGTTGAAACAGTCGTACAAGCGATGAGTTATGATGGTTTAATCACAGTAGTTGGATGTGATAAAAATATGCCGGGTGCGTTAATGGGAATGATAAGGTTAAATAGACCATCAATTTTACTATACGGAGGTACAATTGATTCTGGTTGCCACAAAAATAAAAAACTCGACATTGTTTCTGCATTTGAAGCATGGGGAGAGAAAGTTGCAGGTTCAATCGACAATAAAGAATATAAAGAAATTATAAAAAAATCTTGTCCAGGATCCGGAGCTTGTGGAGGTATGTATACAGCAAATACCATGGCCTCAGCTATTGAAGCACTTGGAATGTCTTTGCCATTATCTTCATCTATTCCTGCTAACAATGATTCAAGAAACAAAGTTTCAATGGAGACAGGAAAGTCGATGAAGAGACTAATAGAGGCTGATATAAAACCTTTGGATATTATAACTAAAAAATCAATAGAGAATGCTATAACAACAGTTATAGCTCTTGGGGGATCTACCAATGCCGTTTTACATTTTCTTGCTATTGCAAGAGCTGCAAAAATTGATTTTACACTTGATGATTTTCAAAGAATTAGTGAGAAAACACCTTTTATAGGTGATTTAAAACCTAGTGGTAAATACCTAATGGAAGATTTACATTATATAGGAGGCATTCCTATTGTTCTTAAATATTTATTTGACAAAGGTTTCTTACACGGGGATTGTTTAACAGTAACTGGTAAAACTTTGAAGGAGAATTTATATGATGTTGCAAATCTAAGTTTTGAACAAGATGTAATTAGACCCTTTGAAAACCCAATAAAAGCAACAGGTCATATAAGGATATTATATGGAAATTTGGCGAGTGAGGGAAGTGTAGCAAAAATAACCGGAAAGGAAGGACTTCATTTTAGCGGGACGGCAAATGTATTTGATTCTGAAGAAGAAGCAAATATTGGCATAAAAAATGGTAGTGTAAAAAACGGTGATGTTGTGGTAATTAGATACGTAGGCCCTAAGGGTGGTCCCGGAATGCCAGAAATGTTAAAGCCAACTGCTGGAATTATGGGAGCTGGTTTAGGAAAAAATGTTGCATTAATTACTGATGGAAGATTTTCAGGTGGCACACATGGATTTGTTGTTGGTCACATAACACCTGAGGCACAGGTAGGTGGAAATATTTCTATTGTCAAAAACGGAGATAAAATATCAATTGATGCTGAAAATAATACTATAACCTTGCATGTTTCAGATGAAGAAATAGAGATAAGGAGAAAAAATTGGAAAACCCCTCCATTAAAAGCCGAAAAAGGATCATTATACAAATACGCCAATGTTGTTTCTTCTGCTTCTAAGGGATGTGTAACTGATGAATTTTAATTAAAATATTATGTCAAAAATTACCGGTAGTGAGGCAGTTATTAAATGTTTGTTAGAGGAGCAAGTAGATATTATATACGGATATCCCGGAGGCGCAATAATGCCAGTTTATGATGAATTATACAAGTATCAAGATAAGATTCATCATGTACTTACTAGACACGAACAAGGCGCTACCCATTCTGCACAAGGTTTTGCACGAATATCAGGTAGAGTAGGAGTTGCTTTAGCAACTTCAGGGCCAGGAGCTACAAATTTGGTAACAGGATTAGCAGATGCTCAAATTGACTCTACTCCAATGGTTTGTATCACAGGACAAGTTAGTTCACATTTACTTGGAAGTGATGCATTTCAAGAAACTGATATTATTGGTATCTCAACCCCGATTACGAAATGGAATTATCAAATAACAAAGGCCTCCGAAATCCCAGAAATATTTGCAAAAGCATTTTACATAGCTAAGAGTGGACGACCTGGTCCTGTTTTAATTGATATTACAAAGGATGCCCAATTTGATAAAATTGAATTTTCCTACAAAAAAGTTGAAGCGATTAGAAGTTATAATCCAGAACCTAAAATAGACCCTGATGCTTTAAAAAATGCAGCAGATTTAATAAACAATGCAAAAAAGCCCCTTATTGTGTGGGGTCAAGGGGTAATCTTGGGAAATGCAGAAAATGAGTTAATTAATTTTGTTGAAAAATCTGGAATCCCAGCTGCTTGGACAATTCTTGGAGCTTCAGCCATACCAACTAGTCATCCTTTAAACGTAGGTATGTTAGGCATGCATGGAAATTATGCACCGAATGTACTGACGAATGAATGTGATCTATTAATTGCAATTGGGATGAGATTTGATGATAGGGTTACCGGAGATGTTAATCGATATGCTAAGCAGGCAAAAATCATTCATTTTGAGATTGATCCAGCAGAGGTTAATAAAAATATTAAGGTGGATATAGCCGTTTTGGGTGATGCTAAAAAATCTTTGAATGAAATCTTAAAAATCACTAACAAAAAAACCCATAAAAAATGGTTAAACGAATTCAAAAAGCTTTATAAAATTGAATATGAAAAAGTTATTCATAATGATCTCAATCCTGTAAAAGATGGTTTGACAATGGGCGAAGTTATGAAAGAAATAAATCTTCAAACAAAAGGAAATGCAGCCATTGTTTCGGATGTTGGCCAGCATCAAATGATTGCATGTAGATATTCTGATTTCAACTTATCAAAAAGTAATATTACATCAGGTGGATTAGGAACTATGGGGTTTGCACTACCGGCAGCAATCGGAGCTAAAATGGCATGCCCTGAAAGGGAAGTTGTTGCTGTTATTGGTGATGGAGGGTATCAAATGACCATTCAGGAACTGGGAACTGTTTTTCAAACTAAAGCCGCTGTTAAAATAGTTGTCCTCAATAATGATTTTTTGGGTATGGTTAGACAATGGCAGCAATTATTTTTTGATAAAAGATATGCATCAACAGAAATGGTAAACCCTGATTTTGTAAAAATTGCTGAGGGATACTATTTAAAAGCAAGAAGAGTTACTGAAAGAAAGGATTTGGCAGATGCTGTAGAGGAAATGATAAAATCTAATGAGCCTTATTTTTTAGAGGTTATTGTAGAAAAAGAGGCTAATGTATTTCCTATGATACCTACAGGGTCATCGGTTTCAGAAATAAGATTAAACTAATTATTTATGAGCGATAAATTAATAAAATATACAGTTTCAATTTACACAGAAAATAGTGTTGGACTTCTTAATAGAATTTCTGCAATTTTTCAGAGAAGGCATATAAATATTGAAAGTTTTAATTCTTCAATGACAGAAATTGAAAACGTTCAAAGATGGACAATTCTTGTAATAACTTCTGAGTCATTGATTAAAAAAATTGTTGGACAGATTAACAGACAAGTTGAAGTTATTCAGGCTTACTATCACACAGATGAAGAAACTATTTATCAGGAATCTTGCTTGTTCAAAATAAAATCTTCATTGTTATTTGATGATAGGCAGATTCAAAATATAATTAAAGAAAGTAATGCTATAATAGTAACGGTAAATCCTGAATTTTTTGTAATTGAAAAATCTGGCAGGACACACGAGTTAGATGAACTTTATGAAAAATTAAATAAATATGGCATTTTACAATATGTTAGATCTGGAAGAATTGCGGTAACCAAATCCCCGTTGATGATTTCAGAAAAACTTTCCAACTTTAAAAAATAATTAAGATGAAGAACTATTTCAATTCATTAACCGAATCAGAAAAAAAGACACAGTTATCTAAGTGTAGATTTATGGATTTATCAGAATTTGATGGTGATAACCAAATATTAAAAAATAAAGAAATTGTGATTGTGGGCTGTGGTGCCCAAGGCTTGAATCAAGGTTTGAATATGAGGGATTCTGGTCTAAATATTTCATACGCCTTGCGTGAAGGTGCAATTACATCAAAAAGAAAATCATTTATAAATGCTACCAGTAATAATTTCAAAGTTGGAACTTACAATGATTTAATTCCGGATGCTGATATGGTTATAAATTTGACCCCAGATAAAAACCATACGGATGTAGTTAACAGTGTTATGCCCCTAATGAAAAAAAATTCAATTCTTTCATATTCTCATGGTTTTAATATCGTAGAAGAAGGAATTAAAATTAGAGAAGACATAACGGTAATTATGGTTGCGCCTAAATGCCCAGGAACAGAGGTTAGGGAAGAATTTAAAAGAGGATTTGGAGTTCCAACCTTGATAGCAGTTCATTCAGAAAACGACCCAAACAAAGATGGTTTAAATTTAGCTAAGGCTTATGCTTACTCATTAGGTTCTCATAAAGCCGGTGTACTTGAATCTTCATTTGTTGCAGAAGTTAAAAGTGATTTGATGGGTGAACAAACTATTTTATGTGGAGTGCTACAAACAGCATCTATATTATTATTTAACAAGATGGTAAATGAAGGAATTGAAAAGAAATATGCCTCTAAACTAATCCAAAATGGATGGGAAGTTATAACTGAATCTTTGAAACATGGAGGAATTACAAAGATGATGAACTCTATTTCTAATAACTCCAAAATTGAAGCAAATCGAATCGCTGGAGAACTTAAAGATATCATGACTCCATTATTCAAAAAGCATATGGATAATATAATGTCGGGTGAGTTTTCAAACGGTATGATGGATGATTGGAATAATAATGATGTGAAACTTCTCTCATGGAGAGAAGAAACAGGTAAAACTGATTTTGAAAAAACACCATCATCAGATATTGATATTTCAAATCAAGAATATTTTGAAAGAGGTACTGTCATGATAGCATTTATAAAAGCTGGTGTGGAACTAGCATTTGAAACAATGGTTGAGGCTGGAATTGTAGACGAATCAGCATATTATGAATCATTACATGAACTTCCCCTAATTGCAAACCTTATTGCAAGAAAAAAATTGTATGAAATGAACAGTATAATTTCAGATACAGCAGAGTACGGATGTTACTTATTTTCTAATGAAGCTAAGCCATTATTAAAAGATTATGTAGACAATTTTAATCATTCCCTCTTCCAGAAGATTATGCTCAACACTAATCAGATTAATGATGAAGCTGTTCAAAAAATTAACAAAGATATTGTTAATCATCCTGTAGAGATAATTGGACTAGAGTTAAGAAAATCAATGACCTCTATGAAAAATCTATTTTAGTGGATAGTTTCATTCCTATAAGTGAAATAAAAAAAGCCAAAGATATCCTACAGGGTGTTTCTATTAAATCTCCATTTGATAAAATCGAAAGCTTTTCTAAAAGATATAATTCGAATGTATATTTTAAAAGAGAAGACTTGCAGAATGTAAGATCTTTTAAAATTAGAGGAGCATACAATAAGATTTCTTCACTAACTAAATCTAAGTCTGTTAATGGTTTAGTCTGCGCTAGCGCCGGAAATCATGCTCAGGGCTTTGCTGTTGCTTGTAGCTTATTAGACTACAAGGGAACCGTTTATATGCCAAAGAGTAGTACAAAGCAAAAAATAAAGAGAGTAGAAGAATTTGGTAAGAAAAATATTGAAATTATTCTTTTCGGAGAAAACTTTACTCATGCATATGAAATGGCTCTAAGGGATTGTAAAGAAAATAATAAAATATTTATTCATCCTTTTGATGACATTAAGGTAATTACAGGGCAGGCTACACTTTTTCTAGAAATCATTAATCAGATTGATAATGAATTAGATTATCTTTTTATTCCAATTGGTGGTGGTGGATTAATTTCAGGCGCAATTAATGTTTTCAAACAATTAAGCCCAAAAACTAAAATAATTGGAATAGAGCCAAAAGGAGCACCGTCAATGTTTGAATCTTTAAAAAAAAATAGATTAGTCGAATTAGAAAAAATCGACAGGTTTGTTGATGGAATAGCGGTTAAAAAAGTTGGTAATTATAGTTTTGATTTTTGTAAAAAATACCTTGATGATATTATTATTCTAGATGAAAATGAAATATGTAGTTCTATCTTAGAATTAAAAGATCATGAGAATATTATTGCAGAGCCAGCAGGTGCAATGTCAAGTGCCTCCCTTTGGCACTTTAAAGAAAAAATTATTGGTAAGAATGTTGGCTGCATAATATGTGGAGGTAATAATGATAATTCACGAATGCCTGAAATTATTAGAAGGGCAAAAAAATGGAAGACTAATAAACCAAATCACTAGTTTTTTCTTTCTGATTGGTAAAATGAAAATATTTTTCCAACACTAATAATGAAATTAAATCTTCACGATTCTTGTTTTTAAACTGTGAAATATATTGATTAGCATTTTTGATTATCTCTTTACACTCTTCAGGTTTACTAATGTAAAATTCGATTCTATCTTCAAGGTCTGAATAATCTTCTTTTATTTCGATAAAGTGTTTGTTGGGAATTAGTTTGCTTTCCATAAACCATGATTCAATTTTGGGTTTTGGCATTACAGCAATTGAATTTGATGACATTACCCATTTTAGATTTGTTGCAACATCAACCCCTTCCACACACATTATAAACTTATATTTTAGATGGTCTTCTATAGAAATTTTATTTTTTAGCCATTCAGGGTAAGGAGTGTCTTTATTTATTGCACCCAAATCACATAAATTATTATTAAAGTGCATTTTAAAAAAATCAATTCTTTTTTTATGCTTTTTGGTTATCGCAGACCTTCCAATTAGTTTATTTGCTTTATTATCAAATTTATTGGAATCTTTTGTGTACGTAAAATGCCTTATTTTGTTCAGCTTCATCAAAATTGAATTTTGATTATTTTCATTAATCGGCCTGCTTTTTACAATAGATGGAACATCAGGGCTATGAGTGATATCTCCAAATAACATATTTAACTTTAATCTTTTTTCAAAGAATCTAGTGTATTGGTAAGTATCAAAAAAATAAGTTCTGTGGAAGTTTTTAATTTTAAAATTATTAAGACTTTCATCATCCTTATTTAGTTTAATTTCTTTGTTTAGTTTGTTGTAATAGTTTACCCTATTTTTAATATAATCAAAATCAAAATCAGATAGTGAGTTTAATTTTTTTCTTAAATTATTTCTGTAGAAAAAATCAGGAATTAATAAACTTAAATAATTTAATAAATAATATTTCTGCTTATTGTTGCGATGTTTAATACTTGAAAGCATCAAAAATTATAATTAATGAATTTCAAACTTAGTGATTTATTTTTTTGGAATGGAAATTGCTGCTTGGTAAATTAATTATTATGGAATTTAAATTTAAGCAGATACCGCACGAGTTTGAGATAAAAGATGAAATTAAACAGGATAATTATCTGGTTAACGGAAATTTAGTTAAATGGGATGGTGAATTTTCATCTGTTTATTCTACAATCTCATCAACTCCTGAATATAAGCCTACTTTGCTTGGTGAAATACCAAGTTTGGGTAAAGATGAAGCTATTAAGGCGCTAGACTCTGCTTGTAATGCATTTGATAAAGGTAAGGGTTTATGGCCAACGATGAAGGTTGTTGATCGCATTAATGCAATGGAAAACTTCGTTGAAGAAATGAAGCAGAAAAGAGATATAGTTGTCAAGTTATTAATGTGGGAGATTGGAAAAAACCATACTGATTCTCAAAAAGAATTTGACAGAACCGTAGATTACATATACGATACAATTGAAGCTTACAAGAAAATTGATAGAGATTCTGCAAAATTTCAAAAACATAGTGGTATTAATGCACACATTCGTAGGGGACCACTTGGTGTAGTTCTTTGTTTAGGACCATATAATTATCCGTTGAATGAGACATTTTGTCTTTTAATTCCAGCTTTAATTATGGGTAATACAGTAATATTTAAGCCAGCTAAACACGGTGTACTATTAATATCTCCATTAATGGAAGCTTTTAAAAAACATTTTCCACCCGGTGTAGTAAATATTTTATTTGGAAGAGGTAGGGTTTTAGCAACTCCTATTATGGAGTCTGGTAAAGTAAATGTCTTGGCACTAATAGGACACAGTTCATCTGCTAATTCCTTGCAAGAATCTCATCCAAAGAAAAATAGACTAAGATTAGTCTTGGGTCTTGAGGCAAAAAATCCAGCGATTATATTGCCAGATGCTGACTTGGACTTAACGATTCAGGAATGTATTAATGGATCCCTTTCTTATAACGGACAAAGATGTACCGCCCTTAAAATAATTTATGTTCATGATGAAATTAGAGATGAATTTCTCAGCAGATTTTCTAAAGCAGTTGATGAACTAAAATACGGTAATCCATGGGAAGATAATGTAAAATTAACCCCTTTGCCAGAACCTAATAAGCCTGATTATATTCGATCATTAATCTCAGACGCAAAAGATAAAGGAGCTGAAATCATAAATGAAAAAGGAGGTATTTATTGTGAAAATTATGTATATCCAGCTATTTTATACCCTGTCACTAAAGATATGAATGTTTATAAAGAAGAGCAGTTTGGGCCAGTGATTCCGATAATTTCATTTAAAGATATTAACGAACCTCTTGATGATATGGCAGAATCAAATTACGGACAACAGGTTAGTATTTTCGGAAAGGAAACAAAGAAGCTAGGACCCCTAATTGACACCTTAGTGAATTTAGTTTGTAGGGTCAACATAAATAGCTCATGTCAAAGAGGCCCCGATATTTATCCATTTACAGGTAGAAAAGATTCTGCATTCAGTACATTAAGTGTTCATGATGCACTAAGATCATTTTCAATTCGTACGTTTGTTGCATCAAAGGATAATAATGAAAATAATAAGATAATTAAGGATCTATTGGGCTCTAATAATTCTAACTTTATTTCGACTGATTATATTCTTTAGATAATTTTCTTTTTTTTAATAAATATTATTTACATTAGACCAATCAATCTTTAAAAATGCTATTTTTTAACTACAACTTAGAATTCTATTACTTCTTTTATTTAAAAAGGATGTAGAGGCTGTTGTAATATAAACTAATCAAAATTATTTATGGTCTCGAAATTTCGAGACTTTTTTTTTATGAAAAAAAATGTAGGTATACAGGGAATAAAGGGTTCATTTCATCACATAGTTGCTAACAACTATTTTCAAGAATATATTAATTTGATTGAATATCTTTCCTTCGAGGAATTGATTTTAAATTTATTTAATGATAAAATAGATTATGCTATCATGGCAATAGAAAATTCTACTGCTGGATCTATTATTCCTAATTATGCATTGATTGATGAATATGGAGTAAATATTGTAGGTGAATATTATCTTCAAATAACACATAATTTGATTGCCTTAAAAGGTCAATCAATTGAAGATATAAAAGAAGTTCAGTCTCATCCCATGGCTCTTCTTCAATGCAGAGATTTTTTTAAAGATAATGCGGATATTGTTTTAATCGAGGATAAGGATACTGCTCATGTAGCAAAGAAAATTTCTGAAAATAAAATAAAGGGTTTAGGTGCAATTGCAAGTGATTTAGCCTCAAAAATTTATGGACTTGATATTATAAATGATAATATTCAAACTATAAAAAAGAATCAAACAAGATTTGTTATTCTTCAAAAAAAAGGTCCAACTAAAAACTTAAATTTTAATAAGGCCTCAGTAAAATTTGAACTGGATCATAAAAGGGGAAGTTTGGCAGCTATTTTAAATGTTTTAAGTGATTGTAAGTTAAATTTAACTAAGATTCAATCAATGCCTAAGATTCAAACTCCTTGGAGATACTCATTTTTTGTTGATGTCACTTTTGATAAATTAGAAGATTATTTTAAGGCTAAGTCCATAATTGAAATTATGGCTAAAGATTTTAAAGTATTAGGTGAATACAAAAACTCTAAAGATGATTGAATTTTCAAAAAGAATAGAAGGTTTAAGTGAGTATTATTTTTCCACCAAGCTGAGAGAGGTAAAGTCTTTAATTGATTCTGGAGAAGATATAATCAACCTGGGAATTGGAAGTCCAGATTTATCTCCTCCAACTCCGGTAATAAAAAAATTAAAAGATTCGTTAAATATTGCTGGAGCGCATAAATATCAAAGCTATATCGGAGTTGAAAAATTTAGAAAGGAAATATCAAATTTTTATAAGTTACATTATAATTGTGATTTAAATTATCAATCTGAAATTTTACCATTGATTGGAAGTAAGGAGGGAATTTTTCATATTTCAATGTCTTTTCTTTCTGAAGATGATAAAGTCTTAATACCAAATCCCGGATATCCAACATATTCATCAATAACAAAGTTGATCGGAAATGAAATTATATATTACGATTTAAATGAAAAAAATAACTGGTTGCCTGATTTGGAGCAATTAACTAAACTTGATTTATCTAGAGTTAAGATAATGTGGATTAATTATCCTCATATGCCAACAGGAGCTGTAGCATCCCAAGAGAATTTTTCTGAAATTATAAATTTTGCGAAGTCTAATAATATTTTAATCGTAAATGATAATCCATATAGTTTCATTTTAAATGATAATCCATTAAGTATTATGAATGTTAACGGAGCCAGAGATATTTGTATTGAGTTAAATTCTTTAAGTAAAAGTTTTAACATGGCTGGATGGAGATTAGGGTTTGCTGTGGCAAATCCTGAATACATTTCAAATATTTTAAAGGTGAAAAGTAATGTTGATTCAGGCATGTTTTTTCCTTTACAAATGGGTGCTGTCTCAGCATTAAGTCAATCAAAGGATTGGTTTAAAAACTTGAACTTTGAATATTCAAAAAGAAGAAAATTAGTATGGGAATTAGCTGATAAATTAAATTGTGATTTTTCAAGATCTTCATCGGGAATGTTTGTTTGGGCTAAGATTAAAAGTGATAAAACCTCTATAGATTATGTGGATAGTCTTTTAAATGATAAAGGTATTTTTATTGCACCTGGCAGTATTTTTGGATCAAATGGTGAAGGATATGTAAGGATTTCACTCTGCAATTCTGAAACCAATATTAAGAAAGCAATATTAAGATTATGAAAAAGAAAATTTATGTGATTGGTGTTGGTCTTATTGGTGGCAGCTTCGCCATTGATATGAGAAAGTTATTTCCAAAATCTACAATTATTGGAATAGACAAGTCAGAAATTCACCTTCAGAAAGCTCTTGAGTTGAAATTAATCGATGAAACATCTGAACTTTCAAAAATAAATAATCCAGATATTATTCTAATCTCGGTCCCTGTTAAATCCATACTTAATATTCTGCCGATCGTTTTAAAATCTGTGAATAATAATAGCTTAGTTATTGATTTTGGTTCCACAAAAAAAAGTATTTGCCAAATTGTAAAAGACCATCCTAATCGTCAAAATTTTCTAGCTACCCATCCGATTGCTGGAACAGAATTCTCAGGACCCGTGGCTGCTCATGAAGGCTTATTCGAAGGAAAAAATATAATCATATGCGATAAGGATAAAACAGATAAATCGATACTTGAGCGTGGACTAAAAATATTTAACTTAATGAAAATGAAAATTGGCTATATGGACTCTGATTCTCATGATAAGCATATTGCTTACGTCTCACATTTATCCCATATAAGTTCCTTCATGTTAGGTAAAACCGTGATGGATGAAGAAAAAAATGAAAAGAATATTTTTGATATGGCTGGAAGTGGTTTTGAATCAACAGTTAGATTAGCAAAAAGTTCACCTGAAATGTGGACAGATATTTTTGAGGATAATAAAAAAAATATTATTAAATCATTAGATGATTACATTGAAAATTTAGTAAATATAAATTCTTTGATTAAAAAAGATAGATTCAATGAAGTTGAATCTCAATTAAAGTCAACTAATTATATAAAAACAATTTTAAAAGGAATAAATTAGAATATGAAGAATAGTAAAAATTTGAGAAAATGGTTGGATGATATGAATCTTTCACACCCACTTTTAATTGCAGGACCATGTAGTGCCGAAACAGAGAATCAAGTTTTAGATATTGCACACCAGCTTAAAGATTCTGATACAATAGTTTATAGAGCAGGTATTTGGAAGCCAAGAACAAGACCTGGAAATTTTGAAGGTGTTGGATCTTTAGCATTACAGTGGATGAAAAAAGTAAAAAAAGAGACAGGAATTCTTACTACTACCGAGGTTGCTAATGCTAACCATGTTGACTTAGCACTTAAAAATGAAATTGATATTTTGTGGATTGGAGCTAGGACAACTGTAAGCCCATTTATCGTTCAAGAAATCGCGGAAGCACTTCGAGGTACTGAAAAAATTGTTCTAATTAAAAACCCTGTAAACCCTGATTTATCCTTGTGGTTAGGAGCAATTGAAAGATTTTTTTCTTCAAATATTAAAAATATTGGAGCAATACATCGAGGGTTTTCAACTTATGAAAAAACAAAATATAGAAATAATCCAGAGTGGCAAATTGCTATTGATCTTCAAAGAAGACTTCCTGATTTGCCATTGATTCTGGACCCCTCACACATAGCTGGAAGAAGAGATCTTATTTTTGATTTATGTCAAACTGCACTAGACTTAAATTATGATGGATTGATGATTGAATCTCATAATGATCCAGATAATGCATGGAGTGATGCCAAACAGCAAATAACCCCTGAAAAATTAAAAGAATTGACTAAAAATCTTATAATCAGACGTGTCACAAATGATGATGAAGCATACTTAGATAATTTAGATAATTTAAGAGCACAGATTAATGTTCATGACAATCAATTAATCGATATCTTGGGCAATAGAATGAAAGTTGCAGAAAAAATTGGTCTTTTAAAGAAAAAAAATAATGTTGCTGTACTTCAGTCTAAAAGATGGAATGAAATTTTAGGGAAAATGATTTTAGAGGGTGATGAAAAAAACTTAAGTGAAGAATTTATTTTAAAAGTTTTCAAGGCAATTCATCAAGAATCAATAAATCACCAAGAAAAAATAATAAAGAATTAAGCATATTTGAAAGGATTAGTCTACAAATCAACAGGTTCATGGTACACGGTTAAATCTGAAACCGGAGACACATTTGAGTGTAAGATTAAAGGGAAACTTAGACTGGAAAATATAAATAGTACAAACCCAGTTGTAGTTGGAGATTTTGTTGAATTTGATGTTGAAGACAACGATCAGCAAGAAGTTGGTATCATAAAAAAAATATTTGAAAGAAGAAACTATATTTTAAGAAAGTCTGTTAATCTATCAAAGCAGACACATATTTTAGCATCAAATATAGATCTTCTTTTACTGGTTATTACTTTAAAAAATCCGATTACAACTACTAGTTTTATTGATAGATTTTTAGTAAGTGCTGAAGCGTATTCAATCAAAACCCTGCTAGTTTTTAATAAGTGTGATTTATATGATGAAGCAGATGAAGATTCATTAAATTCTCTGATTAATATTTATGATAGTATTGGTTATGAAACAATTAAAACATGTGCAAATTCAGGTAAAGGTATTAAAGAATTGGAGAATAAAATATCAAATAAAACCATAATGTTAGGAGGACATTCCGGTGTGGGTAAAACATCAATAATTAATGCAATAGATGGTGCTTTAAATTTAAAAGTAGGTAATATTTCAGATCAACATTCACAAGGTAAGCATACAACTACTTATGCGGAACTTTATGATCTTGAAAATAACATTAAACTTATAGATACACCAGGGATAAAAGGATTTGGATTAGTGAATTATAATATAGATGAGATTAGTAATTATTTTCCTGAATTTTTTCATGTTAAATCAAAATGTAAGTTTAATAATTGTATACATTTAAACGAGCCTAAATGCTATGTGAAAGAAAAAGTAAAGTCTGGAGAAATTTCAAAATCTAGGTATGACAGCTATATTCAAATAATAAATGATGATAATTTAAAACATAGATAAATTGAAATTAGTTATTCAAAGAGTAATAGAATCAAATTTAACAATTGATAAAAAGATATATTCTTCGATTGGATACGGAATGGTAATATTCATTGGAATCTCTGCAAATGATAATGAAAGTGTTTTGAACAAAATAGCAAGTAAAGTTTCAAAACTTAGAATTTTCAATGACGAATTTGGGAAAATGAATAAAAATATAAATGATATTAATGGAGAAATTTTATTGGTTAGTCAATTTACTTTATATGCAGACACAAAAAAAGGAAATCGCCCAAGCTTTATTAAAGCTGCCAAACCAGAAAATGCTATTAAAATTTATAATAGTTTTATAAAAGAATTACAAACATATATAAAAACAAAAATTAAGACAGGAAAATTTGGTGCTGACATGAAAATTAATTTGATTAATGATGGCCCGGTAACAATAATCTTAGAAAACTAAACACTTATGAAAACTTACACAAAAACCAAAAAAACTACTTTTTTTATTAGTATTTTTTTGATGAGTCTATTGACATTTTCACAAAATGATGAAAAAAAATCAAAGGATGATAGCTCAGACAAAAAGGAGAAAAAAGAAAAAGTTTATTCAGATTTAATTAATGAAGATGCGATAACCGACAATGGCTTATTTGATGTTCACAAAGTAGATGACAAATATTACTATGAAATTAACGATACTCTTTTAGGTAGAGATATGTTAATGGTTACTAGAGTTGTAAATCTTTCAAAAGAAATTCCTATTAATCGTCATAAAATGAGTGAACAGGTTTTAAGTTGGCAGAGATTTAATGATAATATTTTATTAAAGGAAATTTCATACTCAAATTATGCATCTGATTCTCTTCCCATAAAGGAGGCAGTTTCTAATGCTAATTTTGAACCAATAATTGCAAGTTTTAAAATAGAGGTTACCAATAATGATAAAAATTCAGTAGTCATAGATGTCACCAGTTTATACAAAAATGATGTCAAATCATTTGGATATCCGCAATTTAGTAGAAAGAGAAATAAAATTACAGGTTTAGATTCTAAACTTTCATTTATTGAATCTATAAGAAGTTTTCCCATGAATATTGAGGCAAAACACATTAAAACATATAAATCCTCAGAGGCAAAAAATGGTCAGATTTCTATGGTTTTAAATAATTCAATGATTCTTCTACCTAAGGAACCAATGAAGAGGAGATATTATGATGAAAGAGTTGGATGGTTTACAACAAGTCAAACAGATTATGGTATCGATAATCAAGAAGCAGAGACTGTTAGATATCTAGATAGATGGAGATTAGAAATTAAAGATGAAGATATTGAAAAATATAAAAGAGGAGAGTTGGTTGAACCAAAAAAACCTATCGTATATTATGTGGATAGAGCAACTCCAAAAAAGTGGAGAAAATATTTAAAGCAGGGAATTGAAGATTGGCAAGCAGCCTTTGAAGCTGCTGGTTTCAAAAATGCAATTATAGCAAAAGACCCTCCATCTAAGGAGGAGGATCCTGATTGGAGCCCAGAAGATATTAGATATTCTGTTGTGAGATATTTAGCTTCACCTACTTTAAATGCAAACGGACCCCATGTTAGTGATCCGAGATCTGGAGAAATAATTGAATCAGATATTAATTGGTATCATAATGTAATGAAATTACTTAGAAATTGGTATTTTATTCAGACATCAGCTGTAGATCCAGATGCAAGAAGCACCGAGTTTAAAGATGAATTGATGGGAGAGTTGATTCGATTTGTTTCAGCACATGAGGTAGGACATACAATTGGTCTTCCACATAATATGGGTAGTAGTAGTGCCTTTCCTGTTGATTCACTCAGGTCAGCAACTTTCACAAAAAAATATGGAACTGCACCCTCTGTTATGGACTATGCACGATTTAATTATGTTGCTCAGCCAGAAGATAAAGGAGTAGTTCTAATGCCATCTCACTGGGATTCTCCAAATGTTGGTATTTATGATAAATTTTCGGTAATGTGGGGATACAAACCTATACTTGATGTTACAGAGGAGGAGGAAAAAGATATTTTAAAAAAATGGATTATTGAAAAGGAAGATGATTTAATGTACAGATTTGGGCCTAGTGGTGGTATTGATCCAAGTTCACAAACTGAAGATCTAGGCGATAATGCAATTAAAGCAAGTAGTTATGGAATAAAAAATCTCAAGAGAATTGTTCCAAACTTAATGGAATGGACAACTAAAGATGGTGAGAACTATGACGAGTTGGAATACATGTATTCGCAAGTTCTAAATCAATTCAGAAGATATATGGGACATGTAACTACCAATATTGGTGGAGTATATCAATATTATAAAACCTCTGATCAAGACGGAGCGGTATATACACATGTAGATAAAAATCATCAAAAAGAATGTTTAAAATTTCTGAATGAAAATTTATTTGAAACTCCTACATGGATGATAAACAAAGAAATTTTAAATAAAATTGAATATGCAGGAACTACCGAGAGAATTAGATCATTACAATCAAGTTATCTAAATAGAATTCTAGACTTTGGAAGAATGGCAAGAATGATTGAAAATGAAGCATTAAACGGCTTAAACTCATATTCTTTAAATGAAATGATGAATGATCTAAAAAGAGGAATTTGGTCTGAATTGAAAGGTACTAAAAATATTGATGTTTACAGAAGAAATTTACAAAGAAGCTATATATCAAGATTAACATATATTATGAAAAATGATCAAGAATTTAGATCTGGATGGGAGGATTATATAACAAATATAAATGTAAATGTTTCTGATATTAGATCAATAACAATGGGCTCTTTATTAGATCTAAAAAAAGATTTAAAAAGAGCTGTAAAAAAATATTCTGATAATGCCATCAAGAGTCATATAAATTATTGTATTTCAATGATTGATGAGGCTTTAAAAAACAGCTAACAAAAATTCATAAAATGGAAATAAAAAATTTACAGTTAAAAGTTGATAATTGGATAAAAAAACACGGGGTAAGATATTTTAATGAATTGACAAATATGGCACAACTTACTGAAGAAGTTGGTGAAGTAGCTCGGATAATTTCCCGTCAATATGGAGAACAAAGTTTTAAAGAATCCGACAAAGAAGTTGATTTAGCTGGTGAACTTTCGGATGTTTTATTTGTTTTGTTATGTCTTGCAAATCAAACAGGAGTTGACCTTCAAACATCATTCGACAATAGACTAAATATGAAAGCAAAACGAGATCATGATAGACATCATTCAAATCAAAAACTTGACTAATGAATTTTTCATTGAAGAGTGCTCAACTTGAAGATGCTCATATTGTTATTCCAGGATCGAAAAGTGAATCTAATAGGTTATTAATTTTAAGCTCGCTTTTTAAAAAGTTGTCCTTGGAAAATATATCAAATTCAGATGACACAAATTATTTATTAAAAGCTCTGAGTTCTAAATCAAGTACTATTGATATCGGTCATGCAGGAACGGCAATGAGATTTTTAACCTCATACTTTTCATTAACCACTAAAAAAGAGATAGTATTAAGAGGTTCCCAAAGAATGCATAATCGACCAATTAAAATACTAGTGGATTCTCTTCGTGAAATTGGGGCCTCAATTCATTATATAGATAAGGAAGGTTATCCACCTCTTCTCATTAAACCATCCGAATTAATTAGTAAGAATTTGATTATAGATTCTTCAACAAGTAGTCAATATATATCATCTTTATTATTAATCGCCCCTAAGATTTCAGGAGGATTGAAAATACAATTAACAGGAAGGAAGACATCGAAGCCATATATTGATATGACCATTTCTTTACTAAAAAAACTCGGAGTTGAAATTACTAGAACAGAAAACCAAATATCTATTTGTGAACTTCAGAAAATTGAATCTAAAAAACATTATATTGAGTCTGACTGGTCTTCAGCCTCTTATTTCTATTCAGTTGTTGCACTAGCAAAAATTGGTTTTAGCTTGAAGCTTTCAAAATTTTCTTTTAAAAGTTTACAAGGTGATTCTAAAGTTGCAGACATTTACAAATCATTTGGGGTTAAAACAACATATAAAGATGATCTTGTAATTTTAAAAAAAGTCGAATCTAATACTGATAAATTTTCATTTGATTTAACTTCAAACCCAGATTTAGCACAAACAATTTGTGTCACTTGTTTGGGTCTTGGAATTAAATGTAATTTAACTGGTCTACATACATTAAAAATTAAAGAAACTGATAGACTTTTAGCATTAAAGAAGGAGTTAAGCAAGTTTAATCTAAAAGTTATAATTACCGATGATTCCATTTCTTTTGATAATGTTGATTTTTTAAAACCAAATGTATTAATAGAAACATATGATGATCACAGAATGGCAATGTCATTCGCTTGTTTGGCGACTAAAGTCAAAATTATAATCAAAGATCCTAAAGTTGTAAGTAAATCCTATAGTTCCTTTTGGTCAGATTTAGAGAGAATAGCTATATATTCTGAATAATTTTTGTCAAATTACTTGACATCCCCTATTTCCACATTGTATATTTGCAACTTTCAAAACCCCCTTTTATATGAGAATGAAACTTTCAGATTTTAATTATGAGTTACCAAAGGAATTGGTAGCTGAATATCCAAATAAAAATCGAGATGAAGCCAGATTAATGGTTATAGATAGAAAAGACTATTCGATCAAGCATAGACAATTTAAGGATATGATCGAGTACTTTGATGAAAACGATGTCATTGTTCTTAATAATACAAAAGTTTTCCCAGCTCGTTTATATGGCAATAAAGAAAAAACCGGTGCTAGAATTGAGGTTTTTTTGCTGCGTGAATTAAATGCTGAACAAAGATTATGGGATGTTTTGGTTGATCCTGCAAGGAAAATTAGAATAGGAAATAAACTTTATTTCGGTAGTGATAATAATCTTGTTGCTGAAGTTATTGATAATACAACTTCAAGAGGAAGAACACTAAGGTTTTTATGTGATGTTGGTTATGAAGATTTTAGAAAACTATTAATTGAATTAGGAGAAACACCATTACCAAAATACATAAATAGAGAAGTTGAGCCAGAAGACAAAGACAGATATCAGACGATTTATGCTAAAAATGAAGGAGCTGTAGCTGCTCCTACTGCTGGATTACATTTTTCAAAGCATTTGATTAAAAGATTGGAAATTAAAGGAATAAAATTTTCAGAGGTTACTTTGCATGTTGGTTTGGGTTCATTTTACCCAGTTGAAGTAGAAGATTTATCAAAACATAAGATGGACAGTGAAAGAGTTATCATCGAACAGGAATCTGCAAATTTGATAAATCAAGGCCTTGTAAATAAAAGAAGAATATGTGCTGTTGGAACGACCGTAATGAGAGCAATTGAAAGTTCAGTATCATCGATGGGAACACTAAACGAGTTTGACGGTTGGACAAATAAGTTTATTTTTCCACCTTATGAATTCACAATTGCAAATTCCATGATAACTAATTTTCACATGCCAAAATCTACACTATTAATGATGAGCTCTGCTTTCATGGGTAATGATTTTATAAAGAAAGCTTATGAAGAGGCTATTAAGGAAAAATATAATTTCTTTAGTTATGGGGATTCAATGCTAATCATATAAATATTTTGTCTTCAAAAAAGGATATCAGATCATTTAATGAGGATCAGTTAAAAGAAATTTTAATTTCAAACTCCTTTAAGCCATTTAGAGCAAAACAAATTTTACATTGGATTTGGAGCAAATCAGCTCACCGTTTTGACGAAATGTCTAATATTCCGGTAAATCTGATTAAATTTCTCAAGGAAAATTTTGTAATTAATTTTATCAAGGTACATCGAATGCAAAAAAGCTCTGATGGTACTATAAAGAATGCTATTGAGCTTTATGATGGCTACATAGTTGAATGTGTTTTAATCCCAACTAAAGATAGGATTACTGCATGTGTTTCATCTCAGGTTGGTTGTAGTCTTAACTGTAAGTTTTGTGCAACCGCAAAACTTAAGAGAATGAGAAATTTAAATCCTGATGAAATATATGATCAAGTTGTTTTAATCCGTAAACAAAGTGAAGATTATTTTAAAAGGCCATTAACAAATATTGTTTTTATGGGAATGGGTGAACCATTAATGAACTACAATAATGTTTTAAAATCAATTGAAAAAATATCCTCTAAATCTGGATTGGGAATGTCACAAAAAAGAATTGTTGTTTCAACCTCAGGTGTTCCAAAAATGATAAAAAAAATAGCTGATGAAGGGGTTAAGTTTAAACTCGCAGTCTCTCTTCATTCAGCAATAAATGAAAAAAGAACTTCAATCATGCCCTTTAATGATAAAATGAATCTCAAAGAACTAGAGGAGTCTTTAAGTTATTGGTATAAGAAGACAAAAAAAATAATAACATATGAATATGTTGTTTGGAAAGGTATTAATGATACAGATGCTGATATTTCCGCATTAGTAGAATTTTGTAAAAAAACTCCAAGCAAGGTTAATTTAATTCAATATAATAATATTGATGATCCAGATTTTGTTCAAGCACCAGTACATATCTTGAATAAATACATCAAAACTCTTGAATCATATAAGATCAAAGCCACCATAAGAAAATCGAGGGGACAGGATATTGATGCTGCATGTGGTCAACTTGCAAATAAGTCGTAAAACGAATTGTTTTATTTTCAATAAATAAATAATAATTCCTTAAATTGTTTGGTCCTAATAAATTTTATTTTGATTTCTAAAAGAACCATAGAAAAAGTTTTTGAAACCGCTCGAGTGGAGGAGATAATTGGAGATTTTGTTCAACTTAAAAAATCAGGTTCAAATTATAAAGGGTTAAGTCCTTTTACAGAAGAAAGAACCCCTAGTTTTATGGTTTCACCTGCTAAACAAATTTGGAAAGACTTTTCAAGTGGCAAAGGGGGTACAGTTATAACTTTTTTAATGGAGCATGAACAATATACCTATCCAGAGGCTATAAAATATATTGCTAATAAATATAACATTGAAGTTGAGGAAACTGAAAGAACCCCTGAACAAATATCTGAAGATAATGAAAAGGAAAGCTTATTTCTAGTTTCTGATTTTGCAAAAAATTATTTTAAAAAGAACCTTTTTGAAGAAGAGGGTAAAACAATCGCATTAAGCTATTTAAAAGAAAGAAAGTTTAAAAAGGATATAATTGAAAAATTTGAAATAGGTTATTCTGTAAAAATTAAAGATGACTTTTCTAAAGCTGCTTTAGATGCAGGTTATAAGTTAAATTTTCTAGAAAAAACAGGATTAACAATTGTTAAAGACTCTGAAAATATTGACAGGTTTAGGGGCAGAGTTATATTTCCTATTAAAAGTATGTCTGGTCGAATTTTGGGTTTTGGAGGTCGAATTTTGGGCTCCTCAAAAAATCTTGCAAAATATATAAATTCACCTGAAAGTTTAATTTATCAGAAGAGCAAAGTTTTATATGGAATCTATGAAAGCAAACAATCTATTGTTAAAAATGATAATTGTTTTTTAGTTGAAGGGTATACTGATGTTATTAAAATGCATCAATCTGGAATTTCAAATGTAGTTGCTTCGTCTGGCACTGCTCTTACCGAAAATCAAATTAGGCTAATTAATAGATTAACAAAAAATATTACAGTTGTATTTGACGGAGACGCTGCTGGATCCCGAGCTGCTTTAAGAGGAATTGATCTTATTTTAAGTCAGGGTATGAATGTAAAGATTTGTAATCTTCCCGAAAATGAAGATCCAGATTCATTTGTTTCAGAAAGGAGTTTAAAAGAAGTTGAATCATATTTGCTTGAAAATTCTAAAGATTTTATAGTCTACAAAGCATCTTTATTATTATCAGACACTCAAAATGACCCTGTAAAAAAAGCTGGTGTAATTCGTGACATGGTCGAGAGTATTTCCAAAATATCAGATCAGATTAAACGTGAATTATATATTAAGGAATGCTCTTCTATAATGGATATAAGTGAGCAGGTTCTGTATAGTACTCTTGCTCAAATCGTAAAAAAAGATTTTAATAATTTAAAAAAAAGTCCGCGAAAGGAATATGAGCCAATAAGTATAATAAAAAACGATAAAGAAAAAAATCAAGTTAATGAGTTGTATGAGCTTGAGAGAAAAATAATCGAAATATTAATATTATACGGAAACGATTCAATTGATTATGAAGAAGAGGTTTTCACAGAAAACAGTAATGGTAATACAGATATTAAAATTAAAAATAGATCTGTTAAGGTATTTGAAAAAATATATATGGATTTACATACTGATGAAATGGAGTTTTCAAACCAAGATTTTAAAAATATTTATTATCAAATAATTGAGTCTTTTAATGAAAACAAGGAAATTAATTTAGATAAATTTATCAACGACCTCAGTGAAAAGCAGCAGCAAATAGTTGCTAATTTAGTTATGGATAACGAAAAATACTTCTTACATGACTGGAAAAAAAATAATATATATCCTAAATCTAAAAAAGATACCCTTGCTCAATTAACTGTTGAAACAATTTTAAATTTTAGATGCTACTTAATAGATAAAAAAGTAAATGGATTTAAAGAACAGGCTAATATTGACCAAATGAATAATAGCTCGCTGGAGGAAGTAGTCAATTATTCAAAACTTAAAAAATTATTATCAGATAAGCTGAACAGAGTGTTATGATTTTAGCTCATTTGGAATTTTGCATAAAGGGATACTAATCATTTTATGTTTATTTGCTAGGTGATGTTTCATGTAAATAGTATATTTTTCTTTCATTTCGCTATCAAATTCTTCCGGGTTTTCACCTCTTTCTAAACTATTCATTACTTTTTCTAGGTCATCATATGATGCACCTATTTGATCTTCATCTGATCTGTCGTCATCCCATAATCCGTCGGTTGGTTTAGCTTCTAAAATCTCATTATTTATATTTAATGCTTTTGAAATTTCAAACACTTCGCTTTTCATCAAATCAGCAATTGGACTAATATCAACACCACCATCACCATACTTTGTATAAAATCCAACTCCAAAATCTTCAACCTTATTTCCAGTTCCCACAACTATTGAATTATTAATTGTCGCATAATAATATAATGTCATCATCCTTATTCTTGATCTTGTGTTTGCTAATGCTAATTTGTGGCTTGATGAGCTGTTTTCAACTGACAACTTAAATTCTTTAAAAATATTAGTTAAATCAATATCAATAGATTCTACATTATCAAATTTTTTCTTTAACCATTGGATATGTCTTTCAGCACGTAGATATTGATCTTCCTTTTGTTTGATTGGCATATTAAGACATAATGTTTTTATACCTGATAATCCACACAAAGTTGAGGTTAATGCCGAGTCAATACCTCCAGAGACTCCAACAACTAATCCATTTATTTTATTAGTCTGTTTATAATTTTTTATCCAATCTACTATGAATTTGACCGTTTCAGATGTTTTCATTTAATAAAATTAGCTCGAAAGTATATTATATTTGTATTACAAAAATAAAACAAACTTATGTCAATTTCTTTGCCAAAGCACACAAAAAAAATATTAATGATTTTGTTTTTTTTCGTCTGGGTATCTTGTGATCAAAAAGTAAGTTCAAAAGACAATAAGATTGAAATAGAGAGATTTGAAAAATTATTTTACAATTCAAACCCAAGTGATTTAGCCCAAATTAAAAATAACTACCCCTTCTTTTTCCCAGATTCATATCCCGATTCAATTTGGCTTAATAGACTTAAAGATCCTATTCAGCTTGAAATTTTTAATGAAATCCTTATGCAATATGAATCAGTGATTTTTCTAGAAAAGGGTCTTTTCAAATTTTTTAGAAAACATAAAGAGCTTGATAATAAATTTATAATGCCAAAGGTTATCACTGTTAATACAGATATTGACTATAGAAGTAAAGTTATACTTGCGGATTCTTTATTGTTAATTGGTTTAGATAATTATTTAGGCCCAAGTCACAGATTTTACGATGGAATCCCGGAATATATAAAAGAAGATTTTACAATTCCGAATATATTTTCTGATGTTTCAGAAAAATTTGCTTTTGGTATTATACCAAGAAATGAATTTTATACATTTCTAGATAAAATCATTTTCCATGGAAAGGTTTTATATTATAAAGATTTTAGTCTAGATATTGATGATAGACATAAAATTGGATACTCAAAAGCAAAAATGAAATGGGCAAAAGAAAACGAATTTTTTGTTTGGACCTATTTCATTGAAAATAATATTTTATTTGATCCTGATATTAATTTAGAGAGTCGATTTATTAATGATTCTCCATTTTCCAGATTTTACTTAGAAATAGACAATGAATCTTCAGAAATGATCGGTAAATATATAGGCTGGCAAATAGTTAAGTCTTTCATGAAAAATAATGACACATCATTAAATAAAATGCTAACAAGTAGTCCAATAGATATTTATAATAGTTCAAAATATAAGCCTCAAAAAAAATGAAAAACAAAAAATCTAAAATTGAAATTTCAGTAGAATTAGACGATAATAAAATACCGGAAAAAATTTTTTGGTCTGCTACCGATGCCGGAATAGAAAATAGTCATACTAAAGCTACATTTCTATCCGTTTGGGATTCAGAAAAAAAAGAAAGTCTAAGAATTGACCTGTGGACTAAGGATATGCCATTAGATGAAATGAAAATTTTTTTTTATCAGATACTTACAAGTATGTCAGCCACATATAAGAGAGCTACTCAAGACGAAAAAATGTCTCAAACTATGCTAGATTTTTGTGATTACTTCGCAGAAAAATTAGAATTAAAAAAATAGTTTCACCATTCATTTTTTTTATTGCCATCTAGCCTAAGAAAGATTGATAATAGAAGAGTAAATGCTATTAGGCTAGAACCACCATAACTTAAAAAAGGAAGTGGAATTCCAATAGTTGGTGTAAGTCCGAGAACCATTCCAATATTTATTAAAAAATGAATAAACAATATTGATGCAGTACAATATCCGTATACTCTACTAAATTTATTTTTTTGATTTTCTGATAAATAAATTATTCGGATAATTAAAATTGTGTATAGGAGAATTATAAATACACTACCTAAAAACCCCCATTCTTCCCCAACTGTACTAAAAATATAATCACTATGTTGAGCAGGAACAAAATTACCCATTGTTCTAGTTCCTTTTAAATAACCTTTTCCAGTCATCCCCCCTGAACTAATAGCTTTTTTTGATTCATTTAAATTATATAAAATTGTTCTCTCCATTTGCTTAATTTTTTCTGGATCCTTCTCTAAATTAAGCCACACCTTTATATAATTTTGTTGGTGGTTTTTTAGAATATTTTCATAAGTGAATATTGTGCCAAAGCATGTTATCAAACATAATGATGATACTGAAATTATTTTAATAATTTTATTTCTGACTTTTTTTTTGAATGAGTAGTAAAAAATAATTAATAAGATTGCTATAACAGCTGTAACAGGTGCTGAAACTTTTAGAGATAATATTGAAAGTACTATAATGCCGAAAATAGATTTTAAATAATTTTGAGATATCCCCTCACGATATAAAACAAAAAACAAGGATAAGAAGACAATTGAACTACCAGTGTCGTTCTGAAAAATTATAATAACTATTGGAATTAAAATGATTAGAAACAACTTAAACTGGTCAATAGTGTTTTTTAAATCAGTTTGAAAATCACTTATATATTTTGAAACTGCTAAAGCAACAGTAATTTTAACAAATTCACTCGGCTGAAGATTAAAACTGGCAATTGAAAACCATGAAAGTGCGCCATTTACTCTTTTGCCAAAAAAGAATAAACAAAGCAAAATTACAATGGATAAAATATAAAAAACACTAGAAAATCTTTCGTAAAATTTTACCTCAATTGATATTGCAATAAATCCGAAAAAAAGAGAAATTAGAGAATAAAGAAATTGTTTGCCATAAAGAGTTGAAAAATCAAAAATATTTATTTCTTCTCCCGAAATGCTTGACGATAAAATATTTCCAATTCCAAAACCCAATAATAAAAAATAGACTAAAATTATTACCCAATCAAGCCTAAGAATATTTTTTCTTTCTGCAATCACAGCTTGTTAATTTTAAAGGGTTTATTAGAAAATGGTTTTTTATATTCATCATCCAAGCTTTTATTAATAACAAGTTTTTCAATTGCTTTGTTGCTAATACCACCCTTTAAATATTTTTCAATCATAAGGCTAGAAATACGCCCAGCCCATGTTGATCCATAGTATCCATTTTCCACCAAAACAGCAATGGCAATTTGTGGGTCATTTTTTGGAGCGTATGCTACAAAAATAGAATGATCTGTTAGTTGAGTTTTTTTGCCATTTATTTTTGTAAAATTTTCAGCTGTTCCTGATTTTCCGCATATTTCAATTCCTGAAATATTTAAAAGTTTACCTGTCCCGCTTTTGTAAACTTTAGCGAGTCCCACTTCAATAATATCAAAATATTTTTTTTCAATTTCGATTATATTTTTCTGTCTAAACCTCAATGGTATTGAGTCTCCTTGAATTTGTTTAATAATATGAGGAGTATAATAGTAGCCTTTATTTGCAACAGCAGCAATCATATTTGCTAGTTGAATTGGAGTTACAAGTATCTCTCCTTGACCTATAGAATTTGAAAGATTTGTTGTTGGGCCCCACCTAAAATCTGGATACCATCTATCATAAAATTCAGAGTTTGGAATCATACCTTTTTTTCCAATTGGAAGATCGTTATTAAGATAATTTCCTAACCCAAAGCTTTTTACTCCTTCGCTCCACATATCAAAGTTTTCCGAAATATTATTATTTATACTTATGGTTTTTCTGTAAGCATCAGCGAAATATGAATTACATGACTCGGAAATAGCATTATATATATTTCTATACCCGCCTCCACAATGGCATTTCATTGATTTCTTATTTCTCCCATAAATATATTCTCCACCACAGAAAATTGTATTTTTATCATTGATTACATTTTCTTGCAAAGCGATTAATCCTACAATTACTTTGAAAGGAGATCCAGCGGGAAATGTGGATAAAAGACCCTTGTCTATAAGTGGTTTATAAATACTGTCTTTATATAGTTCAAAATAGTTCTTGGATCTTTCCCTTCCTACAAGTAAATTAGGGTTGTAAGATGGGGCAGAAACTAATGATAATAGTTCCCCAGTACTTGGTTCTATGGCGACAATTGCACCTTTTTTATTTGACATTAATAGCTCTCCATATTCTTGAAGTTCGGAATCAATTGTTATAATTAGATCATTTCCGGCTTTTGAATTTTTATCATTTAAACCATTATTATAACTTCCAATATCTCTGTTAAATCTGTCCTTTTGTATAAATTTTATTCCTTTTTCACCTCTTAAATATTTTTCATATGATAATTCCACACCTTGTTTGCCTATTATATCTCCCTGAGAATAGTAATCATCTTTTTCCAAATTAGACCGATTTACCTCGGCAACATAGCCTAATACATTAGCACCTATTTTTGTGTTGTATTGACGTAAATTCCTTTTCTGTATATAAAATCCATCAAATTTTCTGATTTTTTCAGCAAGAGAACCATAATCTTCTTTTGATAGGTGAGCTAGAAAAACGGAGGGAATTTTTCTTGAATATCTAGAAGTCCTTTCAATTTTATTATCAAAGTATGTTTTTGAAATTTTTAATAAATCACAAAATTCTAATGTATCAAGTTCTTTGACTAGACCAGGAATAATCATAACATCATAAGATGGTTGATTTGACACAAGCAAATTATTATTTCTATCGTAGATATAGCCTCTTTTTGGGTATGTAAAAACTTTTCTAATGGCATTATCTTCATATATAGAGTATGGCTCTGAAGCATAAACCTGCAGATAAAAAAGTCTCATTATAAAAACTGTAGATGTAGTAATAACAATAAGAAATAAAAGAATCTTTCTCATTTAGCCCTTTTAATTATTAGTTCAAAAAGAATATAAATAGCGATAAGTGTGAATATTGCTGTGTTAAAAGTATTTTTTATTACTAATGATATTTTAGAAATATCAAATGTTTCCATACCAAATAGAATTAGATGATGAATCAAAATAATTGAAAGAAGATAAAATAAATTTTGTCTTAATTCAATCGAATTAAATTTAACAACTTGATGTTCATAAGCCATACCAAAATATAACTTCAAAAAATAAGGTCTCAGAAATGCAATTGTTAATGTGGCAGCTGCATGGATAGCATGTGTGTCAGAAAAAATATCAATTATAAGTCCAAAAATGAATGCACAAAAAATAAAGAATGATCTGTTATTTTTTAAAGGGAAATATGCAATGAAAAATATGTATATAAAAGGGTTAATTGACCCTAAAAAATTAATATTATTAAAAAATAAACCTTGTGATAGGATTAAAATTAGCGCTAAAATTATATTAGAAACTATTTTACTCATCTAATGAATTTATTTCTTTAATGTTGTTGTTTTTTAAAACATAAAGGTTTTCAATGTTAGTCATATCAGTTGCCAAATTAATCTCTAATTCAAGATAATTTTCTGAGTTGTCTAATTTAAATGAATCTACATATCCGATTAAAATTCCTTTTGGGAAAATTAATGAATTACCCCCAGTTACAATAGTATCTCCGATTGATACATTTGCTTGTTTAGGAACATCTTTTAATTGAACCTTATTAATGTTTGTTCCGTTCCATGAAAGGATACCAAAATAATTGGATTTTTTAAATTTTGCATTAAGTAAAAAATTTGTATTTAAAATTGAAATAAACCTTGAATAGTTAGGGGATATTTTATCAATAATTCCAACAACCCCAAGAGACGAAATTACTCCGTTATCAATCTCAATACTGTCTTTTTCTCCAACATCTATTGTTATAAAGTTGTTAGAGTATGAATAACTATTTTTTATGACTGATGCTGAAGTTACATTGAAATTTATTTTATCAAAGTCTGATTCCTCTATTTGAAAATTTCTGGAATTATAAATCTGAAATCTTAAATTTCTGTTTTCTTCGGCAAGTAATTGATTTTGATATTCTAAATTAAAATATTTTGAAATTGTCAATTTGGTATTATATAAAGATGAAAACAAAGAATTACTGGAGTTAAAAAATTTACTTTTATTATACTCGTTGTAGCTAATATTAATTGAAAGTGAAATAGTGAGCAACGAAAGAAATAAAATAAAATCCTTATTTCTAATTAAGAAATAAATAATTCGTTGCATAAACTTCTAACTATTTTATAAGAACACTTTTATATTTCGGAATATTTTTAAGTACAATGCCAGTTCCTCGAACGACTGCCCTTAGTGGGTCTTCAGCAATATAAACTGGTAAATCTGTTTTTTTTGAAAGTCTTTTATCCAACCCTCTAAGCATTGATCCTCCTCCAGCTAAGTACATTCCTGTGTTGTAAATATCAGCAGCCAGTTCAGGAGGAGTTTTTGATAAAGTCTCCATAACAGAGTCTTCAACCCTAAGAATTGATTTTTCAAGTGCTTTAACTATTTCTCTGTATGAGATTTCAATTTGTTTAGGTTTCCCCGTTAATAAATCACGACCTTGAACACTCATTTCATCTGGTGGATCATCTAAATCCTCAGTGGCAGCACCTATTTGAATTTTAATTTTTTCTGCGGTTCTATCCCCAACATAAAGGTTATGTTGAGTTCTCATGTAGTATATAATGTCATTGGTAAATACATCACCAGCAACTTTTAAAGATTGATCACAAACGATTCCTCCAAGGGCGATAACAGCTATTTCAGTGGTGCCTCCACCGATATCAATAATCATATTTCCCTTAGGCTGCATAATATCTACTCCAATTCCAATCGCAGCTGCCATTGGCTCATGAATCAAATAGACCTCCTTACCATTAACTCTTTCTGCGGATTCTTTTACTGCCCTCATTTCAACTTCGGTTATTCCTGAAGGAATACATATTACCATAATCAATGATGGTGAAAAGATTTTATTTTTGAGAGTAGGAATACTTTTAATAAATAGATTTATCATTTGTTCAGACGCGTCAAAATCAGCGATAACACCATCTTTTAGTGGTCTGATAGTTTTAATGTTTTCATGAGTTTTACCCTGCATTAAATTTGCTTCGTTTCCCACAGCAATAATTTTACCAGAAATTCTATCTTTTGCAACAATTGACGGACTATCAACTACAACTTTATCATTGTGAATTATAAGAGTGTTAGCAGTTCCTAAATCAATTGCAATTTCCTCAGTTAAAAAATCAAAAAATCCCATAGGGTTAAAAGAAAAAAAATAAAGTTAGTAATACTAAGGCCTGCAATGTAAATCTATGAATAAAAAAACAATAAATCAATATCAATGTTTAAAATGTCTTACACCCGTAAAGACCATTGCTAAATTATTATTATCACAATATTCAATACTCAAATTATCCTTGATTGATCCGCCTGGCTGAATAATAGAATTTATACCTTTTTTATGAGCTATTTCAACACAATCAGGAAAAGGAAAAAATGCATCGCTCGCCATACATGCGCCACTTAAATCAAATCCAAACTTTTCGGCTTTTTCAATAGCTTGATTTAAAGCATCAACTCTACTAGTTTGACCAGTTCCAGAGGCTAAAAGTTGTTTGTTTTTAACCAATACAATTGTATTGGATTTAGTGTTTTTAGAAATTTTAGAAGCAAATAATAAATCTTCAATTTGATCTTTGTCAGGTTTAATATTAGTTGGGTAAGTTAATATTTCTTCACTATCTGTAATATTATCATTAGTTTGAATCAAAGTTCCATTTAAACAAGATCTTATAAGTTTATTTTTTAAAGGGTAGGAGTTCAGCTTTAAAATAATTCTATTTTTTTTTCCTTTTAATATTTCCAACGCTTCATCATCAAAATCAGGAGATATTACAACTTCGCAAAATAAAGAATTAATGGTTTCCGCAGCATCACAATTGATTTTAGAATTAGAAATTAAAATACCTCCAAATGCAGAAACTGGGTCGGCTGATAATGCACTTTCATATGCTTCCTTAACATTATCTCTTATGGCAATCCCACAGGCATTGTTGTGTTTTAAAATCGCAAAGGTCGGTTTATCGTCTTTAAATTCAGACATCAAATCCATAGCAGCATCTATATCCAATAAATTATTATAGCTGAGATCTTTGCCATGAAGTTGTGTAAAAATTTCATTTATTTTTCCAGAAAAAACTGCATCCTGATGTGGATTTTCCCCGTATCTTAAATTAAGATTTTCAGATACATCAAAATAATTGAATATTGCCTGATCATAGCTTGATGAGGTTAAAAAAGATTTTCTGGCAAATTGTTTTCTTTCGTCTAAATTGAGAACACCTTTATTTTTAATATATATATTTAAAAATTTTGCATAATCTTTTACAGATGAAATACAAACAACATCATTATAATTTTTAGACGCAGCTCTGATTAAGGCGATACCACCAATATCAATTTTTTCTATTATTTCAGACTCACTACCTCCGTTTTTAACCGTTTCTTCAAAAGGATATAAATCGACAATTACTAAATCAATATTTGGGATTTTATATTTGTCTTTTTCGTCAATATCATTTTCATTATTTCTTCGGTAAAGGATTCCACCAAATATTTTAGGGTGCAAGGTCTTAACTCTTCCCCCAAAAATAGATGGGTAGTCAGTGATGTTTTCGACTTCGGTAACATCGTGTCCTAAATCTGATATAAATTTATAAGTTCCCCCAGTCGAATACAGCTTGACTTCATTTTTTACCAGTTCTTCAATGATTGGACTAAGTCCATCTTTTGAAAAAACAGATATTAGAGCAGATTTAATTTTTACATCATTCATTAATTCAAAAATAATTAAATTGATATATGATTTATCTTTATTTTTAATTAAAGAATTCAATTTTGTTAACACAATTATTTAATAAGTCACTTTAATATAATTATGAGTGTAATTCACATAAAAAATATGGTCTGCTCAAGATGTATCGAGTCTGTTGAAAACATATTTAAAAAACAATCAATTGAAATAAAGAATATTAATTTAGGAGAAGTTGTTGCAGATGAAATATCTAATGATAAGATGTTATTATTGGAATCAAATCTTAAGCAAAAAGGTTTCCAAATATTAAAGAAAAAAAACTCTATTTTGATTCAAAAAGTTAAAAATATAATAATTGATTACATAAATAATTCTAAAGAATCAAAACAAAAATTTTCCGTTTATCTTTCCAAAGAAATGGGGTATGATTATTCATACATAAGTAGAATATTTTCTACCAACACGGGTTATACAATCGAAAAATATTTTTCATTGCAAAGAATTGAAAAAACAAAAGAGTTAATCAAGTATGATGAGCTCAATCTAAGTGAAATTGCATATAAATTGAATTATTCTAGTGTTGCACATTTATCAAAACAATTTAAACAGATAACGGGAATGACCCCGTCAAATTTTAAAAATCAACAAGATGTTCTTCGAAAAGGAATAGATGAGATATGATAATATTATATAAATAATTTCAATTATTTTATAATTCACTTATAAAAATCCTTTTTTAATTTTGCGTTAGTTAATTTTTGAATATATGAGATTAATAGCATTGTTATTATTTCTGTCAAATTTTACTTTTTCACAGGATTTAAAAGGAAAAGTTTTAGAATTAATTGACAATAATGAGGTGCCGATTGTAGGTGCTAATATTTTTTGGATTGATAATTCAGGAGGTACAGTTTCAGATATTGATGGTAATTTTACTTTATCAAATCCCAATAACTTAAAAAGTTATATTGTCAGTTTTGTAGGTTATAAAAATGATACATTAAAAACCAACTCTTTAAATTCGAAGATTTTTTTGGCGCCAGACTCTCAATTGGATGAAGTTTCTCTGAAATATAATTCTAAATCCTCTTCAGTTTCTCTTTTAAGTTCTGCAAATATTATAAATATCTCATCAGAAGAATTATTAAAAGCTGCTTGCTGTAACCTAGCTGAAAGTTTTGAAACAACACCCTCAATTGATGTTAACTTTTCTGATGCAATTTCTGGAAGAAAACAAATAAATATGTTGGGTCTTAGTAGTCCTAATATTTTGATGTCTATTGAAAATATCCCCTCTATTAGAGGAGCGCTTCAGTCATATGGATTAACTTACATTCCCGGGACTTGGATTGAAAGTCTGCAGGTTGCAAAAGGATCAGGCAGTGTGGTTAATGGATATGAAAGTGTTTCGGGACAAATTAACACTGAGCTTAGAAAGCCCTTAACAGACGATAAGTTTTTTTTAAATCTATTTGCTAATGCAATGGAACGTTTAGAATTAAATGCTCACCACACATCCAACCTTAATAATAAGCTTGATCATGGATTGTACTTTCATGCGAATAAAAAAGCTACTAGTGCGGATAATAATAATGATGGATTCAGAGATAATCCTACAGCAAAACAGTTGAATATTCTAAACAGATTACAATATACAAACCTTGAAAAAGGCTTAGTAGGTTTTTTTGATTTCAATTATATTTTTGACGAGAGAGTTTATGGTGAAAATGAATATATTGATGGTATAATTTTTCCTGAAAATCAAAATTATTGGGGAGGAAAAACTGATTCAGAAATTATAAAGACAAATTTTAAATTTGGATATGTTGATCCGCTTATCACTTACAGATCATTAGGACTTCAATTTGCATACACTGGAATTGATATAGGATCATCTTTTGGTTATAGAAACCATGATACTAAACAAACAAGTATATACTCAAATCTCGTATACAACTCCATTATTGGTGATACAAGAAGTAAAATTAAAACGGGTATTTCCCTAACATATGATGAGTATGATGAATTCATATTTAATAATAATCTTAGCCTTAATAATTTTGATATTTCTAGAACCGAAAGGTCAATTGGGGCATATTTTGAATATAACTACGATGATCTTGATAAAGTAAATTTATCAGCTGGTTTAAGATTTGACAACCACAATAAAATTGGAAATTTTATTTCCCCAAGATTTCATATGAAATATAGAGTATTTCCAAAGTCTACTGTTAAATTTTCCTTCGGTAAAGCAACACGTGTGGCAAATATTTTTTCTGAAAACCAAAAATTATTTTACAGTTCAAGAGAAATTATTTTTACTGAAAATTCAACCCCTACTGATTTTTCGACTATGAAAGCTGATCAGGCTTGGAATTATGGATTATCAATAATAAATAGTTTTAAATTATTTAATCGTGAATCTCAATTGATTTTAGACTATTATATTACTGATTTTCAAAATAAAGTAGTAGCAGATTGGGAAACTCCATCACAAATTAATTTCTATAATTTGACTGGTAAAAGTTATTCAAATAGTTTTCAGGCCCAACTTTCATACACACTTTCAAATTCTATTGATTTACTATTTGCTTATAAAAATACCGTTGCTGAAACAGATTATATTTCACATGGTAGATTAAAAAATCCGCTAACTCCTTCTGATAGATTATTTTTTAATTTATCCTATAATGGATCCGTAAACAAAAAGGGTAGGAGTTGGAAATATGATTTTACATTTAATCATATTGGTGAACAACGTATACCATCTACCCAAGATAACCCAGAACAGTACAGAATTCCTAGTATTTCGGAGAAATTAAATTTAATTAATACCCAGATAACCAGAGTTTTTAGTGAATCTTTTCAGTTATATTTAGGTGTTGAAAATTTAACAAATTATAAACAGGAAAATGCAATTATATCTTCAGAGGATCCATTTGGAGATTATTTTGACGCGACCTATGTATATGGTCCAATTTTTGGTAGAATGACATATGTTGGCTTAAGATATTATATTAAATAAATTTAAAGGTTATGAAATTAAATATACTCTTATCATTATTGTTTTTGTTCTCATTTAAAAGTATTTCACAGACTAAATCTACCGTGATTATTGTTGACGGAGTTTGTATGATGTGTGAAAACAGAATTGAAAAACAAGCAATTGATATAAAAGGAATAAAATTAGCGGATTGGAATCTGGAAAATAGAACTTTGAAGTTAGTTTACAATGAAAAACACATTTCAATTAATGAGATTCACAAATTCCTTGCGTCTATTGGCCATGACACAAAAAAGGAAACAGCATCTGATGAAGCCTACGCACTTTTAGACCCTTGCTGCAAGTATCGTGACTTGCAGGTTATAAGAGATCACGGCCTTGACAGGGAACCAATAAACTACTCTAACAAAAAAGAGTAACAAAATTAATTATTACTCTTTTTTTGTAAAATAAGAAAAATTTAAGACCTACATCATTCCAGGCATTCCACCACCACCCATTGGTGGCATAGGAGCAGATGATTCTTCTTTAATATCAACAACTGCACATTCAGTTGTTAAAATCATACCAGCAACAGATGCAGCATTTTCTAATGCAATTCTTGTTACTTTTTTAGGATCGATAATTCCTGCTTTAAGCATGTCTACATATTCTTCATTTTTAGCATCGTATCCAATACTGTCTTTACTTTCTAAAACCTTTGAAATAACAATACTCCCTTCACCACCAGCATTTTCTACGATTGTTCTAATGGGAGCCTCAATAGCTTTTTCAACAATCTGAATCCCTGTTTTTTCATCAGCATTTTCAGACTTAAGTTTTGCTAATTTATCTTTTGTTCTAACAAGGGCAACTCCACCACCAACTACAATACCTTCTTCAACTGCTGCTCGTGTTGCATGGAGTGCATCATCAACTCTGTCTTTCTTCTCTTTCATTTCAACTTCACTGGCTGCGCCCACATATAAAACTGCAACTCCACCGGCTAATTTAGCAAGCCTTTCTTGCAGTTTTTCCTTGTCATAATCACTTGTTGTAGTTTCAATTTGTGCTTTTATTTGATTTACCCTAGCCTTTATTTCAGAAGCTTTACCTGCACCATTTACTATGGTAGTGTTGTCTTTATCAATTGTAATAGTTTCTGCAGTACCAAGCATGGATAAATCTGCATTTTCTAGTGAAAAACCTCTTTCCTCAGAAACAACCGTTCCACCAGTTAGAATTGAAATATCTTCAAGCATTGCTTTTCTTCTGTCTCCAAAACCGGGAGCTTTAACAGCTGCAATTTTCAAACCACCTCTTAGTTTGTTTACCACTAATGTTGCAAGAGCTTGCCCCTCCACATCTTCAGCGATTATTAATAGAGATCTTCCAGATTGAGAAACGGGTTCCAATATTGGTAAAATTTCTTGAAGATTTGATATTTTCTTATCAAATAATAAAATGTAAGGATTTTCCAATTCAGTAATCATTTTATCTGCATTAGTGACAAAATATGGTGATAAATATCCCCTGTCAAATTGCATACCTTCCACAACATCAACATAAGTATCAGTTCCTTTGGCCTCCTCAACAGTGATAACACCTTCTTTACCAACTTTTTCAAAAGCAGTGGCTATTAGGTTTCCTACAGTAGAGTCATTATTCGCGGATATACTTGCTACCTGCTGAATTTTTTCAGAAGAATTTCCAACTTCTTTAGATTGTTTATTTAGATCTTCAGTAATACAAGAAACGGCTTTATCAATACCTCTTTTTAAGTCCATAGGATTTGCACCAGAGGCTACATTTTTAAGACCTTCTTTTACAATTGCTTGTGCTAAAACAGTTGCAGTTGTAGTACCATCTCCTGCTAAGTCATTGGTTTTTGATGCAACTTCTTTTACCATTTGAGCACCCATGTTCTCTAGTTCATTTTCTAGCTCAATTTCTTTAGCTACAGTTACACCATCTTTGGTGACCTGAGGTCCACCAAACGATTTGCTGATGATCACATTTCTACCTTTTGGTCCAAGTGTCACCTTAACAGAGTCGGCCAGAGCATCAACTCCTCTTTTTAATCCGTCTCTAGCTTCAATATCAAATTTTATATCTTTTGCCATCTTAATTGTCTTTAATTATATTATTGCCAGAATATCTTTTTCTGACATTATTAAATAGTCTTTTCCTTCAAATTTTAATTCAGTACCTGAGTATTTTCCGTAAAGTACTGTGTCACCAACTTTGACTGTCATTGGATTATCTTTAGTTCCAATTCCGGCTGCTACAACTGTAGCCTTTTGTGGTTTTTCTTTAGCATTGTCTGGAATTATTATTCCTGATGCTGTTTTAGTTTCAGCTTCCATAGGCTCCAATAGAACCCTGTCCGCGAGTGGTTTTATATTTAATTTCATAACTACTTTAATTTAATTAATTTTTTTCACAAATCATGCCATCCAAAATAATCTGACAAAATTACATGAAAGATTAATTATTAATATTAATCTTCAGAAGTATTTTCTTCAGAGGTATTGATTGGAAGGGGATCAACAATAATTTCCTCAGTATTTAAGGCTTTTGATTCAGAAATTGAGTCAGACTGAGTAAATGTAATATTAGATAGTAGGATTAACCCAATCAGAGTTGCACCTAAGTACCAAGTACTTCTGTCTAAAAAGTCTGTGGTTTGTTTTACACCACCTAATTGTTGAGTACCACCACCACCAAAAGATGAAGATAATCCACCTCCCTTAGGGTTTTGAACCATAATAACCACAACAAGAAAGAATGCAACTATAACAATCAGAATGAGAAAAATTGAATATGAACTCATTTTTTTAGCTTTTTAATTTTTTTAATTTGGTCTGCAAAGTAACTGTTTTTTTCTGGAAATTTCAAAATTAATATTTTGTAAGATTGAATTGCTTTTTCGTAATTTTTTTGATTGAGATAAAGTTTAGCTAGGGTTTCGGTCATAAAACCTGATTGATTTGCTAAATCATCATTTTTGTCATTATCATGTTGAGTTTCATTAGCTTCAATCCTTATTTTGGGCTTTTTTGAAATAAATTTATCAACAGCTTGTGTTTCTTTTGACCTATCAATAGGTTTTAAATTTGATAGCTTTAACCAGTCAACAAAACTATTTTGCTCCGAAATTTCTACTGAATCAGATATATTATTCTCGACTAGAGCAGAAGTTATTTCGTTCTTATTGAAAAAAACCTTATCGTTTTGATTTTGAATATTTTTTATAAAATCAAAAAGAATTTTTCTATCTCTGGTATAAATGGCGGTTGATTTGAGGTTCTTCTTAAATTTAATATCCTCATTATCAGCTAGAGATTTGAGATAAATTGCCCTACTCGGCTGAAAATAGGGGAATTCATCACTTATTTCCTGAAGAAAAAGTAATTCTTTCTTAGAAAGCTTTTCAGGCTGTTGTAATATTTTTATAAAGTTCTTCTTATTCATATCACCACTTTGCTAAAGATGCGTTAAATACATCTTGAGTAATTCTTTCAAAAATTTCATCTAAAGCCGTATCTCTTTGCCCTCCAATTAATTGAACATTTCCAGGGTAATCATAATAGAATGAAAACCTTTTTTCAAAATCGGCCTCCGAATCATTTTTATCGTAAAATCTTATATTAACACCAACGGTTAATCTATTTTGAGCCGCAGTGTTATTTGCGGTTGCAGTTGTAGGTGAAATTCTATACTCTACTATTTCACCTTCATAAGTTAAATCCCCGTTTGACTTAACTAATTCTAAACTTGTTTGATTAATTAATAAATCAATAAGTTTATTTGTAAAGTCTCTTTCAATTCCAGGCTCAATTAGTGGAGCATTATTTTGAAAATAATTTACTTGAAATGTTTTAGTTTCAGGTGAAATAGAGGCACCTGTCAAACTATATTTTACACTGCAACTATATGCCAAAATCAATATTAAAAATAATTTTAAAGATTTCATTTTCTACAAGTCAAATTGTTTAATTTTTCTGTATAAAGTTCTTTCACTAATACCCAATTCTTTAGCTGCTAATTTTCTTTTACCTGCGTGTTTTTCTAAGGATTTTTTGATTAGCTCTAATTCTTTTTCCTGAATTGATAATGATTCAATTGCTTTTACCTCTTGAATATAATCAAAATCATCTTCAATATTTTCTTTTTTTCTGTCTGTTCTATTATTTTCAATATCCACAATCTCAACATTTTTATCTGTTGAATAATTGTCTTTTTGATAAACTTTGTTTATTAATTGCTCATTATTTTTTTTGAATTCACTGATGTTGGAGGTTTGCATTAATTCAAGAGTTAATTTTTTCAAATCATTTAGATCTCCCTTCATATCAAATAATACCTTATATAATATCTCACGTTCGTTATTAAATTCAGAGTTCTCAGATTTTCCAGATATAACTGCAGGCAGATTTTCACTTGTATTTGGTAAGTAATCTTTAATAACTTCTTTGCTTATTAATCTGTTTTCTTCTAAAACCGATAGTTGTTCAGCTACATTTTTTAATTGTCTAATATTTCCAGCCCAGCTGTAATTTGTTAAAACATGAATAGCTTCATCCTCTAGTTTTATAGTGGGCATGCTATATTTTTGAGCAAAATCTGAGCAAAATTTTCTAAAGAGCAAATGAATATCATCAGGTCTTTTTCTTAATGGAGGTAAATTTATTTCCACTGTACTTAATCTATAGTAAAGATCTTCTCTAAATTTATTTTTTTTGATGGCTTCATGCATATTAACGTTAGTAGCTGCAACAATTCTGACATTGGTTTTTTGAACTTTACTAGAACCAACCTTTATAAATTCACCATTTTCCAATACCCTTAATAATCTCACTTGAGTTGTTAGGGGTAATTCACCAACTTCATCTAAGAAAATTGTACCCCCATCAGCAACTTCAAAATATCCAGCACGTGTTTGGGTAGCACCCGTAAATGCTCCCTTTTCGTGACCAAACAATTCACTGTCTATAGTCCCTTCAGGAATTGCCCCACAATTAACAGCAATAAATTTTGAATGTTTCCTATGAGAAAGTTGATGAGCTATTTTTGGAATAACTTCTTTTCCAACACCACTTTCTCCTGTAACTAATAGTGAAATATCAGTAGGTGCTACCTGAATAGCCTTTTCCAAAGCCCTGTTTAAGCCTATATTATTTCCGATAATTTCAAATCTTTGTTTTAGTGCTTGTAATGAAATCATATATTAATTATTTTTAGAATAACCAGTAGCCTCCCCTACTAGGGTGGCGCTGGTGCAATCATTAACTTTTACATTTACAAAATCCCCAACGTTAAATTTCTTTTTTGGAAAAACAACAGTTGCATTTTGTTGATTTCTTCCCGCCCAGTGTGAACTTGATTTTTTGGATTCTTTTTCAATTAAAACTTCAACAGTTTTACCAATAAATTGTTTACTCCGGAATAAACTATGTTTTTGCTGTAAATCAACTATTTCACTCAATCTTCTGCTCTTAGTTTTTTCATCTACGTTATCTTCTAGCTTTTTTGCTGCAAGTGTACCTGGCCTTTCAGAATATTTAAACATGTAGCCAAAAGAGTATTTCACCTTTTTCATCAGTGAGAGAGTCTGTTTGTGATCATCTTCAGATTCGTCTGGAAAACCAGAAATCATGTCGTGACTTATACTACAATCGGGAATGATTTTAAAAATATTTTCTACCAACTCTAGATATTCTTTTCTAGTGTGTTGTCTATTCATCGCTTTTAAAACATTATCACTACCACTTTGAACTGGCAAATGAATGTAATTGCAAATATTTTCATATTTGGCCATAATTTTAATTACTTCAATAGACATATCTTGGGGATTTGATGTAGAAAACCTTATTCGCATTTTAGGCTGAGTTAAAGCACACATTTCTAATAATTTTGCAAAGTTGATTGATGATGCTTTCTGAATTTCACTCGCTTTTGAAAAATCTTTTTTTAATCCTCCTCCGTACCAGAGGTAACTATCAACATTTTGCCCCAAAAGCGTAATTTCCTTGAAACCTTTTTCACTTAAATCGTTCAATTCTTTAATAATAGATTGTGGATCTCTGCTTCTTTCTCTTCCTCTTGTAAAAGGAACAACGCAAAAAGTACACATATTATCACACCCTCTGGTAATTGATATAAACGCATTAACACCATTTGAATTGATCCTAGTTGGGGTTATATCACCATAAGTTTCATCTTTTGATAATATTACATTTACAGCTGATTTACCGTCTTCTATTTCTTCAAGTAAATTTGGAAGGTCTTTATATGCATCAGGGCCTACAACCATATCTACAATCTTTTCTTCCTCTAAAAACTTATGTTTTAATCTTTCAGCCATACAGCCTAATACACCAACTTTAACATTAGTATTAGTTTTCCTTACCTTATTGAATTTCTCTAATCTTTTTCGAACGGTTAATTCAGCCTTTTCTCTTATTGAACATGTGTTAACCAATATCAAATCAGCATTATACATGTCATCAGACGTCTTATATCCGTTTTTTGAAAGTATGGACGCAACAATCTCGCTATCACTAAAATTCATAGCACACCCATAGCTTTCGATATAAACTGACTTATTTGTATTATTATCAGTTATATTTTCTAAAATCAAAGTATCACCGTTATATTTATACGGATTTTTTTCGCTCATTACTCATTTATTATTGCGTCATGCAAATATATATAAAATACGACAATTTGTCATGTTATTAATTTTGACTTTTTTTTATTGGCTTGATATTTGAAATATATAGTTATGAAAAAAAAATCTACATTTGTACACTTAAAAATCAAAAAATGGCAGACAATTTAGTTATAGTTGAGTCCCCGGCAAAAGCCAAAACAATTGAGAAATATCTAGGAAATGAATTCAAAGTCGCTTCCAGTTTTGGTCATATTTCTGACTTGCCTTCAAAAAACATAGGGATTGATATTGAAAATGATTTTAAGCCTAATTATGAGGTTTCATCTGATAAAAAGACCGTCGTTAAGAATTTAAAGGACTTGGTTAAAAAATCTAAGACCGTATGGTTGGCAAGTGATGAAGATCGAGAAGGTGAAGCTATTGCATGGCATCTTTTTCGAACACTTAAGTTGAATGCCGATAATACAAAAAGAATTGTTTTCAACGAGATTACTAAATCAGCAATTACAAATGCTGTTAACAATCCAAGATCCATAAATTATAATTTAGTTGATGCTCAACAAGCAAGGAGAGTTCTTGATAGAATCGTTGGTTATGAACTATCTCCAGTTTTGTGGAGAAAAGTAAAAGGTGGTCTTTCTGCTGGAAGAGTTCAGTCAGTGGCAGTGAGATTACTAGTCGAAAAAGAGAGAGAAATTAGGGACTACGTTTCAACTTCTTCATTCAAAATAGAAGCTATATTCAAAAATTCCAAGGGAAAAGAGTTTATCGCCAGATTATCAAACGAATTTAATTCTAAGGAGGATGCTGTTGAATTTCTGAATAATTCAAATGGAGCAACATTTAGTGTCTCTGAAATTGTAAAGAAGCCATTAAAAAAATCAGCTCCAGCTCCTTTCACCACTTCTACTTTACAGCAAGAAGCATCAAGGAAATTATCTTTTACTGTTTCTAAAACAATGAGTGTAGCCCAAAGACTATACGAATCAGGACATATAACATACATGAGAACTGATAGTGTAAATTTATCAAGTTTAGCTATTGATGAGGCAAAAAAACAGGTCATTACTGCTTTTGGTGAATCATACTCAAATCCTAAAAACTACAATACAAAATCCAAAAGTGCTCAGCAGGCTCATGAAGCGGTTAGACCAACAAACTTTTCTATGTCTGTAGATAATATAAAAGATTATGATCAAAAAAGATTATACAGTTTAATATTAAATAGAACATTGGCTTCGCAAATGAAACCAGCTGAATTGGAAAAAACCAATATTAAAATTTCTAATTCAAAAGGTGCTGAAATATTTTTTGCCAGTGGAGAGGTAATAAAGTTCGACGGTTACCTAAAATTATATCAGGTTTCCAAGGATGATGATAATAGTGAAAATAATGGAATTTTACCTGGATTTAATGAAAATGAGGTTTTAGAGTTATGTAAAATTTTTGCTCAACAAAAATTTAGCAGACCACCCTACAGATATTCCGAAGCATCTTTGGTTAAGAAGTTAGAGGAGTTAGGAATTGGAAGACCATCTACATATGCTCCAACAATCTCAACAATTCAAAATAGAGGTTATGTTGAAAAAGGATCAACTGAAGCAAAGTCAAGGTCAGTCACAAAAATTAACTTGATCGATGGTGTCATTTCAGAGGAAGCTTTGAGTGAAAAATTTGGTTCAGATAAAGGAAAACTAATTCCCACAGACATTGGAATAATAGTAACTGATTTTCTTACTAATCATTTTGAATATATTATGGATTACAATTTTACCGCTAGGGTTGAGCAAGATTTTGATAGTATTGCAGAGGGTAAAAAAGATTGGACAGAAATGATGAAAAAATTCTATGGAAATTTTCATCCTGTTGTCGAAGATGTACAACAAAACGCATCAAGAGAAAGTGGTAAAAGAATATTAGGAACGCACCCTGAAAATAATAAAGAAATTAGTGTAAGACTTGGGAAGTTTGGACCTATGGTTCAAATTGGAACTGTTGATGATGAAGAAAAACCTAAGTTTGCAAGCTTGCCACAAGATCTTCAGATTGAATCAGTAACATTAGAAGAGGCATTATCACTTTTTAAACTACCAAGAAGTCTTGGTGAATTTCAAGGTGAAGATTTAGTTGCTAATAACGGAAGATATGGACCATATGTGAAATTTGGTAAAAAATTCATTTCTATTCCAGCGGGTAAATCTCCAACTACCATAACTTTAGAAGATGCAATTTCATTAATTGAGGACAAAATCAAAGCAGATGCCCCAATACATTTATATGAAGGAAAAGATGTCCAAAAAGGTAAGGGAAGGTTTGGACCTTATATTAAGTGGAATAATATGTTCATTAATGTAAATAAAAAATATGACTGGGATAATTTAACTATTGATGAAATAGAGGAGCTTATCGAGGATAAAAAACAAAAAGAAATAGAAAAAGTTGTACATAATTGGGAGGAAGAAGGAATCAAGGTAGAGAAGGGAAGATGGGGCAAGTTTTATCTGCTTAAATCTAAAAAGAAAATACTATTAGATAAAAATCTTGATATACAAACAATGAGTTTAGATCAGGCAAAAGAAATTTACAAGGCAAACTCTTCAAAAAAATAAAAAATGGGTTCAGACTATATGACATCCCCTTTCGATGATTTATTAAAGCCTGTAGACGAACACTTGATAGTACACAATGAATTAATGTCCCCTCTAATTTTGGGGAATAGAATTAAAATTCACTCTGCAGAAAATGGTATTCCAGATTTAGATTTAGTGAAGATTGCATTATTAGGAATTCCTGAGGAAAGAAATTCTGTAGATTATCTTGGTGACGAACTTAATTTAAATGAAATAAGAAAATCTTTTTATAATCTATATCCTGGAAATTGGTCATCAGGAATATCAGATTTAGGAAATTTAATTTTAGGAAATAACTCAGAGGAGACATACGGAAGATTAATCTCATTATTAACAATCCTTTTCAAAAAAGACATAATTCCAATTTTAATTGGTGGTAGTCAAGACTTGTTGTACTCAGTCTACAGGTCTTATGATTCTATCCAAAATACTGTTAATATAGTGAACGTAGATTCCAATTTTGATTTGGGAGATTCGTCAAAACCAATAAATAATCTTAGTTACTTAGGTAAAATTATTTTGGAGGAACCACATAATTTATTCAATTATTCAAATATCGGATATCAAACTTATCATAATTCTCAAGAAGAAATTGATTTAATGGATAATCTTTACTTTGAAGCATATCGTTTAGGGGAGGTTTGCTCAAAAATCAGCTTAGTTGAGCCTGTGATGAGAGATGCAGATATTGTAAGTATTGATATGAAATCTATTAGAGCATCTGAATTAAGTTCAAGACAAAAGTTTTCCCCAAATGGATTTGACGGAAAAGAGATTTGTGCGATTAGTAGATATGCGGGGATTAGTAATAAGGTAAGTTCATTTGGTATTTTTGAATATAAATCTTCTAATGAAGACGAGGTGACAGAAATGCTTATTTCTCAGATAATCTGGTATTTTATTGAAGGTGTTAATTGCAGAATTTTAGACGCAGATTTCAATAATGAGGATGAGTACAATAAATTCACTGTTATTGTTGACGAATATGAGTTAATTTTTTACAAGAATAAAATTACATCAAGATGGTGGATTGAAATTTTTGGTGAGGGTTCAAATACTAAACTAAAACAAACAACGTTATTACCCTGTACGATAGAAGATTATGAAACAGCTAAAAATGGTAATATTCCTGATAGATGGTTCAAAGCAATTAAGAAAAATATTTTATAGTTTTGTTGATTATTAAAATTTAGATAATACTATAATTTGTTTATTTGAATTTATATGGGTAAGTTTACCCCACTTTTTTTAAAAAGTAGACGGACAAATGAAAAAATTTTTAAACCTTTTTATTATAGCATTAATTGCTTTTAGTTGTGGTTCAAATGGTAATCTAAAAAAATCCAAAGGGGAACTCGTAGGAGTAAAAGGAAATAAATATTTTGCTGAAAAACCATTCGGGATGGTGCTTGTTCCAGGTGGTTCCTTTATCATGGGTAAGTCAGATGATGATATGCCATCTATTCAAGATGCTCCAACCAAAACAGTTACTGTTCGATCATTCTACATGGATGAAACTGAAATTACAAATGCTGAGTACAGACAATTTGTTAGATGGGTAAGAGATTCTGTTATTAGAACAGCATTAGCTGAACAGTTTAGAGATAGAGATGATATAGGGCCTGAGAGCGAATATTTTAAATATTTATACAAATCAGAAAAAGCTAGTAAAGAATCTGATGAAGATTCTGACTGGGATGGCAAATCTGATATAGACTGGGATGTAGATTTAGATTTCTTTGGCCCAACTTACGGAAATGTTAAGTCATCTTACTCCAGAGATTCGATTTTCTTTAATGAAGATAGTGAATACGCTGAGGTTATAAGAAGATTTTTATTTGATGAGGATCAAATTTTTAATGATATGATATTTTCATGGAAAGTAGATAAATTTACTTATAAAAATAAGTACACCAATTTGTCTGGTCCTAATGGATATCTAGCCAGGATGGATGAACACAGAAGAATTGCTATTGAACAATTTTATGATGATAACGGTAACTTGGCTGATGGAATTATTGATTTATCTGAGCCTGGATCAATGCTAAAATTTAAAATATTAGACGTAACTCCAAATGGTGGTTATTCTGATGAAGGAATGGAAATCATTATTGATGACGAATTCATTCATTCTGAATATCCAATTACAAGAAGGGAAAATTACATTAAGGAAGTTCCAATTCCTATTTATCCTGATACAACCGTTTGGATTAGAGACTTTAATTATTCTTACAATGAGCCTATGCATAACGATTATTTTTGGCATGATGCATACAATGATTACCCAGTTGTTGGTGTAACATGGCATCAGGCTAAGGCTTTTTGTGAATGGAGAACAAAAACTAAAAATAATTATCAAAAGACAAAGAAGAAAAAGAGTTTAGTACCTGAATTTAGACTTCCAACTGAAGCTGAGTGGGAATTTGCAGCTAGAGGAGGCCTTCAAGGTGCTATGTATCCTTGGGGTGGACCATACACAAAAAATGACAGAGGTTGCTTCATGGCTAATTTTAAGCCTATGAGAGGTGATTATTCTGTTGATCAAGCACTTTATACTGTGGAAGCTAATGCATATGACCCTAATGGATATAATCTTTATAATATGGCGGGAAATGTTTCAGAATGGATTGATTCTTCCTATGAACCTGAAGCTTACGAGTTCTCTTCAACTATTAATCCAAATGTTAATGATGAAGAAAACGAATTAAAGGTAGTTAGAGGTGGATCCTGGAAAGATGTTAAATATTTCCTTCAAGTAAGTTCTAGAGATTATGAAAATGCTGATCAAGCAAGAAGTTACATTGGATTCAGAACAGTACATGATTATCTAGGTGCAGATATGACTGCGAATGCAATGACAAATGCATCAATTAGAAAACAAAATAATAGAAGAAGTTCTATCAAATAATAAAACAAAAAACAAATAACCAAAATTTATAAAAATGAGATTACTTAATAAAACACAAATGAATTTTGCCTACGGAATGGGTGCAGCGGTAGTAATTATAGGTGCGCTAATGAAAATTACTCACTTTTCAGCTGGATTCTTAACAGGTAACTTAATGCTTACAATTGGACTTGTAACTGAGGCAATTATTTTTGCACTTTCAGCCTTTGATCCACCTGCAGAAGACTATGCTTGGGAAGAAGTATATCCAGAATTAGCTGGAGGAAAAGCTGGATCATCAACTGATAAAAAGAGCCCTAAAGCTCTTATGAGTGAAAAAATTGATGATATGATCAAAAAAGCTCAACTAGATCAGAGTGTTGTAAATGGTTTAACCCAAAGTATTAAAGACTTTGAAGCTTCTGCAAAAGCTGGTGCTAACAACGCTGGTGAATTAGCTAAAATCAATAAAGAATTTGCTGATAATGCAAACAAGCTAACAACTCAAATGGAAAGTCTAGCTAAAAATTTAGAATCTCTGAACAATGTTTATGGCGGGGTACTTAATGCTATGAATAAAAAATAAACTTTATTGAACAATTCATTTCTTGAATTAGACAATAATTAACACAAAAAAATAAAATTATGGCAGGAGGAAAAGAAAACGCAAGACAGAAGATGATCAATCTGATGTATCTTGTTTTCATCGCGATGCTAGCCTTGAATATGTCAAAGGAAGTATTGATGACCTTTGGTGAAATTGACAGAGAAGTAGTTAAGTCTACAAAATCACTAAAAGAAAGTAATAAAGCTGCGATTCAGGTTATAAAAAATAGCGCTAAGAATGACTCTCTACAATGGTATATTGCATACCAACCAATTAGTAAGATTGCCGAAGCGGCTAATGAATTAACTGAATTTATAAATAAAAATGATAATGAACTAATTATTCCTTATGAGGTTAATGATGTTACATATCAAAGTTTTAAAAGACCCATACTAGAAAAAGACAACTCTTTTGGAAGAACAATTGATGGGTCAATTCCTGAAATGGTTGGAGACTATGAGGTAATGGATAATTCAGCAGCCTATGACGAAATGCTTTTCACAGGTGATTATGTAAATGAGGATAATACTGGATATACAGCTGCTGCTCAGGAATTTGTTAGGCTTGTAAATAATTTTAGAGATACAGCAATTGAAGAAATTACTAAATCAGATATTTCTAGAGACACTACAAAGAATAAAATATGGAATGATTCAAAATCAGGACTGATAAGAATAATTGAGCAGAGTTTTAACACTGATGTTGTTAAAGTTGGAAAAGCAGAAGATAAAATCAAAAGCTGGCTACATTTTAACTTTGAAGGTTTCCCTGAAATTGCATCAATTACCAAGTTGACTTTAATGGAAGAAGATGTAGAAAATGTAATTCAGACAATGATTTCATCCATTAACGAAGTTATTCTAGGTGAAAATTTAACTGCATTGAGAGCTATTCCGTTAAACGTAAATGTTTTTTATGAAAACTCAAAGCTAGAAGGAAGCATTGCCCTTGGAAAATATGATGAAACATTTGTAGCTTCTACAGTGATGATTAAGAATGGAAATGGTCCTATGAAGGAGTATAGAGCTTCCGATGTAATGGAAAATGGTGAAGTTGTACTTGAAAAACTTAAATTAAATGTTGGTTCTGCAGGTGCAAAGAAATTAACTGGTAAAATTGTATTTATTAGAACTGAAAATGGTGAAGATGTAAGAAAAGAAATTCCGATTGATCATGAATATTTTGTAAACCCACCATTAGCAATTGTTTCAAATAAAGATATGAATATCGTTTATGAGAGCATTGAAAATACATTGAGCATTAGTATGCCTGGAGTTTCAAATGAAAATATTGAAATTCTATCACCACCTTCCATCAGAAAAGGTAAGAATACTGGTGAATATATAATGGTTGGTGAAAAAGGTAAGAATGGAAAAGTTAGAATTAAGATAAAAGATAAACTTTCTGGAATAGTATCTCCAGATGTTGTTTTTGATGTTGTAAGACTTCCCAAGCCATTGGCTATATTCTCAGGAACTAGCAGTAGGCTTTCTGCTCAGCAAATTGCGTCTGGAAGGTTAACAGGCTCCTTTAATAACGAAAGACTTGATAACGGTCTCAAATTAAATGTTGCTGAATTCAAAGTAAGAGTTGGTCTAAGAAATCTAGGTGTTGTTAGAAATACCGGTGGTTCTTTTAATGACAGGATTAAACAACAAATTTTAAGAGCAAGAAGAGGTGAAACAGTTACTGTTTATGATATTAAGTTAAATAGTGCTAAAATTGATAATGGTACAAGATTTTTGAATCCACAAAATGATCTTGTTTTAACTGTAAGATAAAATATAAACAATGAAAGTTTTTAATAAAATATTTTTTTACATCTTTCTTTTGTTAGGAATAAACATTTATTCCCAGAATAATTCCAACTATAAAAAGGGAGTTAGTAATATACTTAACGCTCAAAACCCTAATGATATTGGCATTAGATCTGCTTCACAAATTCAAGAAGACAAAGACGATCCTCTTGAGTATGGCTATGTTAATGATAAAGATATTTTATGGTCAACAACTGTTTGGGAGATCATTGATTTAGATCAAAGGGTAAACTATCCTCTACTTTATCCGATTGACACTAATGTAGTTGGAAAAGAACGTAGACCAATGCTTTGGTGGTTAAGACAGGAAATTGAAAAATTTAATATTCCTGTTTATGATCCTGGTTTTGATGAAGGCGAATTTTTAGAGAAAGTTCCTAATGAGGATATTGAAAATATTTTTCAGATTAAAATTAACACAGAAAAAGGAGATCAGAGATTGGAAGATGTTGTTTATGAGCTTGAAGAGCAAATAACATCTCAAGTTGAGAAATATGGATTTAATCCATATGAAGAAGAAATTTCAGCAGAACAAAAGCAAGTGCTAGATTCTGACACTACGTTTGTAAAAATGTTCCCCTACGAAATTAAAGACTACTCATCATACAAGCTTTTATCTAGCAGAGATTTTAGTTATGAGCAATTCCTTGGATTCACAAGTCCAGAAGGGGCGGTAAGATTTATGCAGCCAGATGGTATAGCTGATTTACTATCTCCTGAGGAGGTTGTTGAATATAATGCAGCACTAGAAGAATTGCTTTCAGAATTATTTTTTGAAGAAAATGATGATTTTTATTATAAAAATTTAGAGCTGGAAGACTTAAAACAATGGCTAATCAAAGGAATATGGTATTTTGATAAGAAATATTCTGAATTAATTTACAGGCCTATAGGTTTAGCCCCAGTTACAAAACCCCTTCAAAAAAATGATGATGATGACTTTCTTGGTGGTCCCTTAGATAACACTTATGAACCGCCACCAGTAAATGGACCAGATTCAGATGGCGATGGAATTAGTGACCAAGATGAAATTGATGGTTTTGAAACAGACCCTCAATTAGCTGACACAGATGGTGACGGTTTTAATGACGGAGATGAGATTAATAAGTTTTTTACAGATCCTCTAAATCCAAATGAGTTTCCTTCAGAATCTGATGTGGCAGCTTTTGATAACCCATCCGCTGATCCAGAACCAACTGATACCGCAGCTCCAGCTGTCAGTAAGTTAAGACCT